>JBBTCZ010000001.1:0-2618 GCA_038042985.1 Pseudomonadota bacterium
TGCGTATTTCGGTCAAGCCAATCAGCGTCTCGGTGGGAAGCCGATCAGTGTCACGGAGCAAGCCGATCGGAGCGTAGCGACGCTGGACTTTCGTCAGTTTAGCTTATAGTCCCCTCCTTCATGAAGCCTTCCTTGTTTTCCGGATCGAATCGCCCCTAAGCTCGAACTTGTAGGCGTTGTGAAGGAGCCGGTCGCAGATCGCGTCGGCCAGCGTCGGGTCACCGATGGCCTCGTGCCAATCCTTGAGCGGGCACTGGCTGGTGATTACGGTAGCCGTCGAGGCGTAGCGGTCCTCGATGATTTCCAGGAAGTCCTTGCGCTCGACCTGGGTCAGGGGCGTGATCAGGAAGTCGTCGATGATGAGGACTTGGACCTTCCCCAGCTTGGTCAAGGTCTTCAAGTGCGAACCGTCGCCTCGGGCCTGCGCAAGCGCCTCAAATAGCCGCGGCGCCCTGGCATACAGCACGGGATGGCCGGCCCGGGCCGCGAGGTTGCCCAAAGCGCAGGCGATGTAGCTCTTGCCCACGCCGGTCGGGCCGGTGATCAGGACGTTGCGGCCCGCGGCCGCCCAGCCGCCGTTGGCCAGTTCCAGCATCGCCTGCCTGGCCAGTCCTCGAGGATGCCGGTAATCGATATCCTCAAGGGCCGCCGGCTGCCGCAGCTTGGCGTTCTTTAGCAGCCGCGCCAGCCTCCGGTTGTCTCGATGCGTCTTCTCGTCCTGCACCAGCAGGCCCGTGAACTCGCCGTGCGACAACTCCGCCTGCTTGGGGTCCGCCAGCCTCTGGGGCAAGGATTGCGCCATCCCAAACAGCTTCATGCCGTTGAGGGTGTCGAGCGTCTGTTCGTTGAGCATTCGTTCTCCTTGGTTCAGTGGTAGTATTGCCCGCCGCGAACGTTCTCGTGGAAGGGCAAAGCGGTTTGCTCCGGCGAAGCGGCGTCCGTCTGCCGGTCCAGGCCGCGCTCCAAAATCGAGCGCATGGACTTGAAGCTGCAGGCGTTGAATCTCAGGGCCCGGCCCGCGGCGGCCTCCACGCGCCCGGCGCCGTAATGCGCGACCAAGCGCCGCAATATGCCCAGGCAGGCGCGGTAGCCCTGCTCGGGATGGGCGCGGCTCGACAAGATCTTCTCGATGACCAGCGCGGTGGCGGGGCCGGTCTTGGCGGCCCACTCGATCAAGCGCGAGGGCGTCCATTCCAGGTGATGCTGATGCGCCGGCGGCATGTGCTCTTTAAGCGTGGTGGGCGTATGAGCCACGTAGGACCTCGGGTGACAGGCCACGCGCTCGTGCCGGTAGAACACCTCCACGGTCGCGGCGGTCAAGCGCGCCTCCACTTCCTCGCGTAGAAGACGGAACGGGACCGAGTAGTAGTGGCGCTCCAGCTCGACGTGGTAGTCGATGTTGACCCGAGCCTTCTTCCACTCGGCGTATTCGTAGGGCCGCTGGGGCAAGGGCTTGGCGTGGGGCCGGTCGGTCGACTCGAAGAGCTCGCGGCGCGACTTCTTCGCCTTGCGCAGGGCGCGCGTGTTGAGTCGCTCCAGAAGCTCGGCGATGGCCGCGTTGAGGTCGTTGATGTTGAAGAAGGTGCGGTGTCGTAAGACGGCCAGGATCCATCGCTGCACCACCAGTACGCCCGCCTCCACCTTGGCTTTATCCCGGGGCTTGGCCGGCCGGGCGGGCAAGACGGCGCAGCCGTAGTGCGCCGCCAGCTCCGCGTAGCTGCGGTTGAGATCGGGCTCATAGAAGCAGGCCTTCTGCACCCCGCTTTTAAGGTTGTCGGGAACCAACACGTGCGGAACGCACCCGAAATACTCGAAGGCGCGCCGGTGCGACGAGGTCCAGTGCGGCAGGCTCTGCGTGAGGCTGGCCTCGGCAAACGTGTAGTTGGAGGCGCCCCAGACCGCCACGAAGAGCTGGGTGCGGATCAGCTCCCCGGTCTTGGGGTCGACCAGGGAAAGCCCGTCAGTGTAGTCCACGAACAGCTTCTCGCCGGCCCGGTGATCCTGGCGCATCACGTAATCGAGCTTGCCCAGCCAGCGGCGGTAGTGCTCGCAGTACTGGGTGTACTGGTAGCCGTCGGGGTGGTTTTCCTTGTATTCCAGCCAGAGCTGGGTCAGCGTCAGGTTGACGCTGCGATAGCGGCGCAGTTCGCTGTAGATCGCCTCGCAGTCCGGCGGCGGCTTGGCGGCGGGAGCCGCGATGCAGCTAGGAAAGAGCCTCCTTTCCAGCTCGCCGTCGCTCAGGTCGGGTGGCAACGGCCAGCTTAATCCCGCCGCTTGGGCGCGGCGCAGGTACTCCACGACCGTGCTCTGCGCCACGCCGCAACTGCGGGCGATGGCGCGCTGGCCTAAGCCGTGCTCGTGTTTGAGACGCAGGACTTCTTTGATCTTGCGCATAGGCAACCTTGTGTAGGCCATAGACCCTCCATGGGAATGGGGTCTATGAAACCGGATTGCCCAGCGTCGCTACGAGGGTCTTCTGGCCCGAGAATTCAGGCCAATTGCCCTAGCTTACAGCGCCCTGTCGGGGTGATCGGCTTGCTCCGACAGGGTGATCGCCTTGCTCCGAGACGGTGATCGGCTTGCTCCGAGATGCTGATCGGCTTGGTCCGAAAAACGCA
>JBBTCZ010000002.1:0-91626 GCA_038042985.1 Pseudomonadota bacterium
GTGGAGCGGCAGCGGGCTGAGTGCGGCGCCGGGCAAGCCCTGAGAGAACCCATCGGTGGATTCCGCTTTTTTTAGCGGCAGGGGTTGTGCGGGCGCATCAAGGCTGGGCACTGCATGTGCTTGGCTGCGCGTGATTTGCTGCACCAACGCATCAGCCAGGCCCAAGCCGCGGCCTTCGGCGATTTTTTGTGCGAACTGCTGATCCAATAATTCGGTGTAAAGCTTCGTTTCATTGTTGTCGAGCACGCTGTTGCCGCCACCGCTGCGCATGCCGCGCATCAGAATATTCAAAAACATGCCCTCGAATTGTTTGGCGACCGCTTTGATGGATTGCCCAGGGACGCCCCGCGCAGCGTCTTGCTTCAAGGCCAGCTTTAAGTCGCCGAGGGGCTTGTTGTTAAGCGCGAAGCTGGACGTATCGAGCGCGGAGATCATCAGATAATCTCCAGTTCCGCGCGCAGCGCGCCCGAGGCTTTCATCGCTTGCAGGATCGCCAGCAAATCTTGCGGCGTTGCGCCCACGGCATTCAGCGCCTTGACCACGTCGCTTAAGGAGGTGGAGGTCGGCAGCGTTACCAGCCCACCTTTCTCGCTTTCAATTTTGATTTGTGCTTGTTGCGTTACTACCGTTTGGCCGGCGGACAATGCGCCCGGCTGGCTGACTTGTGGCGTACTGCTGATGGTGACCGACAAGTTGCCATGCGCCACCGCACAAGTATCCACTTGTACCGATTGATTCATGACGATCGAACCGGTGCGCGGATTCATCACCACCTTCGCCGCCAATTCGCCTGGCGTGAAAACAATGTTTTCCATTTGCGACAAGAAGGTAATGCGACGGTTTTGGTCTTGCGGTGCACGCACCTTGACCATACGGCCATCGAGCGCATGAGCGGTGTTGTCGCCGAAGTAGCGGTTGATCGCCTGTGTCACCCGGCTCACGGTGGTGAAATCAGTTTGGTGCAATTCGAGCGTGATGTGGTCGCTATCACCCACAGCGGCGGATTGCACCGCGCGTTCGACTGTGGCGCCGGCGGGGATGCGACCAGCGGAAAGGTGGTTGACCTGGACACTGCTGCCACCCGCCGCCGCGCCTACGCCGGCGAGCAAGATATTGCCTTGGGCGATGGCGTAGACATTGCCATCCGCGCCCTTGAGCGGGGTCATGATCAGCGTGCCGCCGCGCAAACTCTTGGCATTGGCCAGGGAGGAAACCGTGACGTCGATGGCCTGTCCAGGCTGCGAAAAGGGTGGTAGCACCGCCGTCACCATCACCGCCGCGACATTTTTCAACTGCAACCCACCCACCCCTGGCAAGTTAATGCCGAGGGTAGTGAGCATGGCCGAAAGGCTCTGCGCGGTGAAAGGCGCTTGCGTAGTTTGATCGCCACTGCCATCAAGACCGACCACCAAACCGTAGCCGATCAACTGATTGTTGCGCACGCCATAGACCTGCGACACATCTTTGATGCGCTCGGCGAGCGCGGGTACGGCGCAGGTGAGCGCGAGCAGTAGGGGGAGGAGAATGCGCAGCCGACTCATTTCACACTCCTAGAAAGGTAAGAACGTCAGGAAAAATTTCGCCAGCCAGCCCATGACTTGGGCCGAATCGACCGCGCCGCTGCCGCGATATTCGATACGCGCGTCGGCGACCTGAACCGAGGAAACGCTGTTGCCGAAACCGATGGTGGCCGGATCGACCACGCCTGAGAAGCGAATGAACTCATCGTCGTGATTGAGCCCGATTTGTTTCTCGCCGCTGACCAACATATTGCCGTTGGGGAACACTTCGATCACCGTGACGGTGATGGTGCTGGTGAAGGTGTCGCTGGCATTGGATTCGCCCTTGCCGTCGAATTTATGTTCCGAATCGGCGGTTAAGCTGGAGCCAAGAAAGCTTTTGCCGGGCAGGCCGACCAAGGCCGACAGCGAGTAATCGCTGGTTTGCTTGCGCTCGGCTTTGGTATTGCCTTTTTTGGTCGCGTTGGTTTTTTCGTTAATCTGGATGGTGAGAATATCGCCGACGCTGCGCGCACGTTTCATTTCAAACAGCGGGGTGGTATTGCCCACGCTGTAAATTGCGCCGGGGGTGGCTTGGGGTGCAGGCGTGGGTGCGGGGCGTGCGGTCATCGGCTGGTGCACGTTGGTGGGTGGCACCGAGTTGCAAGCGGCGAGGAGTGAGGCAGCGCCCACTGCTAGCAGTATTCGAATCGATTTAAGTAGGCGTGCTTTCATGCTGCGTTCCTTACAACTGCGTTAACTTTTGCAACATTTGATCTGAAGCCGTAATCGCGCGCGAATTGATTTCAAATGCACGCTGGGTTTGGATCATGTTGACCAACTCTTCGGCTACGTTGACATTGGAGGTTTCCACAAAACCTTGGTTGAGGAGACCTAAGCCATTGCTGCCGGGATTGCCGGTGGAAGGCGAGCCGGAGGAGGCGGTTTCGATATACAGATTCTCGCCCTGGCTTTGCAAGCCGCCGGCGTTGATGAAGCTGGCGAGTTGCAGTTGACCGATTTGCGTGGGTGTATTGGAGCCGCTCGTCAAAACAGAGACGATGCCATCACGGCTGATGGTGACGCTGATCGCCCCGCTCGGTATGGTGATCGCCGGCTGCACGACATAGCCGCTGGAGGTGACGATCTGGCCTTGGCTGTTTAATTGGAAGGCTCCGTCACGGCTATAGGCAGTGGTGCCGTCGGCCTGCAAAATCTGGAAGAAGCCCGTGCCATTGACTGCGACATCGAGTGCATTTCCCGTTTGTTGCAAATTACCCTGGGTGTGGATGCGTTCTGTAGCGACCGGACGCACACCGGTGCCGAGTTGCAAGCCCGAGGGAATCTCGGTTTGCTGTGTGGATTTGGCACCCGGTTGGCGCAGGGTTTGGTACAGCAAGTCTTCGAACACCGCGCGGCTACGCTTGAAGCCGTTGGTGCTGACGTTGGCCAGGTTGTTGGCGATGACATCCATCGAAAGTTGCTGCGCTTCGAGGCCGGTCTTAGCAATCCAGAGTGATCGAATCATGATATTTATCCCGTTACAACCATTACTTGGCTGGCCTTAGCGGCGTTTTGTTCGGCGTTTTGCAGCAATTTCATTTGCAGATCGAAGTGCCGCGACAGGGTGATCATATTGACTAGCGCCTCGGCGGGGTTGACGTTGCTCGATTCAAGCGCGCCGTTATGCAGCACGACGCTTTCATCGACATCCGCCGTGCCGCCGTCTCTGAGATGAAACAAGCCATCGTCGCCGCGCACCAGGTTTTTTTCTGGTGGATTGACGATCTTGATGCGCGCGACTTCGCTGATTTGGGTCTTCTCGCCACTCGTCGGCACGGTACTGATCGTGCCATCTTTGCCGATGGTGAGTTGGGTGTCGGGCGGCACCGAAATCGCGCCGCCATCCGATAGTACATTCTGGCCGGTGCGGGTTTGCAATACCCCATTTGCATTGATCGCAAAGCTGCCATTGCGGGTGTAGGCTTCTTTGCCGTCCGGGCCTTGCACTGCGATCCAGCCCTTGCCGTTGATCGCGATATCCAGATCGCGCCCGGTGGTTTGGATCACGCCCGGCGTGAAATCAGCAGCGACCGTGGCATCCACGACGAATGCGCGCGTCGGCAGGCCTTCGCCTATCACCGGCACCGCGCGAAACGCATCGACTTGGGCGCGAAAACCGCTGGTGCTGATGTTGGCCAGATTGTGCGCGACCGTCGCCTGTTGCGACAAGATGTGCTTGGCGCCGGTCATCGCAGTGTAGATTAAGCGATCCATAATTTTCTCCTGGATTTTCTCCGGGATTACCTCAGGTTCACCAGGGTTTGCAAAATCTGATCCTGGGTTTTAATCGTTTGCGAGTTGGCTTGATAGTTACGTTGCGCAGTGATCATCGACACCAGTTCGGCGGTCAAATCCACATTTGATTCTTCTACGGCGGAGGCCTGCAGCACCCCGAGTTTGCCGGAGCCTGGCGCGCCGAGCGTAACCTGGTTCGAGTCATTGGTTTCAGCGAAGAGATTATTGCCCAAGGGTTGCAAGCCTTGTGGATTAGCGAAAGCACCTAAAACAAGCTTTGCCGTGTTCACCGCTTGCCCATTGCTATAGCGTGCTTTAACTGTGCCGTCTGAGCTAATGCTGTATCCCGTTAAGCGGCCCGGGGCATAGCCATCTTGGTTAAGCGAGTTAACACCGAACGAGCTACCGAATTGGGTGCTACCCGTGAAGCTGACGGCTGTCGTGAGCGCTGCAGCGCCGGTACCGAGCTGCGCCGTGTTGATGGTCTGCGATGTCGAGGCGCCGCTGCTGATGGCGCCGGCCGAGGTGAAGGAAATCGTGCCCAGCGGTCCGGCGCTGGCTAGGTTGATGGTCGATCCGGCTGAGTTCGTCAGCGTCGCATACGAATTCCAAGCATTAGATCCGGTTTTTAAGAAATACATCGAATAAACATGGGAATTACCCAGGCTATCGTAGAGCGTCAGCGAGGTCGAACTGGAGTAGGTAGTCGCATCTGCATAGTTGAACGCTGCAGAGGAGAGCGAGCTGGCGCGTGAATCCAGATTCAAGGAAATTGACGTGGAAGTAGTGGCGCTGGGGGCGAGAATCGTCGTGGAGAGTTGAATGTCGCCCGGCGTCCCGCCAGTCACATTGTTGGTTATCGGATATCCTTGAACTTTGCCACCGTCCGAGGTGACTAGATATTCGTCCCGATCAATCTGGAATTGGCCGTTGCGGGTATAGCCCAGAACGCCATTGGTATCTATTTGGAAAAAACCATTGCCGTTGATCGCGACATCCAGGGGGTTGTTGGTAGCGGTAACGTTGCCTTGTGTGAATTGCTGCGCCACGGATGCTAATTTGGTGCCGATCCCAACCTGCGAGCCGCCGCCACCGCTTAAGGCGGCAGCATATACATCGGTGAACTGTGCTTGCCCAGCCTTGAAGCCTACGGTTGCGGTGTTCGCTACATTATTGCCGATCACATCAAGATTTTTTGCCGCTGCATTCAAACCGGATAGTGCTTGTTGGAAACTCATGTTCGACTCCTTCGCTAAATTTGGCGCTTACAAAATCTGTTTGACTTGGGAGAGCGCGGTAGCGCCGACCCCTTCGACATTCAACTGCACGCCTGCGGCGCCCAGCGTGACGCTGTTGACCAGGCCATAAGCCAAGCGATTGACGTCCGTTACGACTGGCTTGCCACCCGCCTGGGCTTTAACTTCAAAGGTATACGTGCCATTGGGGGCTTGGCCGCCGGCATCACTCGCACCATCCCATTGCAGGGTGACGAGGCCGCTGTTTTGCGGCCCGAGGCTGGCGCTATGAACGAGCATGCCGGCTTTGTCTTTAATGTTGATAATGAGATCTTCCACCGCTTGTGGCAGCTCTACACCGGCGAGCGCAGTGCCATTTAACGCGATCGTATTGCCGGGTGTGAACACGCCGCGCCCGATCATGCCGGCCGCCTGCAGGGATTGTCCTTCGCTGAATGAACTCGATAAGCCGGAGATCAAGTCGCCCAGCTTGTTGATGCCGGTTACGGTGGAGAGTTGAGCGAGTTGTGAAGTGATCTGGGCGTTATCCAATGGGTTGAGCGGATCCTGGCTTTTCATCTGTGCGATGAGCAGTTTCAGAAAGCGATCTTGGGTAAGGTCTATATCGCCGCCGGCCGCTTGGGCGGGTTTGGCACTGCTGGTGGCACTGGCTACAGCTTCCATCCCATTCTCCTTTTAATGTCTTACTGGCCGAGGGCCAGCAGTTTTTGCAGCATGGTCTTCGAGGTGCTCATGACGTCCACGCTGGTTTGATACGAACGCGAGGCGGAAATCATGTTCACCATTTCTTCTACGACATTTACATTGGGGTAGCTCACATAGCCATCTTCGGCTGCGGCGGGGTGCTTCGGGTCGAATACCTTTCTCATCGGTGCGGTGTCTTCGATTACTTGGCTGACTTTTACGCCAGCGCCGAATTTGACTTGATTGCCGCCTACGGGAATCGCTTGAAACACGACCTGGCGCGCGCGATAGGGTTGACCGGTTGAGCTGGTAGTGGAGTCGGCGTTGGCCAGGTTGCTCGCCACCACGTTTAGTCGCTGCGACTGCGCATTGAGCGCGGAGCCGGCAATGCTGAAGACATTTAAAATGGACATGCTTATACCCCTTTGATCGCGGTCATGAGGCCTCTGATCTGGCCATTCAACACGCGCACCGTGGATTCGTAGCGGAGAGAGTTCTCGGCGAATTGGGCGCGCTCTTCATCCATATTCACTGTATTGCCGTCGATATTGGGCTGCGAAGTGCTGCGATACATAATCTTGGCGTTGTAGGGGTTGCCGGTCGCCGCTTGTAAATGCCCCTGGCTCGTGGCGGCCATGTGTAGCGCACCCGGTTGCTGGCCGGAGACGCGCTTCAATTCACGTGCGAAATCGATGTCCACTGCTTTGTAATTGGGTGTGTCGGCATTCGCGACATTGGAGGCGAGTAGTTGCTGGCGATAACTGCGCAGCTTGAGCGCCTGGGTATTAAAGTCGAAATATTGGTCTAGTTTGCTGAGCATGATCCTGTTCCTTTGATCCTACTTGAGCAGTAATCGTGCCAACCATTAAAAGGTGAACAAAATCCGAAGGGTAGTGATTAAGCGTGGGTGCGGTTCGAGTTAGGGAAGCGAATCGGCAAGATAAAAACCGGCAAGGATTGCCGGGTGCGGCAAGGTTTGCAGCAATGGCGCCTGCAAAAAATTTACGCCACCAACGCCAAGACGGCCCGGTTAAAGCGGCCTGTATTTATGGTTCTGTATTTACGTACTGTTAACCATTGACCGGCTTATTCACACAGTAGTAATAAAGGACTATCATTAATAGTTATTTAATACCTTAAACCACTTGAGCGTAGGCTCAAGCACTCCAATCGAATCTACTTATTTTATTAGGAAAAACAATGAATTGTGTAAAAAAGTGTTTATTGCTGTTGCTTTGGAGCCCAGTGGCTTTTGCTTTATCTCCCTATGTTTCAGGCGATAAGCTGGCTCCGGGCGATGTGGCTTTGGTTGCAGCACAAGCTGAAAGTAAATTACAGGCCGAGGGTTTTAAAGTGATTGGTAAGCACTTCCCAAAGGGCCTGCCGCAGCACGCTGTTGTTATCGTCACCCACAAACCCCTGCTGGATGCGATTCAAAAACTAGGGGGATCAAGCATTGTAAATGCGGGTATTCGGGTGGGGGTTAAAAGCGACGGAACGGTCTCCTATATAAATCCTGAGTATTGGCAGCATGCTTTTTTTCGCCGCAATTATTCTGATGAGCTTGCTAAGGATCTATCCCAAAAGCTGGGCAAAGCGCTGGGCGCAGGAAAGCACTTTGGTGGCGACGAACCTGCGGCGGAATTAAGCAATTACAGATACATGGTGGGCATGGAAAAATTCGAGTCGAATAAGAACGAATTAAATTCATTCGGCAGTTTTGAGCAAGCTTTAAAAGCCGTGCAGGGGAATTTGGCTAAGGGCGTGAACCACACTGCCAAGGTGTATGAAGTGATTTTGCCGGAAAAGAAAGTTGCGGTATTCGGTGTGGCATTTAATGACACAAAAACTGGTGAGGGATGGTGGGTTAAGCGTATTGGCGCCGACAATATTGCCGCTGTGCCTTATGAGATGTATATCGTGGGTAACAAGGTATATGCACTCTATGGACGTTATCGTATCGCAGTAGGATGGCCCGCTTTAGGCATGGGCACCTTCATGGCGATCAGCGATGCGCCCGATATTATCTTGGAAGCGTTAACCGATGTCGCGGGTGGCGCATATGAGAAATCCAGCGCATTTTGAGCCGGCTGCCATGAAAATCGTTCAATGCAATTCTTATAAGGTAACAACACGCTTCGTAAGATGTTGCGTGTTGCTGATTGGTGGGACGCTGGCCTGGTCGTCGGCAAATGCGGCGGAGATTCGGATCGTCGGTTCAAAAGCGCTCGAGCCCATCCTGGCGAAATGGGCTGAGAGCGTAGCGCCGGAGATTAAGGTGCATATCGCTACGCCGGGCACCAGTGTTGCACCGAAGGCGCTGATTCAGGGGAAAGCCGATATAGCGGCCATGAATCGGGAAATGGTTTACGAAGAAACGGAGAGTTTCATTCGGGTAGCCGGCTATTACCCTTCATACGTCGTGATTGCCATTGAGGCGATCGGTATTTACACCCATCGAGACAATCCGATAACGGGTGCGAGCTATTCCGATATCCAAAGGATATTTTCCGCGTCCGGCGGTTGCCTGAAGGAGAGCCGCGTTACCAACTGGGGTATGTTGGGGCTGAAGGGGGAGTGGGAAAAGCAGCAGATTGTTGTGCTGGGCCAGGATGAAAAATCGGCTGCTGCCGATTTTATCAAGCGCACTGTACAGTGCCGAGATGAATTCCACGCTTCGGTGGGTATCGCTAATCCGGCCGCTATTGCCGATGAGCTAAGCAAGAACAAATACGCCGTGTCTTTTTTGAATTATGCGCCGGATAGGCCACTGAAAGCGCTCGCACTGAAGCGAAGCGATGGTGAGGTTGCTCCACTCACAGTCGAAAATATTCAGAATCGAAGCTACCCGCTACAGCATTATTTATACTTGTACTTCAACAAAAATGACAAAAAATCTGTTGATGCCAGCATCGTGCGCTTCATTAAGGCAGGGCTGTCTCGTGAAGGACAAGCCCAAGTCGAGCGTGCGGGCTATGTGGCCTTGCCGGATGACTTGATTAAGCGGCAACTCGCGAAACTAAAGTAAAGGCGTTAGCTGCTATCCCGAGCGCGTCTGGCTGCGCTGTTCAATCGTGCTAGTGCGTGGCGCTAGTGTCTGCCAAGAACACGCGATTGCGCCCGGCTTGTTTGGCGCGGTACAGGGCGGCATCGGCGCGTGCGATCATGGCTTCGGTTGTTTCTGTGCCCATGCGCTGTGCCACGCCAGCGCTGAAGGTGATCAGAACTTTCGTGTTGTCATGCAAGAAGAAGCGTTTGGTGAGATCGCGTTGCAAGCGGGTCATGATGCTCACCCCATCCTCGGCGCTGGTGTCCGGCAGGATAATGAGGAACTCTTCCCCACCGTAGCGCGCCACGATATCGACGGGGCGTAAAATTTCCTTGATGACATTGGTTAAGTGGATCAGCGCTTGGTCACCTGCTTCGTGTCCATAGGTGTCGTTGATCTTTTTAAAATGATCGATGTCGAGCAAGGCGATGGCCAGCGGTGTTTGCGCACGTTCGGCGCGCGCGAGTTCGCGTACGAAGGCTTCTTCCATGCCACGTCGATTCAGGGCGCCGGTCAGGTGGTCTTGGTAGATGAGTTCGCTGATCTGCCCTAACTCTGTTTCCAGTGCGCGCATTTTTTGTTCGGCATCGTCGGCTTGACGCCGCGCATTGAGCAGATCTTCATGCGAGCGCACCATGTCCAGATGCATGTTTTTGGTGTCGCCAATAATGTCTTTCAGGATTTTGTTGATAGTTGGCAAATCCTCGGTGGCGCTGAGTTCGCCCGCGTAGTTTTCTATTTTCTTGTGATATTCGCCGGTGTTGTCGGACATTTCGCCCATGCGTGTGATAAACACGGCGACCAGGTTCTTTAAGGTGGTTTTGGCTTCGTTCAAGCTATGCTTGAGTGTGCCTTGCTTGAAAATCACTTCCTTAAAGCGCTGCTCGGCTTCGGCGATTACACTCGGATTGAGCGGGGCGCTCATGATGTCCTGCATGATCGTGAGTTGTCCGTGCAACCATTGATCGTCCAGCAGCAATTCAGTGATGTTATTAATGAGTAAACGCAGCAGGCGCATGAGCCCATCGAGCACTTCGCGGTCGGCATCCGCACGCAGTTCGAGTTCGAGCCAGAATTGCCGAATATCCTTAGAAAATTGATTGAGCGTATCGATATCGCGTGCAGCGCGTGCTTGATTCGCCAGATCGGCAGCGCGCGTCGCCAGCTCAGGGAATTGCGCGATGCGCGGCATGACGCCATTGAGGAGCGCCTGCGATAGCAACTCGACTAGCATGCCGGGGGCCTGGTCTTGACTTACGAGCGGCCCGATTGGCGTACCCAAGCGGTATTCCGGGCTGCTTGGCGCGACAGGCGAGGGCGCTGCGAGCTCGCCTCCTTCAACTTCAATGCCGGCTGATCCGGCCAAACCTTCACTCCAAGCCTTGACCAGGCTGCGCAACTTACTCAGCATCTCATCCGGGTTTTTACCGAAGTTGATCAGCACGCGATCTAAGGCTTCTTTCTTGCGTGGGGTGGTGAGGCCGGTTTGCTTCAAGTCCCATTGCCTGATCAGATCGCGGATTAAATCCGCCCAGCCGGTTTGCTCCGCGCGTTTTTGCGCAGCCAACGACGCGATGTGAGCCGTCAGCCCTTTCCAGTCACGTTGTTCAATCGCTTGTACGATGCGCTTAAGGGTGCTTGCTTGTTGTGGGTTGTCGCGCCCCGCGGCTTGCAAAGCTTTAATGAGTTCCTTTTCAGTTTCGACGTCATTTTCGGGGGTAGTTTCAGCGATTTCATGGTAGGTGCGCTGATAGTTTTCCGGCGTGGGCGCAATGCGGCGGGTGGCGAGTTGTTTAAACGTCTCGCGTGCGATATCGGTGGGATTGGTAAGTTTCGGCATAGTGGCCGCATCCGAGCAGTGTGCCCGGATTTAAGCGTCTTTAATTTTCAAATTGGGTTGGCGCGAACGCGGCGTCGAGGTTAACCGCCGTCTTGCGTAGCGTGGACGCAGCACGTGTCGCTTCCGCTATTCGGTCCAGGGTTTCAGTGGCTAGCCGCGCCATGTGCTCAATATGCTGAGAAATAGCTTGGCTCGATTGCGATTGGGTATGCGTGGTGGTGGCGATTTCGGCAATCAGATTGCGTTCGGTCATCACCGCGCCACGCGAATAGCCGAGCGCCTCGGCTACCTGTTCTAGCGATTCCATATTCTCGGCAAGCTGGGCACGGCCGGCGCTGATGGTTTCGTCCAGCTTGCTTGAATGCTGGCCGATGAGTTGGGTGACGGCGTCGATTTCACGTGCGGCTTGGGCAGATTTTTCTGCCAGTTTGCGCACTTCGTCGGCCACGACTGCAAAGCCGCGGCCTTGTTCGCCGGCACGCGCGGCTTCAATCGCCGCATTCAGCGCGAGCAGATTGGTTTGATCGGCGATATCTTTGACTTGGCTTGTCATGGAGGTGATGGTTTGCATGCTCGACATGAATTCTTCTACTGATTGGGCGATCACACCGACCGACGAGTCGACTTCGTCGATGCCGCCCATCAGACGCGATACGCTTTCATTCCCCTCTTGGGTATTGCTCATGCAACTGTCGGCCTGCTCGACCGCGTTGGTCGAGTGTTGATCGATGATGCCGATCGCCTGGCTCAGTTCATGCAATTCTGCCGCAGCGTTGCCGGCAAGATTGACTTGTTGCTCGAAGCGCCCCGCGCAGTCTTGCAGCGCATGGCTGATGCTTTCAGTATTTTGGTTGATATCACTGACGCGAGCCCGCAACTCGGACGATTGGCGTTCCATTGCGTCTAAGGAATGGTTGACGGCATCGATCAGGGGCAGCCAATCGCTACCCACATTTTGCGGCAAGCGTTTACTGAGTTTTCCTTGACCGATTTCCCGTGCCGCCTGAATGAGTTCGACGGAGGGTGTAGTGGCGCGCTTGAGCCAGAGTACAGCAAGCACCCCCATGATTGCGCTGAGAACCAAGCCGGTCATATTGACCACGGTGCTGGCGCCACCGGAGGCAATGGTAATACCGCTTGCGACCATTAACGGTAGCAGGCTGGTGGCCATGCCTAGCGCGATTTTCGTTTTCAGCTTCATGTCATGCCTCGAAGTCTTTGATTTTCCTGCATACAAATGATCGACCGGGAGGGCCAGAAGGCGCGTGCTAAAATGCCCCGATCGGTTTAAATCTTGAACTTTTTTCGGCTTTTGTGGGCATAACTTTAGTTATTCTTGTGGCAAGGAAGATATATAAATGATCTTTAGCGTGCGGTTTACAGTGGGATGTCTGCTGGGGCTATTATTTTTACCCCCGGGGTTGGCTGCGCAGCAGGATATGCCCCTGATCCAGCAAACGGCCGAGATTTACGCCAAACAGCAAACGGCACATCTGCCGGGCCAAGTCACTATCACGCTAGGCGCGATCGAGCCGGTGCAATTCGCCCCTTGCGCCAAACTACAAGCATTCCTGCCCTTGGGCGCAAAGTTGTGGGGTAATTCCACTGTCGGTGTGCGCTGTGCCGCTGGTGCGGCATGGAGCTTATATGTGCCGGTCACAGTGCGCGTACAGGGACCGGTCGTGGTGGCGGCACGGTCACTCGCCAGCGGTAAGCTGCTCGCGGCGGAAGACTTAGCACTTCAGACAGCCGAGTTGACGCAATTGCCCAGTGGCGTGGTGAGCGATGCGAATGAAGTTGTCGGCAAGACCTTGAGCGTGGGCGTGAGTGCCGGGCATGCCTTGCGCCAAGACATGCTGCGCGCACCACTGGTGATTCGCCAGGGGCAAGCGGTGAAATTGATCGCGCAGGGCCAAGGCTTTAAGGTTAGCTCCGAAGGTCGTGCGCTGGCCAATGCGGCAGCCGGTCAAACGGTGCAAGTGAAAGCGCAAAACGGCCAAACGGTGAGTGGCATCGCGCGCGCAGATGGCAGCGTCGAAGTACAGTATTAAGCGCGTTTTTGCACTTTTATGACGGCGCTGCTTAGGTGCAAATACTTAGACTTGGTGTAGGTTTGTTGTTAAACTTAACCGTTGTAACGTCCCGGTGGGGAGCCCCGCCACCGGCTTGAAAGCCTTCGCTGGCGCGGTTCTTGGCACTGCAATGCATTACTGTGGTGTCATCATATTTCGCTAAAGTTTCAAGGGTTTCTAGCCGAAAATTGAGTTGG
The DNA here is from genome assembly GCA_038042985.1 of Pseudomonadota bacterium. GTDB lineage: Bacteria > Pseudomonadota > Gammaproteobacteria > Burkholderiales > Thiobacteraceae > RBG-16-58-11. Next base: position 12,896 of record JBBTCZ010000002.1, read on the forward strand.
GCGCAGCGTTTCCGTGCCTTGAAGAAAATTAAGGACATTGCCTTGAAAATCGACAACTCAAACAAGTCGGTAACACAACAAAGTCGGGTAGATAAGACGGCGCCCAAAAAGGGCAGCGCGGCGGCAGGTAAAACCGCGCCTAAATCCACCGGCTCGCAAGAGCGGGTAGATATCGGCCCGCTCTCTGCGCAACTCCAGTCACTGGAAAGCAGTCTGGAGAATGTGCAGGTGGTTGATACCGCACGCGTCGAAGCGATCAAGCAAGCCATTACCGAGGGGCGCTTTCGCGTCAACCCGGATGTGGTGGCCGATCGCTTGCTGACGACTGTCAAAGAACTCGTACTCAACCACAAAGGCTGAGTAGCTTGGCGCAAGGGCCAGATTCCGGCGGCCTCGAGGCCTTTCTTTCAGTCCTGAAGCGTGAGCTTCAGGCCTTCCGTCAATTTCACTCCCTCTTGCAAGCCGAGCAGGACGCGCTGGTCAGCGGCAATACCGATAGCTTGATCGCCTTGGCGCAGCAAAAAAACGAAAAAGTCATCGAGCTCACCCAGCTTGCCGAGCAGCGCAACCGTTTTCTCACTGATCGCGTCGGTAGCACCAACCAAATCGGTATGGAAGCTTGGCTGGATAGCTTCGATCCCGCCGACAAGCAGGGCGCGGGTAAATGGTGGCACGCATTGATTGAACTCGCGCGCAATGCGAAAACGCTCAATCAGCACAATGGTCAGTTGATCCACACGCGCTTGGCCAGCAACCAACAAGCCTTGGCGGTATTGATGAGCGCCAATGCCACGACCAGCAATCTCTACGGCAAGGATGGTCAGGCGTATGCAACGCCACCGACCGGCAGCGGCCGCCCCTTAGGCAAAGCCTGATATTCAGTTGGTTTCAGAATCTTTTGCCGCGAATTAACGCCAATTTACGCTAATTTACGCTAATTTTTTAACCAGGCTCAAACAACCCAATTCGCGCTAATTGGCGTTAATTCGCGGCTAAACGTATTACGGTTTTCACTCAGATCATTGCACTTGCGGCGGGGGGGGCGGCTCGGTGGGCACGCCAGCGACGGGAATTTCTTTTAGCTTGTCTTGCAATTCGGAAATGATGAGCACGGTCACGCGGCGATTGCGGGCGCGGGATTCGTTGTCGGTATTCGGCACCACGGGCCGGTTGTCGGCGTAACCGATGGCGACCATGCGCTCGGCATTCACGCCGTTCAAGTCGAACAAACGGACCACGCTGCTAGCGCGGGCTGAAGACAACTCCCAATTCGACGGGTAATAGACGGTGCTGATCGGCGCATCGTCAGTGTGGCCTTCGATCTGGATGCGGTTGGGTACGGGCGCCAGGACTTGCGCCACGGCAGCCAAGGCTTTGGCTGATTCAGCTTGCAGTATGGCTTGGCCTGGCGCAAACAGCACCGATGCATTAATTTCCAACGTCACGCCGCGCAGGCTTTGGGTGATCTTGACTTGATTATCTTTTACCAGCGGCGCTAACACCTTGAGCAAATCCTGCGCCACTTGGCGCATGTCTTCGGTTTGTTTTTTGAGCTTAGGATCAACTTCTACGCCCAATTTTTTTGCAGCGGTAATCGGGCGCGAGGTAGGTTGCGGTGGTTGATCGAGATGTGCTGGCATTGCGCTCGAAGGGGCGTTTTTGAAAGCGGTCACCAAGGAGTCGGAGAGCACGCGGTATTTTCCTTCGTTGAGCGAGGAGATCGCATACATCACGACGAAGAACGCGAACAGCAGGGTGATGAAATCAGCGTAGGAGACCAGCCAGCGGTCGTGATTTTCGTGCTCTTCCGGTTTTTTCTTGCGGCGCATATAAAGCTCAGGCTTCTAGGTTAAATAGCCTTGCAATTTGCGCTCGATCAGGCGTGGGTTTTCCCCATTGGCGACGGCGATCAAGCCTTCGATCAGCATTTCACGCAGCACCACTTCGCGCCCGATCAGGCTTTTGAGCTTATTCGCGATCGGTAAAAAAAACAGGTTGGCAGAGCCGACGCCGTATACCGTGGCGACGAAGGCGACCGCGATGCCCGAGCCGAGCTTGCTTGGGTCAGAAAGATTTTCCATTACGTGAATCAGGCCCAACACCGCACCCAAAATCCCGATCGTGGGGGCGTAACCGCCGGCTGCATCCCACACCTTTGCGGCTTGGCGTTGTTGTTCTTCGTAGGCATCGACCTCGACTTGCAAGGTGTCGCGCAGGGCTTCCGGCTCTGCGCCGTCGATCAGCATTTGCAGGCCGCGCTTGACGAAGGGGTCGTCGATATCCTCGATCGCCGGCTCCAGCGCCAACAGGCCGCCGCGACGTGCGGTGTTGCTCCAGGCGGTGACGTGTTGAATCAAGCTCTCGCCGTCAAGCACCGGCGGCACGAAGACCCATTTCGCCATACGCATGCCGCGCAGAAACACGGTGAGGGAATTTTGCAGCATGATCGCGCCAAGTGTGCCGCCGATTACGATCACAAACGCGGTGAGTTGGAACAGCGATCCGAGATGGCCGCCTTCGAGCAGTTGACCGCCGACAATGGCGATCAGGGCGAGCACGATGCCGGCGATGCTGATGAGGTCGAAGTTGCGCATGGGGGCTTAGCCCGACACTGTCCAGACGTGGATCAGCGTCGGTCCTCTATCCATTCTGCCAGCTTCGCGCGCAGGCGGGCGACAGCCTGACTGTGGAGTTGGCACACGCGTGACTCGGATACCCCGAGCACTTCGCCGATCTCGCGCAGGTTCAATTCCTGCTCGTAGTACATCCCCATCATTTGTTTTTCGCGCTCGGGCAGGGATTGAATGGCTTCCACCAATATTTTGCGGAATCCCGCATCTTCGATCATCTTCAGCGGGTCGCCGCTGTTCGCCGTGACATGACGTTCGAAAAAGTCGGAATCTTCTGAGTCTTGCAGGTCTTCGTAATACATCAATTGATGACCGCGGCCATCTAGCAACATTTGCTGATAGTCAGCCAGCGGAACATTGAGCGCATTCGCGACTTCGGCTTCGTTCGGCGCGCGTTTGTTCTGCTGTTCCAGTTTATTGATCGCGGCTTCGATTTGACGCATGCTTTTGCGCACGGTGCGCGGCAGCCAATCGGCTTGGCGCAGGTCATCCAGCATGGCGCCGCGAATGCGTTGCACGGCATAAGTCTCGAACTGAGCGCCCTGCGTGCCGTCGTAATGTTCGGCGGCATCCATCAGGCCGATCAGGCCGGCTTGGATCAGGTCGTCGACCTGCACGCTGGCCGGCAATTTGGCCATCAGGTGGTAGGCGATCCGCTTTACGAGCGGGGCGTGTTTATGGACGTAATCTTCTGTCTTCAAGTGATGCCCGGCTATTTTTAGGTTAGGCGCGGATGCTTGCTTCCGCCATTCTGCCCGACATGATAAGCCGATGTAGGAATCCCTCCAAGTGCCCCCCTTCCGGTCGCGCCGCCGGCCAAGCCGCGACGGCTTGCGCCAAGGCACGGTAGGCATGGCTAGCCGGTGCTTCGGGAAAGGTTTCCACTGCTGGTTTGCCCAGTTTGTCGGCGCGTTTGATGGCGTCGTCCAAGGGAATCGGGCGCAGGCCGTGCAACCGTGCATGCAGGTAACGCGTGGCTGCTTCAGCCATATTATTGTAAATAGCGGTCGCTTCGGCATCCTCTTTGGTTTTGGCGGCCAACAGGTGGAATTGGCGCTGGCCGAATGCTTGCGCGAGTTGTTTGATCAGGGAATAGGCTTGGGTGATCGCGGCGTGCCCGGGACCGAGCACGACCAGTACCGCATCGGCAGCGGATGCGGCGGGTAGCGTGCGGTGCGTGCGATCCGCCGCCAAATCAATTAAGGCGATATCCGGTTTCCAGGGCAAGGCTTGCAACGCGCGCGCAAGCTGGTCATGCGCATCTGGCGTGAGATCAGGCAGGCGCCGTAGGCCTTCGCGTGCCGGCAGGACATAGATGGCATCGTTGTACGGGAGCACGGCTTGGTCCAGCGAGGCTTGGCCTTTGAGGACTTGCAGAAGCTCAATGCGCGGCGCGAGCCCGAGCCGAGCGGCGCAGCTATCCGTGCCGATACCTTCGTCGATCACCAACACCGATTTTCCTTGGCCGGCGAGGGCGCACGCCAGGTTGGCCACCACGCTGGTTTGGCCGACACGCGGTTTGCCGCTCACGACAGCGACCACGCGCAACGCGTCGCCCCCCAGCAGGCGACGCAAGCCTTCCGCTTGATCGAAGGCGAAGCCGCTCATGTGCTAGACGGCTTGCGCGTCGGTCAGAAAGGCGTGTGCGTCATCTTCGCGCGCACTGATCTTCAGTGGGTACTCCTCGTCGCGCGGGGTGTGCGTGGCGACCAACTCGCACTTGAATGCGCGATCCACGAGGTAGAGCGGATTGGCGCGGTGCAAGTCCTCTGGCACGCGCTGGCCATTGGTGATGTAGTGTATGGCGAGTTTGTGCCGCACCACTACATCCAAGGCTGGGGCCAGACTCAGCGCCTCGTCGATCTTGGTCAGCACCACGCCGGCCAAGCCCGCGCCGAGATAGGCGCGCACCACGTCATCCAGCGTGCCGGCCTGCGCCGTGGCGGAGAGCAGCAGTAAACGCTGCACTTTGGCCGCCTTGCCCGAGGACAGCAACGCGATTTGCGCATTAATGCGGCGGTCGCGTTGGCTCATGCCCGCCGTGTCGATCAGCACCAGATGTTTGCCGCGCAATTCGTCCAGGGTGCGGGCGAGTTCTATTTCGTCCTTCACCGCATACACTGGCACATTGAGAATCTTGCCGTAAATTTTGAGCTGCTCGTGCGCGCCGATGCGGTAGGTGTCGGTGGTGATCAGCGCTAGGCTGGCCGGGCCGCGTTTTAACACACAGCGTGCAGCGAGTTTGGCCACGGTGGTGGTTTTGCCGACGCCGGTGGGGCCGACGAGGGCGAATACGCCGCCTTGTTCGATCAATTCCGAGCCGGGCGCGACCCCGCGCAGATTGTGCGCTATCGCGCCGCGCACCCAGCGCAAGGCTTTCTCTTCGTCCAATTCATCTGGCAATGCGCTCGATAACTGACGCGCCAAACGCGGCGAGAAACCCACGTCCAGTAGCGTGCGCAGCACATCGAATTTAAGGGGGTCGGCCGACCTCATTTCGTGCCAAGCGAAGTTGACGAGTTGGCGTTCGATCAAGCTGCGTATATTTTTAACTTCATGCGCCAGGGTTTCGACTGCCATCGTGGATTCCGGGCCTGGGCTGTGCGGTGGCGCAGCGGGTGCCGGATCGGCCGCGCGGGGTGGCTTGATCGGCGCAGTGGGTTCGAGAATTTTGATCCCGGGAATGTCATGCCGCATCGGCATCGCGGACGTGCTGGGCGATGCGCCGTGGGTGAGCGATGCCATGTCAGATTCGGCCATGGCCATGATTTCGACGCTGCCGTCTTGCACGCGATTGGAGAGGATTAAGGCTTCTGGCCCTAAAGCATCGCGTACTTGTTGCAGGGCGTCGCGGGTCGTGCTGGCGGTGAATTTTTTAACGATCATGCACTCGCTCCTCCTAATACGGCGGTTACTTTAATGGTTTTAGTATCGGGCACTTCGGCGTGAGAAATGACTTTCAATTGCGGTGCGACGCGGCGCAGGAAACGGGAGAGCAGCGTGCGCAAGGCGGCTGGCACCAACAGTACCGGCGGCAGGCCTTTGTTCTCTTGCTCTTGCACCACGCGCCCGGTTTGCGCTAACAGTTTCTCGGCCAATGACGGTTCGAAACCGGCACCGCTGTCAGCAGTCGTGGCTTGCATCAGCAGATGCTCCAGCGTGGGATCGAGCGCAATGACTTGCAGCTCGGCCGCGTTTTGGTAAATGTCTTGAATGATGGCTCGGCCCAAGGCAGCGCGCACCGCTGCGGCGAGGTCCTCGACATTTTGAGTGCGTGGACCGTGTTCGGTGAGCACTTCGATAATGGTGCGCATGTCACGAATGTGCACACCCTCGTCCAGCAGATTTTGCAGCACACGTTGTACCGTGCCCAAGGGTAGCAACGTGGGCACCAGATCCTCGATCAGCTTAGGCGTGTCCTTGCCGATATGGTCGAATAACTGCTGCACTTCGTCGCGACCCAATAGATCGGCGGCATGGGCTTGCAGCAGTTGCGAGAGATGGGTTGCGACCACTGTGCTGGCGTCGACTACCGTATAGCCATAAGTCTGCGCCTGCTCGCGCAAGTTGGCCTCGATCCAAATCGCGGGCAGGCCGAAGGTGGGATCTTTGGTCGGCGTGCCGGGTAGCTGTCCCAACACCCGGCCGGGATTGATGGCGAGATATTGCCCGGCTTGGGCTTCACCGCGACCCATCTCCACGCCTTTGACCGTGATGCGATAACCGTTCGGGCGCAATTCCAAGTTGTCGCGTATGTGTACCGGTGCGACCAGGAAACCCATTTCTTGGGCGAACTTTTTACGAATGCCACGAATGCGCCGCAGCAACTCACCATCTTGCGTGCGGTCCACCAAGGGGATCAAGCGATAACCCACTTCCAGTCCGAGTGTATCGATGCGTCCGACATCTTCCCAACTGACATCGACTTGTTCCTTGGGCGGGGGCGGCGGTGTTTGTTCAATGATGGATTCTGCTGTGCGTTCTTTCTTTTCGAGCGTGTAAGCAAGCCATGCCAAGCCGCCGCCCAGCAGCAAGAAGGAGAAATGCGGCATGCCCGGAATAATCCCCATCAAGCCAAGAATGACGGCTGTGACGTACAGCACTTGTGGGTTCATGAACATTTGTTCGACGATCTGCGCGCCGATGTCTTTTTCGGCCGAGACGCGCGAGACCACGATGCCGGCGGCGGTGGAGATCACCAGCGCAGGAATTTGCGCCACCAGACCATCGCCGATAGCGAGCAGGGTATAAGTTTGTAGCGCTTGTTGGACCGGTAAGTCGTGTTGCAACACCCCAATGGCGAGCCCGCCGATGATGTTGATGATGGTGATGAGAATGCCCGCCACCGCATCGCCGCGCACGAATTTGCTCGCACCGTCCATGGCGCCGTAGAACTCGGCTTCGAGCGCAACTGCCGCGCGTCGGCGGCGTGCTTCGTCTTCGCCGATCAAGCCGGTGTTGAGATCGGCATCGATCGCCATTTGCTTGCCGGGCATGGCGTCCAAAGTGAAACGTGCTGCCACTTCCGCGATCCGGCCGGAGCCCTTGGTGATCACCACGAAATTGATCAGCACCAGGATCGCGAATACCACGATGCCGACTGCGTAGTTGCCACCGACCAGGAATTGCCCGAACGCCTCGATCACTTTGCCCGCGGCATCCGGCCCGGTGTGGCCTTCCAGCAGCACGACGCGCGTCGAGGCGATGTTGAGCGACAAACGCAGCAGGGTGGTGAGCAGCAGTACGGTGGGGAATACTGCGAAATCCAGCGGTTTGCTCAGGTACATGCTGATCAGCAGCACGATCATCGCTATCGCGATGTTGAAGGTGAACAACAGATCGAGCAGGAACGGCGGCAGCGGCAGCACCATCATGGCCAAAATCATGACCACGAGAATCGGCCCGGCCAGGCGGTACAAATCTAAGCCGGCCATAAAGCCCGTATTGGCGACGCGTGCGTTCATATCGAGGTATTCTCGCGGAGCGAGCCTATGTCCCTCTCTCCCACTTGTGGGAGAGAGCTAGGAGAGAGGGGAACGATCGGCATTTGTCGCATCAGACGGCTTCCCCGACCGGTTCAGGCATATCCATATCCGCTGGCACCGGCAGATGGTGGGGTTTGATCGGACGCCGCGCTGTGTATTCCGGGTTGCGCAACTGGTACACATAGGCCAGCACTTCCGCTACGGCGGTGTACAGCCGTTCCGGGACGGTATCGCCGACATCGGCATGGCGATACAACGCGCGCGCCAAGGGCGGGGCTTGTAGCACCGGCACGGCATGCTCTTGCCCCAGTTCCAAGATGCGTTCGGCGAGCAAGCCCATGCCTTTGGCTACGATTTGCGGCGCGGCCATCTGGCCTTCCTCGTATTTCAGCGCGATGGCGTAATGAGTCGGGTTGGTGATGATGACATCCGCTTTGGGCACCGCCGACATCATGCGTTTGCGCGCCGCGGCGCGTTGCGCGGAACGAATGCGCGCCTTGATCTGCGGGTCGCCCTCCATCTCTTTGGCTTCTTGTTTCACTTCTTCCTTGGTCATGCGCAAGCCCTTGGCGTAGTGCCAAAGTTGGTAGGGCACATCCGCCAGTACGACCAGGATGAGTGAAGCAACCATGAATAAGGCGCTGGTAAACAACAAATCGCTCATATGCGCCATGCCGGTACCGAGTGATTCGCTGGCAAGCGCGAATAGTTCGTCCTTGTAGCGCCAGATCACCGCCGCCCCGATGCTGCCAATGATCGCTGCCTTGACCGACGCCTTCATTAACTCCATCAAACTGTTGAGCGAGAGCATGCGTTTCAAGCCCGAGATGGGGTTGAATTTTGATAGATCCGGCGTGAGCGGCTTCCAAGTGAACTGCCAGCCGCCCATCAGCAGCGGCCCGGCAAAGGCGGCGAGGATGAATAACAGCATGAGCGGCAGGAAGGCGATGATGGCATCGGTGGTGTCTTGCATGAAACGCGACATCATCAGCGTGGGGTCAAAGGCTGCGGCGCGGTCCATAGAGAGGCCACGTCGGGTGAGGGCAAGGAGCTTTTCCATGATGTAGTTGCCCATCAGCATTAGGCCGCCAATCGCCGCCATTAACTGGATGAAAATAGCCAGCTCTTTGGACTGGACGACCTTGCCTTCCTCGCGCGCACGCTCAATGCGTTTGCCCGTGGCCGCTTCTGTTTTTTCTAAATCGGAGTCTTCCGCCATTTACTACCCCCACGGGAGACATAGTCTGCACCGGTTTGGGATGAAACACAATATATAGGGGGTTGATCCGGGGGTTAATCCCATAGATTGTGTATTTTTGAAGCAGGGCTGAGTGTCAAATTCCTTAAAAACAGCAAGTTATCGTGAGGCAAAATGAAAATCGGCTGGCGCGGAAAAGATCCCGGCCAGCCGATTTAGGAGCGAGGCGTCTCGATAGCGTTAGCTGCTTTCGTCGATCCAGGTCATCTGGATTGCTTCGAGAATTTTTTCGCTGGAATGATCGGGGTCGTCGTTGAAGTCTTCCAGTTCCGTCACCCAGCGGTGCAAGTCAGTGAAGCGCACATATTGCGGATCCACCTCAGGGTGGGCTTCCGATAACTCAATCGCAATTTCACGTACATCGGTCCATTTCATAATTACTTTCCTCTTCGACGTCTGACGTCTGAATTAATGGCCTTCTTTGACCATATTGATACTGTATTTTGGAATCTCGATCACCAAGTCTTGGCTCATTACCAGTGCCTGGCAGGAAAGACGCGACATAGGCTCTAAGCCCCAGGCTTTATCCAACAGGTCTTCTTCCAACTCTTCTGCCGGCACCAGCGACTCGAAGCCTTCGCGCACGATCACATGGCAAGTGGTGCAAGCGCAGGATTTTTCGCAGGCGTGTTCGATCTCGATGCCGTTTTCCAAGAGCGTGTCGCAAATGGTTTTGCCGGGAGTGGCATCGATGGCGGCGCCCTGGGGGCAGAGTTCGACATGGGGTAGGACAATGAGTTGGGGCATGGCGGTGGGTAAGTTGGTTGGGGTTGAACTATTATCGGCGATACGCGCAGCTTTTACGTGCCGATATCGGCTAATTTTTGGCCGGTCAGGGCCTTGCGGATGGAGGCATCCATGCGTTTGGCAGCAAAGGCTTCGGTGGCGCGGTTGAGCGCTTCCACTGCTGTTTTGATCGCGCGGTGATCCGTACCGTTCAAGGTCCGGGTGAGCTCACCCATGCTGGCTTCAATCGCGGCACGCTCGTGGGGGGTAAGCAGGGCGCTATCGGCCGCTATGGCGCTGGCGACGGCCTCCAAGATGGCATTGGCCTCGACTTGTTGTTCTTTGAGGGCGCGCGCCAGCTTGTCATCGTTGGCGTGATCGCGTGAGGCGGCCAACATGTTGGTGATTTCATCATCCGAGAGCCCATACGAGGGTTTGACGCTGATGGCGGCTTCGACGCCACTGATTTGCTCGCGCGCCGACACCGAGAGCAGGCCGTCGGCATCGACTTGAAAGGTGAGGCGGATGCGGGCCGCGCCCGCTACCATGGGCGGGATGCCGCGCAGTTCGAAGCGCGCGAGTGAGCGGCAGTCCGATACCAACTCGCGCTCGCCTTGCACCACATGAAAGCTCATCGCGGTCTGGCCGTCTTTGTAAGTGGTGAAATCCTGGCCGCGCGCGGTGGGAATGGTGGCATTGCGCGGGATGACTTTTTCCACCAAGCCGCCCATGGTTTCGATGCCGAGCGAGAGCGGGATCACGTCGAGCAGCAACACTTCCTCGCCGCGCTTGTTGCCGGCCAAAATGTCCGCTTGGATTGCCGCACCGAGGGCGACGACCTTATCCGGGTCCAGATTGGTGAGCGGTGTTTGCTTAAAGAACTCGGCGACTGCACGTTGAATGTGCGGCATGCGTGTCGCGCCGCCGACCATCACCACGCCTTTAATGTCCTCGGGCGTGAGACCCGCATCACGCAACGCCTTGCGCGTGGGGGTCAGGGTTTTTTTTACCAAGCCTTCGGTCAATTCTGCCAAGGTATGACTGGTGATGGGCTGGTCCATCATCTCGCCAGTGGAGAGCACGGCCGTAAACCGCGTGTCGCCGTGATAGGTGAGCTCCTCTTTTACTTCGCGTGCCTTGGCCATCAAGAGGCGCGTGTCCTGGGCGTTGAGCGGGGAGAGGGTGGATTCTTCTAGCGCCCAGCAAAATATCCGGCGATCGAAGTCATCGCCGCCGAGCGCCGAATCGCCGCTGGTAGCGAGCACCTCGAATACGCCTTTTTGCAAGCGCAAGATCGAAATGTCGAAGGTGCCGCCGCCCAAGTCATACACCGCGTACACCCCTTCAGCCGCATTATCCAAACCGTAGGCCACGGCGGCGGCGGTGGGCTCATTCAGCAAGCGCAGCACGTTGAGGCCAGCTAGCCGGGCCGCATCCTTGGTCGCTTGGCGCTGTGCGTCATCGAAATAGGCGGGCACGGTAATCACCGCGCCGACCAGCTCGCCCCCGAGTGCCTTCTCGGCACGCGCGCGTAGCGCTTTCAGAATGTCGGCGGATATTTCCACCGGGCTTTTAATGCCGGCGCAGGTCTTGAGTTGCACCATGCCTGGCGCGTCAACGAATTTGTAGGGCATTTCGTGCGTATGCGGAATGTCTTTCAAGCCACGGCCCATGAAGCGTTTGACCGAAACGACGGTGTTCTGCGGATCGGTACATTGGTGAGCAAGCGCGATGTAACCGACTTCAACCGTGCCCGCGTCGCTGTAGCGCACAATAGAGGGCAGCAGGGGGCGCCCATCATCATCGCTTAACACCACGCTCATGCCGCTACGCACGGTGGCCACCAGTGAATTGGTGGTGCCGAGATCGATCCCCACCGCCAAGCGGTGTTGGTGCGGCGCGGTGCTCATACCCGGTTCGGAGATTTGTAGTAATGCCATCAAGCCTCCAGCGCTTCCAATGCATCGTTGATTTCTTCGCGCAGCTTGTCCAAGAAGCGCAACTTACGCACCGCCTCCGCGGCACCCGGGTAGTCGTGACTTTGATCCAGGCGCTGCCCTATATCGTCTTGCAAGTGATGCATCACTTGGCGCAGCTTGGCGCCGAGATGATCAAGCTCGGTCGCATCGGCGGCAGCCTTCGCTTCGCCGATCGCTTCACGCCATTCCATCTGTTCCATCAAAAAATCGGCGGGCATCGCGGTGTTCGTTTCTTCCTGGGTGTCCACCCCGTGCAGTTTCAACAGATAGCGTGCGCGGCTGATCGGCTGCTTCAGGGTCTGATAGGCTTCGTTCACATGCGTGGACCATTGCATCGACAGCCTGCGCTCGGCATCCGGGGCATGGCTGAATTTATCCGGATGCACTTGTGCCTGGAGGTCGCGAAAACTTTGATCCAGGCGCGCCAAGTCGAGTTGGAACGCAGGTTCCAGGCCGAAGAGTTGGAAGTGATTTTTGGAAAAGTCGATCATGAAGCGAGCAGCTGCTGGTGTGGTTCCGGTGGCGAATACGGTGCGTTAACTGGGCATTATAGCGAATGCTTTCGCCACCGGCTTCCAGCTTATACGTTAAAACTCTCGCCGCAGCCGCAGCTATCCTTGACGTTGGGGTTGTTGAATTTAAACCCTTCGTTCAAGCCTTCACGCGTGTAGTCGAGCTCGGTGCCATCGACATAGGCGAGGCTTTTCGCATCGACGATCACTTTCACGCCGTTGCTCTCGAACACCTGATCCTCATCCTTCATCTCATCCACAAATTCGAGCACGTAGGCTAAGCCGGAACAGCCCGTGGTGCGCACGGCAAAACGCAAGCCGACGCCCTTGCCGCGCTTGGCGATGAAGTTTTTTACATGCGTGGCGGCTTTTTCGGTCAGCGTGATCGCCATTTCAAACCTCGAATTATTTCGCTGCGGCGGCGGGGGCCGCCGCTGCGCTGTGCTTTTGTTTGTAGTCGGCGACCGCGGCTTTGATCGCGTCTTCCGCCAGAATCGAGCAGTGGATTTTAACCGGCGGCAGGGCGAGCTCTTCCGCGATTTGGGTATTCTTGATCGACATCGCTTGATCTAGCGTTTTGCCCTTCACCCATTCGGTCACGAGCGAGCTGGAAGCAATGGCGGAACCGCAGCCATAGGTCTTGAACTTGGCATCTTCGATGACGCCGTCCTTGCCGACTTTGATTTGCAGTTTCATCACGTCGCCGCAGGCGGGCGCGCCCACCATGCCGGTGCCAACGTCGTCATCTTCTTTGCCGAAGGAACCGACGTTGCGTGGGTTTTCATAATGGTCCAAAACTTTTTCGCTGTATGCCATGATCGTTCTCCTGCTAAGTAATTAGTGTGCTGCCCACTGAATCGAATTGATGTCGATGCCGTCTTTGAACATCTCCCACAAGGGGGACAATTCGCGCAGTTTGCCGATTTTGCTTTTGACGAGGTCTATGGTGAAGTCGATTTCTTCCTCGGTGGTGAAGCGGCCGATGGTGAATCGCGTCGAGCTATGCGCCAATTCGTCGCTGCGGCCCAAAGCACGCAAAACATATGACGGCTCAAGGCTGGCGGAGGTGCAAGCGGAGCCGCTGGACACCGCGACGTCCTTGATCGCCATAAGCAGCGATTCGCCTTCGACGAAATTGAAGCTGATATTCAGGTTGTGCGGCACACGGCTATGCATATCGCCGTTGACGTACACCTCTTCCATGTCTTGCAGGCCTTTCAACAGCCGGTCGCGCAGCATGCGAATGCGCTCGTTCTCGGTCGCCATTTCTTCTCGTGCAATGCGAAACGCCTCGCCCATGCCGGCGATCTGGTGCGTCGCCAGCGTGCCAGAACGCAGGCCACGTTCGTGCCCGCCGCCATGCATTTGCGCTTCGAGGCGGATTCTGGGTTTGCGCCGCACATACAGTGCGCCAATGCCTTTCGGGCCATAGGTTTTGTGCGCGGAGAACGACATCAAATCGACTTTAAGTTGTTGCAGGTCGATGACGACTTTGCCGGTGGCTTGCGCCGCGTCCACGTGGAAAATTACGCCTTTTGCGCGACAGATTTCACCGAGCTGGGCGATGTCTTGGATCACGCCTATTTCGTTGTTCACATACAGGACCGAAGCCAGAATCGTATCGGGCCGCAACGCGGCTTTGAATTGCTCGATATCCACCAAGCCATTGGTTTGCACCGGCAGATAAGTGACTTCGAAACCTTGGCGTTCCAACTCGCGCATGGTGTCCAGCACCGCCTTGTGTTCAGTCTTTAACGTGACCAGATGCTTGCCCTTGCCTTGGTAGAAGTGGGCCGCGCCTTTGATCGCCAGGTTATTGGATTCAGTGGCGCCAGAGGTCCAAATAATTTCTTTCGGATCTGCGTTCACCAATTGAGCGACTTGTTCGCGCGCTTCTTCCACGGCTTTTTCCGCTTCCCAGCCAAAGGGATGCGAGCGCGAGGCCGGGTTGCCGAAATGCTCGGTCAAATAAGGAATCATTTTTGCTGCCACGCGCGGGTCCACCGGCGTGGTCGCGGAGTAGTCCAGATAAATCGGGGTCTTCACCATCTTTGCGGTCCTAAAATAAAATCGATTACGCAGCGGCTACGCTGGTGATGCGCTTGTCTTTCATCACCGATACTGTATCTGTCTGGGTGTTTTGAGTAGCAACCAGATCGGCAAGTGAAACCGCTTCCAAGTATGAGTAAATGTGTTTGTTCAGGCCGGTCCACAGATCGTGGGTCATGCAAGGACGATCATCCAGGCAGTTAGCCAAACCACCGCATTTGGTTGCTTCGACTGGTTCGTCCACAGCGCGGATGATCTCGGCGACTGAAATTTCACCAGTGCCTCGGGCCAGGCAATAACCGCCGCCGGGGCCGCGCACGCTTTCCACCAGGGCGTTGCGGCGTAGCTTGCCGAACAATTGCTCCAGGTAGGAAAGGGAGATTTTTTGACGGTCGCTGATGCCGGCCAAGGTAACGGGGCCATTGCCATCACGCATGGCCAAATCCAGCATCGCGGTTACTGCAAAGCGTCCTTTTGTGGTCAGTCTCATGTCTATACCCCTGTTTAAGCAGAACTTGATGATGTCAGGGTAGCGTTCCCTACTAAATTAGTCAACTATTTTGTTCAGGTAGTTCACATCAAATTTCTCTTCCGCTACGGAGACCGTGTGCATATCTGCGCCGAGCTTCTCTAAAGCCTTCAAAATCAGTTGCATACGTTGATCATTCGCAGCCGTGTGATCGAGAATGGCGTGGATCGCCTGCACCATGGGATCGTTCATATCCTGGCTGATCGCATAGGCGGAAAACCCCATTTTCTCGGCGGTTTCGGCCCGGATTTTGGCTTGATCGCTATCCAGGATGCGCGCCGGGACACCGACGGCGGTGGCCCCTGGCGGCACGTCCTTCACCACAACGGCGTTGGAGCCGACTTTGGCGTTTTCGCCGATAGTGATCGGCCCGAGAATTTTTGCGCCGGCGCCAACCACCACGCCGCGCCCCAGGGTGGGGTGGCGCTTGCCTTTATTCCAGGTGGTGCCGCCTAGGGTGACACCGTGATAGAGGGTGCATTCGTCGCCGATTTCTGCGGTTTCACCCACCACTACGCCCATGCCGTGGTCGATGAAAACGCGGCGGCCAATGGTGGCGCCGGGATGAATCTCAATGCCGGTAAACCAGCGCCCGAGGTGGGACAGGAAGCGCGCCAGCCAGCGCAAGCCGTGCGTCCACAGGAAATGCGCCAGACGATGGAACAGCAGCGCATGCACCCCCGGATAGGTGGTGAGCACCTCAAAGGTGGAGCGGGCCGCCGGGTCGCGTTCAAAAACGACCGCTATGTCTTCGCGCAGATGGTTGAACATGGTGCTGTCTTTGAATGTAAGACAATTATTATATTTTAAGTAGACTAATTCAGTCCACTTTCTATTTAACGTTCAAATTGATGGATTTAAGCATGCCCATCAGGATATTCAGCTCTTCTTTTTCAAGCACCGTGCGCGCAAATAATCGGCGCACTCTAGGCATGAGACGTTTAGGGTTATTCGGGTCGAGAAACTGTATGCAGATCAGGGTTTCTTCCAAGCGTTTGTAGAAAAGTTCGATGTCATCCAAGCGCGCCAACTCGATGGGCGCTTGCGTGGGTTGAGGCGCAGCGAGCCACGCCATACGCAGCTCATACGCCATGATTTGCACGGCGCTGGCGACATTCAATGAGGTGTACGCCTCATCGGTGGGAATGGAAATCATGAGCTGGCATTTGCTCAGCTCATCATTCGAGAGTCCATAGGCCTCGTTGCCGAACAGTAATGCTACTTCTTGCGTCGCGGCGATTTGCATCAAGCGTTGCGCAGCCTCGCGCACATCCACACAGGTGTGGCCCATATGTCGTTTGCGCGCGGTCAGGCCCGCCGCGAAAACGCAACCGGTGAGCGCTTCATCCAGCGTGGTGTGGACTTGCGCATTTTGCAGCACATCTTTTGCATCGCAAGCCAAGGCATCGGCCTCGGCATGGGGAAAGCGTCGCGGTTCGACCAAATGCAAACGCTGTAGTCCCATGGTCTTCAACGCACGCGCAGCGGCCCCGATATTGCCGGGATGACTGGTGTGATCGAGCACGATGCGGATATTCGATAGCGGAGTTAGGGGTTTTTTCATTTAAAATAGCGGCTTCGTTCTTTAAGTCAATTCGAGAAGGTTTACATGTCCCCGATGTTATCAATTGCGGTGAAGGCCGCCCGCCGCGCTGGTTCTCTCATCAATCGCGCGACCCAAGATCTGGATTTGCTTACCGTTGAGCGCAAAGGCGTCAGTGACTATGTCAGCGAGGTAGATAGGATGGCGGAACAGGCCATCGTTGAAGTCTTGCTCGAAGCCTATCCCGATCACGCGATTTTAGCAGAAGAGGGCGGTGCTCAAGGCCATTCCGATTATCTGTGGATTATCGATCCGCTCGACGGCACCACCAACTTTTTGCACGGCTTTCCCCAATTCGCGGTTTCCATCGGCTTACAGATCAAGGGCGTGCTGAACTTGGCGGTGGTGTACGACCCCACGCGCAATGAACTTTTCACCGCCACGCGCGGGCGCGGTGCTCACCTTAACGATCGGCGTCTGCGCGTCAGCAAACAGACGCGCTTGCAAGAATCCTTGATCGGCACCGGCTTTCCCTACCGCGATTTCACTTACCTGGATGACTATCTCAAAATGTTCCGTGAACTGCTGCCCAAAACCGCAGGCCTGCGCCGACCTGGCTGCGCTTCGCTTGATTTGGCCTATGTCGCGGCTGGGCGTTACGATGGGTTTTGGGAAGCGGGCTTGAAGCCATGGGACTTGGCAGCCGGCGTGCTGCTGATTCAAGAGGCCGGGGGATTGGTCACCGATTTTGATGGTGGTGAAAATTACATGACGACCGGCAATGTGGTGGGCGGCAATCCCAAAGTATTCTCGCAATTGTTGCAAGTGATTCAGCCGCACATGTCGGAGCGGCTACGCGCCCCCGCCTAGGAGGCTATCGGGCGACTTCTCAAAAAAACGCGCGCGAAAGTGAAAAGAGGGGCTCAATTTCACTCTATTTTTGCCGATACTTCAAGAGTAAATGTCGAGCAATGCCTATACCCAAATGCGGGTATTACGAGGCGAATCTGCGCGGTGTGTGTGAGGAGAATGAAAATGCGTAAATATTTCTGGCTGCTTTGCCTGATGGCCGCGAGTGCTACGGCGCATGCGCAAAAAGAAATCGTATTTGGCATTTTTCCTTATGTGTCGCCGAGCGAACTGGTGCGCTATCACGCGCCGCTCAGGCAGTATCTCTCCCGCGCCTTGGATCGGCCCGTTACCCTGGTGACGGCGCCGGACTTCAAGGCGCTCATCGAGCGCACTCAGCGCGGCGAATACGACATCGTGCTCACCGCGCCGCATCTGGGCCGCTTGGCGCAAATCCGCGATGGCTATCAACCCGTGGTGCGCACCCGGCACGAAGTGCAGGGCCTATTCCTTGCGCGCAAGGATGCCGGCATTGCCAAGCTGGAAGACATCAAAGGCAAGCGCATCATGATGGCTGAGCCGCTCGCCATCATCTTTCATATGGCGGAGGGGCTATTGAACGAGCATGGTGTGTTCCTGGGCAAGAACGCCACGCTGATCGAAACCAAGGCGCACAACAATGCGATGTATGCCCCTTTGCGCGACGAGGCGGATGTCGGCGTGACTGGTTTTCGCCTGTGGGAGGGCTTGCCCCCCGAGGAAAAAGACAAGCTGGTCGTGGTGGCGGCGACGCGCAAGGTGCCGGGCTTTTTCGTGCTGGCGCATCAGCGCATGCCGGCCGCTGAGGTAGAGCGGCTGCGCCGCGCGCTGCTCGAATTCGAACATTCGCCGGAAGGGCCAGCCGACTATGCGGTGAAGAGCCTCAAGGGCTTTAGCAAGATCGAAGCCAAGGATCTCGCCGTGCTCGATCCCTATGTGAAGTTTCTGCTGGAGCGGCCATAGCGTCATGACGCGGGGCGCCCTTATCCCGGTCTGGCGCTCGCTCCGGTTCAGGCTGGTGCTCATCAGCTTGCTGGTGGAAATCATCATGCTCGGGCTGCTCTTGGCCAACAGCTTGCGTCTGCTCAATGAAACGCTCGAAGCGCAGACCCAGGCGCGGCTCGAGGCGGTGACACCGCTGCTCGACGCGGCGCTCGCCGGGCCTTTGTTCGCGCGCGACCATGCCACGCTCAACGAAATTCTGAACAAACTCGTCACCAGCCGCCTGTCCGAGTTTCAATACATCGTGGTATACGACAATCGCGGCAGGGTGTATGCCCGGCAGGGGGCGGTGGACGTGCGGCGGATGCCGCGGACCGACGCTACGGTCAAGGACAGCCTGAGCGATCAGATATTCGACGCCAGCGCCCCGCTGCAGCTCGCTGGGCAGACAGTCGGCGAGGTGCGCTATGGGTTGACCCTGAAATCGCTGATTGCCTCACGCGACCTGATTTTTACGCAAGGTTTCGCGATCGCCTCGGGCGAGGTGTTGCTTTCCTTCATTCTGCTGGCATTCGGCGGATATTGGCTGACGCGCAATATCCGCATCTTGATGCACGGCGCGCGCCGGGTGGCGTCGGGGGATTATTCGCAGCCGATCCCCGTTTCCAGCAAGGACGAAATCGCCCAGCTCGCGGCAGATTTCAATGCGATGACTGCTGCGATTCGAGACCGGATCGATGCCTTGCGCCGTTCGGAAAAAGCGCTGTTCGAAGAAAAGGAGCGGGCAGAAGTGACGCTGCATTCCATCGCCGAGGGCGTCATCGCCACTGATGTGGAAGGCCGGGTGGTCTATCTCAACCCGGTGGCGGAGTCGTTGACCGGCCATGTCTTGTCCGAAGCACGGGGCGAGCCGGTGGCGCGCATTTATCGCACGCTGGACGAGGCGACCCAGGCGCCAACGAGCAATCCGGCGCTGGATTCCTTGCGCGAGCAAACCGTGATCACACGCCAGGCGCGCATCACCCTGGTGGGCGATGGCCGGCGGCATGCGGTGGAAGATACCGCCGCGCCGATTCGCGGCCGGGAAGGGCAAGTGATGGGCGCGGTGCTGGTGTTCCGGGATGTGACCGCGACCCGCGAGCTGGCGCTGCAATTGGAGTATCACGCTTCTCACGATGCACTGACCGGCTTGGTCAACCGGCGTGAATTCGAGCGCGAAGTGGAAGCCGCGCTGGCCGAGGCGGGGTCGTTGGAGCGCGAGAGCGCGCTGTGCTATCTCGACCTGGATCAATTCAAGGTCGTCAACGATACCTGCGGCCATCCGGCCGGCGACGAACTGCTGCGGCAGCTAGCGCGTCTGATCCGCAGCAAGGTGCGCGACGCGGACACCGTCGGCCGTTTGGGGGGCGACGAATTCGGCGTGCTGCTCCACGGCTGCGGCATCCATCAAGCGGAAAGCATCGCCCGCGACATCCGCGATAGCGTGCGCGGGTATCGCTTCGCGTGGGAGGCGCGCCGCTTCGAGGTCGGCGTCAGCATCGGCCTGGTGCCGATCCGCGCGGATAGCGGGGGGCTGGCCGAGATATTCAGCGCGGCGGATGTCGCGTGCTACGTCGCCAAGGACAAGGGGTCGAATCAGATTCACGTTTACCAAGTGGACGACATCGAACATGCGCGGCGGCGCGGCGAGATGCAGTGGTCCACCCGCATCAGCGTTGCCCTGAAGGAAAACCGTTTTGTGCTCTATGTGCAACGCATCGAGCCGATTTCCGCGGCGGCCGGCGATGCCGCGCACTACGAGATCTTGGTGCGGATGGTGGAGGAAGACGGCAAAATCGTCCTCCCCGCCCGTTTCATCGGCGCAGCAGAGCGCTACCACCAAATGATCGGCATCGATCGCTGGGTGGTGCAGCAGGCGCTGACGCTGCTTCAGGATGGCGGCGGCCTGGAGATCGCGCGGGATGCCATGTTCACGCTCAATCTGTCCGGCCAAACCCTCGGCAGCACGGAGTTTCTGAGCTTCGTTAAACACGCAATTCTGACCAGCGGGATAGACGCATCCCGGCTCTGCTTCGAGATCACCGAAACCGCTGCAATCGCCAATCTAGGTAAGGCGGCGTCGTTTATCGCGGAGCTGAAGGCGATGGGATGCCGCTTCGCGCTCGACGATTTCGGCAGTGGCTTGAGTTCCTTCGCTTATTTGAAAGCGCTGCCGGTGGAGTACCTCAAGATCGACGGCACCTTCATCAAGGATATGATGCGCGACACCAACGACCTTGCGATGGTGACGGCGATTAATCAGGTGGGGCATATGGTCGGCATCCAGACCATCGCCGAATGCGTGGAAAACGCGGCGACCCTGGAAAAGCTGCGGGAAATCGGCGTGGATTTCGCTCAGGGCTACTACCTGCATCAACCGGAGGAATTTCGCATGGCCGGCGATTCGGTGTGTTGGCTCAAGCGGGGGGAGTAAGGCGCGAGTTCGGAAAGCGGCGAATCGCCGTTTCTCGATTTATGCGCTGAAACTGACTTCGATATCGAAGGGAAAGGAATGAGCATGCGCGATCATGAGATTCGGCCCGCGACGGTGCTGCCGCCGCCGTTGATTTATGCCGCCTGCTTGCTGGGCGCGTGGTGGATGGAGGGGCGCTTGCCCTTGGGTTTCGGCCCCGCCGGCCGTGACCTGGGCTGGATCGTCATCGCGCTGGGGCTGGCGGGCATGGCGTGGGCGCTCGCCGCGATCTGGGGCAATCACACCACGGTGAATCCCTACAAAGCGGCAAACAACCTGGTTACCAGCGGCCCATTCCGCTATTCGCGCAATCCGATTTATGTTTCCGATTGGTTGATCTATGTTGGGATCATGCTGCTCATGCAAACCGCCTGGCCCTTGCTGTTTGCGCCGCTGGTTTGGGGCTTAATGCGCTATGCCGTGATCGCGCATGAGGAAGCGCACCTTGAAGCGAAATTCGGTGCGGAATATCAAGCCTACACCAGCCGCGTGCGGCGCTGGGTGTGAAGCACGGTTAGTGCTCCGAATGCGCATGTCGCGCTGGCGGTTGCGCGAATTAGTCCGACATTCGACTAGAAGCGCCGGCTGATTCCGAGCGCGATATTTTTGCCGCTGGTCAATTGCACGCCATTCACATGACTGTAAACCGGTAATTGCACGAACCCATAAAGCTGCGTGTCACGGTCGAGTGCATAGACGAGGCCGGGACTGAGTTTCAGAAAGCGGCTGCCAGAATCGGCGGGCTCAGCATTGCGGCCCTCATCCCGCGCGCGGATTTGCCAATTGGCCTGTACCGTAGCGCTGAAATCATGATTGAAAGCGTAGCGCCATCCCAAGTCGATACCGACTTGATCACCGGGCCGATAGCTATTGCGTACTGCCGTCGCATGCTGCCACATCGCCTGCGCGAACCAGCCGTGTGGCCCCGCGTTCGGCGTCGAATGATAAGCAAGCCCGAGAAGCGTGTCGGTACTGCCCGTGCCAGGTTGTAGCGTGCGTTCTGCCAGCGCGTTATCGTTGTTGGTGACCGTGCTGCGCCCGGTCGGTAGCTTGAGTCCGAGCAGCAGGTTCAGATTGTCTTGCTTGGTGAGTGGCAGATTGAAGGTGATGCGTGCGTCGCCCGGCCCATCGATGTTCCAGCGCTGGGCAATTTTTGCGCCATGATGATTGTGCACATGATAGTGACTGCGCGACACCCAGGGCATTTGCACATTGATCCCCCAGCCCGCTAGCGTGTTGTAACTGAAGCCCAGCACCACATTACGGTTGAGCGTACTCACTTCGTCATGGTGACGGCTGACTTGGCCGACCGACACCCGATCACTGCCCGCCATTGGGCGGTCTTGATCCACAAATTCATAACGCAAATCAAATTTCGCCCCCGCACCACCCCATGTGCCTTGCGCCTGCCAATCAGTATTCACCGTGCAAAATGCCGCGCCGCAAGATGCGGCGGCGGGGCCAGCGGCCAGGAGTAGCACGCTGCTTGCAACTGCACTGGACAATATTGTTTTCATTTTTTCTCCTCCTGAAAGTCGCGCTACTCTAATGGCGCGCAGGGAGGAGCGGAATGCGACACAGTGTCGCAGGCGTGCGATACAGGGAGCGCAAGCTATTACAATGGCGGTATGACTGAAACCCCAACGCTTGCTCCACAATTACGCAACCTGAGGCGCCTACTCGGCTTGCGCGCGATTGAGGTGGCGGGCCAAGCCGGCGCCATTGCCATTGCGGTGTACGGCATCGGCATGGTGTTGCCGACGGCCATTTTGCTTACGCTGACGGCGGGTTTGGCGCTGGTCGCGCTTTTCACATGGTGGCGGACGCGTCAGCCTTGGCCGGTGACGGATGCCGAGTTGGCAGGGCACCTCCTGATCGATATTGGCGTGCTGACCGGGTTGTTGTATTTCACTGGCGGTTCGACCAATCCCTTCGTCACCTTATATTTGCTGCCGCTGTCGATTGCCGCTGCCATGCTGCCGGCGGCTTATACCTGGTCGGTGGCGGGTGCGACGCTTGCGTGTTACACCTTCCTGCTGTTCAGGCATCTGCCCTTGCCACAAGGCCCGGGCAGCTTTGCGCTGCTGGCAACCCTGTTTCCCGGCGGCTTATCGGGCGAGCACGACGCGCACGGCGCGCAGGCGGATTTCAATTTGCATGTGCTGGGCATGTGGTTCAATTTTGCGTTGAGTGCAGTGTTGATTGCCTGGTTCGTCGCACGCATGGCGCAGTCGCTGCGCGAGCGTGATCGGCGGCTTGCTGCGGCGCGTGAAGCGGCGCTGCGCAATGAGCAATTGGTCGCGCTCGGCACGCTGGCTGCGGGTGCGGCGCATGAGCTGGGTACGCCGCTGTCGACCATAGCGGTGATTGCGAAAGAATTGGAAAGAGATCACGCCCATGATGCGGCGCTGGTGGCGGATTTGCATTTATTACGTGCACAAGCCGAACGCTGCAAAACTGTCTTGACGAGCTTAAGCGCCCGCGCCGAAACAGCGACGTGTATTGCATGCGAGGATTATTTGCGCCAACTCATCGAACAGTGGCAATTGCTGCGCCCGCAAGTCAAAGTCAGCGCACATTTCGCCGGCACCCAGCCTGCGCCGGAATTGACGGTCGAGCGCACACTGGATCAGGCCTTGCTCAATCTGCTCAACAACGCCGCCGATGTATCGCCGCAGGGCATTGAATTTGATGGGCGTTGGGATGCGGCCCAACTCACACTGGAAATTCGCGATCGCGGCCCGGGCATTAGCGCCGAAGTGGCAGCGCGTGCCGGCGAAGCGTTTTTTACCACCAAAGGCTCCGACGGCGGTTTAGGCATTGGCTTGTTTCTCGCCAATGCGACCATCGAACGCTTCGGCGGCAAGGTCAATCTTTTTAATCGTGAGGGGGGGGGTGCGTGCGTGCGCGTCATGCTGACCTTGCGGCCATCGATATGAGTGACCAAACAGACCGCGCCAGCTTGCTGCTAGTAGATGATGACGCAACTTTTCGCCAAGTGTTGTCGCGCGCGCTGGAAAAGCGCGGTTTCGCCGTCAGCAGCGCAGCGGATGTGGATATAGCCATCGCGTTGGCTGCCGAAAATCCCCCCGAGTACGCGGTGATCGATCTCAAAATGCCCGGCCTCTCCGGCTTGGTGTTGGTGCAGCGCTTAAAAGAATTGGACGCGGAAACACGCATCGTGATGCTCACCGGCTACGCCAGCATCGCCACCGCAGTCGAGGCGATCAAGCTCGGCGCCACGCACTATCTCGCCAAACCGGCCGATGCGGACGACATTGTCGCGGCGCTGATGCGCAGCGCAGGCGACCCCAATCTACCGGTGAGCAGCAACCCGCTCTCGGTGGATCGCCTGGAGTGGGAGCATATCCAGAAGGTGCTCAGCGAGAATGACGGCAACATCTCCGCCACCGCGCGCGCCCTGAAAATGCACCGCCGCACCCTGCAACGCAAGCTGGCCAAGCGCCCGGTGCGGGAGTGAGCGCGTTTGCGCGTTGGATCGCCGGTGTCCTGATCACCCTATGCACGGCTGCCGTTTTGGCCGCCGATTCCGCGCCGCCGGTGATCCGCAGCTATGCGCACGATCCGGCCGCGTTCACGCAAGGCTTGGTGTGGGATCGTGGCTTATTGTATGAAAGCACCGGCCACTATGGGCAATCCACCCTCAGCGTACGCGACTTGAAAACCGGCCGTGTGCTGCGCCAGCATGTTTTGCCTCAAACAATGTTCGGTGAAGGCATCGCCCTGGTGGGTGACGAAATCATTCAGATCACTTGGCAAGAACGCCAAGCTTTTGTTTACGACAAAGCCAACCTGCGTCTGAAACGCACGCTGCCTTATGCGTGGGAAGGGTGGGGGCTTGCCTATGATGGCCGACACCTCATTGCGAGCGACGGCAGCGCGCATTTGCGTTTTCTTGATCCTGCTACCTTGCAGGAAAAGCGCCGCATCGAGGTGCGGGATGGCGAGCAGGCGATCGACCAGCTCAATGAATTAGAATTTGTGAAAGGCGAAATTCTCGCCAATCGTTATGGGACCGACCGCATCGCACGCATTTCACCGCAAACTGGCCAAGTCACCGCTTGGATCGATTTGTCGCACTTATATCCGCAGCAAGAAAGACCTTCGCGCGAAGCTGTGCTCAACGGTATCGCTTACGATGCAGTGCAAGATGTATTGATCGTGACCGGAAAGCATTGGCCCAAGTTGTTCGTGATTCCCTCGCCTTAACGGTCATGGCAATTGCCGCACCATAAATGAACTCGCCATGACCGTTTCCCTCTCTCCTAACTCTCTCCCGCAAGCGGGCGAGAGGGACGTAGGCTCGCTTCGCGAGTTTCACGTTTAGCACGGAATGGCTTTACACCAACGGGTGTGGTCACTATAATGGCGCGCTTTCCGGGGGTATAGCTCAGCTGGGAGAGCGCTTGCATGGCATGCAAGAGGTCAGCGGTTCGATCCCGCTTACCTCCACCAGGAATTAGTATGGTCCAGCGTCTCGGCATTATCGCAATATGGTTGGGCATTATCGCCAGCGTGGTAGGTTTAATAGTTGGCTTCGCCAAACTACCAAACGGAGATGAAGCAGCAGCCGGGCCGTGGTTAAGTTTGGTTCCAGTGGGGTTTGCGCTGTTGTTGTTAGGTACAGCAATCACCCAACTGGGAAAGAAATAGTCAGTACGACTAAACAATCGAGTTTAGTCCCCATCGTCTAGAGGCCTAGGACATCGCCCTTTCACGGCGGTAACACGAGTTCGAATCTCGTTGGGGACGCCAAATCAAAAAGCCACCTTCGGGTGGCTTTTTTTTTGGCGTCCCCAAGCGGTGCTTCGAAGCAATTTTGCTAGCCGTCGCGTGGTGCATCATATTGATATAAAACGATAAATGTATATAAAATCGCTATCATCACCACTCATCTATGAAAATTCCCCATTCGTCGGCTTGGTGCAAAATTTGCGCGATCAAAAGAGTAAATTCCATAAAGCTTTTAACGACCTTGCCGATATTTCATCTCAACAGCCCGTAGTTTGCGGGGGTAATCTCAGGGGAGATGATCATGTTGAACAATGAACGTAGAAGCAGCGACGATCGGCGCAAGGCGGATGGATTTAATACGCACGCGCCGTTTCTAACCAAGGACGGATTAGTGTTCACGAATCGACGGAAAAATGCTGATCGGCGCGATTTGAAGATGGAAGAAATTTTCGAGTTAGGCGAAGTTGAAGAAATTGAGCTGAAACCGGTGCGTTGCACTTAATTCGCACCGGGCGAAGCGAGAGCAGTTTGGCCGCGCATTGCGCGGCCTTTTTTTCGGCTGATGTTTTAGGCAACACCGTGATCCCACAAAACCGTAGCGTAAGCAGGGCCTTAAATTCCTGGCCCCATACTCAAACTCCAGCCACAATCCTTCCTCATACACCTTTATACCAAGACCGGAACCAATAGCATGGAACGCGATTTTCCACCCCTTAAAACATTAGAAACGTTGAGTTTAGACAATAGCTATGCGCGCTTGCCGGATCTATTCCACGCCAAGCTCAAGCCGACGCCACTGTCCAATCCGCATTTGGTAAGTTTTAATCCCGACGCGGCGGCATTGCTTGATCTAGATCCAGCCGAAGCCGGGCGCAGTGAGTTTGCAGAATATTTTTCAGGGCAGCGCATGCTGCCCGGCGCCGAGCCCTTGGCAATGTTGTATGCCGGGCATCAATTTGGCCATTTTGTACCGCAACTCGGTGATGGTCGCGCGATTCTGTTGGGCGAGGTGGTCAACAGCCGCGGCGAACGATGGGATTTGCATTTGAAGGGTGCGGGAGAGACGCCGTTCTCGCGTAATGGTGACGGGCGCGCGGTGTTGCGTTCGTCGATTCGCGAATACCTCGGCTGCGAGGCGATGCACGGCTTGGGCATTCCTACGACGCGCGCTTTATGCATTGTTAGCAGCGACGTGGAAGTGTATCGAGAGAAGGTCGAGCGCGGCACGACGCTGCTGCGTTTAGCACCCTCACACGTGCGCTTCGGTTCATTCGAAGTGTTTTTCTATCGTGGACAAGCCGAGCCGATACGCACTTTGGCCGATTATGTGATTGCGCAACATTATCCTGATTTGGTCGGACTGGATGATCAATATCCGCGTTTCTTGCGCGAAGTGGTGCGGCGTACCGCGCGCCTGATGGCGCAGTGGCAAGCGGTGGGGTTCGCACATGGCGTGATGAATACCGACAATATGTCGATTCTCGGCATCACCCTCGACTACGGCCCGTATGGGTTTCTCGATCATTTCGATTCCGGCTTTGTCTGCAACCATTCCGATCACCAAGGCCGCTATGCTTTCGATCAGCAGCCGAATATCGGCGCATGGAATGTAACTTGTCTGGCGCAGGCGCTGTCGCCTTTGATGCCGGTCGAGGCGGCGACCGAGGCGCTCTCGGTGTATCAAGCAGAGTTCGTGACTTATTACATCGAATTGATGTGCGCCAAGCTGGGCATCACACCTTGCGCCGAAGCCGCGACACTGATCACGGATTTACTCGACCGGCTACAAGTCAACCACGTCGATTACACGATTTTCTTTCGCCGTTTAAATCGGTTTCAGACTGATCCCAGCGCATCCAATGCCGCGCTGCGCGATCTGTTTCCCGAGCGCGCGGCGTTCGATTCCTGGGCGCAAGACTACCGGGCGCAGCTTTTGCGTCAGGGCAGCCAAGATGCGGAACGCGCAGCGCGGATGGATCGCATCAACCCGAAATACATCTTGCGCAATTA
Source organism: Pseudomonadota bacterium (assembly GCA_038042985.1). Taxonomy (GTDB): domain Bacteria; phylum Pseudomonadota; class Gammaproteobacteria; order Burkholderiales; family Thiobacteraceae; genus RBG-16-58-11. The sequence goes on from JBBTCZ010000002.1 coordinate 40,214, forward strand.
CATGGCGCAGATCGCGATCGATAAAGCCGAGGCGGGTGACTTTAGCGAGGTCGATCGTTTGCTGCATCTGCTGCATACGCCATTCGATGCGCACCTGGAGATGGAACACTACGCCGGCTTCCCTCCGGACTGGGCGCAGCAGATCGAGGTGAGCTGCTCATCCTGACGGAAAACGCGTACACTTCTGGTCGTCAATGAAATGGTTTCTCATCCCCGCTTTAGTGCTTTTCCTCGCCGCCTGCGCCGCCAACCCCAAAGGCCCCGGCAAGGGCCCGGCCTCCCCTGATTTTAGGTTTGCTTCGCTCGCCAAGACCGAGGTGGATCAAGTCGCCGATTTGCACATGCTGGAGTCCTTGAGCCATCTGCGCACGCTGATGGAAAAGCTCTACCGGCGCAATCCGCGCGAATGGAAAAAGAGCGGCCAACCCAGCCTGGAAGCCGCCGTGGCGCGCGTGTTCGACAGCGACTTTCAGCAGACCTTTCCCGAGCTCAATGACAAGCGCGGTATCGACGCGCTCTATCTGTGCTTTCAAGAAGATTTTGGCGGCGACCGCGTGCTGGCCTTGATGTGGGGCATGACCACCATGACCCTGGCGGCCTATAACGACAAGACCGACTTTTATGCCTGGGACGATCTCGATCAGCAGAAGCTCTATCTCGCCGCGCGCAATTACGAAATCGCGGCATGGAAGCTGGCTACCAACCGCGACAGCCAGGGCCAGTCGTTTTTACTGTCGAATGAGATGAATGGCGAAGTACGCAATTTGAGTTTCGAGCGCGAGTTCGGCAAGCTGATTGCCGAGCACGATATGCTGGCCAAGATCGTCGCCGGCCGCACCAATCGAACCGTGGTGCGCGTGGTGCAGAATCTGGCCACGGCGATTTTTCTGCCGCTCTCCGCGCTGCCGCGATGAATCCTCCTTCTATTCTCATCACCGGCTGTTCCAGCGGCATTGGCTTATGCGCCGCCGAGGGCTTGGCGGCGCGCGGCTATCGTGTGTTTGCCACGGCGCGCAAGACGCAAGATATAGCCATGCTGCAAGCGAAAGGGCTGGAAGCGCTACAGCTCGATCTGGACGACTCGGCCTCGATTCAAGCGGCGGTGGACGAAATATTCGCGCGCACCGGTGGGCGCTTGGATGCCTTGTTCAACAACGCCGGCTATGGCCAACCGGGCGCGGTGGAGGATTTGTCGCGCATCACTTTGCGCGCGCAGTTTGAAACCAACTTGTTCGGCATGATCGAACTGACCAATCTGGTGCTACCCGTGATGCGTCACCAGGGCGCGGGCCGCATCATCCAAAATAGCTCGCTCTTAGGCTATGTGGCACTGGCCTATCGTGGCGCATACAACGCCAGCAAATTCGCGATCGAGGGCATCACCGATACGCTACGGCTGGAATTAGCGGGTAGCGGTATTCACGTATCGCTCATCGAACCAGGACCGATCAGCAGCCGTTTTCGCGCCAATGCGTTTGAACTTTATCAGCGCTATATCGACAAGACACATAGTGTGCATCGCGCTAAATACGAGGCGATGGAGCGCCGCTTGACTAAGCCTGGGCCCGCTGCGCCATTCACGCTGCCGCCAGAAGCGGTGTTAGCAGCGCTGATTCATGCGTTGGAGAGCAAGCGGCCGCGCATCCGCTATCGGGTGACACTGCCCTCGACGATTTTTATGTTGTGCAAACGCTTCTTAAGCGACGCGATGCTGGATCGCGTATTGCGACAAGTAGGGAAGGGCGAAACGAAATGAGATGGTTGTGCATCGTGATATTGGCAATGCTGGTGGGTACACCCGTATATGCACGCAAGAAGGCGCCGCCTGATCCTTTATTTTCGACCCATGCAGCGTATCAGCCATTTTTAAAATCGCTGGCCGAGTCCACGCAGCAAGATTTAGCCGCGTTGGAAAAAATCTTCAGCGACGTCCGCCTCAAGCCGCAAATCATCCGCGCCATGTCGCGTCCGGCCGAAGCCAAACCTTGGGATCAGTATCGTCCGCTGTTCGTGAATGGTAAGCGTGTGCTGGGCGGGGTGACGTTTTGGGACGATCATGCAGCGGCCTTATTGCGTGCACGCAAGCAGTTTGATGTGCCCGAGTCGATGATTGCCGCCATTATCGGGGTGGAAACCGTGTATGGCCGCAATACGGGCAGCTATCGCGTGCTGGATGCGCTCACCACCTTGGCGGTGGAATATCCGCCGCGCAGCGATTATTTTCGGCGTGAACTGGAGCAGTATTTAATTCTGGCGCAGGAACAAGCGATTGATCCCTTGAGCGTGAAGGGTTCATATGCGGGGGCGATGGGCATTGGCCAATTCATGCCCAGCAGCTATCGTAAATATGGGATCGATTTCGATGGCGATGGGCATCCCGATTTATGGGAAAACACCGCGGACGCGATTGGCAGCGTGGCCAATTATTTCAAATCCTTCGGTTGGAAGACGGGCGAGCCAGTAGTCGCGCCGGTGGAGGTGAAGGGTGAGGAGACGCGCGAATTCGCCAATACAGGCTGGTCAGCGCGCAAATCAGTCGAGGAGTGGCAGCGGCGCGGTGTGGTGTTGCAGGATTCGCAGTGGCCACAGACGGAGGCCATGCTGGTGCGCCTGGATACCGCGAGCGGGCCGCAATTCTGGCTCGGCTTCAATAACTATTATGTGATCACGCGCTACAACCGCAGCCTGCTTTATGCGTTGGCGGTGTGGCAGTTGAGCCAGGAAATCGAGGCCGCGCGCCGCTCGGCCTATGCGGAAAAATAAGCCTTAGACGATGCCCTGGCTGGTCAGATAGTCTTCGTAATTCCCCGTGAAATGTTGGAAGCCGCCTTTGCCATCTAGCTCAAGGATTTGGGTGGCGAGCGAAGACACGAACTGGCGATCGTGGCTGACGAAAATCAGCGTGCCTTTGTATTTTTCCAGCGCGATGTTCAGCGCTTCGATGGTTTCCATATCCATGTGATTGGTGGGTTCGTCCATGATCATCACATTAGGATATTCCAGCATCAGCTTGCCGTAGAGCATGCGGCCTTTCTCGCCGCCGGAGAGCACGCGCACGGATTTTTTGACATCGTCGCCGGAGAAAAGGAGACGACCCAAAATACTGCGAATTGACTGATCATCTTCGCTTTTTTGCCGCCACTGCTTCATCCAGTCGAAGACATTCAGATCGTTGTCGAAGTCGTGCGCATGGTCTTGGGCAAAATAACCGATACGGGCTTTTTCCGCCCATTTCACCGTTCCTTGGTCGGGTTCGATTTCGCCCATCAGCGCTTTGAGCAAGGTGGTTTTGCCCGCGCCGTTGGGGCCGATGATCGCTAGGCGTTCACCCGCATCCAGCATGAAACTCATGCCGTGAAACAGCACGTGGTCGTAGCCTTTGGCGAGATCGAGCAACTCCACCGCTTGGCGATGCAGTTTATCCCGGTCTTCCATCTCGAAGCGGATATAGGGCGCTTGGCGACTGGAGGGTTTGACTTCCACCACTTCAGACTTGATCTTCTCGATCTGCTTCAAGCGCGAGGTGGCTTGGCGTGCTTTGGATTTATTGGCGGAGAAGCGTGAGACGAAATCCTGCAAATCGCTGACACGTCCCTTGGCTTTGGTATTGGAGGCGAGCATTTGCTGCCGTGCCTGGGTCGAGGCCAGCATGTAGTCGTCGTAGTTGCCCGGATACACGCGGATGGTGTTGTAATCCAGATCCGCCATGTGGGTGCACACGCTGTTTAGAAAATGGCGGTCGTGCGAGATGATGATCATGGTGCTGTTGCGCTGATTGATCATGTCTTCCAACCAGCGGATGGTGTTGATGTCCAAGTTGTTGGTGGGCTCATCCAGCAGCAGAATCTCTGGGTTGGAAAACAAGGCTTGGGTGAGCAACACGCGCAATTTGAAGCCGGGCGCGATTTCGCTCATCGGGCCGGTGTGGCTGGCCAGGGGGATGCCCACCCCCAGCAGCAACTCGCCGGCGCGCGCCTCGGCAGTGTAGCCATCGAGTTCAGCGAAGCGTGACTCCAACTCGGCAGCGTGCATATAGTCAGCTTCGGTCGCGTCGGGGTTGGCATAGATGGTGTCTTTTTCATGCATCACCTGCCACATTTCGTCGTGACCCATCATCACCACATCGATTACGCGTTGGTCCTCATACGCGAATTGATCTTGGCGCAGCCATGCCATGCGTTCGTGCGCGTCGAGCGAGACATTGCCGCCGCTCGATTCAAGCACCCCCGCCAGAATTTTCATGAAGGTGGATTTACCGCAGCCGTTGGCGCCGATCAGGCCATAGCGGTTGCCGTCGCCGAATTTGACGGAAACGTTTTCGAACAGGGGCTTAGCCCCGAATTGGATGGTGATATTGGCGGTGGAGAGCACAGGAGATACCTAGGAAATCAAGCAAAAACGGCTATTTTATCACGCATGCTGTGCCAGCCTAAAATGCACCATTGGTGTGGAGGTTTGACGCCGTCGCGCCGCGCCCCCTAACATGGGCCGCATAAGGGAGGCAGCATGCTGAATGCTTTATGGGCAGGAATGATACTGGTGGCGTGCGCGGTGGCTTTGTTCAAAGTCATCGTCAGTGGGCAGGGCGAGTTGCTGGTGCCGTTGACGCAATCGCTGTTCGAGTCGGCTAAAACCGGGTTTGAGATTTCACTGGGTTTGGCCGGTGTGATGACCCTGTGGCTGGGCCTCATGCGCGTGGCGGAGGCGGGCGGCTTTTTAGCGCTGATCACACGTGGGCTTGCCCCCTTGTTCAAGCGCTTAATGCCTGAAGTGCCCGCGGCACATCCTGCGCAAGGCGCAGTCGTGATGAATTTATCGGCCAATGTGCTGGGTTTGGACAATGCCGCCACCCCGCTGGGCTTGAAAGCGATGCGCGAACTGCAAACGCTGAATCCGCGGCCCGACACCGCCAGTAACGCCATGATCTTATTCTTGGTGTTGAATGCTTCCTCGGTCACGCTGTTGCCGCTGACGGTGTTCACTTTCCGCGCGCAAATGGGTGCGGCCGATCCCACCGATGTATTTGTGCCCATTCTGATCGCCACTTATTTTTCCACCCTGGTGGGTTTGCTTGCTGTTGCCTTCGCGCAGCGCATCAACTTGCTGCATCCCATCGTGCTGGCTTATCTGGCCGCAGCCACCGCGCTGGTGGGCGGCATGGCGGCTTATTTCGGCCAACTGGCTCCTGCCGAATTGCAGCGTCAATCGGCAATATTCAGCAATGCGCTACTGCTGGGCTTGATCATGGCGTTTTTGCTGGGTGCGCTATGGCGTCGCGTCAAAGTTTATGAGGTCTTTATCGAAGGCGCGAAAGAAGGTTTTCAAGTCGCGGTGCAGATCATTCCTTATCTGATCGGTATGCTGCTGGCGATCGGCCTCTTGCGCGCCAGCGGTGCGCTGGAGGCGATGCTGGAAGGCATCCGCTATCTGGTGCAAGGCGCGGGTTGGGACGATCGCTTCGTGGAAGCCCTGCCCACCGCATTGGTCAAACCTTTCTCCGGCAGCGGTGCGCGCGCCATGATGGTAGAGACCATGCGCGTGTATGGCGCGGATTCGTTTGCGGGCCGATTATCCTCTGTGATTCAAGGCAGCACCGAAACCACTTTCTATGTGTTGGCGGTTTATTTTGGTTCGGTCGGCGTCACGCGCAGCCGCCATGCCATCTCATGCGCGCTGCTGGCCGAGTTGGCGGGCGTGGTTGCCGCGATATTCGTGTGTTATGTTTTTTTTGGATGAGGCCGGGGAGCGAAAGTAAAACCTTTTGCCGCGAATTAACGCTAATTTGCGCGAATGTTCGTCCACAAAGCCGGTTAAATAATTAGTGCAAATTCGCGTTAATTAGCGGCAAAAAAGCTTTCATTGTGTTACACGCCGAGCTCTTCCACCCAAGCCAGTGCGTTTAAGTGGGCTTCATTTACTTTAGCCGGCTCAAGGGTAAGCGAGGTGGCGAGTTCGTTAATGCGAGCCATATCGGCGCTTTCGCAGGCTTCGGCCAGCGCCAGGAAGGGGCCGTAGATGCCGTCGCGGTTGAGCAGGGCGTCGGCGATGTTTTCCGGCAGGGTGAGCTTTTCCAGCACTTGATCCATCGGCATTTCGAGCATGGCATCGAGCAAAGAAAAGATGCCGACGATGAACAGGTTGTCGCGTTCGTTGCGATCCACCAGGTCTTGGCCGAGTAGTTCGGTGAGGCGGCCGCGGGTGATGGCGGTTTTCATCAGGGCCGGGGGCGTGGCGCCTTCGTTACTGGTGACAATCAGCAAGGTCAGCCAGCGGTAGAGTTGCTGGTAGCCTAAAATCGACAGCGCATGACGAATCGATTGAATCTCGCACGACAGGCCAAATCCGACCGAATTGATGTAACGCAGCAGCTTGAATGAGAGTGCGACGTCGCGCTTGAATCCCTTTTCAATTTCGGCGATGTCAACGTTATTGCGCACTTTGTTGAGAATTTCCAGCACGATGGCCTGCGCCGGGTTGATGACTTTGGCGGTGAGGATCTCCGGGTGCGCGAAGTAATAGCCTTGAAAAAAGTCGAGTTTGCATTCTTTGCAGCGCTTGAATGCGGTAAGGGTTTCCACTTTCTCCGCGATGATTTTAAGCGAAAGTTGCTTCAGGTTGGCGGCGACCAATCCCAGTTGTTCAAGCGGTATTTTGAGTAAATCGATTTTGACGTAGCTGGCTAATTGGATCAGCGATTCGTTGTCGCTGTTGATCTGCTCATGATGCAAGGAAAATTGAAAACCGAGTTCTTTGAGCCCCTGTAAACGCTCGATCAGTGCCGGTGTCGGGGTGATGTCGCCTGTAATTTCCAGCACGATGCGCTTGGCGGGCAGCAGTTCCATGAATTCGCTGGTGAGCATCGCCTCGGTGACATTGAGGAAGGCTATCTTGTCGCCCATCAGCCATTCAGTGCCCATATTGCTGAGCGTGTTGATCAGCACTTGGGCGCCGGCGCTGAAATCGTCTTCAAAATGGGCGGCGTTGTCTGTGGAGTTGGAGCGGAACAGCAGTTCGTAGCCGATGATCTTCTGCTGCGCATCGACAATCGGCTGGCGCCCGATGAATACTTGATCGCTCGACCCGCCGCCGAAGCTCAGATCGAATGAATGATTGATAGTCGCTGCGGTTCCCACAAGACCTCTCCTGCTTGGTTGATTACTTTGCTTGTCGGCAAGGCGCTAACTGGCTTTTGCGAACAAGGTGGCGCGCGTTTCCTTAGAGTCGGACGAAAGTAATTCTTCCATATCTAGCACCAACACCACCGAGCCTTCGCCGGAGAGGGTGGCGCCGGCCACGCCCCTGGGTTTCACATCGGTGAGCGGTTTGATCACGACATCATCGCGTCCAATAAAGCCGTCAATTGCGAGCACGAATGAAGTTTCGGCCGATTGCATCAGCACGCCGAACGCGGGCGAGGGGCTGTCCGGCCAATCGAGCAGGCTCGCCAAGGTGCGCACCGGTAACACCTCGTCGCGCACCACCAGGGTGGCGCGCCCGGAGACTTGCTGGATGTCGTCCGGATTGATCTGAATGATCTCGCGCACCATCGACAGCGGCACTGCGAACGGCTGGGTTCCCAGGCGCACGATCAGCACCGGCAAGATGGCGAGCGTCAGCGGCAGCGTAATGGTGAAGACCGACCCTTGGCCGACCACCGATTTCACATCGATACGGCCATTCAGTTTGAGGATGTTGGTTTTCACCACGTCCATGCCGACGCCGCGGCCGGAAACATCCGAGATGACATCTTTGGTCGAAAATCCCGGCAGAAATACGAGATGTAGGCTTTGGCGTTCATCCAGGCTATTGGCGGTCTCGGCATCGATCAAACCTTTTTCCAGTGCTTTCTTGCGCAGCACTTCGGGGCGAATGCCGCGCCCATCGTCGGTGATTTCAATCACGATGTGATCACCGACCTGATGCGCGGAAAGTTTAACCACGCTTTTTGCCGGCTTGCCGGCTGCCGCCCGTTCCTCGGGACTATCCACGCCATGGTCGACCGCATTGCGCACTAGATGCACGAGCGGATCGTTGAGATCTTCGATCATGGTTTTGTCGATCTCGGTTTCTTCACCTTCCAGGACTAACTCGACATCCTTGCCCAGGCTACGTGCCATATCACGCGCTAAACGTGGATATTTCTGGAATAAGCGACCGATTGGCTGCATGCGCGTTTTCATCACCGCGTTTTGCAGATCGCTCACCAGCAGATCGAGTTGGCTCACCGCTTCGTCCAGCGCTTGAAGCGTGCCCGGGCCGGATTTGCCGGCAATGATGTCGGTGCGTAGACAGGTCAGGCGATTTTTGGTGAGGCCGATTTCACCCGACAGATTGAGCACTTGATCCAGGCGCGTGGTGTCGATGCGTATCGTGTTTTCTTTTGCGCTCGGCGTGGCAGTCGTGCCAGCCGGTGCGCGCGGCTTGTCGGCGGGTTTGGGCGCGGCGGCTTTTGCTACCACGATGGGCGTGGCCGGGGCGGCTTCTTCCGGCTTCGAGCCGACCAAGGCGTGATACAGCACGCGCCAGTCGGGGCCACCTGCGTCGCTTGCGACGGTCGCGGCGGGCGCGGCGGGCGGTGCGACAGCTGGTGCGACAGCTGGTGCGACAGCTGGTGCGACAGGCGCGGGCACGTCAGCCGCTTTTTTGGATGGGGTTTCACCCGCCAGCACGGCATCGAGCGCCTGCAGGATCGCTTCCTCGGCAGGGTCGGGCATGCGCGCTTGAGCCAGCGAGCCAAACATATCGCGCACCACGCCGGTGGCGGCCATGATGACGTCCATGATCTCCGGCGTCAGCACTAATTGATCGTTGCGTAGTTTGTCGAACAAATTCTCGGTGCGATGACACAGTTCGACCAAAGGCGTCGCATTCAAGAAACCTGCACCGCCTTTCACGGTGTGGAAGCCGCGGAAAATAGTGTTTAGCAGATTTTTGTCATCTGGCGTTTTTTCCAGCTCGACCAGTTTGTTGTCGACATCGGACAAGAGATCACCGGCTTCGGTGAGGAAGTCTTGCAGGAGTTCTTCCATGCCTTCGAACGCGCTCATGTGCTCTTTCCCCTAAGGCTGCTAAAAGCCCAGGCTTTCAAGTAAATCGTCCACTTGCTCTTGGCTGGTGACAATGTCAGTACGGCCTTCTGTATTCACTACCGGACCATTGAGCAGACCGGTGTCAATTTCTGCTTTTTTCTCCGGCGATGAGCTTTGTATCAAGAGAGAGAGCAATTGATTTTCCATCTCCTTGGCCATTTCGATAACCTTCTTGATGACTTGGCCGGTGAGATCTTGAAAATCCTGCGCCATCATGATTTCGAGTAATTGGTCATTGGTGGCTTTTGAATGCTGCGTGACGGTGCCGAGGAAGCCGCGGGTGTCGGTGACCAGTTGTTTGAAATCATCGATCGACAGTTCGTTTTTGAGCAAGCGATCCCACTGGCCGGACAGTTTGGCGGAGCCGGCATCCATCTGATCCTGTAGGGGTTTTGCTATGTCAGTCGCATTCAATACACGATCGGCGGCTTTCTCGGTCAGCGTCGCGATATAGGCCAAACGGTCGCGCGCGTCAGGAATCGTGTTATCCACGGCTTTTTCCAGGGACTTGTCCAATCCCAGATCGTGCAAGGTGTCGTGCAACTTGCGTGTTAAGTGGCCGATCTGTGAGTAAAACGGTTCATTCATGCCGGGGCAGGCCACACCCTCGGCGGCGTCAGCATTTGCGGCAACGGGTGGCGCTGCGACCGGTTCGGGCGCGGTGATTGGCGCGGGTGTGTCGGTATTCGCTGCGACAATACTGTCGAACAGCGCTTCTAAATCGTCGGTATCGCCTGCTAAGCTTGCACTCACGTCACGTCTCCTTATTTGCCTACGTTTTGGAAGATTTTGTTGAGTTTTTCTTCCAGCGTCGCCGCCGTAAACGGTTTGACGATGTAACCATTTGCCCCGGCCTGCGCCGCTGAAACGATGTTCTCTTTTTTTGCTTCTGCGGTAACCATCAGCACCGGCAAGTGTTTCAAATTGGCGTCAGCGCGAATTTCCTTGAGCAAGTCGATGCCGGTCATGTTGGGCATATTCCAATCGCTCACCACGAAATCGAATGGGGTGCCGCGCAGCTTGGAAAGCGCAGCAACCCCATCCTCGGCTTCATCGACATTCTGAAAGCCGAGCTCCTTCAATAGATTGCGTACAATCCGCCGCATGGTAGAGAAATCGTCCACCACTAAAAATTTCATGTTCGTATCAGCCATGAACTACTCCAATTACACTTGTGGTCAAGGGGTTCACCATCTCGTTTTGATTATTCCAAAAATGGGCGCAGGGTATCCGCAAGGATGCGCGGATTGAATTTGCCTACATAAGTATCCACGCCGACGCTTTGGCCCATGGCGTGGTTGGCTTCAGACGAGAGCGAAGAATGCATCACGACCGGAATGCCGTTGAAGCGCTGATCTGCTTTGATGTTTTTCGCCAGCACGTAACCATCCATTTCAGGCATTTCAGCATCAGTCAGGATGACACTGATCAGATTCTTGAGTGATGAGCCTTCGTGCTGCGCACGTGCGGCCATCGTTTGCAGCTTCTCCCAGGCTTCCAGGCCGTTGGTCGCTTGCTGATATTTCACGCCCATGCCCTCGAGCAACTTGGAGATTTCCTTGCGCGCAACGACGGAGTCGTCGGCGAAGAACACCATATGCTCTCGTGTGGATTGCACTTTTTCTATCGTCGGCATTTCTTCCACACCGATGGCGCGCGCCAGGATTTGTTCCACGTCTAGGATGGAAACTAATTTTCCGTCGGGGAGTTCGGTGATCGCGGTGATCAGCGCATCGTTCCCCATGAGCATGCTTTGCGGTGGTTTTACCTTATCCCAATCGACGCGGATGATGCGGTCCACGTCATGCACCAAAAAGCCCTGGGTGTGGCGTGAAAATTCGGTCACGATCATGGTGTGTCCGGTATCGGTCGGCGCGCCTTCCAGATTCGTAAATTTGGCGAGCGAGATCACGGGAATGATATTGCCGCGCAATGAAATCACGCCTTCTACGCCAAGCGGGGTATTAGGGGTCTTGGTGATCATCGGGGTTTGCGAGACTTCGCGCACCTTGAACACGTTGATGCCGAACACTTCCCCTGTGCCAAGAGAGAACAGCAGAATTTCCATTTTGTTCGAGCCCGCGAGCTTGGTGCGCGCATCAATCGAATCGAGCAAGGCTTGTTGTGAGTCCATAATCTACCGTCCTAATCTTGTGCGTTATGCCTGGCGCGTTAAGCTGCTGCGGCAACGCTGCCTTCGAGAATGCGGGTCAGCGTTTCGGCTAAGCGCTGTGGCTCGAATTTGGAAACATATTCATCCACGCCCACCGAGCGACCGAGCTGCTGGTTTGACATGCCGGAGAGTGAGGAATGCATAATGACCGGGATGCCGGTGAAGCGCGGGTCGCTTTTCACATTCTTGGTCAAGATGTAACCATCCATTTCCGGCATTTCAACATCCGTTAGGATTATTTGAATTAGGCTTGAAAGCTTGACGCCCGCCTCGTCCGCCTGCGTAGCAAGTTTTTTCAATTCTTCCCATGCTTTATGACCGTTGGTAGCGGAGAGGTAGTTGACGTTCATCGCTTGCAGGGTGCGCTCGATTTGCTTGCGCGCAATCGGCGAATCGTCACAGAAGAAAATAGTGCGATTTTCCATTTTGACCGGTTTGACCAGGCTGAAAATTGAATCATCGTCAGAGCCCCTGGTGGTTTCGGCAAGGATTTTTTCCACATCCATGAGCATCACCAGGCGACCGTCGGGTAGTTCGGTGACCGCCGTGACTAATCCCCCCACGTGCGAAGAGAACATATCCGGCGGCACGCGTACCGCGGACCAATCCAGGCGCAGGATGGTGTCCACGGCTTCCACCACGAAGCCTTGCGTATGGCCGTTGTATTCGGTGACGATCATCACTTCCGGTTTGGAGTCGGTTTGAACGCCGGTGTATTTCACTAAATCGACAATGGGTACGAGCTGGCCGCGCAAGCTGACCATTCCCTCCACCGACGGGGGCAGTTCCGGGGGGCGGGTGATCTCCGGCACGCGCATCACTTCACGCACCTTGAACACGTTGATGCCGTAAGTTTCGCGCCGTCCGGAACGGATGTCCGTGCCCAATGTGAAGAGCAGGATTTCAAGCTTGTTGGTCCCGGCCAGCTTAGTGCGGCCGTCGATGTTTTTCATGAGTTCTGACATATTGGTGCTCCTTTAACCGTGCATCCCGCTAGATGAATCGATCCGTAAAACCTTAATCCTCGCAGTGGCCGCTTTCGCACAGCGCGCTGGCGTCACCCTCGCCGGATTCCGCCATGCGCTCCAGCTCGGCGATCACTTGCATGCTGGCGCGTTCCATCTCGCCAATGCCCCGCAGTGCGGCTTCGTAATCACCGCCGTGAAATTGTTCGACCGCGCTGACGCCATGTATGTGGAAAGTGCGGTGTGGCTGCTCAACTTGTTTGTAGCCCGCGAGTTTCGAATAGGCGTATTTGCCTTCACCCTCGTAGTACCACTTGCCTAGGCGGCATTGGGTGTGGCTTGCGAATTCATGTGCATTTTTCTGCGATAGCCCCATGAATACCCGATAGACCTCGAATTTGTAGACGAGGTGATCAACCTTGGCGAGCTCGACGAAACTACGCAATGAGGAAGCCGCGATCGCGCCTTCCATTTTGTGCGAGAGATCCAGCAACTCATGCAAGCTTTCGCTTGCCGCTTCACCTTGGCGGCTGAAGGTGTCGGATTGGGTTGCTTCGCTTTCCATTTGGGTCTTGGCCGATAGGATCTCGTCCTGGATGCTCGCGACCAAGGTGGAAATTTCATTCGTCGCTTTGCTGGTGCGTTCTGCCAGCTTGCGCACTTCATCCGCCACCACGGCGAAACCGCGTCCTTGTTCTCCGGCGCGTGCTGCTTCGATCGCGGCATTTAAGGCCAGCAGGTTGGTTTGGTCGGCGATTTCCTTAATCAGCATCACGATGCCGCCGATCTGGCCGGCGCGCTCGTTCAGGCCTTCCACGCTGTGCGCGGTTTGCTTGGTTTTTTCCGATACGTGATGCAGGTTGGCGGCGATGTCCGCCATGGCTTCACGGCTGCTGCTCGACGCACTGGCGGCTTCAATGGCGCTGCTTTTTTCGGATTTCATCGTGGTGGCGAGCCCGCCCAGCGAGCGCTGTATCTCGACAAACGATTCGCCAAATTTCTGCATGTTTTCGAACAAGCCGCCATACAAAGCCTGCTTCGACGATAGGGAGCCAACCTGATCTTGGAGCGTCACTTTCTCCAATGCGGTGGCCGCGAGCGCGGAGGACAGCTGGTCCCGCTCCCGCTTCATTTGCTCGAATTCGCTTTGCAGCGTTTCTAACTGCTTTTTCCACTTTGAGCCAAACATTTCACACTCTCCTTGCCACTCGTATTTTTAAGGTTACAGATTCCTATTCAGCTTTCAGCCGGAACCGACTGATGATGCTTTGAAGCCCTTTTGAGCGGTTTGTCATTTCCCGTGAGGCGGAAACCGCTTGTTCAATCGCGAGGCGGTTTTCTTCCGCCATGCGTGCGATTTCTTCGACCGTCGCGGTAAGTGATTCGCTCGCCTCGGACTGGGTGCGGGTCGAGTCGGCGATATGTCCGATCATGTCCACCACCTGCTCTACGCTGCGGCTGATGTCTTTAAGTGCTTTACCCGCCTCATTGGCGAGCGCTACGCCATCGCGCACATCGTCGCTGCTTTGCCGCATCGTCGCGACTGCTTGCTGGGTGTCGTTTTGAATGGCGCCGACCATGGTGGAGATCTCGGCGGTTGCGCTCGTGGTGCGTTCGGCCAGCTTGCGCACTTCGTCCGCAACCACAGCGAAACCGCGGCCTTGTTCACCGGCACGCGCCGCTTCAATCGCGGCATTCAATGCGAGCAAGTTGGTTTGGCCTGCAATATCCTTGATCACGGATAAAATCTGACCAATCTGTATTGAGCGTTGCCCTAGTTCTGCAATGGATACTGCCGATTCGCTCACTGTTTTCGCTACCTTTTCAATACCTTGCACCGCGCTGCCGACAACCTGGTTGCCCCGGTTGGACAGCTCCCGCGCATTATTCGCCGCGCTGACTATGTCTACGGACGTGGCCGCGATTTCTTTAAACGCGGCGTTGAGTTGTTCGACCGAGCTAGCGGCGGCGGCAGCTTGCTCCGATTGCAAGCGTGAGCCCTGCGCAACTTGGCTGGCGGCGGCGGATAGGCCGTCAGCGGTTTGGTTGACTTGTTCGCTGGAGGCGTTGACTTCGCTAATCAAGTGGGAAAATTGCGAGGCCATTTGATTGAAGCTCGAACCGACCCGACAAAGCTCATCTTTGCCCTTGATCGCTACATGCGTGGTGAGGTCGCCGTCCGCTAGACGGGCTGATCCCTTGACCAGCGCGGCGACGCCTTGGTTGATCGAACGCGCGATGAGTGTGCCCATCACCAAGGCCATGACGGCGCCGATGAGAATGGCGGCGATCGAGCCGACCCGAATTACTTTGGCTTGTTTGCCAGTTTGCTCGAATTGGTGTTGCGCCATCTCGCTTTGGTGTTTGATGACAGCGTCGATCGCATCGGAAACTTTGGCGAATGCCGGATCCAATATCTCTTTGCGATGCTTATCCGCAGCTTCAAACTTATCTGCTTGCATCAGGTCGATCAGGGGCACCACGCCGCTTCGACCGAAGTGAAGTCGTGCGGCAACAAACTCGTCCACCAGCTTCTTTTCGACCGTACCCATTTCCCGCTTGTTATAGTCTTCAAGCAGCTGCGCAATTTTGAAAATATTGCCGTTGACCTTGTCGGTATAGGCCATGACCTCGAATGAATCTCCCGACTGACGTGCGACCAGCAGATTGATGCGGATTTGATTTTGGTAATTGCGCACGTTGTTCAAAATATCGATCGCGACCAAACGGTCTTTATAAATGGATTCGGCGGCCTGCTGCGCGCTGTGGGTACCCCAAAGACCCGCCACACCAATCGCAATCATCACCAGCGTGGCAAGGGCCACTGCGGCAGTGAGCTTGGTGCGTATGGTCATGTTGGCAAGAAATTGCATGGTGTTTTCCGTTCATTCCGTATCTGGCTAGCCCTGTTATCGGCCACAGGGTAGACAAACTTTAATAATTTGCAGCTTAAGATCGAATCGCTAACGATCTGTTTTATTAGGTAAAGCAATAAGGTGCTGGCTATAATCAAGCAACTTAATTCACCCAAGGCCAAGCGCGTGTCGGACTCCAAAACGCCGATCGATCCTCGCGAACTCGAGCAGGCTTTCTCGCTCTTCAATTTGGCTTCTGAGCAATTGGCCGCCACTTATGTCGGCCTGCAAGATCAAGTGGCGAACTTGACGCAGCAGCTCGCCATCGCCAATGGCGAACTGAAACGCCAATTCCTGGAGAAAGAAGCTTTGTCGCAGCGGCTGACCGCCTTGCATTCGGCGCTGCCGGCAGGGGTGGTGGTGCTGGACGAGTCCGATCATGTGATCGAGGCCAACCCGGCGGCGGAAGTCATGCTCGGGCACGCGCTGGGCGGTCGCGCTTGGCCGGTGGTACAAGCCTGCGCCCTGCGCCCCAGCAATAACCCGGAGGAGTGGATTACGACCGGTCATGCCGAGCCACGGCGCTTGGCTTTATCCACCAGCGCCTTGCCGGGTTCTAGCGGCCAAATTTTGTTGTTTCACGACATTACCCAAGCCCATGCCCTGCAATTGGAACTGGCGCGGCATCAACGGTTGTCTGCAATGGGCGAGGTGGCGGCGCGGCTCGCACACCAATTGCGCACGCCGCTAGCGACCGCGCTGCTTTATGCTTCGCAGCTTTCCCAGCCACATCTACCCGAGGCCGAGCGCACGCGCTTTGGCGAAAAAGTCGTGGCGCGGCTGACGCACTTGGAGCATTTGATTCAAGACATGCTGCTCTATGTGCGCGGCGAAGCGGGCGGGCGCGAACCAATCAAAGTAGCCGATTTGCTCACGGATCTGCGCCAAGTGATGGAGCCACAAATGCTGGAGCGCGGCTTGGTGTTTCAGGTGACGCATGGGGCGGGCGCGGCACGGCTATCAGGCAGCCGCGAGGCACTCACCGGCGCGCTGGTGAATCTGCTGGAAAATGCCATGCAATGGAGCCCGGTGGGCGCCAGTGTGAGCCTAGTGAGCGAATTAGTCGGGGAGGAGGTGTGGCTGCGCGTGAGTGACACCGGCCCGGGTATCGAACCGGCGACAATCGAGCGCATGTTCGACCCGTTTTTCACGACGCGCTCGGATGGCACCGGGCTGGGTTTGGCGATCGTGCGTGGCGTGGCGCAGGCGCATGGCGGCGAGATCATGGTTCAATCCACAGCGGGGAGTGGCGCCGCGTTTGCGTTGCGTCTGCCACTACTGAAAATAGAGTAAGCTTAGATTGATGAAGCAACTTCCAATCCTCATCGTTGAAGACGATCAAGACTTGCGTGAAGCCTTAAGCGATACGCTGAAACTGGCCGGTTATCACGTGATTAGCGCGCAAGACGGCGAGGCTGCTTTGGCCCTGATGGCGCAGCAAGCCGTGGGCTTGGTAGTGTCGGACGTGATGATGCAGCCGATGGATGGGCACACCCTGCTCAAGCGCATCAAAGCGCTCTATCCCCATGTGCCGGTCCTCTTGATGACCGCCTACGGCATGATCGAAAAGGCGGTGGAAGCGATGCGCGACGGCGCGTGCGATTACCTCACCAAACCGTTCGATGCCAACAAACTGCTGGCCCAAGTCGCGCGCTACATGCTGACCACCCATTACGACGCCGCCGGCGAAGTGATCGCGCAGGACGCTTTATCGCGTGAACTCCTGTCGCTGGCGCAGCGGGTCGCGGCATCCAGTACCACGGTGATGATCAGCGGCGAATCGGGCAGCGGCAAAGAGGTCATGGCCCGCTTCCTGCACCGCCACTCCCCACGCGCTGACCAAGCCTTCGTCGCCATCAATTGCGCGGCGATTCCTGACAATCTGCTTGAATCAACTTTGTTCGGCTATGAAAAGGGCGCGTTCACCGGCGCGCAGTCGGCGCAGGCCGGTAAATTTGAACAAGCCAATGGCGGCACCATTTTGTTGGATGAGATATCGGAAATGCCTTTGGCGCTGCAAGCCAAGCTGCTGCGGGTGCTGCAAGAGCGAGAAGTGGAACGGGTGGGGGGGAAGAAACCGATCCCCCTCGACGTGCGGGTCATTGCCACCTCCAACCGGGATATGGAAAAGGCGGTTGCGGAAGGTCATTTTCGCGAGGATTTGTATTACCGGATCAATGTTTTTCCCCTGCGCATCGCGCCGTTGCGGGAACGGGTGCAAGACATTGTGCCGCTGGCGCAGCATCTAATCGGACGCCTTGGCGCGACTACCGGCCGACACGGGCTTTCCCTTTCAAAACAAGCCGAAGAGCGATTGACGCGCTATACTTGGCCGGGTAACATCCGCGAATTAGAGAATGTGATTCAGCGCGCGATGATTTTAGCAACCGGCAAGGTGATCGAGGTCGGTCACCTGCATTTGCCGGAAGCGGCAAAAATTGCCGCCCCAACGGTGCAAGCGGTTGCCGATACCAGCCGCCCACATGACATGAAGTCGTTGGAGCGGACGCATATTTTGGACACGTTGGCGGCGGTGAAGGGTTCGCGCAAACAGGCGGCGGAGCAGCTCGGCATGAGTGAGCGTACTTTACGCTACAAGCTGCAACGCTTGCGTGAAGAAGGCATCGATCCCGATGTCGGACGCTAGTTCTTGGAGTGGGTACGCTTCTTGCATTTGTTTTTGGCTGAGGGCCAATTATGGATACCAAAGGCATTGATCAGCTTCTAAGCCAGTTGCAGGCTGCATCCGCGCAGGCGGCAGGAAATTCTGCCGCCCCAGCTACGGGTGGGCCGGGCGACTTTGCTGCGCTGTTGCAGAGTTCTCTTGATCAGGTGAACACTGCCCAGACGGAAGCGGGTAAATTGGCCAAAGCCCTGGAGCTAGGCGCGCCAAACGTGAATGTCGAGGACGTGATCATCTCGCTGCAAAAGGCGGATGTGTCGTTCCAAACCATGGTGCAGGTTCGTAACAAGCTGGTAGAAGCCTATCAGCAGATTATGAGCATGCCGGTTTAAGTTTTTCGAGTGCGGTCTCGGCGGCGTTTTCAGCCGACGAGGGAAGCGCTCAACACGTGAAGGGCCCTTATGGCGGTAGCAACGCAACCTTCGATGGTTGCGCAATTACAGAACTTTGGACAGCTCAACAATAGTCAAAAAATCGGCTTAATCATAGCCGTAGCAGCCATCGTCGCCCTATTTTCCGGCGGCTACCTCTGGTACCAAACTCCCACCTACCAAATTCTCTATACCAATCTGTCGGATAAAGACGGCGGTGCGGTCATCAATTCCTTGGGCACAATGAATGTGCCGTTCAAGACCGAAGGCACCAGTGTGATCAAGGTGCCCATGGACAAGGTATATGAGGTGCGGCTGAAACTCGCCGCGCAAGGCATCCCCAAGGGCAACGTCGGTTTCGATTTGCTGGATAACCAAAAGCTCGGCGTGAGCCAGTTTGTTGAGCAGGTGAATTACCAGCGTGCTTTGGAGGGTGAGTTGACCCGCACCATCGAAGCGGTGTCTGCTGTGCAGGGTGCGCGCGTGCATTTGGCCATTCCGCGCCCATCGGTGTTTCTGCGCGATCAACAAAAGCCTTCAGCCTCGGTGTTCCTCAATTTGGGTGGGGGCAAGCGGCTTGATCCGTCGCAGGTGAGCGGCATCGTGCATCTGGTCTCGTCCAGCGTGCCCGATCTGCCGACGCAAAATATCACCGTAGTCGATCAAAACGGTAATTTGTTGGTTGCGTCTGATGTGGGCGGCGGCAAGGCCGGGCTTGATCCGACTCAGATTGAATATTTGCATCAAGTCGAAACCAGCTTCGTCAAGCGCATCGAGACGATTATCGCGCCGCTCGTGGGGGCGAATAATGTGCGCGCGCAAGTCACGGCTGATTTGGATTTTTCGCAGACCGAGCAAACCGCAGAAACATATAAACCCAATCCTGTGCCGCAAGAGGCGGCGATTCGCAGCCAGCAAACCAGCGACAGCGGAAGCGGTGCGGGCGTGTCCGCGAGCGGTGTTCCAGGCGCGTTGTCGAACCAGCCACCAGGTGCGGCGTCAGCGCCGATTACGGCGCCAGGTGGGGCAGCTGGCGCGCCGGGTAGCCCGGCGGGCACAACCGCAGGTGGCGGAAGTCGCGAATCCACGGTGAATTACGAGCTCGACAAGACGATCAAGCACACTAAGCTGCCAGTGGGAGCAGTCAAACGTTTGTCGGCGGCGGTGGTGGTGAATTATAAAAAGAGCGCCGACAAAGACGGCAAGGTGAGCCTTGCCCCGCTCACCACGGCTGAGTTGACGCAGGTCAATAACCTGGTTAAAGAAGCGATGGGTTTTGACCCAAAGCGCGGCGATAGTCTGAATGTGGTGAATTCTGCGTTCAATCTGTCCGAACCAGAAAAAATCGAAGAGCCAGCCTTCTATGAAAGTCCACGTTTGCAAGCGGCAGGCATGGGCGTGGGCAAATTTTTAGTGATCGCTGGTCTGATTTGGTTCCTGGTGTTCAAGATACTGATGCCGATTCTGCGTCAACTCGCAACGCCCCCACCCCCGCGGCCGATGCAGGAAATGCCGGCGGCGGGCACGGCGCCGACACGCGCCACCATGGAGTACCAGGACAATTTACAAGCTGCGCGGCAAATGGCGCAGCAAGATCCCAAAATCGTGGCGAACGTGGTGAAGGAGTGGGTCGGTGGCGAATGAAAACGGCATCGAACGCAGTGCGATTCTGCTCATGACCTTGGGCGAGGAAGGCGCGGCTGAAGTATTCAAATATCTCGGCCCGAAAGAGGTGCAGAAACTCGGCACCGCGATGGCTGCGCTACAGAATGTGTCTCGAAGCAAAGTGGATGCGGTGCTCACCGATTTTCGCCAGGAAGCGGAAAGCCAGACGGGTCTCGGCGGCGATTCCTCGGAATATATCAAGAGCGTACTCACCAAGGCGCTGGGCTCCGACCGTGCCGCGAATCTGATCGAGCGCATTTTGCATGGCGGTGACACCGCAGGTATTGAGAGTTTGAAATGGATGGATGCAGCTGCGGTGGCGGAGTTGATTAAGAACGAGCATCCGCAGATCATCGCCACGATTTTGGTGCACCTGGATCGGGATCAAGCAAGCGAAGTGTTGGGTTTTTTCGTGGAGCGGCTGCGCAATGATGTGATATTGCGTATCGCCACGCTGGATGGCATTCAACCCACGGCACTCAAGGATTTGAACGAGGTATTGACCAAGTTGCTGACTGGCAGCAGCAACACCATCAAGAAGGCCGCGATGGGCGGCACCCGCGTGGCGGCGGAGATTCTCAACTTCATGCCGGCTGCGCTGGAGACCACGGTGATCGCCACGGTGCGCGATTTCGATCCGGAAATTGCGCAGAAAATTCAAGATGAAATGTTCACTTTTGACAATGTGAACGA
This sequence comes from Pseudomonadota bacterium, assembly GCA_038042985.1. GTDB lineage: Bacteria > Pseudomonadota > Gammaproteobacteria > Burkholderiales > Thiobacteraceae > RBG-16-58-11. The sequence goes on from JBBTCZ010000002.1 coordinate 60,768, forward strand.
TCTCGACGATCGGGCGATTCAGTTGCTGTTGCGCGAAGTACAGTCGGAAAGCCTGATCGTTGCGCTCAAAGGCACGACAGAAGAATTGCGCGAGAAAATCTTCAAGAACATGTCCACGCGCGCCTCGGAGATGTTGCGCGAGGATCTGGAGGCAAAGGGGCCCGTGCGCGTTTCCGAAGTGGAAGCGGAGCAAAAGGAAATCCTCAAGATCGTGCGCCGTCTGGCGGACGAAGGACAAATCGCACTCGGTGGCAAGGGCGAAGAAGCCTTCGTTTAATCGGCTACTCTCCCCTCGGCGCGTATGTCTTCCAAATCCATCCCCAAAGAGCAACTCTCCGCTTACCAGCGTTGGGAATTGAGCACCTTCGACCAGCCGGGCGCCGGGGTTAAGCTACCCACCGCCGACGAAATTCAGCGCATTCAACAGCAGGCATATCAAGAAGGTTTCGCGGCGGGCATGAAGGATGGCCGCGCCGAGGCGCAATCCGTCGCGCAGCAGATGCAAACGCTCATGGCGGAGTTGAGTCAGTCCATGAATCAATTCGAAATCAGCATGGCGCAGGAGATCATGGATCTCGCCTTGGATATTGCACGTCAGATGGTGCGTTCGGCATTGGCGGTCAACCCGGAGTTGGTGTTGGCGGTGGTGCGCGAGGCGATCGAATCGCTGCCTCAAGTCAATCAAAACCCAGTGTTGATTTTGCATCCTGAAGACGCGCTGCTGGTGCGCAACATGCTGGCACATGAGTACCAAGAAAGCGTATGGCGAGTGGTGGACGATCCCCTGATGGAACGTGGCGGATGTCGTGTGGAAACCAGTACCGCCGAAATCGATGCCAATATGGAGAGCCGCTGGCAGCGTATTGTCACGGCATTGGGTTCCAATGCTCCCTGGCGAAAATAAACAAGACGTTCATCTCGAGCACTGGCGCAATTTTGTGAGCGATTGCCGGGAGGTCGTGAATGCTACCAAGCCTTGGATTCCCACCGGCCGTCTCACCCGGGTAGCCGGCCTGGTGATGGAGGCGGTCGGTCTCAAGCTTGCGGTGGGATCGAGTTGCATTGTGGAATTACCGGGCGGGCTCTCGGTGGATGCGGAGGTCGTCGGTTTCTCCGGCGACCGGCTTTTCCTCATGCCTTCTACCGATGTTTATGGCTTGACGCCCGGCGCGCGCGTGATCCCGATTGAAACGGGTGAAATTGCCACGCCCAAGCCGCGGGCCACGATGGCGCGCAAGCGCCGCGCTGAAGATCGTGCGCGGCAAGTGATCGTCGGCCCGGAACTTCTGGGGCGCGTGGTGGATGGCGCCGGCCGGCCGTTGGATCGCTTGGGCCCGATTCTGGCTGATAACCGGGTGCCCTTGCAAAGCCGACCCTTTAATCCGCTAGCGCGCGTGCCGATTCGCGATGTGCTGGATGTGGGCGTACGCGCCATTAATTCCTTGTTTACCGTGGGGCGTGGCCAGCGCATGGGCTTGTTTGCCGGCAGCGGCGTGGGCAAGAGCATTTTGCTGGGCATGATGGCGCGTTACACCAGCGCCGATGTCATCGTGGTTGGCTTGATCGGTGAGCGTGGGCGCGAGGTGAAGGAATTCATCGAGAATATCCTGGGCCAAGAAGGCCTGGCGCGCTCGGTGGTGGTGGCCGCACCCGCCGACACACCGCCTTTGCTGCGCTTGCACGGGGCGGCGTATGCAACCGCCATCGCCGAGTACTTTCGAGACCAGGGCAAACATGTGCTGCTCATCATGGATTCGCTCACACGCTATGCCATGGCACAGCGCGAAGTGGCGCTTGCCATCGGTGAACCGCCTGCCACGAAAGGCTATCCGCCCTCCGTATTCGCCAAGCTGCCGCAATTAGTGGAACGCGCCGGCAATGGACGCGAGGGCACCGGCTCGATCACTGCATTTTATACCGTGCTGACCGAAGGTGACGACCAGCAAGACCCCATTGCCGATTCGGCGCGCGCGATTCTCGATGGCCATATCGTGCTCTCGCGCGCACTTTCAGATCAAGGGCACTACCCGGCGATCGATGTGGAATTGTCGATTAGCCGCGCCATTACCGAAATCGTTTCACCGCAGCAATTGGAGTGGGTACGCCGCTTCAGATATCTTTATTCACGCTATCAACGCAGCCGTGACTTGATCAGCGTCGGCGCTTATGTGCGTGGCTCCGATCCCGCATTGGACGAGGCAATATTGCTCTATCCGCGCCTGGAAGCGTTCTTGCAGCAGAATATGCGCGAGCGTGCCGGTTATGGCGATAGCTGTTTCCAACTCGAACACCTCATCAAGCACTAGTGGGCTGAATCATGCCGCGCTACTTTTCGCTTCAGCCCCTGCATGACCTGGCCAATAACCGGATGGAAGCGGCGACTCGGGCCTTGGCCGCACTCAAGCAGCAATGGCAGTTACAGGAGGACAAGCTCAAGCAGCTGTTCACCTTTCAAGCGGAATACCGTCGGCGCTTGCAGGCTACGCTGACGCAAGGTGTGGACATGACGCGTATGCGCGACTTTCAAGTGTTTCTGCATAAATTGGATCTGGCTATTCGGCAGCAGCAGGTCGAAATAGAACACGCCAAGATGCGTTGGGAAAATGGCCAACGTGCCTGGATGGAGGAGCGGCGTAAACTCAAAACCTATGACGTGCTCAAGACCCGACATCAGCGCAAGGAAGTAGAACGCGAAGGCCGGATCGAGCAGCGCGAGCAAGACGAACATGCGCGCAAGAGCCATGTGCTCAAAAAACCCATGGAGGATTAGCCATACTTCATTTGCTGGGCTGCCTGCGACCCTGGCACGGCTATTGCTCTATTCCCTAGTGCCGGCATCAGGCTGGCATTGACCGAGGGGATACGTATGGAGCAACTGCCGATTTCGACGCATATCGTGGTGGTCAGCCACAGCGGCGGGAAATTACCTGAATCGAATGCAAATGCCTTGCCAGCCAGTGGGGCGGAAGGCAGTTTCGCCGAGCTATTGGCGGCACAAGTCAGCGCTCAGGACGTGAACGGCTTGGGGGCGGCGGGCGTGGCGGAGGGGAAACAGCCAGCGCCGCAGACAGAAGCACCTGCAATCGAAGTGATTGTCACCAAAGCGGAAGAACAAGCTACGCAACCGTTGGCGGAAGTGCTATCCGCATTACCTCTGCCGCAATTACCCATAGCCTATCCAGCGGACAACGCTGTTGTAAGGGGAGAAAAGGGCAAGCCTGAAGAGCGCCTTTCCTTGGCATCGAGTGCGATCCCCGGCTCGATATCTACAACGAACGCGCCGCCATCACTGGTTGCGGAGATCAAACCGACAGCATTACCGAGCGTAGCGGCAAAAATCGGGGAGGAGCCGGCAATAATTGCCGCTGCGGACAAAGCCTTGCCGGCGAAACAAGTATTGGGTTTTGAGGGGTTGGAAGGAAAACAAACCCCGCTGGTACTTACGCAAATACCGACAACGGTGCGACTGGAGTCGGCGCCGGCCAATGTGCCCACGCCTGTCCCCTTGGCCGTGGATATCAAAGTCGGCACCCCCGGCTGGGATACGGCCTTTTCACAACGCGTGACGTGGGCAGCGACGAACCAGCACCAAGTTGCCGAATTACGTTTGAATCCACCCAACTTAGGCCCGATCGAAATTCGGATCACGATATCGAATGACCAAGCGACGGCAATGTTTGTGTCGGCCCATGCATCGGTGCGTGATTCGATCGAGGCGGCGCTGCCCAGACTGCGTGAGATGTTAGGGGAAAGCGGGCTCACGCTCGGCAATGTCAATGTTTCCTCGCAATCTTTCCAGCAGCAACAGCAAGCCGGGCAGGGCGAAGAAAAACCCAACGCAAAGCATGGGGAGATTGTCCCCGAACTAGCACTAAGCTCGGCGTTACCTGTGCACGGCGTTTCTTCCCTTATGGCAGGGCGGAATGGCTTAGTGGATATTTTCGCTTAGCCAACAAAGCTCAACAGCCCTCCTTTGGGCAAGCTCGCATCCCTGCCGAGTGAGGGAGTCAGTTGAGCTTTCCTTTTGCAATTTCCATGACCTCCCCCACACATCTGACAAACAGGTGGAAAACTCTTTCCAAACTACTTGATTTTAAATCCTTTGAAGGTTATAAATCAGCCGATAGCGACGCATTGGGTGCGTTTTTTGATCAGGAGTGCTGATGGCAGAGAAAAAGAAAGCCGAAGCTGAGGTTGAAGCGCCGGAAGGCGAAGCGGCGGCAAAGCCGAAGAAAAAAGGCAAACTCCTCATCATACTCATTGCGCTGGCGCTGCTAGGGGGCGGGGGTGGGGGGGCGGCTTGGTGGTTTATGAAGGGCAAAAAACCGCAGGATCCAAAGGCAACCGCAAGCCAAAAGAAAGACGAACCGGAAAAACCGCCTATCTATATTCGACTTGAACCCCTTCCTGTTAACCTTAAAAAAGTCGATGCAGAAGACCATCTACTCCAAATCGAGATTCAATTCAAAGTAGAGGAACCGAAAGCGGAAGCAGCCGTGAAGCTGCGCATACCTGAGATCAAAAATGCCCTAATATTGTTGCTCTCGAACCAGACCAAAGCGGATTTGGCCACGGTAGAGGGTAAGCAAAAACTTTCGTCTGACATAGTTAGTCAAGTCAATCAAATCATTCGTGCCAAGGAGCCCGCAAAAGACGGCGTGGTCGGCGTGTATTTCACCTCCTTCGTGATGCAATAGCCCGCCATGTCCGACGAAATACTTTCCCAAGACGAAGTTGATGCGCTACTCAAAGGCGTCCTGGGCGAGGCCGAGGATGAAGGGCCGCAGCAAGATGAAGGCGGTATTCGTACCTACGATATCGGCAAGCAGGAGCGCATCGTGCGCGGGCGCATGCCCACGCTCGAGATCATCAATGAGCGCTTTGCGCGCATGTTCCGTATCGGGCTATTCAACTTCATGCGCCGCAGTGCGGAAATTTCCGTTAGCCCGGTTAAAGTACTGAAATACAGCGAGTTCGTACGCAATTTGGTGGTGCCAACCAACCTGAATCTGGTGCGCTTCAAACCGCTGCGCGGCACGGCGCTGTTTATTTTCGATCCTAATCTTGTTTTCCTCGTGGTCGATAACTTGTTTGGCGGTGACGGCCGGTTTCACATGCGGGTGGAGGGGCGCGATTTCACGCCGACCGAGCAGCGTGTTATTCAGCGCATGCTCGATGTGGCCTTGGAAGAATACAAAAAATCCTGGGATCCGGTACATCCAATCGAATTCGAATATGTGCGTTCGGAGATGAATCCCCAATTCGCCAACGTGGCCACACCGAGCGAGGTGGTGGTGGTTACCACCTTCAATATTGAATTAGGCGAGGGCGGCGGCGATTTCCACGTGTGTATGCCCTATGCTATGATCGAACCGATTCGCGACTTGCTGAGTAGCAGCATGCAAGGTGAGCGCCTGGAAGTGGACGATCGCTGGCTGCGGCTCATGGCGCAGCAAGTGCAAGATGCCCAAGTGGATTTGGTGACAAACCTGGGTGATGCGACCTTGACCTTGCGCGAGGTGATGGACATGAAAGTCGGCGACATCATCCCGCTGCAGATCCCCGACACCCTGACCGCCGCAGTGAGCGGCGTGCCGGTGTTGGAATGCAATTATGGCGAGATGAACGGTCAATACGCGGTCAAAGTGAAGCGGTTCCTCAATACGGCGGAAACTTAGCCCCAACGAGCGGGAGGCGAGCATGGCGGAAGAAAAGGATCAAATATCCGCGGATGACTGGGCGGCCGCAATGACCGAGCAGGACACTGCCGCCAGTACCGCCACCAGTACCGGTGGCGCTGCTGATGATTGGGGCGCAGCGCTGGCTGAACAAGCTGCGCAACCCGCGCAAATGCCGGTATTCGATGCCGCCGGCGCACCCACTAGCCAGCCGGCTGCGAATAATCTGGACATGATTCTCGATATCCCGGTGAATCTCACCGTGGAATTAGGCCGTACCAAAATTGCTATCCGAAATCTCTTGCAGCTTGCACAAGGCTCGGTGGTTGAGCTTGATGGCTTAGCGGGTGAACCGATGAGCGTGCTGGTCAACGGTACGCTAGTGGCACAGGGCGAAGTGGTAGTGGTGAATGATAAATTCGGCATTCGCCTCACTGACATCATCACGCCGTCGGAGCGTATCCGCAAACTGCAACGATGAACGCTGTGTATAACGCGAAACTCGCGAAGCGAGCCTGCGTCCCTCTCTACCGCTTGCGGGAGAGAGTTAGGAGAGAGGGAAACGGTCATAGCGAGTTCCATTGTTCGAAGTGGCGCTCGCTATGACCGTTCGGTTCACGTTCGGCCTCATTCTGCTTTTTCCGCATGTTGCGCATGCAGTCGATGCGCTACCTGGCCCCCCTTCTTTTGGCGGTTTATTCCAAGTATTCATCGCGCTCGTCATCGTAATCGCCGCAATTGCGGGCAGTGCTTGGCTGATGCGTCGTTTTGGCCCGACGCAAATGGGGCCAGGCGGTGCGATGCGCGTGATAGGGGGGGTCATGATTGGCCCGCGCGAGCGCTTGGTGTTGGTGGAAGTGAACGATACCTGGCTGATCATCGGCGTTGCCCCTGGCCATGTGTCACCGGTGCACAGCATGCCGCGACCGCCCCATGCGGAGCAGGTCGCCCAGACCATGCTCAATCAGCCCGCCTTCGGTGAATGGCTGAAAGAGGCTTGGCGTAAGCGGGGCGGCGCATGAAGCGCCGTGTATGGGCATGGTTAATCGCCATATTGTGCTTTGCGCCCATGATAGCGTGGGCACAAACCGGCTTACCGGCGCTCTCCAGCACGCCGGGACCGGGCGGCTCGACAACCTATACGCTCAGTATTCAGACGCTGATCCTCATCACTGCATTGGGGTTCATTCCGTCCATGCTGCTCATGATGACCTCTTTCATGCGTATCATCATTGTGCTTTCTTTGCTGCGCCAAGCGATGGGGACGGTGCAATCCCCACCCAACCAAGTGTTAGTTGGCATCGCATTGTTCCTGACTTTTTTTATTATGTCGCCGACACTGGATAAAATTTATCAAGACGCCTATCTGCCCTTGATGGCTGACAAGATAAGCTTCAACGATGCGTTAACCAAGGGTGGCGAGCCACTTAAGCAGTTCATGCTGAAGCAAACGCGGCAGGAAGATTTAGCCTTGTTCGTCAAGTTAGCGAATCATCCTCCCTTGCCCGGGCCGGAAGCGGTACCGATGAAAATCCTGATTCCTTCTTATGTGACAAGCGAACTCAAAACCGCTTTTCAAATTGGCTTTTTGGTGTTCATCCCGTTTTTGATTATCGACATGGTCGTGGCGAGCGTATTGATGTCGATGGGGATGATGATGTTATCCCCGGTGTTGATATCTTTACCCTTCAAGTTGATGCTCTTCGTGCTGGTGGATGGCTGGAATCTGCTGCTGGCCTCCCTGGTGCGCAGTTTCGGAGTGTAAATCATGACCCCAGAAACCGTGGTGACGATCGGACAGCAAGCGCTGCAAATGACGATCTTGGTGGCCTCCCCGCTGATGCTGGCAGCGCTGCTGACCGGCTTGTTGGTGAGTATTTTTCAGGCAGCGACTTCCATTAATGAAATGACGCTGACTTTTATCCCCAAACTGATCGTCATGTTCATTGTATTGATTCTTGCTGGTCCGTGGATGATCGATACCATGACCAGTTATATGCGAGAACTGTTCTCCAGCATCCCACAACTTATCCGCTAGCGTTTCGCCCGATGATCAGTATCACTTCCAGCCAGTTAGATGCCTGGTTCGCCCTGTTTATCTGGCCATTCCTGCGGATTCTCGGGTTGATGTTGTCTGAGCCGCTGTTGGGCCATCGCGCGCTACCACGCAGAATAAAGATGGGCTTAGCGATGCTCCTGACGATCACGATTGCGCCGCTATTGGAGGTTCCGCCTTCGGTCAGCTTCACTTCGGCGCAAGGCATCGTCATCGCGATACAACAACTATTCATCGGCTTCGCGCTCGGATTTTCCATCCGCCTCGTTTTGAGCAGTATCGAGATGTCAGGGCATGTGACCGGGCTGACGATGGGCCTAGGCTTCGCCGTATTTTTCGATCCACAAAATTCCGCACAGTCGCCGGTTTTAGCACAGTTCATCGGAGTATTCGCGATGCTGGTTTTTTTAGCCATGAATGGGCATTTGATGGTGATTTCCGCCCTGGTGCAGAGCTTTCAAATTGTGCCGATATCGACTGACCCACTGCACCTAAGTGGTTTCAAGGCGTTCGCCGAGGCGGGCGGGCAAATATTTTTGGTGGGGCTGATGCTCTCGCTTCCCATGCTGGCTGCGCTGCTCATCGCCAATATTGCCATGGGAATATTGTCACGCGCCGCACCGCAGTTGAATCTATTTGCGGTTGGCTTTCCGTTGACACTGGGTGCCGGGTTTGTGGTGCTGTTGATGGCGTTGCCCTATCTGCTGCCGCCGATTACACGCTTGCTGGAAGAGGGTGTGATGCATGGCTTGAAGTTGATCGGACTGTTTCGGGCCGCTGGCTAGACAAATTATTTCGGCGGCGGAGAGATATCGCCCATGTGAAATCCAAAAATACCGCTGTTCCGGTCGGCGAAATAAGTCTTGAGCGTGGCTTCGATGGTGCGAAACGCGAGGGCATCCCACGGAATATCCTGCTCCCGAAATAAGGCGACCTCCAAACTTTCCGGACCAGGGCCAAAATCGAGATTGAGCAGTTTCGCGCGGAACATCAAATAGACTTGATTGATGTGCGGTAAATTGTAGAGTGAATAGAGCGATTGGATTTCTACTTGCGCATAGGCTTCTTCCCAGGTCTCGCGCGCAGCACCTTGCGCCGTGGTTTCGCTGTTTTCCATAAATCCGGCGGGTAGCGTCCATAAGCCATGCTTGGGTTCGATGGCGCGGCGACAGAGCAGGATTTTGTCTTCCCATTCCGGAATCGTGCCCACCACCATTTTCGGATTTTGATAGTGGATGGCGCGGCAAGCCGGGCAGATATAGCGCGGCAAATGATCGCCGGGTGGAATGCTAAGTGCGACCGGCCCGCCGCAGTGGCTACAGAAATTCATAGTGTGAAAATCGTATGGAATTCCCGCAAGGTATCAAAAATTCTCGCTGCATGATAGTGCTGATCGAGCGCGAATCCGTTTAAAATCCACACTTCGCGCGCCACGCAGCGCGTTCTCTTATACTTAGTAGGGCTTTGGGCGTGGTCAAAATCACTTTGGACTAATGCATGCGACCGACTCATATTGCCGCGATTCTCGATTGCGAATTCAATAGCACTTTAACCGGCCAGCACACCCCCGTGATGTTGTGGGGGCCGCCCGGTGTCGGCAAATCGCAAATCATCGCGCAGATCGCCGCTAAGCACCGCGTGCCGCTGATCGACATTCGCTTGTCGCAAATGGAGCCGACCGATTTGCGCGGTATTCCGTTTCGCTTGAACGATCGGGTCGAGTGGGCGATACCTAGCATGCTGCCCGACGCCGAACGCCATGGGCCGACCGGCATTTTGTTTTTGGACGAGATCACCTCCGCCGCACCCACGGTTTCGACTGCCGCATATCAATTGATCCTGGATCGACGTTTGGGTGATTATTTCATTCCGGATGGCTGGGCAATTTTCGCTGCTGGCAATCGTCAAGGCGATCGTGGTGTGACTTACAGCATGCCTGCGCCGCTTGCTAACCGCTTTACGCATTATGAAGTAGAGGCGCATTTGGATGATTGGGTCGCCTGGGCGCATGGGCGCAGTATCGACGAACGCATTATCGGTTTTCTGCGCTTTCGGCCCGACTTGCTGTTCAATTTCGATCCGGCACATAACCCGATTGCGTTTCCCTCGCCTCGCTCCTGGGAATTCGCGCACCGCGCACTGAAAAAATTTACCGAAATGCCGGTGCTGCTGCGTGATGCGCTGCAAGCCTGTGTCGGCCCCGCAGCCGGCATCGAGGTCAAGGCCTTCGTTGATAGCATGGACCAACTGCCCGATATCGATGGCATCGTGCAGGGCCGTGAGTCGCATGTGCCGGCCGGCATTGATTTGCAGTATGGGGTAGCTGCGGCCTTGGTGCGCCGCGCAGTGCTGGCGAAGGATACGGCAGAGGGAAACCGGGTATTGGGCAATATCCTGCAATACGCACGACGTTTTCCGCAGCGTGAGATGGGCGTGATGTTGGTGACGGACTTGCATCGCTCGGTCGGTAAGCCGCTGTTCGCTGTGCCCGAGTTCGCCGAGTGGGCGAATTCCGTCACGGATTTGATGCTCTACGAAATGTAACATGGCGGCAACGCCTAATCTTGGGGTGGAACCCGATCTTGCGCAAATCGAGACCAAGCTTGCCGCCGCGCGCACGCGCTTGATTTTGGAAAAGCCCTTTCTGGGCACGCTGGTGATGCATCTGGAGCTCAAGGCGGTGCAGGATGACCGCTTGCGCACCACCGGCACCGATGCGCGTTACTTCTACTACAATCCGAAATTCATCCAGCATCTCAACCTGGCACAAACGCAATTTATGTTGTCGCACGATGCGATGCATTGCGCGCTGGCGCATTTCGCGCGGCGTCAGCATCGTGAACTCAAGCGTTGGGATATCGCGTGTGACCATGCAGTGAATCTGCTGCTGTGGGATGAAGGTCTCAAGCCGCCCGCCGGTTGTCTGATGAACCCGGAGTACCACGGCCTGACGGCGGAAGAAATATATCCGCTGATCCCGCCAGATACCTCAGAACAAACCATCGATAGCCATTTGTACGACAATGATTCGAGCAGCGGCACGCAAAGCCAGCCGAATCAAGAGCAATCGCCGCAAAATCAAAAATCGGAGCAATCGGCTGGTGAAGGTCAGGGACAAGGCGAAGGCCAGGAGCCGCCGCCGGAGCAGCGCCAGGGCGAGTCGCAAGGTCAAGCCGCCAAGCAAGATCAAGGCGCCGGCAATCAGCCGCAAATTGAAGGCTTAAGCGAAACCGAGAAAGAAGAGTTGGGTCGGCAGTGGCAGCAACGTCTTGCTGCGGCCGCGCAACAGGCGGCGCAAGCCGGCAAACTGTCGCAGACGCTGGCGCGCATGGTGGACCACTTGCTGCAACCGCAATTGCCTTGGCGCATGTTGCTGGCGCGTTACATGAAAGTCGCATCGCGTGACGATTACAGCTTTCAGCGTCCGTCGCGGCGCGAGGGTGAAGCGATCTTGCCCAGCCTCTCCTCGAATATGATCGACGTGATCGTGGTAATCGATACCAGCGGTTCTATCGGTGACGAAGCGCTGCGAGAATTCTTATCCGAGATCGATGTATTAAAAAGCCAGCTTCGCGCGCGCATTACCTTGCATGCTTGCGACGATCACTTGTGCGAGAACGGTCCTTGGGCTTTCGAAGCGTGGGAAGCGTTGACCTTGCCTAACGACCTGACTGGCGGCGGCGGCACCAGTTTCAAGCCGCCATTCGAGTGGATTGATCAGGCCCAGCTGCACCCCGATCTGGTGGTGTACTTTACTGATGCGGAAGGCGACTTCCCCGCACGCGAGCCACACTGTCCGGTGATCTGGCTGGTCAAAGGCAAGGCCCCTACGCCTTGGGGCCAGCGCATTCAACTCAATTAAATCGGGCACGCACCTGCGAGGCCAGCGTTGAGCCTGCGATTGCTTGCAGGGTGTCGAGCAGGATGGCTTGTGCACGCTCGGTTTCACTGAGTACTTCATGCGTGGCTAACTGTTTTTCCAGCACGGCGAGATCGGCTTCCGCCGCATCGGTTTGCGCAGCCTGGCGCTGGGCGACGCGCGCGCGCAGCACTTCGTTCGGTGCCTCGCAGGCGAGGATGAGAAAAGGTTTGCCCATCGCTTCGAACATTGCACGTTGACTGTGCTTTAAGAAGGTTGCATCAAGCACCACGGAAAACCCGGCGTCTAATACCAACTGCGCAATTTCCTTCAAGCGTTCATAAGTGCGCTGCGTGGCGTCCGCCGTGTACAGACCGCTGCCCAGGCCGGATTTCGATTGCGCCAGCGGGGCGAGGCCGAACAGGCGCTTGCGCTCGACATCGGAGCGCACGTGAATGGCCGGGAGATGCGCCGCCAACTCACGCGCCACCGTGCTTTTGCCCGAGCCCGAGACGCCGCGCATCAATATCAGCAGGGGCGGTTGGGGTTGGCTCATCCGTTCCGCCCAATCCAGGTAGTGCTGGTACTCCGCCCAGGCTTGCGTCCGCACCGTGAGCGGCGTTTCGCCTTGCGTGGCGCGAATCGCGGCGACCTTGGCGCGCACCACCGCGCGGAACATCAGGTAATAGCGCAATACCTTGAGCCCGGCAAAGTCGCCGGTTTGCTCCAGATAAGCGTTCAGAAAGCGGAAGCCCAAATCGGGGCGGCCACGGCTGGCAAGATCCATGACCAAGAAGGCGATTTCGCTCATGACATCGATCCAGCGAAAATCCGCGTTGAACTCGATGCAATCGAATGGAACGATCTCACCCTCGAGCAGAATCATATTGCCGAGATGCAAGTCGCCATGGCATTCGCGCACAAAGCCATCGCGTTTGCGTTGCAGAAAAAGCGTCGCATCCGCCGTGAATAGCGCTTCAGTGGTCTGTGCTAAGCGGGCCAATTGCGCGCACTGTGCATCGTTGGTCAGCAGCGGTTCAATCTGCGCGAAATTCTGGCGCGCGCTCGCATGCACCGTGTCGGGCTGGCCATAGGCTAGCTCCATCGTGGCCGCTGGCACAGCGTGATGGAATGCCGCTATGCGACAAGCAAGTGCATCGAGTTGGGCGGGTTGCAATTCGTTGCGCGCTAACACATTGGACAGCAGTGCCTGCTGCGGGAAGCGGCGCATTTTGACGGCGTATTCGATCGGCGCGCCAGTGCCGCCCCACTGCGGCGCATCGACCGATCCCGTTATCGGCACCACCCCGAGATATAAATCGGGCGCGAGGCGTTGGTTCAAACGCTGTTCTTCCTCGCAGTAATATTTACGCGCCTCCAGCGTGGTGAAATCGAGAAAGCCGAGGTTATAAGGTTTCTTCAGCTTGTAAGCGTATTCGCCGGCGAGCAGCACGGCCGAGATATGGGTTTCCAGCAGCGCGACTTGATCGACCGGATGCGGGTAAACGCCGGGCTGTTTAAGGTGCTCGATGAGGGTAGGAAAAGCGATGGCCGGATCCAGCATGGTGCGGGGCTTATTCGGCTTCGCTCGACGAGCGCTGACCCTTCATTTCCGCTTCCAGACGCTGCATAGCAGAGAGTAGTTGTGCGGTGCGACGCGCGACGCGCGATTCCAGATCCTCATTGATACGCGCGAGTTCGGTGGTGCGTTCCGCTACGCGGCGTTCCAAGTCGTCGCGTGTTTTGAGCAAGTCTTGTTCGATGCGCTGGCGTTGAGCGATTTCTTGTTCCAGGTGCTTCATGGTGCTGGAGAGCTTCCGATTCAGACGAAACACGTAAGCATAGGCTGCGGCCAAGGTGAGAATGATGACGAGCGCGGCGGTAATCCACATCCAGTATTGCTTGAGCAAATCCAAATAGCTGAGTTTTCCGTAATTGCGATAAGGCCCGACCCGCAATTCCAGCATCAATTGCTGCACGCTGTGATAGTCGAGCGGAACCGTCCATTCCGCATAAGCACCGGCGCTGGCGGCGGGGTCGCCGGGCGACATTTTTAATAATGCGATGGTAACGAGCTGTGCCAGTTTTTCCGGGGTATGGCGCAGCACGGCGAATGCCCAGTCCGGATAAAGTGGTGTGCTGAGCGCATAGGGAAAGCCCTCGGCTTGCTGTGGATTCAGGATGCGGAAATCCTGGAGATTGATTTTCCCGGCGAGCGCCATGCTTTCGAGCAAATCGGTGCGCACGGTGCCGGCATCGGTTTTGCCATCGCGCACCGCAAACACAATGTCGTCTTGCGGGAAACCGGCGAACTGCAAGCGCTTGAAGTCTTTGTAGGGGTCTATATCTTGGCGCTTGAATTCACGCCATGCGAGCCACCAGCCGCCAAAGGCGCTTTCATGGACTGCCATGAAGCGCTTACCTTTCAGGTCGGCCAAAGTTTGAATATCCGCGCGGTCGGCACGACTGAAAATTACCGCCCCCAGCACGCTGTAGCCACCCTGGGGGGTTTTACTTTTCAACGTGGCGATACGCGTGATGCCGAAGCTGTACTCCAGTTCGGCATACGATCCGGGGTTGGTCAGCACGAATTCGACATCCCGATACTCAACCGCCGGGCCGATGTCATCATTATTGAGCGGCACAATGACAAAGTTATAGCCAGGAATTTCCCGAGATAGATAGCGCGCGGTGGGTGACCAGGCCTTTAAGGCCTCATCCTTGCCGCGATGGGCGAGCACCCCTACTCGAACTAAATGATCGGCTGCCAGCGCCGGTTGCGGGGGCAGCCCCGACCAGCTCAAGAGCACAATCCCGAAGATGATCAGGAGACGCGGCATGGGGTCAGCTTAGGGGGGTTAAGATTTGAGCCAAATAGTCTAGCATAATACCCCATCTATCCTTCTGTCATAAAATGCCTTGCGGCGCACCCTTGAGACCGTTGCAAGCCCTTAAAAAACCACAAAAAGGGGCTAGTATTATTTTTCCAGGTTGCTATAATTTCGCGGTCGGTCGGGGATCGAAATATGGTTTGACCGATTTCTGATTTTGGTTTTGTCTTACACACTAGGAAAAGGGAAAATAAATGAAACACACTGCTCTGTTCGCCGCGTTGATCGCTGCTCTGTCGCTGGCTGCATGCGGCAAAACCGAAGCGCCTGCTGAAGCTCCTAAGGCTGAAGCTGCTGCTCCGGCTCCTGCTGCTCCGGCTCCTGCTGCTCCGGCCGCTCCTGCTGCTGACGCTGCTGCTCCTGCTATGCCTGCTGCTGACGCTGCCAAGCCTGCTGACGCTGCTGCTCCTGCTATGCCTGCTGGCGACAAGAAGTAATTCACTTCTTGGTATCAATAAAAAGCCGGCCTCGTGCCGGCTTTTTACTTTCTACTGTCCGGGCCGGGCGCTCGCCTTAAACCGTTCTCCAATCAAATCCCAAAGCTTGATCGGCGATGCCGATCCAATCTTCAGCGCAGTTGAGCGCCTCTGCCAACGCCGCGCGCGCCAGTTCCGGCACATTATTCTTTTGGCTCAAGTGAGCTGCAACTAAATGGGTGAGATGTTGGGTGTCTATGCTGCGCAGTAGCGCGGCAGCGGCGTTATTGTCCAAGTGGCCAAACCGTCCACCAACGCGTTGTTTCAGGCTATTGGGATAAGGCCCGTTGGCAAGCATGCCGGCATCATGATTGCACTCCAGCACCAAGGCGTCGCAACCGGAGAGCATTTGCTCAATATGGGGGGTGATCATGCCCGTGTCGGTCAACACGCCTAAGCGGTGTTGACCATCGCCAAAGACAAATTGAATCGGTTCGCGCGCATCGTGCGGGACGGGGAACGGTTCTATGCAAAGATCGTCCACCGCGAACGCAGCGTGGCTGTCGATCACGCGGGTATCCAGCGGCATTTGATCCAAATTTGAAAGATAGGCGAGGCTGCCATGCGTAAGCCAAACCGGCAGATTGAATTTGTTCGCGAAGCGCGTGACACCGCCAATATGGTCGGAATGTTCGTGGGTGACCACGATGCCATTGAGATCGGCAGGGCCAAGTCCAAGCCGGGCTAAGCGGGTGACGGTTTCCTTGATGCTGAAGCCGCAATCGAGGAGGACACGAGATGCGCCGACCTCCACCACCAAAGCATTGCCCTCACTGCCGCTGCCCAGGCAGGCAAAGCGCATTTATTTGAGTTGCTCGTAGAGCAGGGTGAGAATCTTACTCGCCGTTTCCGATCTATCCGTGGCGCCGTCTTTGGCCAGCAATTTGACTTGGCTGCCGTCGCCGGCCTCCGATACTTGGATCTGATACTGCTCTTGATTTTTTTTCTTATCGTCGCTGCGCCAGAAGGCCAGTTTAGAGAACCAGCCTTTCTTGTCTTGTTTTTCGATATCGATTTCGGGGTCGATGTAGCGCACGTAGTACACGCCGCGTGAGCGATCGCGGTCTTCCACCGTGAAGCCGACGCGATCCAAAGCCAAACCCACACGACGCCAAGCGCGGTCAAATGGATCGTAGAGCGCGAGGCTGCCGCCGCCGTCGCCGGGGCGGGTGAGTTTCGCGCGCTCTTGTGTCGTGCCACCGGCAAATTGCGCTTGCGCGCGCGTCTCCTCTACGCCGAAGCGCACCATCAGGCGGCGCAGAAATTCAGCTTCCAGCTCCGGGTCGGCTGGGCGCGGCTCCCACACAGTTTGATTGCCGCCGTCGCCGCCCTTGATCACCTCGTACATGCCGCGATGGCTGACGTAAACTTCGGTAAATCCGGTTTCCTTGCTGGGCTCAAGCCGGGTACGGAATTTATCCATTTCGGATGTGGAGTACAGACTATCCAATAGCTTCCCCAGCGTGTTTCGGATGATGTCTTGCGGTATCTTGGCGCGGTTTTCCGCCCAATCGGTTTCCATGATACCGGCTTCCGGATTTTCGATTTTGATGATGAAACCGTTTTCCTGCCAGAATTCGCGCACCACCGGCCAGACTTGATCTGGGTTGGCTTTTACCACCAGCCAGCGCTGGCTGCCAGCGCGATCAACGCGGGCGTTGGAGAGTTCGGGCAGCAGATTCGCGTTTTCACGTTGCGTGGTATTCGTCCGCTCTTTGTTATAAACCGAGTAGGTGGCGGTGCTGCGTGTGTTGATGTCCGGCACAGCAAATCGATCATCCTGGTTGGCGGAGCTCAGATCCGGCGGCACTTCCAGCGAAGGAGCCTTGCCAGCAGATTTGTAATCGATTTTCTTTTGCTCAAGCGAAATGGAAGAGCAAGCCCCCAACAAGCCGGCTGTGAGCGCGATAAGGACTAGGTATTTGGTTCTGCTATGCATGATGCTCCATCCTTCCAACCTCGATTGTGTAATCCCGGGTTGGTCAATTTACTTGCTTAAGAGTTCACCCCGGCCTGGCGCATCGCTTGGCGCAGCGTCTCATAATGGGCGGGATCCAGCGGGGTGAGCGGCAGGCGAATGCCGCCTGCGATCAAGCCCATTTGTTGCACACACCATTTCACCGGGATCGGATTTGCCTCCACGAATAGCTTCTCGTGTAGTGCAAACAGTTTGGCATTGGCGACGCGCGCGGCTTCCAATTGTCCTGCCAAAGCGGCGGCGCACATCTCGTGCATCAGCTTCGGCGCCACGTTGGCAGTGACCGAAATTACGCCATGCCCGCCCATCAGCAGCAAGGCGACGGCACTCGCGTCGTCGCCGCTGTAAATAGCGAAGTCCTTGGGCGCGCGCAGAATTAGATCGGTGCCGCGTTGCAGGTTGCCGGTAGCGTCCTTGATGCCGACGATATTCGGCACCTGGGCCAGTCTCAGCGCCGTGTCATTCGCGATATCGGCGACGGTGCGGCCCGGCACGTTATAAATAATTTGCGGGATATCGACTGCCTCGGCCACCGCTTTGAAATGGCGGTACAAGCCTTCTTGCCCCGGCTTGTTGTAATAGGGGGCGACCAGCAGGCAGGCATCGGCACCGGCTTTTTTGGCGCTGGCGGTCAATTCGATCGCTTCGGTAGTGGAATTGGCACCTGTACCGGCGATGACCGGCAGGCGGCCGCGCGCGGTCTTCACCGCTTCCTCGATCAACTTACAATGCTCGTCGAAATCCACCGTCGGCGATTCGCCGGTGGTGCCGACCACGACCAAACCGTCGGTTTGGTTGGAAATATGGAATTCGATCAGCGCGCGGTAACGGTCCCAATCCAGGCTACCGTCCTCACGCATCGGGGTCACAAGTGCGACCAGGCTACCCTTGATCATGCGCGTTATTATCCGTAAAAAACGGCTATTTTACCTCAAGGGCGGGGAGGGCGGGCCAGAAAAGAAGCTTGGATAAACAGGCTGAGAAATGAAAAACGGCCGACGGCGGTAGTAAAACCGCTCGGTCAGCCGTTCGCTAGACCAGTCAGGGCGCCGTGCGTCGGCGCGCGGACTAATCTATATAGCTGTACATTTTTTCGAGAAAATCGTTTACATCCACGTCGGACAGATCGGACGGAATGGTGTTTTCCGCCTGCGTGATCTCGTGGTGATCGATTTCGCGGTGGATCAAGTCGGCCACTGCCGGATTCCAGCCGGAGGAAAGTGTTTCTTCCTCATATTCATCGATGCAATCGACTTCGCCCGTGCTCATGTCTTTCATCACTAACATGTCACACCTCCTTACGGCAAACCCATTTCGCCGCCTGTAAAATTCTTAACGGCTGGACCCGCAAAAGGTTGAGCGATGATCGATCAATAATTTCTATAGTTGAGTACGGTGGGGTTGAGGGGCAATCTACACGAATAAATTTAACACCGCGTCCAGGCCACCGTAATTGATGGCGTAATGGGTCTGCGCACGCACGATGGGTTTGGCGTGATAAGCGATGCCGATGCCGGCCTCGCCCAACATTTTCAGATCGTTCGCACCATCGCCGATGCCGATCACTTGCGCTTGGTGCAAACCCAACTCGTTGCGCACCTGCTTCAGCCAATCCGCTTTGCCCTGGGCGTCGACAATTTTGCCCAGCACGCGGCCGGTTAGCTTCCCATCGATAATTTCCAGCAGATTTGAGGCGGTGTAGTCGAGTTTGAGCCGGGTTTTCATCCGATCCGTAAAGAAAGTGAACCCGCCCGAGACCAGCAGGGTTTTGATGCCGCGCTGCTGCAAGGCTTGGATGAAAATTTCTGCACCGGGGGAGAGGCGCAGGCGCTCGTCGTATACCCGTTGTAAAGCACCGGCATCTAGCCCGGCGAGCAGTGCCACGCGCTTGGTCAGGCTTTGCGCGAAATCAAGCTCACCACGCATGGCGGCCTCGGTGATCGCCGCCACTTGGGGTTTGAGATTCATCATGTCGGCGATCTCATCGATGCACTCGATGGTGATCAGAGTCGAATCCATATCCATCACCACCAAGCCGATTTGCTCCAGGGATTGGGTTTCCGGCACGAAGGCGTAATCCAGCCGGGTTTGGGCGCACAGCGTTTCGATTTCGGGATGGGGGCTGGCCGGCTTCAAGCGAAATACATTGGCGGCAATCTGCTCAATGTTATTTGCGCCGGTCAGCTTGGCAAGTTGTTTGAGGTCGGCGGTTTCGACATTGGCGCCTTGGATGATGAGATGCATAAAATACTTTCTTTAATTAAGCGGCTAATTCTCTAAAAATTTCCTGCACCGCCTGCACGCGCCGCGCCGTGTCCGCGCTGGCGACGGTTACTTTGAGCTTGTCCGGCCCGGCGAGTTTGTAGTGCTTCTTGGTTTGAATCAACTGAATGATCTTGCCGGGATCAATTGGTGGGTTGGGCATGAATTGTAGCGTCACCGCATCGCTATGGGCATCGATGCGGCTGATGCCGAGCGGCTTGGCTGCGATGCGCAGGCGGTGCGTGTCGAGCAGGGTTTTGGCTTGTGCCGGTGGCAGGCCAAAGCGGTCGATCAATTCTTCGTGCAGGGCGTCGAGCGCATCCTGGGAGTCGCAATTTGCCAGACGCTTGTAGATCACCAGCCGCTCGTGCACGTCGGCGCAGTAGTCATTGGGCAGCAGGGCAGGGGCATGCAGATTGATCTCGGTGGTGATATGCAGCGGCGCGTCCATATCCGGCTCTTTGCCCGCTTTGAGTGCCTTGACCGCGCTATTGAGCATTTCGCTATACAGAGTGAAGCCGATTTCCTGCATTTCGCCGCTTTGCGACTCGCCCAGCAGCTCGCCTGCGCCGCGAATCTCCAGATCATGCATGGCCAGGTGAAAGCCGACCCCTAAATCTTCCATCAACTGAATCGCTTCCAGGCGCTTCTTCGCGGCCGGGGTGAGTGCGGTATCGGGCTGCGTGAGCAAATAGGCATAGGCCTGGTGGTGCGAGCGGCCGACCCGCCCGCGCAATTGGTGCAACTGGGCCAGACCGAATTTATCCGCGCGGTTCATGATGATGGTGTTGGCACTGGGCACGTCGATACCGGTCTCGATAATCGTGGTGCATAGCAGCACATTAAAGCGTTGATGGTAGAAATCGCGCATCACATGCTCCAATTCGCGCTCGCGCATCTGGCCATGGGCGACGCTGATGCGCGCCTCAGGCAAGAGCTTCTCCAGCTTTTCATGCATGTTTTGGATGGTTTCGACTTCGTTGTGCAGGAAATAAATTTGGCCGCCGCGCTTCAATTCGCGCAGCACCGCCTCGCGGATCAGGCCCTCGCTGAAAGGGTGCACAAAGGTTTTGATCGACAGCCTTTTTTGCGGCGCGGTGGCGATCACCGAGAAATCGCGCAGTCCATCCATCGACATTGACAGCGTGCGCGGGATGGGGGTGGCGGTCAGCGTCAACACATCCACTTCGGCGCGCAGCGCTTTCAAGCGCTCTTTTTGCCGCACGCCGAAACGGTGTTCCTCGTCGATGATCACCAAGCCCAGATTCTTGAACACGACATCTTTTTGGATCAGGCGATGCGTGCCGATGATGATGTCGATTTTGCCCTCAGCCAAGCCCTTGAGCGCTTCGGCCTGCTCCTTGGCGGAGCGAAAACGCGACAGCTCGGCCAGTTTCACCGGCCATTCCCCAAAGCGGTCGGAGAAAGTATTGAAATGCTGCTCCGCGAGCAGCGTGGTCGGCACCAGAATCGCCACCTGGCGGCCATCGGCCACGGCGAGGAAGGCGGCGCGCAAGGCCACTTCGGTCTTGCCGAAACCGACATCGCCGCACACCAAGCGATCCATCGGCTTGCCGTTCGTCATGTCTTCGATTACCGCCAAGATGGCGGCGGATTGATCCGGCGTCTCCTCGAACGGGAAACCAGCGGAGAAAGCTTCGTAATCGTGCGGCTTGAGCTGGAACGCGTAGCCCTGCCGCGCCGCACGTTGGGCGTAGAGATTGAGCAGCTCGGCCGCCGTGTCGCGTACTTGTTTGCGCGCTTTCTTCTTGGCTTTCTCCCACTGGCCGCTGCCGAGCCGATGCAGCGGCGCTGTTTCCGGTGCGCCGCCGCTGTAGCGGCTGATCAGGTGCAGGCTCGCCACCGGCACGTACAGCTTGGGCTTATCCTGTTCACTTGGGCCGGCGTATTCCAAATGCAGGAACTCGGTTTCACCCTCGCCCAAATCGAGCGTGACCAAGCCCAGATAGCGGCCGATGCCATGCTCTTCATGCACCACCGGATCGCCCACGCGCACCTCGGACAGGTCGCGCAGCAAGTGCTCGGAACTGGTTTTACGTACTTCACGCAGCCGCGCTTGGCGCACTTGCAGCGCGTATAGCTCGCTCTCGGTGACCAGCGCGATTTTTTCACTCGCTAGGACAAAGCCTTGGCTCACCGGCAGCGCGGCGAGCATGATGCGATCCACGCTGGCGTTAAACGCCGCATAGTTATCGCACAGCACAGGATGAATCCCCTGTTCTGTAAACAACTGCGACATGGTTTCGCGTCGGCCCAGACTCTCTGCGGCAATCAATACGCGGCCGTCAAAGCGGTCAAGAAATCCCTGCAACTGGGCAAGCGGCAGCTCCGCGCGCCGATCCACATGAATCGGCGGCAAGGGTTCGGTGGCGCAGGCGACGGTGTGCGCGGGCGGTTCAGCCGCTTCGATCAACTCGATGCGCGGGAATGCCTTGAGCTGCCCGAACAACTGGTCGGTGGACAAGAATAAATCTTCCGGCGGCAGCAGCGGGCGATCACGGTCGCCGCGTAACAGCTCATAGCGCGAGCGGGTGTCGCGCCAAAATTGATCCGCGGCATCCTGCACCGCATGATGCAGGCACAGCAGCGGGTCGGGCGGCAGATAATCCAACAGCGTCGCCGTCGCCTCAAAAAACAGCGGCAAGTAATACTCGATGCCGGGGGGCGAGACGCCGTTGCTCACATCTTTATATAAGCGGCGCTTTGACGGATCACCTTCGAATTGATCGCGAAATTTTTGGCGAAAGCAGCTAATGCCGGTTTCGTTCAGCGGAAATTCGCGCGCCGGCAGCAGCCGTACTTCTTTCACGGGATAGATGCTGCGCTGGGTATCGACATCGAAGGTGCGCAGCGTGTCGATTTCGTTGTCGAATAAGTCGATGCGATAGGGCACGGTGCTGCCCATCGGGAACAGATCGATCACCCCGCCGCGCACGCTATATTCGCCCGGCGCCTGGACTTGGGTGACGTGGGTGTAAGACGCCAGCGTGAGCTGTTTGCGCAAGCCGTCCACATCCAGCTTTTCACCCTGCTTAAGAAAGAAAGTATGCGCCGCGAGAAAAGCCAGCGGCGGCAGCCGGTACAGCGCGGTGGTCACCGGCACCAGCGCAATGTCGAATTGATTGTGGCTAATCTGGTTCAGCGTCGCCAGCCGCTCCGAGATCAAATCCTGATGCGGCGAGAATTTGTCGTAAGGCAGGGTTTCCCAATCCGGCAGCAAATGCACCGATAGGCTGGGGTCGAAACAGGGAATCTCATCCTTCAAGCGCTGCGCGTCGAGCGCCGAGGCGGTGAGCACCAGGATCGGTTTTTTTGCCTGCGCCAATTCGGCCAAAGCGAGCGCGTCAGCGCTGCCGGTCAGACCGGAATAGCGCCGAAATTGGCCGGGAAGGGGGAGGGGGCCAGGAAGCAGCTTGGCAAGGAGCATGGCAGGCGAAAAGCCGTGATTATAAACGAAAGCCGATCCAGGCCAGGCTTCGACCGAGGGGCAATATTTCCAAGAGCGATGAATCGTTAACTTGATTTCTGCTTTATCGGAGCCATTATGAATATATGCCTTTCAAAAATCGCATCGACGCGGCTGACCAACTCGCCGCCAAGCTCAGCCCCTATCATGGGCAGCATCCGCTTGTGCTGGCCATCCCCCGGGGCGCCGTGCCCATGGCCAAACGCATTGCCGAAGCACTGCAAGGCGAGTTGGATGTGGTGCTGGTGCGCAAACTTGGTGCGCCCTCTAACGCAGAGTTTGCCGTCGGTTCAGTAGACGAAAGCGGTTGGACCTATGTCTCGGAATACGCGCTTGCGGCAGGTGCGACGCCGGCTTACATCGAGCAGGAAAAAACGCGTCAGATGGAGACCATGCGCCGTCGCCGCGCCCAGTACACCCCGATTCGAGCGCCGATCGATCCGGTCGGGCGCATCGTGATCGTGGTGGATGATGGCCTGGCCACCGGCGCCACCATGATCTCCGCGCTGCATTCGCTGCGCGCTAAAGGCACGGCCAAGCTGATTTGCGCCGTGCCGGTTGCGCCACCCGATACGATCGATAAAGTGGCGGGGTATTGCGATGAAGTGGTGTGCCTGGAAACGCCCTATGATTTTCGGGCGGTCGGGCAGTTTTACCGCGATTTTCCCCAGGTGGAAGATGAGGAAGTGATTGAAATCTTGAAGCAGGCTGTTTAATTCAACGCGCTTTCACCCGTCCTCCATCCTTAATCTTGTCATCGGGATGCGTGATGATCTGATCCCCTGCTTTGATTCCCGATAGCACCTGCACGATCAGTCCCGCGCGTTGACCGATTTCAAGCTGTTGGGTTTTCGCGCGACCGTTCTCCACGATAAAAACAGCCCAACCCTGCTTGAATTTAAAAAGGGCGCTGGCGGGAATTTGCAATACATCTGCACCTTCCCAAACCACAAAGCGCGCTTCTACTCGGTAACTATCGCCCAGGCGACGCCAAATTTCACGCGGCGAGGTAATGTCTGCGATCACGCGTACGCGTTGCTCTTCCACGCCGAGCGCGGACACTTTAGTAAACCCAGCGGGTTCGATCATGCGCACCGCGCCTTGTAGCGTCTCACTACTGCCCCAGCGATCCAGCAGCACCTTTGAGCCAGGTGCAATTTGCACCGCATGGGTGGACAGCACCTCGACCACCACCTCCAAGGTTTCGGGATTTCCAATCTCGATTAAGGGTTGCCCCGCCTGCACTGTGCCTTCGCTCTCGTGCACCAACTTAAGTACATGGGCATCGACTGGTGCGCGCACGCTTAAAGTCTCGGCGGGTTTGCCAGTTTGCAAACTGCTACTTTTTGCGAGTGCCGCGCGTGTCATCTCAAGCTCGAAGCGTGCGACGTTGATGGCATGCTCTGAAGCTAAATGTGCGGCTTTGGTGCGGCTGACCTCCGAGCGCGCTTTATCCAAAGCTTGTTCGGAAATAAAGTTGGCCGTGCGTAGCGATTCGGTGCGCTGCAACTCTTGGCGCGCCAGATCAGCTTGTGCTGCGGCAGCGCGCGCATTTTCTCGCGCGGCAGCGACATTTGCTTGGGCGGCGTTCACTTGGGCTTGGGCTTGCACGCGTGAACGCGGGTCAAGCGCATCGGATCGAGCGGGTTCAATTTCTACCAATACCTGGCCCTGCTTTACCGCATCGCCCACCCGTAAAACGATACGCCGTGCGTAACCCGACATCGGCGCAGAGACAACAAATCGCTCCATGACGCGTGTTTTGCCTTCCTCTTCGATAGTGACAGCAAGCGGCCCTTTTGCTGTGGAGGCGATATCTACCGTCTCCGCGCGCGGCAGAAAGCCATAGATCAAGGCGCCTGCCAGGGCTAAGACGAGGAAGGTGATACCGATGTTTGCACGCAATCGCATTTTATTTTTTTCTTCCATGCCAAATTAAACTGTCGAGAAAGATTTGACCTCTCCCTAGCCCTCGCCCACTTGCGGGGAGAGGGCTAGGGAGAGGGGTTACTCAGACACCCTAGAATGTGTTCAACCCTATTCCCTCGTCTTCAGCACGGCCACCAAATCCAGTTGCCCAAGCCGTCGCCATATCAGTAAACCCGATACCAGCGCAGAAGCCACCACCACGGTTGCACCCATCGCATAGTTGCTCGGGTTCAAAATCAGTGGCAGCCGGTAGAGATCGCTCTCAAAGGCTTGCACCAAAATACTGACCAAGCCCACGCCTAGCAAAAATCCAACCGGGATGGCAGCCAAGGTCAAGAGTCCCAATTCTCCTAGCAGAATATAGGCGATCTCGCCTCGGGTGAAGCCTAGCACACGCAGGCTCGCCAACTCGCGCCCCCGCTCCGAGAGCGCGATGCGCGCGCTGTTATACACCACGCCGAAACCGATGCTGGCGGCGAGTATGGTGGAGATCATGTTGTAGAACAGCACAAACTCGCCAATGGTGTCGTAAAAGCTCTGAATCGCGGCGGCATTGGCGACCATGCCTAGGACACGCGGCCGATCATGTAGTTTTTCATAGACGGTTTTTTCCGCGCCCGGTTCAATCGCCAGATAAGCGCCTGAGACCACATTGCCCTCGCGCATCAGCGTATTGAGCGAGTCTTGCTGCATATAAGCCGACACGCCCAGATATTGTTGGGTGATGCCCAGTACGGGCACCTGGCGTATCGGGCGGTTGCCTTCCAGCACTTCTACCGTGAGCATATCGCCCGGCTTCACATGCAAAATTTTATTGGCCAAGTGGTCGGTGAGCACCACGCCATTTGGCGGCACTTGGATCGGTTTCAATTGGCTATCGAGCGAACGATGCAGTTGGCCCTCGGGCAAAATCCCATACACCGCAGTGCGGTAACTGTATTGGCGAGAGCGCAAAATAGCGGGCACATCGCGAAAGCCCTCCACATGATCCACGCCTGGTATAGCGGCCAGTTCATGCAAGGCATGGCCCGAAGTCGGCTCGATAAAAGCCAGCGCCAGGTCTTCACGACCTGCCTGACGAAACTGCACATCCACCATGAAATCAATTGCGCCTTTTTGATAATTACCCACCATCATCAGCGCGCAGGCGCAGCCAATGCCGAGCACTGTCAGCATCGATTTGATTGGGCGGCGCTCGATGTGGCGCAAGATCATGCGTGTGGGCGCGGTGAACCAGCGTTGCAAGCCGATGCGCTCCGCGAGGGTAGTGCGATAGTTTGCAGGCATCTCAGGGCGCATGCCTTCGGCGGGTGAGAGGCGCACTGCGCGCGCGACCGAAAACAGCGTGCCGCTGATCGCTGCCGCCATGGTGATGCTCAGTGAAATAAATACCACCCCTGCATTGATCTTGTAGTCGAGATAAGGGAAGCGAAAGGTCGTCTCCATATACACATTGGAGAGCCCCTGGCCGAACCAAGCGCCTAAGGCGATGCCGCCCGCCACGCCAAAAATCACCATCAGCATCACCAGTTTCACATAGTGCCAGCCGATGGCGAAATAGGTGTAGCCAAAGGCTTTAAGTGTGGCGATCTGCTCTCGCTGCAAAGCAATCAGACGGCTCACCACCACATTGAGCAAAAAGGCCGCCACGCCCAAAAAGATAGCGGGGAAAATCGTCGCCGTAGTCTGCAACTGCTTCAACTCTTCGCTGAGAAAGCGATTGGAGAATTGATCCTTGCGCCCATAAGCCCCAGTGCCGCCATAAGTGCCGAGGATTACGTCCGCACGGTCAATCACCTCCTGCACCTGCGCGCCTTTGCTCAGCATCAGCGTCACATTGTTGAAAGCGCCCGCCACGTCGTAAGCGGCGGCCAGGGCATGGCGGCCCATCCACAACACGCCATAGCGTTTATAGTCGGGGAACATGGCGCCGGGCGCGATTTGATAAACATACTCCGGCGATACCGCAACGCCGACGATCGTCAGCAGCTTGCGCTTGCCGTTGATGATGGCGGCGAGCTTATTGCCCGGTTGCAATTGATGTGCATCGGCGAAGGTATCCGAGAGCACCACCTCGTCTGTGCTATAGGGCTGCACCATGCGTCCGCGTTTCAGATACAGCGTGTTGAGCAGCGGCTCGCCGCTATCCGGCACCGAGAGCAGCAGGCCGGTGATGGGGTCGGTGAAGTTTTCCACCTCCAGCTTCACCCCCGCGATCACCCTCGTTTCCAAATGGGCCACACCGGGGATAGCGCGCAGTCGTTCGGCCACGGGCTCGGGCGCACGCTTGAGATTGGCGAACACTTCGGCGAAGCGGTATTCACGATAGAAACGGTCGCGGGTCGTGACCAATGAATCGTAGGTAGAGAGCGACATCACCAGCGTCGCCACGCCGCCCATGATCACCGCCGCGATAGCCAACACTTGGCCGCGCAGGTGCCAGAGATCGCGAAGCAGTTTTAGATCGAGTGCGCGCATGGTTTACCAGCTCAACTCGTGCGCCGCTTTTTTCACCGCGTTGCTGTGCATCTCGGCGATGTGCCCATCCGATAAGCGAATCACCCGGTCCGCCATATCGGCGATGCCCGCGTTGTGGGTGATCAGTACTGTGAGCGTACCGAGTTCACGATTCACTTTTTCCAAAACTTCCAACACCACCACGCCCGTAGTCGAATCGAGCGCCCCGGTCGGTTCGTCGCACAACAGCACAGCGGGGTTCTTTGCCACGGCGCGGGCGATGGCCACGCGTTGCTGTTCGCCGCCGGAGAGTTGAGCGGGGAAGTGATCTAAGCGCTCGCCCAAGCCCACCAGACGCAACGCCTCTTCCGGACGCATGGGCGATTCTGATATCTCGGTCACCGCCGCCACATTCTCACGCGCGGTAAGGCTGGGGATCAGGTTGTAGAACTGAAACACGAAACCGACATGCTCGCGCCGAAAGCGTGTGAGCTCCGCTTCGGTCGCACCGGTGAGCTTGTGATCGAGATAACTCACCTCGCCGCTGGTGGGCACATCCAGCCCCCCCAGGATATTCAGCAGCGTCGATTTGCCGCTGCCCGATGGCCCGAGCACCACCACCAGCTCACCGCGATACAGTTCCAAGTCGATGCCGCGCAAGGCATGCACCTCCACCTCGCCCATGCGATAGATTTTGGAGAGCTGGCGTGCAACGAAGATAGGGGGGGTGTTATTCATGAGAATTTGAGGTTAGTTCAATCACGCCATAGCGTCCACCTCTTCCCTGGTTCGGCGAAGGGGGGTTATCAGCTCGCTGCTATACTTCCCCCATGTCCACCCCCGAACAAAACCCGCCCGAGCCGATGATCCACTTTGAGCAGGTGCACAAGTGGTTTGGCGCTTTGCATGTGTTGGACGACATTAATTTGCGCGTCATGCCGGGCGAGGTCGTGGTGGTGTGCGGCCCATCGGGTTCCGGTAAATCGACCCTGGTGCGCGCGGTGAATCGCTTGGAGCCGATCCAGCAGGGCCGCCTGGTCGTCGATGGCCAAGACCTGAGTTCGCCCTCCACCGATATCAATCGCCTGCGTGCGGAAGTCGGCTTTGTGTTTCAGCATTTCAATCTCTATCCTCATCTCTCCGTCCTGCAAAACATCCTCCTCGCCCCGATGAAAGTGCGCCGCATGGCGCGCGATGAAGCAGAGCAGCAGGCGCAGGCCCTATTGCAGCGCGTCGGTCTCGCGGATAAACGCGATGCCTATCCCAACCAACTCTCGGGCGGGCAGCAGCAGCGGGTAGCCATCGCGCGTGCGCTGGCCATGCGCCCCAAGATATTGCTGTTCGACGAGCCGACCTCCGCGCTCGATCCGGAAATGATCGGCGAGGTGCTAGCGGTGATGCAAGGCTTGGCGCGTGACGGCATGACTATGATGGTCGTCACGCACGAAATGGGCTTCGCGCGCGAAGTAGCGCATCGCGTCGTGTTCATGGATCAAGGCCGCGTGGTGGAAGAAGCCCCGCCGGAACGGTTCTTCCTCGAACCGGCGCATCCCCGCGCGAAACAATTTTTGAAACAAGTTTTGTCGCCCATGCATTGAGCGTGGGTGTTTGCCTTATAAGAAGTGCTGATTAGCAATGATCCTCAGCCAACAAGAAACGAAGAGAATCCCCTCCCCTTGAAAAGGGGAGGGTTTAGGGTGGGGATCAAGAATTTCTCACCCCCATCCTAACCTTCCCCCTGGTAGGGGGAAGGAATAAAGCGGTAGCCTACCTTGGCTAAGTTTCATCGCAAATCAAGTCGTCTTTTTTAGGTACAGAAAAGGAATACCCCGATGCAAGCTTACAAATACTGGCTAGCCGCCTTCACCCTAGCCCTATTCAGCCTACCCCTGGCCCAAGCCGACACCCTAGCCAACATCAAAGCCAAAGGCGTATTAGTAGCCGGGGTCAAAGACAGCCTGCCCCCATTCGGCTATGTCGATGCCCAAACCCGCAGCATCGTCGGCTACGACGTGGACTTCATGCGCGCCATCGCCGACAAGCTCGGCGTGAAGCTGGAGTTGAAGCCCGTCACCTCGGCCAATCGCATCCCGCAACTGGTCTCCGGTAACATCGACATCATCGCCGCCACCATGACCAAAAACCCCGAACGTGCGCAGCAAATCGATTTTAGCCATGCGTATTTTTTAACCGGGCAAAAATTCATCGCGCCCATGGGCGCGCTGCATAGCCTGAAAGATCTGGAAGGAAAACGCATCGCCACCGCCAAGGGCTCCACCTCGGAGCAGAATGTGAAGCGCGCCGTGCCCAGCGCCACCGTGCTGTCGTTTGACGATTACCCGCAAGCCTTCCTCGCCCTGCGACAAAAGCGCGTGGCCGCCATCACCACCGACGAAGCGATCTTGGCCGGCATCCTGGCCAAAGCGCCGGATAAGACCGCGTATGAAATTCCCGCGCTGCGTATTTCGGATGAGCCCTACGGCCTGGGCATGCGCAAGGGCGACACCGCCTGGGTGGCGTTCGTGAACCAGACCCTGCTCGACATGGAAAAATCAGGCGCAGCCAAACGCATCTTCGACAAATGGTTCGGCCCGCAGTCGGAAGCGCCGATCAAGCGGGACTTTGTTATTTCAGCGGCGCGTTGATTTGGGCGTGGGTTTCGCTCGTATTTACCACTTGCCCTGGTGGGTACAGGAATCGCCGTGCGGGAAATTGGCGTCAAACCAAATGACTTGTAAGAGGTGTTCACCATGAATCGCTTTCAGTACCCCGTAATGCTCACCGCTTCCGACGAGGGCGGCTACGTCGTCACGTGTCGCGACTTGCCGCAGTTGATTACGCAGGGCGAAGACAAGCAAGACGCGCTCGATCAAGCATCCGACGCGATGGACGAAGTCTTTGCGACGTATATGATCGAAGGAATCGATTTCCCCGAGCCCAGCAAGACAAAGCGCCGCGAGCATCTTGTGGCGCCGCCCGCGGAGACGATGGCGAAAGCAGCGCTGTTCGTCGCGATGCGCGAGGCCGGTATCAGCAAAATGCAACTCGCCAAACAGCTTGGCGTGGACGAAAAAGAAGTCCGTCGCCTGCTTGACCCCCACTACCAATCGAAGTTGCCGCGCATTGCACAAGCGATCAGCCTGCTAGGGCAGCGCCTCGTGATTGGTTTGGAGCCGGCTTAAGCATGGTGCAATTAGAAAGTGAATTCACCAAGCGCACAGATATAAGGTAAAGGCCTGACCCTATCTTCTCTGCAGCTCAGAAGTGTGGGGTGCCAAATTTACCATCACCGCAAATTCCTGCGTACTCTGGTAATCCACCGTCGGATGGCGATGATTTTCCTAACTGAGAATAAATCATGAAGCACTTGAAAGTGCTTACTTGGGGCACACTGCTCTATACGTTGCTTTTCGTTGGCATAGGGAAGATGCTCGGAGGAAAGTCTTTACCATTGGCCATGTTTGTTATCACAGTATTCATCCCTTTCATTTTTGGTTATTTTGCTCAGTATTTCCTTACGAGTAAGTCAGCTCTTGTAGTTACTCTAGTTATCCCGGTAATTCCGAATGTGACCATGCTTGTTTATGACCAAATTAAAACGGGATGGGGGCCAATGGATGTTCCATTAAGCGCTACTCTTTGGTTTATTTTTTTGCAAACCATGTTCGTTGCGTTTGGTGCTTACGTTTCAAGAAGGAGCAACAAATGATGGGGTCGTGCTTTGGTTATTGTGAATCGCCCCCAGTTTACTAGACACCTCTGAGCCTATAAATTTGGCTAAACGGA
>JBBTCZ010000003.1:0-148193 GCA_038042985.1 Pseudomonadota bacterium
TCAGCGGTGCGAAGCATTGAAGGCTCGCCACCAGCACAACAACCAGGAATTTCGGCCAAGTATTTAACATGGAACGCATGCTACGAAACCTGAGCGCACATTGCAAGAGGAGGCTTTAGAAATAAAAGCCCTCGCGCCGAAGTAGCGATTTTCCGGGTGTTTAATGAGAAGCTTTAGCCCGGCGCTCCGCCTCCAGCGCGGCTTTGCGCCCCCATAGCACGACATACTGCGCCATGCTGACGAGCGTGGTGACGAGCACCGCGAGGAAGCTGGCCGTGAGCCAACCCGATGCGTCAATCAGCCGCGCGGCATGGGTCAGCACCACGATGAACAAGGCAAAGGCGGCGAAAGTATGGAGCTTGCCCAACCAAGTGGGATGGATATCCACTTCGCCGAATAAGTGATGATAAGAAAAGGCGCCGGCGACAATCACGGTATCGCGCACCACGATGGCCAAGGTCAGCCACAGCGGCACCCAGCCTTGGAAGGTGAGAATCACCAGACAGGTGAGGGTGATGAGCTTATCCGCCAGCGGGTCCAACGCGGCGCCGAATTCGGTATAGAGATCGAAATGGCGCGCGATGAAACCGTCGAGGGCATCGGTGATGGCGGCAAAGACAAAAGTATAGAGCGCGTATTCGTAATAAGCGCGCATGAGAAAATACGCCAGCAGGGGCGCGGCGAGTACGCGCAGCAGGGTGAGAACATTCGGGGCATTCCACACCACTTTCACGTTTCACCTCCTGGCTATAACCAATCCTTACCGATCAGGAAATCGGTGTAGAGCTTGGCCTCGGGGGAGTCCGGCTCGGGGTGCCAGTCGTAGCGCCATTTCACGATCGGCGGCAGCGACATCAGAATGGATTCGGTGCGCCCGCCGCTTTGCAGGCCGAAGATCGTGCCCCGGTCATACACGAGATTGAACTCTACATAGCGCCCACGGCGATAAGCTTGGAAGTCGCGTTCGTGTTCACCATACGGTATATCCAACCGTCTTTCTAAAATGGGAACATACGCCGGCAGGAAATGATCGCCCACACTCTCGGTCAGATTGAACGCCGCCTCGAAGCCGCCCTCGGAAAAATCATCGAAGAAAATCCCGCCCACGCCGCGCGGTTCAGCCCGGTGCTTGAGATAAAAGTATTCGTCGCACCATTTTTTAAAACGCGGATGATATTGCTCGCCAAAGGGATTCAATGCGTTTTGGCACATTTGATGGAAATGCACGGCATCGTCAACAAAACCGTAATACGGTGTGAGGTCCATGCCGCCGCCAAACCACCATACGGGCTCGGCCCCATTTTTCTTTGCCACGAAACAGCGCACATTCATATGCACCGTCGGCGCATAGGGATTGCGCGGATGCAGCACCAGCGATACCCCCATCGCTTCGAAGCTTCGCCCCGCCAGCTCCGGCCGATTGGCCGAGGCCGAGGGCGGCAGCTTGTCGCCGAATACGTGCGAGAAATTCACACCGCCGCGTTCAAACACATTGCCTTCTTCCATCACGCACGATAAACCGCCGCCGCCCTCGGGGCGCTGCCAGGCATCGCGCTTGAAGGCCTTGCCGTCCACTTGTTCCAAGCGTTCGACGATCAGTTCTTGCAGTTCAGTGAGAAAGGTTTTGACGCGAGCTGTATCCATGATTAACCACGCAGTTTCTTGCCGGATTGAAGATCGATTATAACGGACGGCAGCTTGCGCTTACCGATTCGCCCCGGCAGCACCCACACATCTTGTCCGAATGCGCGCTGCGCCTCGGCATAGGTTTTAATCGGCTTAGCGCCAGAGACATTGGCGCTGGTGGAGACCAGCGGCCCCAACGCCCGTGTGAGCCGGGCGACCTCGGGATGCGCGGAGATGCGCACGGCGAGGCTGCGGTGTTTCCCGATCAGCAATTTGGGCGCGCGGTTAGAAGCAGGCAATAAGAAGGTGTACGGCCCCGGCCAATATTGATCGAGTATCGCCCTCTCAGTGGCACTGATAGGCAGAATAAATCGCGCGATTTGTTGCAGATTGGCCGCGGCTAGAATCAGACCCTTGGTCCAAGGCCGGTGTTTCAAACGCAGGATTTTTTGCACCGCCGCGCGATTGCGCGGATCACAACCCAAGCCATAGCAAGACTCGGTGGGGTAGGCGATCACACCGCCGCGCTTGAGGTGCGCGCGCAAGGCCGCATGGTTTATGAGGTGCATAGTGCCAAGGGATACGGCAAGTGCCGTTTGAAGGTCGTCCAGTTGACCGCAGCTTAGGCTGCGCGCTCTTGCGAAACTTCCCAGCCGGGAAACACGAGTACGGCGGGATGACAGTTAAGTGCGCGAGCGAGCACCTTCGCGCGCTCGACACCCAAATTCACTCGGCCGTTCTCGATGGCCGAGATGGTCGCTTGAGGAATCTCCGTCAGCTTGGAGAGTTGGCTTTGGCTGAGCTCCTGGAGTTCGCGCAGGATGCGGACAGACTCTCCCACTGAGACCTCAACGCGTTTTTTTGCCGGGCGGAATTCTTTCATTTCATGGCCTCCTGTAATCATGGGCGGTGACTTGAACCACTTGGATCAGCAATACATTGGCAGCGACCCGGTAAATCAACCGCCACTGTAGCCCGAGCCGGGAAGAACGATGGCCCTTCCATTCGCCAGACAGCGCTTCGTCGTGAAACCCCTTGATGGCGCGCAAACCAGGCGGTCCCGAGAGCCTGGCAATGTCTTTCCACTTCTCATAGCGCTTCAAAACTTCGATTGGAACAGCACCCGAAAGTTGTTTATCCACGCGACGATGTTCTTCGATCTGCCACATACCACATTATGTATATACTAATAATGGTATGTCAAGCGGTCGAGAGGAGTGTTGCGCTAGCCCTTCAGCTTCGCCTGCAACGCCGCATCTTTCTGCATGATCTGCGCAGCATTCGCGGCACGTTCGTCGATCAGACGCTTGTGCAACGCGCCATCTGCGCAAGCGAGAATCTGCGCTGCGAGATAGGCCGCATTTTTCGCGCCCGCTTTACCCACAGCCACACTCGCGACGGGAATGCCGCCCGGCATCATCACAGTAGAGAGCAGCGAATCCCAGCCCGACAGCGGGCCACCTTCCATCGGCACGCCGATCACGGGGCGCAGGGTGTGCGCCGCCACATTCCCGGCGAGATGTGCGGCCAGCCCTGCGGCGCAAATGAATACCTGGCAGCCGCGCTGATCGGCATCGAGCACATAAGCGCGTGTGGCATCCGGCGTACGGTGCGCGGAAGAAATTTTTACTTCCCATGTCACCCCTAAGCTGCTGAGCGTATCCAAGGTGGATTGCATGGTGGGCAGATCGGAATCGGAGCCCATCAATACTGCGACAAAAGGTTTGGTCATTGTTTACTCCTAAGGGTTTACTTTGATCGCGGCCCGATGGCGCGATAGCCGATATCACGGCGCAGTTGCGCGCCCGCAAATTTAATTTGATCGGCGATTTCATACGCGCGGCGCTGCGCCATTTTTACTGTATCGCCCAGTGCCGTGACGCATAAGACGCGCCCGCCTGCCGTGAGGATTTTTTTGTCCACTAATTGCGTGCCCGCATGAAACACCATGTAGTCGTCCCCCTTGGGCGGCAAGCCACTGA
This sequence comes from Pseudomonadota bacterium, assembly GCA_038042985.1. GTDB lineage: Bacteria > Pseudomonadota > Gammaproteobacteria > Burkholderiales > Thiobacteraceae > RBG-16-58-11. The sequence goes on from JBBTCZ010000003.1 coordinate 3,609, forward strand.
TCTCATCGCCTTTGCGCGGGGTGTCGGGATAGTTGGCGGCGGCCATCACCACGCCCAGTGCGGTGCGCCGGTCCCATTCGGCTTCGACTTTATCCAGCGTGCCGGCCACTGCGTGCTCGAGCAGGGTCACCAAATCGCTTTTCAAGCGCAGCATGATCGGCTGCGTTTCCGGGTCGCCCATGCGGCAATTGAACTCCAACACTTTCGGCACGCCTTGGCCGTCGATCATCACGCCTGCGTATAAAAAACCGGTGTAGGGAATGCCATCTTTCGCCATGCCTTGCACGGTGGGGTGAATCACTTCGCGCATGATGCGCGCGTGCAGTTCGGGTGTAACCACCGGCGCCGGGGAATACGCGCCCATGCCGCCGGTGTTGGGGCCTTGATCATTATCCAGCAAACGTTTGTGATCTTGGCTGGTGGCCAGGGCCAGCACGTGTTCGCCATCGACCAGCACAATGAAGCTCGCTTCTTCGCCCAGCAGGCATTCTTCGATCACCACGCGCGCGCCGGCTTCGCCTAGTTTTTGGTCGCCGAGCATCATATCGACGGCGGCGTGCGCTTCGTCTTTATTTTGCGCGACTACCACGCCTTTGCCTGCGGCTAAGCCATCGGCTTTAACCACGATCGGTGCGCCGTGAGTTTCGATATAAGCATGCGCCACATCCGCATCAGTAAACGTGCCATACGCCGCCGTGGGAATGCCGTGGCGCAGCATAAAATCTTTGGCGAAATCTTTGGAGGATTCCAACTGCGCCGCCGCCTGGGTTGGGCCGAAAATCTTGAGTCCCGCCGCGCGGAAGGCATCGACCACGCCTGCCGCTAAAGGGGCTTCGGGTCCAACCACGGTGAGGTAAATATTTTCCTGCTGCGCGAAAGCGAGCAACTCTGGAATGCTGGTCAGCGGTACATTGGCCAAATCCGGGTCGAGCGCGGTGCCACCGTTGCCGGGCGCAACGTAGATGCACTGGATGCGCTTTGATTGCGCCAGCTTCCACGCCAGCGCATGTTCGCGGCCGCCGTTACCGATGACGAGTAGTTTCATAATTTTTCAAATTATTTACCACGGGGTACACGGAGAAAACACTTTTTGCCTTCCCCGTGATCCCCGTGTCCCCCGTGGTTACCAGTTTTAGTGCCTAAAATGCCGCATGCCGGTGAACACCATCGCCATGCCATGCTCGTCTGCCGCCGCGATCACATCTTCGTCGCGCATGCTGCCGCCGGGTTGAATCACGGCTTTGACACCCGCGGCGGCGGCTTGGTCGATGCCGTCGCGGAACGGGAAGAAGGCGTCCGAGGCCATGACCGAGCCGACGACGGTTAAACCCGCGTGCTCGGCCTTGATACCGGCAATGCGCGCGGAATTGATGCGGCTCATTTGGCCGGCGCCGACACCGATGGTCATTTTGTCCTTGGCGTAGATGATGGCGTTCGATTTCACGAATTTAGCCACGCGCCAGGCGAACAGCAGATCCGACATTTCCGCATCGGTGGGCGCGCGCTTCGTCACCACCTTCAGCTCATCGTACAGCGCCAGGTCGGCTTCCTGCACCAGCAAACCGCCGTTGACCTTTTTGAAATCCAGGCGCGGCGCTGGCTCACTGGGCCAGGCGCCACATTCCAACAAGCGCACATTCTTTTTCGCTGCCGCCACTTCTACCGCCGCAGCGCTGACTTTCGGCGCGATGATCACTTCCACGAACTGCTTCTCGACAATAGCTTTCGCGGTGTCGGCGTCCAATTCGCGATTAAAGGCGATGATGCCGCCAAAAGCGGATTCGGGATCGGTCTGGTAGGCGCGGTTATACGCCTCCAGCAAGGTCTCGCCATACGCCACGCCGCAGGGATTGGCGTGCTTGACGATGACGCAGGTGGGACGCTCGTTGAATTGTTTGATGCATTCCAAGGCGGCATCGGCGTCGGCGATGTTGTTGTAAGAGAGCTCTTTGCCTTGCAGCTGACGCGCGGTGGCGATGGACGCTTCGCGCTCCGCCGAGGTAGTGTAAAAAACCGCGCTTTGATGCGGGTTCTCGCCGTAGCGCAATTCCTGCGCTTGAATGAAATTCAGATTGAGCTGTTTCGGAAAGCCCTCGCGCCGGCCGCGCGAATCGATCGACGTCAGATAATTGCTGATGGTGGAATCGTATTCGGCAGTATGCGAGAACGCCTTCTGCGCCAGACTGAAACAGGTATCGCCGCCGATCAGGCCGCCGGTCATATCCATTTCTGACAGCAGCGGTTTGTAATCTGCGGGGTCGGTGACCACGGCGACATGCGCGTAGTTTTTTGCGGCGGCGCGCACCATGGTCGGGCCGCCAATGTCGATATTTTCAATCGCATCGTTGAGCGTGAAATTGGGGCGGGCGATGGTCGCCGCGAACGGATACAGATTTACCACCACCATATCAATCGGCGGCATATTCGCTTCTTGCATGGCTTGCACATGGCTCGGGTCATCGCGCCGGCCGAGAATGCCGCCATGTATTTTCGGGTGCAGCGTTTTCACGCGGCCGTCGAGCATTTCGGGAAAGCCGGTGTAATCGCCAACCTCGGTTACCGCGATGCCGTTTTCACTCAGCAGTTTGGCCGTGCCGCCGGTGGAGAGAATCTCCACATTGTATTTTTTCAATCCCCTGGCGAAGTCGAGGATGCCTTGCTTGTCGGAAACACTGAGGAGCGCGCGCTTAATGATGGCCATGATAATTTCGATAAGTTATTTGATTTTGTATTGCTGCATTTTCTTGCGCAGCGTGTTGCGGTTGATGCCGAGCAATTCCGAGGCGCGGGTTTGATTGCCCTCGGTGTGGTAGAGCACGGTTTCAATCAGCGGCCGCTCCACGCACGTCAGCACCATGTCGTACACGGTGCCGGGCTTTTCCCCATCGAGGTGCTTAAAATAATCGTGCACGGCTTTGCGTACGCAAGCCGAGAGCTCATTGTCTTTCTGTGCCATCCTGCCGTCCCTGTTCCGCTGTAGTGATGCGCCGTACCCGCTCTGTGGCGGGCTTGTTTTTATGCGGCGAGTTCGGTTGCCTGTAATTCGTAAGTCAAACGCGGCGCGTGATCCAATAGTTGCGCAAAAAATACATTCACCGCGTCAAGTTGCTGCTGCGTCGATTCCAATTGATTCATGCGGTGGCGAAAGCTGGCCGAGCCGATGAGCCCCTTGGTGTACCAAGAGATGTGTTTGCGCGCCATGCGCACGCCGGTGTATTCGCCGTAAAAGCCATATAGATCGGCTAGGTGATCCACCAGCACGCGGTGGATTTCGGCGACCTCCGGCTCCGGCAATTTCTCGCCCGTGGTCAGATAATGCGCGATCTCGCGGAAAATCCACGGCCGGCCTTGCGCCGCGCGGCCGATCATCACCGCATCGGCTCGGGTGTGTTCCAACACAAACTTCGCTTTTTCCGGCGTGGTGATATCGCCGTTGGCGATAATCGGAATGTGTGCGGCCGCTTTAATCGCCGCGATGGTGTCGTATTCCGCTTCGCCTGAATAGCCGCACGCACGGGTGCGGCCATGGATCGCCAGCATTTGAATACCCGCATCCTGCGCCAACTTAAGAATGTTTAAAGCGTTCTTGTGATCGCGGTCCCAGCCGGTGCGAATCTTCAGCGTCACCGGCACCTTCACCGCATTCACTACGCTGGCCAGAATTTGCGCGACCAAGGATTCGTTTTGTAACAGCGCGGAACCGGCCATCACATTGCAAATCTTCTTCGCCGGGCAACCCATATTGATATCAATAATCTGCGCGCCATTATCTGCGTTGTATTTAGCAGCCTCGGCCATCATCTGCGGATCGGCACCGGCGATCTGTACTGAAATCGGATCGACTTCGCCTTCGTGATTGGCGCGGCGCTGCGTCTTGGCCGAACCCCACAGCAAAGAATTGCTCGCCACCATCTCCGACACCGCCATGCCCGCGCCCAATTGCTTACACAATTGGCGGAAAGGCCGATCGGTCACGCCCGCCATGGGGGCGACGATCAGATTATTCTTCAGGGTGTAGGGGCCGATTTGCACTGGGTAATGGATGCCGGAGAAAAGGCTGCCTATTTTATACGCAATCAGCCGCGCGGCAAAATCGTTTTAACGGCCGCTGAAGAAAGCCGTCATTCCCTTTCAGTGGTAGGCTTACATTTCCCGACCGCCCTCGTTTATCTACACCCAAACCGAACATGCCCCCCTCCCCCTTCGTATTAGAAGCCAGCCGCGAAAATTTCAACCAGCTGGTTTTGGGCAACTCCAACAAAGGTCCCGTCATGGTGCACTTCTGGACGCCCAAGGCCGGCCCCTGCATGCTGCTCAATCCGCGCCTGATTAAGCTTGTCACAGAATACAGTGGCAAATGCCTGCTGGTGCTGGCCAATACCGACGAGCTGGGCCAGATCGCGCACCAGTACGGCGTGGCCAGCGTGCCCACGGTGAAATTTTTTCGCCATGGCAAAGTGGTGCACACCATCCACGGCGCCGAACCGGATGCCGTATTCCACAAAGTGTTGGAACGGTTTATCGCACGCGATGTGGATGTGGTACATGTGCGCGCACTGGAAGCGCAGCGGCGCGGTGATTTTCAGACAGCACGCATGCAGCTCGTGGATGCGGCGCTAGCCGACCCCACCAACCCGCGCATCCCTGCCGATCTCGCCAAGCTGTTGATGGGCCAAAACGAATATCGCCCCGCCCACGATCTGCTTACATCTCTCACCACCGCCCTGCGCGAAGATGCCGAAATCAGCCGCCTGCTTACGCATCTCGATTTCATCCTCGCCGCAGAAGATGCCCCACCCCTAGCAACGCTCACGCAGCGTATCGAAACTAACCCGGACGATTTGGAAGCGCGTTACCAACTTGCCGCCGTGCAACTGGTGTCGGATGATTTAGAAAGCGCCATGGCACAACTGCTGGAAATCGCTCAGCGCGGACGCGGCTTCCGCGATGACATCGGACGGCGCGGGCTGGTGGCTTTATTCGATATGCTGGGCACGGAACATCCGCTCACCGCGCGCTTTCGTCCGCTGCTGGTTAGTGCACTGAATTCGGGTGGCATTTAACGGATACCGTGCGCTAACAAGGTCCGTCCGGTATGTCTAAATTAATGTGTCCGCCGCCAACGTTTCCAGGTACAGCGCTGGCACGCAAATTCGAACCCCGCTAGATGCCTACTATAAAGATAGGTCACAGGAGGTCGATAAAGAAAAACCGATTCACGAGGAAATCATGGAACACAACGTAAACACGGTTAATGAGCATTGCCTGAATAACATCATCAAGCTGTCTCAGGTAAAGCAGGTTACCGCAGCCGAAGATATATTTGACGAACGCGGCACCAAGCTATGGGCTCGAGACGCCGAAATTACACCGGCACTCCAGGAACGACTGCTAAAGCGCAAGTTGCGCAAACCCCTGGAAAAGACGCTCGCCGTTGCAGGTGGCATTAATTCCGACGCTATCCTGCAGGAGGCCTTAAATCTATATGACACTATTCCTGCACTGTCCTGCTTCATGGGTGCGGAAAAAGCGGCGGTGCTGGAAACCCTAACCGTCGCCCGGCTGGATCCAGTTGCGCTGTTGCTGCTCACCACCGCGCACGAGAACGGTAGCGGCGGATTCCGTCACGCCGTGCTGGTGTCCTTAATCGCCACCTCCATCGGCATTCATCGCGCCAGCTGGGGGGTCGCGCCAACCGTGCTTGCCCTGGGTGGCCTATTGCATGACATTGGTGAGCTCTACATTAATCCGGATTATTTGTACTCAAAGCGCAAACTGTTACCGGACGAATGGAAGCATGTTGCGGTACATCCGCGCATTGGCCAGATGGTTCTGGAAGACCTGGCGCAATATCCCCAGGAGGTGTCCCGCGCGGTGGGTGAACACCACGAGCGTTTTGATGGTACAGGCTATCCACGACAAAGTGCTGGCGCCAAGATCAGCGCTGCAGGACAAATCCTGGCCATTGCCGAAATGTTGAGCGGCATTATTTCTCGCAAGGACAACGTGCTGGCGCGCTCCTGCCTGGCCATGAAGCTGGTGCCCGGCGAACATCCGCACGAATTGATCTCGCTCGTTTCGACCCTGCGACGACAGCACAATGGCTCGCTACTCGAGCCGGGTATGGATTTTAAAGGTCAGAATGTTGTACTGAAAACACAGCAAGTGGCGGGGACGCTATCCGCTACCTTGGCCGAATGCGACCGTCTCGAACAAGAAGCCGGGGTGACTGCGGCGCAAACAGAGTTTGTTCAACGCGTCCGCTACCGCATAACTGTGCTGAGTAAGGCGCTTAAGGCAACCGGTATTGAGGATTGCCTGTCGGGCGCCGATCTCGCGGCTATGAGCGATGAGGAAGGCGAAATATGCCTTGAACTCGATGTGATCGGGCGCGAAATTGAGTGGCGTCTGCGCGATATCGCGCGCGAAGTCAGTTTGCGTCTGGACGACACAGATCAAAAGTGGCGCGGCGCATTGTCCGGCCTAATCGCCAAATTAGATGGTGGCGTCTAAACGGATTACCCGCCGTAGCTAGTGCGCCTGTTCCCAATTTGACCCCACCCCCACGCTCACCTCCAGCGGTACTTCCAGCTGCGCCACGCCGGCCATGAGGCGCGGCAATTCAGCTTTGATGGTATCAAGCTCAGCTTCGGGCACTTCCAGCACCAGCTCGTCGTGCACTTGCATGATGATGAAGCTCGCCAACTTTTCATCGCGCAAATAATCGTGCACCGCGATCATCGCGAGCTTGATCAGATCGGCGGCGGTGCCTTGCATGGGGGCATTGATGGCGGCGCGTTCACTGCCTTGGCGGCGCATGCCGTTACTGGAATTAATTTCGGGTAACCAGAGTCTTCTGCCGAACACGGTTTCGACATAGCCTTGCTCGTGCGCCGCGTTGCGGGTGCGGGTCATGTAGTCGGCGACCCCGGGATAGCGCGCGAAGTAGCGATCGATATAGGCTGAAGCGGCGCTGCGTTCGATACCCAATTGACTCGCCAGGCCGAAGGCGGACATGCCGTAGATGAGGCCGAAGTTGATCACCTTGGCGTAACGGCGCTGCTCGTTGCTGACTTCGTCCACGCCCACGCCGAACACTTCTGCCGCGGTGGCGCGATGCACGTCTTGGCCAGCAGCGAAGGCTTTAAGCAGCCCCTCGTCGTGCGACAGATGCGCCATGATGCGCAACTCGATTTGCGAATAGTCGGCCGACACCAGCACACTGCCCGGCGGTGCGATAAAGGCTTCGCGGATGCGCCGGCCTTCCGCGGTGCGCACCGGGATGTTTTGCAGATTGGGGTCGCTGCTTGCGAGGCGCCCGGTGACCGCGACCGCCTGGTTGTAACTGGTATGCACGCGCCCGGTTTGCGCATCAACCATGCGCGGCAGTTTGTCGGTGTAGGTGGATTTGAGTTTGGCCAGCCCGCGATATTCGAGCAACAGCTTCGGCAAGGGATAATCGAGCGCCAATTCTGCCAGCACTTCTTCATCGGTGGAGGGCGCGCCGCTCGGGGTTTTTTTCTTCACCGGCAGTTGCAGTTGGTTGAATAAAATTTCTTGGATCTGTTTGGGCGAATTGAGATTGAAGGGCTGCCCGGCGAGTGCGTGGGCTTGGCTTTCCAAATCGACCAATTTTTTGCCGATCTCGTGGCTCTGTGCATTCAACAGATTGACGTCGATCAACACCCCGACACGCTCCATCTCCCACAACACGGCCATGGCCGGCAACTCGATATTTTTGTACACCGCATCCAGCTGCGGCTCGCGCGCAATTTGCGGATACAGCGCTTGATGTAAACGCAGGGTGATGTCGGCATCCTCCGCCGCATAACGAGTGGCGGTTTCCACATCGACTTGGTCGAAGCCGATTTGCTTAGCACCCTTGCCCGCGACCTCTTCGTAGGTGATGGTCTTGTAGCCGAGGTGACGCAGGGCGAGCGAATCCATGTCGTGCGGTTTGTGCGCTTCCAGCACATAGGATTGCAGCAGGGTGTCATGCGCGATGCCGGCCAAGGTGATGCCGTGATTTGCGAAAATATGTTTGTCGTATTTCAAATGTTGGCCCAGCTTGGGCTTGCTCGCATCTTCCAGCCACGGCTTAAGCTCTTTTAGCGCATGCTGCAAATCGAGTTGCTGTGGCGCACCAGGGCCGACGTGCGCCAGCGGCAGATAAGCGCCTTCCAACGCCGAGACCGAGAGCGAGATGCCGACCAAGCGCGCCAGCATGGGGTCGAGGCTGGTGGTCTCGGTATCGACGGCAGTAAGTGCCGCTACGTTGATCTTTTCGAGCCAAGCATCCAACTGGGCTTCGGTCAAAATCATTTCGTATTGCCCGGCCTGCGCCAACGCGGGATCGAGCGCTTCATGCGCTGGCTCAATATGCCGCGCCGCCGGCGCCACCGCACTTCCTGATTCCTGAAGCTCCCTCAACCAAGTTTTGAATTCAAATCGTCCAAACAGCTCGCGCAGCTTGTCCATATCCGGCGCGCTGGGAGTGAGATTGGAGACATGCACCGGCAAGGGGACATCGCATTTGATAGTGAGTAATGCGCGCGCTTGGGGCAGCCAGTCCAGCGCTTTTCTTAAATTCTCGCCCACCACGCCGCCGATCTCGCTCGCATGGGCGACGATATTATCCAGCGAGCCGTATTGGGTGAGCCATTTCACCGCGGTTTTCGGCCCGACTTTTTCTACCCCCGGTACGTTGTCCACCGCGTCGCCGATCAGAGTGAGGTAGTCGATGATGCGCGCGGCGGGCACGCCGAACTTGGCTTCTACGCCCGCTTCGTCCAGCTTTTCGTTGCTCATGGTGTTGACGAGCTGCACCTGCGGATTCACCAATTGCGTGATGTCTTTATCCCCGGTGGAGATCACCGTGCGCAGGCCGTGCTTTTCGGCCTCGACCGCCAGCGTACCGATCACGTCATCGGCCTCGACGCCATCGATCATCAATAAGGGCCAGCCCATGGCGACTACCGCTTCGTGTAGCGGTGCAATTTGCCTGGCCAGATCATCCGGCATGGACGGGCGGTGCGCTTTATATTCGGGGTAGAGATCGTCGCGGAAGGTCTTGCCTTTTGCGTCGAACACGCAAGCGATATAATCGGCGGGCACGTCTTTGCGCAAGCGCTTCAGCATATTCAGCACCCCATAGATCGCGCCCGTAGGTTCGTTCTGGGCGTTGCGCAAATCAGGCAGCGCATGAAACGCGCGATACAGGTAGGATGATCCATCGACTAACAGCAAGGTTTTCATTGGGAGCGGGCTCTTGAAAGACAAACTACCTAAGATGATTGGCGCCGAAGCGGCGTCGCAAGCCTTCTCGGCGCGCGAATCGTGGCGCGTGTTCGAGATTATGGCAGAATTCGTGGAGGCCACCGAGCGCTTGGCGCCGATCAGCCCCGCGGTATCGATTTTCGGCAGCGCGCGCACCGCCCCCGACGATAAATACTATTTGCTCACCGAACAAATCGCGCGCCAACTCTCCGATGCAGGCTTCTCGGTCATCTCCGGCGGCGGACCGGGCATTATGGAAGCGGCGAACAAAGGCGCGTATTTCGGCACTTCGCCCAGCGTCGGCCTCAACATCCAACTGCCGCACGAACAGAACAACAATCCCTTCCAAGACATCTCGCAGACCTTCAGTCACTTCTTTGCGCGCAAGGTGATGTTCGTCAAATTCGCCTCGGCCTATGTGGTGATGCCCGGCGGCTTCGGCACCATGGACGAGCTGATGGAGGCGCTCACCCTAGTGCAGACCGGCAAAACGCGCAGAATCCCCATCATCCTGGTGCATGAGCCCTTCTGGCGCGGGCTAGTAGATTGGTTTAAGAGCACCCTGGTGAGTGAGGGCATGGTTAATCCCGACGACATGGATTTGATCCAAGTGATCAACGAACCCAAAGACGTGGTGAATGCGATCTTCAAACACTACGAGACGCGCGGCTTCGAGCCGACTGCGGCGGAGCGCGAGATTCAGCTGAATTTGTAATCTTTGTTGCAAACAGCAAATACAGGCCGCTGTATAATTGCTCTACCTTTTATTAAGGATTCGCCATGCGCCGTGCTTTTTACCTGTTTTTGCTACTCGCTCTCCCCCTGCTGACGCAGCCTGTTTTGGCGCAGGAAAAATCTAAGCTACCGTCTGACTTGCAACCGGTGCCCGAACCACCGCCCCCGCCGCCCGGCTTTGATCTGAACCCGGCGCTGGAGCCGCAGGTGACCATCACCACGCGCGGCGAGGATAAGGCAGAAGAATTTCGCGTCGGCGGCAGGCTCTACATGATCAAGGTCACCCCCAAGCATGGTGTGCCTTACTACTTGGTAGACGATAAGGGCAACGGTGGCTTCACGCGCATGGACAATCCCGATATCGGCTTGCGCGTGCCGCAGTGGGTGCTGTTTCAATTTTGAGGTTTCCCTCTCTCCTAACTCTGGTGTTGTTTTATTTTTTGAGCCCTCTCTCCTAGCTCTCTCCCCGTTGGGGAGAGAGGGACTTAGGCTCGCTACGCGAGTTACATAGATCGAATGTCCGTTTACACTACCGTCACCGAAGCGGAACTTAAGCAGTGGCTCAAGCGCTACTCTTTAGGCGCCCTGATCGAACTCAAGGGCATCGCCTCCGGCATCGAGAACACCAACTACTTCGTCACCACTAGCCACGGCCGATATGTGCTGACCTTGTTTGAGAAGCTCCGGGCCGAGGACCTACCCTATTACATCAACCTTATGGCGCACTTGGCGCGGCACGGCATCCCCTGCCCAAGCCCGATCGCCAACCTGGAAAACGGCTACCTCAATCAGCTCAACGACAAGCCAGCGTGCATAGTGAGTTGCCTTAAAGGCGCATCGCTCACCGCACCGACTGCCGATCATTGCGCGCAAGTCGGCGAGATGCTCGCCAATATGCATTTAGCCGGTAAGAGTTATTCGGTGCAAATGCCCAATCCGCGCGGCCCCAGTTGGTGGCGCGCCACCGCACCGGAAGTCATGCCGAAGCTTTCAGCCGATGACGCCGCGTTGCTGAAGGAAGAGTTGCGCTTTCAAGGTCTGTATCGCCATCAGGATTTGCCGCGCGGCGTGATACACGCCGATTTGTTCCGCGACAATGTGCTGTTCGATGGCGACACCCTGTCCGGTGCGATCGATTTTTACTACGCCTGCAACGACGCTTGGCTGTACGACCTGGCGATTACCGTCAATGATTGGTGCGTGACCGAGCAAGGCGAAATCGATGTCGCGCGCATGCAAGCCATGATCAAGGCCTATCACGCAGTGCGGCCACTCAGCGCGCTAGAGCGCGGTGCTTGGCCGGTGATGCTGCGTGCGGGCGCGCTGCGCTTTTGGCTCTCGCGCTTATATGATTTTCACTACCCGCGTCCGGGCGAGCTCACGCACGCCAAAGACCCGGATCACTTCAAGCGTATTCTGCAACACCACATCGCACAGCCCAGCCCGTGGCTGGAAAACTGAGCGCTTAACCCCCGGCGAGCCTATGGCTGCGCCATCCGCCCGTGTATGATGATCGAGTAGCTCAATAATCTACTCATAAAAAAACAAGGGGGATAACGTGCAACAGAACAACATCACATCACCATCCGGCGGCCAGCCGCTATCGTTTCAATTCACCGGCTCGGGTTTCGAATACTTCAAGATTTGGATCGTCAATCTGTGCCTGACCGTTATCACACTCGGCATTTATTCCGCGTGGGCCAAGGTACGGCGCAACCGCTATTTCTACGGCAACACACAGTTGGCGGGCGATGCTTTCGAATACCTGGCCAACCCGATATCCATCCTGAAGGGGCGATTGATCGCGGTGGCATTTTTTGTCGCGCTGTCGATGTCGCAGCATTTCTCCGTGATGTTGTACGGCATTTTGATACTGGTTTTCCTGGTGCTATTTCCGTGGATATTGGTGCGCGCCCTGGTCTTCCGCGCACGTAATACTGCCTTTCGCAATATTCGCTTCACCTTTCGCGGCACCTACGGCCAAGCATTCTTGAATTTCTTGCTGTTGCCGGCGCTACCGGCCATATTCATTTTCGCCCCGATGTTCCTTTTTCAGCCAAACGCCCAAACGGACTTCACCCCCATGCTGGTATCCGCGGGCGTGGGTTTGCTCCTTGTCCTGGCATTCGCGCCCTATTTCTTATATCGCCAGAAGCGCTGGTTCATCGATAACAGTGGTTTCGGAACCGACCGGTTTGATTTTGACGCGCGGGTGATCGACTACTACAAGGTGTTTGGCGTGATGCTGCTGATGATTCTGGCGTTAGGGGGCGTGTTTGCGCTCTTTGGAGGCATCGCGATGGCGAGCTTAGGCGGGAAAGCGGGCGGAGATATTCAGGCCACGGTTGCCGGCTACTGGTTCCTCGGCATGGCGGCGTTCTATCTCGTCGTGCTCGTGATCTATGGATTCATATTCGCCTACGCCAATGCGCGTTTCAGCAACATCATGTTCTGCGGCACGCGCATCGATGGCCATCAGTTTGAGGCGGATCTGTCGGCATGGGGCCTGTTCAAGGTGTATCTCATTAATCTGCTCGGCATCATTTTCACCTTGGGTCTCTTTATCCCCTGGGCCAAGGTGAATATCGCGCGTTATATGGCGGATCATGTTTACCTGATCCCGAATGGCGATCTCGATCGCTTCGTGGCCGACCAGCAAAGCGCGGTCGCGGCAGTGGGCGAGGAAATGGGCGAGATGTTCGATATTGATATTGGCCTATGATTGAAATCCCCGGCCAATGCTTTGATGGCGAAAGCTCGGCCGCTACCCCCGCTGTACTGCGGGTGGACGAGGCCGGCCTGGTCACGCTCAGCATCTACCCGGCGCATCTGCCGCTTGCCTTGAGCGATCTTGAAATCAGCGAGCGCGTCGGCAATATCCCACGCTTGATTCGCTTTCCGGACGGCGCGCAGTTTCGCACCGCGCAAAACGATCAGGTCGATCAAGTGCTGGCCCGATTTGGTCATGCGCGCGGCAGCCGCTGGGTACACCGCCTGGAGTCGCACTTGCGCTATGTGGCTATTGCCGTGGTGGTGATGGTCATTGCCTCATTTGGCCTGGTGAAATACGGCATCCCCTACTTCGCTAAACTTGCTGCACAGACGGTTTCAGCCCAGACGGCGGCCTCCATCGATGACGGTGCGATGCAAGTGTTGGACAAGGCGTTCTTCGCGCCCAGCAAGCTTGATCCGGCCATCCAGGCACGGTTGCGTAAGCGCTTCGATCGCATGACAACGGTCGCCGAACCGGGGTTTAAATACGAATTATTGTTTCGTGCCGGCGGGCCCATCGGCGCCAATGCCCTGGCGCTCGCATCCGGCACGGTTGTGATGACCGATGAAATGGTTCAGGCCGCAAAAAACGATGAGGAACTGGTGTCGGTGCTGGCGCACGAAATTGGCCATGTGGTGCATCGCCACAGCTTGCGGCGCGCATTCCAAAGCTCGGTGGTAGCGTTACTGGGCGTCATGCTTACCGGTGATGTCTCCAGCGTGGCGCAAATTGTCGCCGCCTTACCCGTCATCTTGGTCGAAGCGCAGTACTCGCAGAATCTGGAGAGCGAAGCGGACGCTTATTCGCTCGCCTATATGCAGCAGCAGGGCATTGATCCGATTCATTTCAAGAACCTCATGCTGCGCCTGGAGAAAAAGCATGAAGAACACGGCAAGATACCCAGCTTCTTCGCCACGCACCCCGAAACCAAAGAACGCGTGAAATTATTCGAGCGGCTCGGACAACAAAATGGCGCTAGCTCCAAATAGGGCGTTGAACCACGGGGAGCACGGGGGACACGGGGAAGGCAAAGGACCTCAAGCCACAACCCGCTGCGCGTTTCGGGCGAGATGGCTTGCAACATAGCTTTTCTTGCTTTCCCCGTGTCCCCCGTGCTCCCCGTGGTTATTATTTTGAGATAATGGCCGTCCCCACTGAACCCCGTTCATCCCCCACTATGAATTTCCGAAAATGTAATCCTCTCTACGGCTATCGCTGGTTCAGCGAGGGCATCAAGCTTTTCATCCGCCAGCCGTGGCCCTGGCTCGCGCTGGTGGGGATGACCACCCTGCTGCTGTTGGTGCTGAGCCTGTTGCCGGTGCTGGGGCTGATCGCGGTGTTTCTGATTTTCCCCGGCATCGCCGCCGGTTTCATGCTGGCCAGCCGCGATGAGCTGGCGGAGCAGCCGATTTCGTTCAATCACTTGTCGGCGGGTTTTAAAATTGCGCCAAAGCCGCTGCTGGTCGTGGGCGGCTTGGCGTTCGCCGGGGTGTTCCTCGGCATGCTGGTGTTTACCTTGGGCTGGCGTGAAGAATTTATGCAGCTCATGGAGCTCGCGCGCAGCCAGACATCAGATCAAGCGGCCTTGCTGCTCGCGATGCGCGAGCTGCTTATCCCCTCGCTGCTCACGCTTTCGGTTTTGCTGTTGATGGCGATGGCCACCTGGTTTGCCCCCGCGCTGGTGGTACTCAAGCAAGCCACGCCGCGCGCTGCGCTGCGGCTATCGTTCAAAGCCTTCTTGAAAAACTTCTGGCCGTTCCTGGTGTATGGCGTGTTGATGCTGCTGCTGGATGCGGTCTCGTCCTTCGCCTTGCGCATGGCCGTCACCGCGCTGCAATCCATCGCTGGCGAACAGGTCGCGGGCGCGGTCGCCATGCTGATCAGCTTCCCGCTGCTGTGCGCTTTTCTCTCTATCACCTTCGCGTCGGCGTATGTGAGTTATGTGGATGTGTTTGAGGTGGAGTTAAAAGCTTGAACCACGGAGTACACAGAGTACACGGAGGAAAAACTGAATAGATGCTAAAGGGGTTCCTCCGTGTACTCTGTGTACTCCGTGGTGAAAAGGTTTTCCTAAGCCGGCGTCAACTTCGCATATTGCAACGCCAAGCGCTTTGTTCCGCTCTGTCTGAAATTCACTTCCACTTCCGCATCCGGACCGCGCCCGCGGCATTGGATGATCACGCCCGGGCCGAATTTGGGGTGGGTGACGTTTTGGCCGATGCGCCAAGCTTGGCCTGATTCGGATTCGACGCGCTGGGTGCGTGGCGCTTCCCATTCGGCGGGCGCTTCCACCGGCATCAGCGGTGCATTGATCGGCTTCAACAATGTCTCTGGAATCTCATTCAAGAAGCGTGAGGGCACGCCGTAGCGCACTTGCCCGTGCAGCATGCGGCTCTGCGCGTAGGAGAAATACAAACGTTTACGGGCGCGGGTGATGGCCACGTACATTAGCCGCCGCTCTTCTTCCAGACCGTCTTGCTCGAACATGCTTTGCTCGTGCGGGCACAAGCCTTCTTCCATACCGCTGATGAACACGCTGTGGAATTCCAGGCCCTTGGCCGAATGCACGGTCATCAACTGCACCGCCTCCATGCCTTCACCCGCCTGGCGTTCGCCCGCTTCGAGCGCGGCATGGGTGAGGAAGGCGGTGAGCGTGTCCGGCATTTCTTCGGTGCGCTCGCCATCGTATTCTTTCAAGAACGTGCGCGCGGCACTCACCAGCTCTTCCAGGTTTTCTACCCGGTCGGCTTCGGTCTTGGAGGCTTGATAGTGCGCCACCAAGCCGCTGGCGTAGAGCAAGTGCTCGACCTGCTCGGCTAAATCCAGACCCACGGTATCGCGCCGCAGCGATTCAATGAGTAACACGAAAGCCGGCACCCCTTTGCCACTGCTGACGTTGCCGCCTTTTTGACACGCGGCTTGCCACAGCGTGATGCCTTGCTCGCGCGCGGTTTCTTGCACTTGCTCGATGGTGCGCGCGCCGATGCCGCGCGTGGGGAAGTTGATCACGCGCAGCAGCGCATTGTCGTCGGCCGGGTTGGCGATCAGGCGCAGATAGGCGAGCGCATGTTTCACCTCCTGCCGCTCGAAAAAGCGCAGGCCGCCATAAACCCGATACGGAATCGCGGCGCTGAACAGCGCATGCTCCAATACCCGCGACTGCGCATTGGAGCGGTACAGCAGCGCGATCTGCGATTGCGCCACACCCTCATTGGCCAGCGCGCGGATTTCATCCACGATGAAGCGCGCCTCATCATGATCGGAGCTGGCGCAATACACCCGGATCGGCTCGCCCGTGCCTTCCGCCGTCCACAGATTTTTGCCCAGGCGCTCGCGGTTATGGCTGATCAGCACATTGGCCGCATCCAGGATATTGCTCTGCGAGCGGTAATTCTGTTCCAGCTTGATCACCTTGGACACGGCGAATTCGGCGAGAAAGGTCTGCATATTGCCGGCATGCGCGCCGCGAAAGGCGTAGATCGATTGATCGTCGTCGCCCACCGCGAACACGGCGTTGTCTTTGCCCGCGATGCATTTCAACCAGGCGTATTGAAAGCGGCTGGTGTCTTGAAACTCGTCCACCAAAATATATTTGAAGCGCGCCTGGTAATGCGCGCGCAGCAGCTCATTGCGCGACAGCAATTCATAGGAGCGCAGCAGCAACTCGGCAAAATCCACCACGCCCTCGCGCTGGCATTGCTGCTCGTAGGCGGCATACAGATCACGGTAGCGCAGCGTGGTTTCGTCCAGCGCCTCGACATCATTGGCGCGCAAGCCCTGCTCTTTGGCGTTGTTGATGAAATACGACACCTGCTTCGGTGGAAAGCGCTCGTCGTCGATATTCAGCGCCTTCATCAGGCGCTTGATCACCGAGAGCTGGTCTTGGCTATCCAGAATCTGAAACAGTTGCGGCAAATTCACTTCGCGGTGATGCGTGCGCAACAGCCGGTTGCACAGGCCATGAAACGTGCCCACCCACATGCCGCGCGGATTGATCGGCAGCATGCTGGTGATGCGCGTGAGCATTTCCTTCGCCGCCTTGTTAGTGAAAGTCACCGCCAACACCCCGGCGGGGCTCACTTGGCCGGTCTGAATCAAATAGGCGATGCGCGTGGTGAGCACACGCGTCTTGCCGCTGCCCGCGCCGGCCAGAATCAGCGCCGATTGGTGCGGCAAGGTCACGGCGGCGAGTTGTTCGGGGTTGAGGTGTTCGAGAAATGCGTTAGGGGTCACAGGAAAGCGGCTTGGCGATGGGACGCTGAATTATACGGGATAAGCCGCGCGCGGGCCGCCGCGAACAGGCGGCGCTCAGTTACCCGCTTTTGAATAAGCCGGTTGTGCTGGCAATATTGCGCTGGGGGCATCCAGCATTTCCAGCGGCTGGGGATGTTGTATGGCGTAGCCCTGGGCATGATCCACGCCCAGCTCCTTGAGGATGTCCAAAATATTCTGGCTTTCCGCGCATTCCGCCACGGTCTGGATCGCCATGACATGCGCGACGCGGTTGACCGCTTCCGCGATGGCGCGATGAATGCGATCTTCGGCGATGCGTTTGATGAGGCCGCCATCGATTTTGAGGAAATCCACCGGCAGTTCTTTGATTTGCTCGAACGAGGAAAGCGCGGCGCCGAAATGATCCAGGGCAAACAAGCAGCCGAGATTTTTGAGCTCGCGGATCATGTTCGCAGCGCGCAGAAGATTGGCATAAGCAGTGGTTTCGGTGATTTCAAAACACAGCATGTGCGCCGGCACGCGGTATTCTTCGAGCCATAGCCGAATCGCGTCGACCAGCCCGGCATCCTCCAGCGCGGCGGCCGATAGATTGATGGCGTAGAGCGGGGGCGCCTCGCCGTAGGCCGGTCCATGCCGCGCGGCACAGCTGGCGATCACGTGGCGTACCACCCAACGATCGATCGCCGCCAGCATATGGTAGCGCTCGGCCGCCGGCAGGAACGCGCCCGGCAAAATCAACTGGCCATCCGCTTCCCGCATGCGTAATAAAATTTCGTAGTGCAGGCGCCCGGCAGGGTTGGCGGCAAGCGGGGTAATGGGCTGGTAGCAGAGATGAAACTGGTCTTCATTCAACGCTTGGTTGATGCGCGCCACCCATTGCAATTGCGCATGGCGTTCGACCGACTCGGCTTCGGTGGGCTCGTACACATGCACGCGGTTGCGGCCCTTTTCCTTGGCCATGTAACACGCCGCATCCGCCGCGCTGAGCGCCGCCGCCGCGCTCTCGGTGGCTTCCGTCAGCAGCGCCACGCCAATGCTGACGCCAATTGAAAAGCTCTTGTCGCGCCAATGAAAATGGAAATCCCGCACGGCTTCCAGCAACTCGCTGGCGATGCGCCAGGCTTGATCCAAGGGGCAATGCTCCAGCAGCGCGCCGAATTCGTCGCCGCCCAATCGCGCCAGCGTATCCCGGTGCCGCAGCTTTTTTTGCAATACGCCGCTGAGCTGTCGCAGCAGTTCATCGCCGGCGGCATGGCCACAGCTGTCGTTCACCACCTTGAACTGATCTAAGTCCAGGTAGCACAGCGCATGCTCGGCATGATCCGCGCGCGCGCTTTCCAATACGCGCCCCAAGCGCCATTCGAATTCCTTGCGATTGACCAGACTCGTCAGCGCATCGTGCGTCGCTTGATAAAATAACTGCTGCTTCATCGCCTGGGCTTCGGTGACGTCATGGAACACAACCACCGCGCCCACGATCCGGCCGCGCTCCCGGATCGGCTGGGTAGAAAATTCCGCCGGGAAGGCCTCGCGATTCTTGCGCAACACCAGCTCGACCACACCGCGGCTCGCCTCACCGCTCCTGACCACGGCGCACAACGGGCATTCTTCCGCCGGCAACGGCGCTCCCTCCGGGCCGCACGGATGCAGCAAGTCGTGCGCGGGCAGGCCGAGCACTTCCTCCCGCTCGTAGCCCAACATCGTCAGCGCCGCGTCGTTGATGAAGGTGCAGCACCCTTTGGCGTCGATGCCGTAGATGCCCTCGCCGGCAGATTCCAGCAGCAGGCGGAAGCGCGCCTCGCTGTCGCGCAGTGCCAACTCCGCGCGCTTGCGCTCACCCAATTCGTTGACCAGCTTGGTATTGGCGTCTTCGAGCAGCGCGGTGCGTTTATCCAGCAAGGCGGTGCGCTGGGCCACCAGATGCTCGAGCCGGCGCCGGTGCTGCTCCAACTCCGCCTGTAGGTGCTTATCCTCGGTGATGTCGACCAGGACGCCCTGCAAAAAGAGCCGGTTGCCCGACTCGCCGCAAACGATTTGCGCCTCATCCAGAAACCAGCGTGGCTCACCCGTGCGGGTGAGGATCCGGTATTCGCAGCGTAGCGGCTCGTCCGACTCATAGCTGCGCGCAAACGCGCCGATCACCAACTCACGGTCGTCGGAATGGATCTGGTTGAGCACGCCGTCCGGGCTCGCCAGCCATTCTTCGGGCGAGAAGCCGAGCTGCCGGATTTGCGGGCTGATGTAGAGCAGGTTGCCCGGCACGTCGAGCGCGGCAGTGTAGATGATGGCCGGAATCTGTTCCACCAGCGCGCGGTACTTGGCCTCGACCACATGCTTATCGGCCAGCGCCTGGCGCTCGCGCAGCACACGCTGGATTACCGTGGGCAGGAGCTTGAGATAGTCGCGCTCGACATCCTTGACCAGATAATCGCGCGCGCCGCGGCGCATGGCGTCGACCGCGACCGCGATGTCCTGCGCGCCGGTCAACATCACCACCGGCACCGTGACTTCGCCCGTGTCGGCGGCGAGTTCGGCGAGGAGCTCAATGCCGTCCATGTCCGGCAGGTGGTAATCGAGCAGGATCAAGTCCGGTTCATCGGCATGGATTTGGACGAGCGCGCTGCGCGCGGTGTCGGCCTCGGCGATCTCGAACACATAGTCCGTGTATGCGGCGAGCGCGCGCCGGCACGCCATGCAGTCGACGGCGTCATCCTCGACGATCAGGACACGGACTTGCGCCTTGGTCATTGCGGTAATTCGCTGATGGTCCAATAAGCGTCGATGGCGCGGATCATTTCCACGAAATTTGGGTAATCCACCGGCTTGCGCATATAGCCGGCGACACCAAGCTGGAAGCTCTCGACCTTGTCCTCCTGCTCTTCCGAGGTGGTGAGCACCACCACGGGAATGCCCTTCAGCGCCTCATCCTTCTTCGCGATCTGCAAAAATTCGAGGCCGCCCATGATCGGCATATTGAGGTCGAGCAGAATCAAGCATGGCTGCGGGTTGGCGGGGTTGCGCAGAAAATTCAGCGCTTCTTCGCCGTTTTCCACATGCTGCAAGGGGTTCGTGACGTGCAGCTCCTTGAGCGCGCGCCGTACCGTCATGGTATCCACCTGATCGTCCTCTACCAGCATGATCGATTTGCAAGTCACCTTCATTGCGATTCTCCTTTTGTGGTTGCTGCGCCCTTGGGCAAGGTAAAGAAAAAGGTGCTGCCTTCTCCCAGTTTAGACTCCAGCCAGATCCTGCCGCCATACATCTCGACGATTTTTTTCACCAGCGACAGCCCGACGCCAGTGCTCTCTACCTTGTCGCGCGGCGCGAGGGTCTGGAACAGTTGGAATATCCGTTTGTGGTGCCGCACGTCGATGCCCGGGCCGTTGTCGTGCACGCTGAATTCCCACTCCTCGCCGGCGGGAACGCACTCGACGCGGATTTCCCCTTTAGGCTTATCCAAGTATTTTATGGCATTGCTGAGCAAATTCTGGAACACCTGCTGGATGCGGGTTTTTTCCGTCTTGATCGTCGGCAACGCGCTCGCCACAGTGATGGCGATATTTTCCGGCGGTGCGAGAGAATCGATCGCCTCCCGCAGCAATTGATTCAGATCGACCGCGACCAGCGTTTCCCGGATGCGCCCGACGCGCGAATATTGCAGGATGCCGTCGATCAGCCCATCCAAGCGCCGCACACGTTGCGTAATCAGGTGCAGGTATTCGCGGCCTTCGTCATCCAGCTTCGCGGCCTGGTCCGCGACCAGCCAATCGGCCAGCGAGCCGATACCGCGCAGCGGCGCTTTCAAATCGTGCGAAACGACATAGGCGAAGTTTTTCAATTCTTCGTTGGCGCCCTCTAACTCGCGGATCAGTTTTTCCTGGCGCGCCTCGGCCTGCTTGCGCTGGGTGATGTCATGCACCAAGCCGGTGAACAGGCGCCGCCCGCCCACGTGCATCTCGCTCACCGCCAACTCGATCGGGAAGGTCGTGCCGTCCTTACGCTGTGCGACCACTTCGCGCCCGATGCCGATGATGCGCTTTTCGCCGGTGTCGAGATAGCGTTGCAAGTAGCCATCATGCGCGTCGCGATAGGGCGAGGGCATCAGCAGAGAAACATTTTTGCCCAGCACCTCCGCCGGCGCATAACCGAATAGATGTTCGGCGGCCGGGTTGAAGGAATCGATAATCCCGCGCTCGTCGATGGTGATGATGGCATCGACTGCGGTGTCGACGATGGCGTGCAGGCGTGCGCTCTGCTCGGACAAGGCCTCCTCGGCGCGCTTGCGGCGCGTGATGTCGTGCACCGTGGTCAGCACCAGCCCGTTTTCCAGCGGGCTCAGGCTGATATCCGCCGCGAATTCGGCTCCGTCCTTGCGCAGCCCGTAAAGTTCGATCCCGGCACCCATGACGCGGCTGGCGGGGTGCTCGGTATAGTGGGCGCGCTGACTCAGATGGGCCTTGCGGAAACGCGGCGGGATCAGGCTTTCGATGGTGAGGCCGGGCAACTCTTGCGGGGCGTAGCCGAACAGGGTTTCGAAGGCGCGGTTCGCGAACAGAAGGCGGCCGTCGGGACCGGCAATGAACATCGCATCCGCCGCCGACTCCAGCAGCCAGAGCGGGCCTTTTCCCTCCAGCCCTTCTACCACGCTTCAACCCCGTCAACCGAGCAAACCGTCATTCACAGACTCGCAGGATAAATTGTCATGCAATGATAGGCGAGCGCGCAGGGTTTGTATATGACATAGGTCATCCCGCCCGGCGCCGGCGGCGCCACACCGCCGCGTAAACAATCAGGTTCAGCACCAGCACCGCCGCCCCCATCGCGACTTGGATTTCACGCGTCAGCGCGTGCGGATAGAGAGTGGGAAGCAGATAGTGCTCGATGAAGCCGTCGGCATAGCCGGCGTCACCCGCCGCTTGGCGTAAGGCGTTTTCCAGCGGGGTAAGCGGACAAATCCAACCGGCAAACTCTATCGCCGCCCCCCACAACGCGGCGGGGAGGTGCAGCCAAGCCATTTTTGGCCAGCGCAGCACCAGTAGCCCGCCGCCCACGACAAACAAAATGAACAGCAAATGCAGCAACAACACAGCGTTAGCCAGTAAGCGGTATTCCATCTACTCACTATAGCGCCGTACAAAGCAGCATGCGAGATCAGGTACAATGCGCGCCCGGCTTTCGCATTCGATTTTTCACCTCCTATGGCTATTCTTACTTTTCGTGATGTTGTTCTTTCTCTCGGCCAGCCGCCCTTGCTCGATGGCGTGAGCTTTTCCATCGATCGCGGCGAGCGGCTATGCCTGGTCGGGCGCAATGGCGCGGGCAAATCCACGCTGCTGAAGATGATCGCCGGCGAGATCCAGCCGGATGACGGCGAGATCACCCGCACCCAAGGGTTGCGCGTGGCGCAGCTTGCGCAAGAAGTGCCGTTGGGCACGCGCGGCAGCATCTTTCATGTGGTGGCAGAGGGCCTGGGCAAAGCGGGTGAGCTGATTGACCGCTACCACCAGCTGGCACATGACGTGGCCGACGATCACAGCTTGTTGGATGCGTTAGAGGAATGCCAGCACGAGCTCGAAAATATCGATGGCTGGGCGCTGACCCAGCGCGTGGACACCGTGTTAACCAAGTTGGCGCTCGATCCGAACGCCGATGTGGCAAGCCTCTCCGGCGGCATGAAGCGGCGCGTGATGCTGGCGCGCGCGCTGGTGGCCGAGCCCGATTTGCTGCTGCTGGACGAGCCCACCAACCATCTCGACATCGCCGCCATTACTTGGATCGAGGAATTCCTGCTGAACTGGAATGGCGCCTTGCTGTTCATCACCCATGATCGCGCCTTCTTACAAAGGCTCGCCACGCGCATTATCGAACTCGATCGCGGCAAGCTGACCGACTTTCCTGGCGACTACGCGACTTACCTCGCACGCAAGGAAGAAATGCTCGTCAACGAGGATAGGCAAAACGCATTGTTCGACAAACGGCTAGCGCAAGAAGAAGTATGGATACGCCAGGGCATCAAAGCCCGGCGCACCCGCAACGAGGGCCGCGTACGTGCGCTGAAAGCGATGCGCGACGAGCATGCCGCGCGCCGCACCCGTACCGGTTCGGCCAGTATGGGCATACAAACCGCCGACCGCTCGGGCAAGATTGTGGTGGAAGCGGAAGGCGTGGGGTTTGATTACGACGGTCGCACCATCGTGCGCGATTTCACCTCCACCATTTTGCGCGGCGACAAGATCGGCTTCATCGGCCCCAACGGCGCCGGCAAGACCACCCTGTTGCGTTTGCTCTTGGGTGAGATGGAGCCCACGCGCGGCACACTCAAGCGTGGCACGAATTTGCAAATTGCTTACTTCGACCAATACCGCGCAGTATTGGATGAAGAAAAATCAGTGGTGGATAACGTGGGCGAGGGCTCAGACACCGTCATCATCAACGGCCAGCCCAAGCATGTGCTGAGCTATCTGCAAGATTTTTTGTTCGCGCCCCAACGTGCGCGTCAGCCGGTGAAAGCGCTCTCCGGCGGCGAGCGCAACCGCCTGCTGCTGGCCAAGCTTTTCACCAAACCTTCGAATCTACTGGTGCTGGACGAACCCACCAACGACCTCGATGCCGATACGCTGGAGCTGCTGGAAGAGCTGCTGATCGACTACAAGGGCACCGTACTGCTGGTGAGCCACGACCGTGCATTTTTGAATAATGTCGTGACCAGCACCCTGGTATTTGAAGGCGATGGCGTGGTGAACGAATACATTGGTGGCTACGACGATTGGCTGCGCCAGCGTTTCACACCCACGGCTGCCAAGCCTACTAACGCAAGGCCCGTCGAATCCGCATCCGCGCCCGCCGCACCCGCAGAGAAAAAGAAAAAACTTTCTTTCAAAGACCAGCGTGAGTTAGAGGCGATACCGCTAAAAATTCAAACGCTCGAAGCCGAACGCGATCAAATCAACGCACGCATGGGCGACCCCGACTTCTACCAGCAAGAAAAGAACGTGATCAGCACGGCACAGAATCGGCTGGCCGTGCTTGATAAAGAATTGGCTGCTGTCTATGCACGTTGGGAAGCGTTAGAAGCGCAACAAGGTTAACGCTTTGCCGCCATGAAAATCGAACGGCTCCCGTTAGATTTTCATGGTCACCGCCACTAGGCGTGGTCGCAGATGGCCCCAACAAACTCCTCCCCATACGCCGCCAACTTGCGCTCCCCCACACCAGAGATGTGCGCGAATTCACCTAAGCTTTGCGGCCGCAGCGCGACCATCTCCGCCAGCGTCGCATCGTGAAACACCACATAGGGCGGCACGCCTTGCTTTTCCGCCAGCTTGCGGCGCAGGGCGCGCAAAGCTTCCCACAAGCTTATATCGCGTTCATTAGTGAAGGGGCTAGCCGTGCCACGCGCGGTTTTGGTTTTCTTGGCCCGCGTGGGTTTGAGCTCGCGCCGCAGCCATAGGCTTTCCTCTCCGCGCAGCACCGGGCGGCAGGCGTCGGCCAAGCGCAGCGCGCCGTGGCCTTCGATATCCACCGCGAGCAAGCCGCGCGCGATGAGCTGGCGGTAGATACCGCGCCATTCCGGCGTGGTGAGATCGCGACCGATGCCGAAGGTGGTAATCGCGTCATGCCCGAAGCGTTGGATGCGCTCATCGGTTTTGCCCAGCAACACATCGATCAAATAATTTACGCCGAAACGCTGACCGGTGCGGTGCACGCAAGACAGCGCTTTTTGCGCAGGCACGCTGGCATCCCAAGTTTCGGGCGGCGACAAACAGGTGTCGCAATTGCCGCATGGTTCATGCGCGGTTTCGCCGAAGTAGGCGAGCAGCGCTTGGCGGCGGCAGGTGGTGAGCTCGCACAAGCCGAGCATGGCGTCTAATTTATGCCGCTCGACGCGCTTGTGCGCTTCGTCGGAGTCCGAGGTTTCGAGCATTTGGCGCAGGGTAATCACATCTTGCAGGCCGTAAATCATCCACGCATCGGACGGCAAGCCGTCGCGCCCGGCGCGGCCGGTTTCCTGGTAGTAGGCTTCGACGCTCTTCGGTAAATTCATATGCGCGACAAAGCGCACATTGGGCTTGTCGATGCCCATGCCGAAGGCGATGGTGGCGACCATGATCACGCCTTCTTCATTCAAGAAGCGGGTTTGGTTCGCGGCGCGCACCTTGCTGTCTAAGCCGGCGTGATAGGGCAAGGCCGTAAGCCCTTTTTCGGCCAGCCACGCCGCGACTTCGTCCACGCGCTTGCGCGACAGGCAGTACACGATACCGGCATTGCCTGCATGCTCTTCGTGGATGAAGCGCAACAATTGCTCGCGCGCACCGCCGGGATTCTGCGCGATACGATAGCGGATATTGGGCCGGTCAAAACTGCTGATGAAAACCCGCGCATCACCCAGCCCCAAGCGCGTGATAATCTCGCGCCGCGTCGGCTCGTCGGCGGTGGCGGTAAGCGCGATGCGCGGTATCTCGGGAAAGCGCTCGTGCAATACGGATAGCTGGATATATTCCGGACGAAAGTCGTGCCCCCATTGCGACACGCAATGCGCCTCATCGATGGCGAACAAAGCGATTTTTGCGCTCGATAGCAGATCGAGCATACGCGCCATCATCAATCGCTCCGGCGCCACATAGAGCAAATCCAATTCACCTTTTAGGAGCTGCTGCTCGACCTCGCGCGCCTGCGCCATGTCGAGCGTGGAATTGAGAAACGCCGCGCGCACCCCGGCCTGCTTCAACGCGGCCACTTGGTCTTGCATCAGCGCAATCAGCGGCGAAACCACAATGCCCGTGCCAGGCCGCGCGATAGCTGGAATTTGAAAACACAGCGACTTACCGCCGCCGGTGGGCATGAGCACCAACGCATCCTGCCCCGCCATCAAGGTGTCGATGACCTCGGCTTGCGGCGCACGGAAATGCTCGTAGCCGAAGATGCTACGCAGGATATCGTGGGGTTGGTCGTTCATAGGGAGAGACTAATTAAGGTGGTTTAACCAGGCGCAATATGCTGCACCTTACGCACTACATCGGTTGCATTGAGTAAGCTAGGTACGCTCAACCCGCAACTCACCCCCCTCCACCGACAACACTTTGACCCGTGCACCCACTTCCAAATCCGGTCCTTTCACCGTCCACGGCGTGTCGCCGATGGTGAGCTTGCCTTTACCGTTTTTAATCGGTTCGGTTAGGTCGAACACGCGGCCGACGTAGTCCTGTCCGCGTTTGTTGAGTTTGCTGGCCAGGTCAAAGGCGGCTGGTTTGCGGTATTTCAGCACGAGGATCACGCTGAGTATGCCCAGCACGGCAAAGAGGGTCCAAGCGGCTTCGATACTCATGGCGGGGTAGAGCATCACGCTCAAGCCGACCACCCCGGCGGCCACGGCGAGCCAGAGGAAGAATGTGCCGGGCGCGAGCACTTCGACGATCAGCAGCACCGCCGCCAAGACCCACCATTGCCAGTAGGTCATCATGTTTTTTTCTCCGCGCGGTTTTGTGTCGCGTCTTTGGCTAGCTCGGCGATGCCGGCCAGGGCGCCGATGACATTCGAGGCTTCCAGCGGCATGAGGATGACTTTTTGGTTGGGCGCACTCGCTAATTCTTTCAGCGCTTCGATATATTTTTGTGCGACGAAGTAATTGATGGCCTGCACGCTGCCGCCGGCGATAGCTTTGGACACCATGTCGGTGGCGGCGGCTTCGGCTTGTGCCAAACGTTCGCGGCCTTCGGCTGTGCGAAACGCGGCTTCACGCTGGCTTTCGGCATCGAGAATCACAGCTTGTTTCATGCCCTCGGCCTTGAGGATGGCAGCTTGACGCAGGCCTTCCGCTTCGAGGATAAGCGCACGTTTTTCGCGCTCGGCTTTCATCTGACGCGCCATGGAATCGACCAGATCGCGCGGCGGGGCGATGTCTTTAATCTCGATGCGGGTGACCTTTACGCCCCAAGCCGAGGTCACTTCGTCGATCACCGATAACAGCTTGCCGTTGATGGTGTCGCGCTGCGAGAGCAGCGCGTCCAAATCCATCGAGCCCATGACGGTGCGGATATTGGTCATGACGAGATTGAGGATGGCCGCTTGCAGGTGCGTCACTTCATACGCCGCCTTGGCGGCATCGAGCACCTGAAAGAACACGATGCCATCTACCGTGACCATGGCGTTGTCGCGGCTGATGATTTGCTGCGAGGGCACGTCGAGCACGTTTTCCATCATGTTCATCTTTTTGCCGATGCGGTCGATGAAAGGAATGATGAAATTCAGGCCTGGCTCCAACGTGCGCTGATAACGGCCGAAACGCTCGATGGTGTATTCCCAGCCTTGGGAGACGGATTTCACACCGGCGAACAGGACGGCAATCGCGAGGGCAACCAGTACGATGACAAAGCTTTCCATCATGAATCTCCTGTCGGCTCTAGTTCGAAATAGGAAAGCGGCAGTATATCGCAGTCACAAAAAAGGCCGCATAAGCGGCCTTTTTCAGTAAAACACGAAAAGTTTATTTCGCTTTCTTCTTCTTCGCCACCATATCGTGAATCATCGGGGTCAGAATCACTTCCATCGCGAAGCCCATTTTGCCGCCTGGTACCACGATGGTATTGGGGCGGGACATGAAGGAGTCGTGAATCATGTTGAGCAAGTAGGGAAAATCCACGCTTTGCTCAACTTCATGGTTAAAGTGAATCACCACGAAACTCTCATCCGGCGTCGGGATATCGCGCGCGATAAACGGGTTGGAAGTATCCACCGTCGGCACGCGTTGGAAGTTGACATGGGTGCGCGAAAACTGTGGGGTGATGTAGTGCACATAATCCGGCATGCGGCGCAGGATGGTGTCCACGATCACTTCCGGCGCATAGCCGCGCTCGGCTGCATCGCGGTGAATTTTCTGAATCCACTCCAGGTTCACGATCGGCACCACGCCCACCAGCAGATCGGCGTATTTGGTCGCATCGATTTTGCCCGTCGCTACGCCGCCATGCAGGCCTTCGTAGAACAGGATGTCGGTGCCCTTGCCCACTTTTGCCCATGGGGTGAAGGTGCCGGCGTCTTGCTTGTACGGCTTGGCTTCTTCTTCGTTGTGCAGATAGTAGCGGCGCTGGCATTCGCCCTTGGCGCCGTAGTCTTTAAAACTCTTTTCGATCAAGTCGAAATGGTTCGCGTCGGGGCCGAAATGCGAGGGCGCGGCTTTGCCCGCCTTCTCGGCTTTGGCCACGGCTTCTTTGAACGCTTTGCGGTCCAGGCTGTGGAAGCTATCGCCTTCCACCACCAGGGCATTGAGATTCTCGCGGCGGAAAATGTGCTCGAAGGCGCGCTTCACCGTGGTGGTGCCGGCGCCGGAGGAACCCGTGACTGCGATGACGGGGTGCTTTGCGGACATGATGACTCCCTAAGATTTGCGTGCTAAAACCCTAAATTTTACTTGCCGGAGGCGTAGTTTGTCACCTACCGGTTTGCGGCGAGGGGTTAAGGCCTACCATTGCGCCATTAAACGGCCATTTTCCACCTTGGAATCAAAGTGTTTAAGCGGCTGGGTGCCTATCTCGATGCATTGGCCGGTGGTGATATCAAATTTCCAATGATGCTTGGGGCAGGTCAACTCGTTGCCTTGCAGGGCAAGATGCGGAATATTGGTCACTTGGTGCGGGCAGCGGCTGTCATAAACGCGGAACTCCGCGCCACGGCGATACACGAATAGCTCGCGCCCATCGCATGGCACGCGCGCGGTTTCGTTATCTTTGAAATCTTCCGCCGCACCCACGTCGTACCAAGCGGGCTTGCGGTTGATCATGTCGGGATGGAATTCGGGGATATCCATCGCCAGAATAATTTCCGTTGCCCACACGATTTTGGCCAAGCCCAGTATGGGGAAAGCCATGACCAGCGCGTCGATCACTTCCATCGGCGTCGCGCCCTCGCGTAGGGCGCGTGTCAGGTATTGCTTAAGGCCGCCCTCGGTTTGCGAGTGCACCTTGCTGATCACAGAAATCAGATTGCGCGTCTTGGGATCGAGATGCTTGCCCGAATCCTTCAAAAACTTGAAGTAATGGCCGAGGGCGTCGCCGCGCACCGCTACCAGATAATTTAATGCGTCACTCATTGTGTTTTCCTTTGGGTAAATTAAAAACTTTTGAACCACGGGGGGCGCGGGGCACACGGGGAAAGATCAATCTTTGTGTGATTAAAGCACTGCGCTCAGAGAGTGAAGAATTAAAGCGTATTAGCCTTTGGTTTCCCCGTGCCCCCCCGTGGTTAAATTTTATTCCGATTTGCGTGAAAGCTTGATTTCGAGTTGCTTCAGCTTGCGGTAAAGATGGGTGCGTTCCAACCCCACGGCATCCGCCACGCGACTCATATTGCCGGCGGCCTTTTCGATGTGATGCTCAAAGTACTGCTTCTCGAAAATATCGCGCGCCTCGCGCAGCGGCAAATCCAGGGACACGCTGACCCCGCCGGTGGCGGGAGCAAGCGGGTCAAATTGGGACAAGACCCGTTTCACCTCGTCCACCCCGATTTCTTCCTGCAACGCAGTCAGCGCCAGGGTGCGGGTCGCGTTTTGCAATTCGGCCAGATTGCCCGGCCATTCGTGGGTGCGCAGCGCATTCAGCGCAGCCATGCTGAAACCCTTAGGGGTTGCTAGCTTCGCCTCGATCAGTTGCTGCAGCAATTGTTTTGCGATTTCCGGTATGTCCTCGCGATGTTCGCGCAAGGCCGGCAGGCTCACGGTAATGCCGCTGACGGCTTGGAACAAGTCGGCATCGAATTGCCCCTCCACGATCAAGCGCGGCAAGGGCTGGCTCGATGCGCACACCAGACGCGCGTCGAATTTTTCCAGCCGAGCACACAGCAGCGCCAGGCCGCGCTGCTCGAGTTTGGAAAGATGCCCGATCTCGCGCAGAAACAGCGTGCCGCCCTTGGCAGTTT
The DNA here is from genome assembly GCA_038042985.1 of Pseudomonadota bacterium. Taxonomy (GTDB): domain Bacteria; phylum Pseudomonadota; class Gammaproteobacteria; order Burkholderiales; family Thiobacteraceae; genus RBG-16-58-11. The sequence continues at coordinate 33,535 of JBBTCZ010000003.1, forward strand.
GCAATATATCGAGCGGGTTCTCGGCCAACCAAGCCACTTCCTCCGGCGCCTCCCACGGCGTATCGGGTGCGTGAAGCGCCTGCGCCGCGAGTTCGAACGGGCTGCCGTGCTCGCCGATGAGCAGCAGCGCGCCACGCATTGTGCCCAGCTGCTGTAGGCGCGCTTGCAGCTCGCCGATGACGCGGCTTTTGCCCAAGGCGGACAAGCCGGCGTGCGGTTTACCCGTCGCCTCGGCGCGCTTTAATGCACGGCTTACGGTGTGCAGCAGCTTTTGCAGCGCGATCGGTTTTTCTAAAAAATCATAGGCGCCGATCTTGGTCGCCTCGACCGCGGTATCAATGGTGCCGTGGCCGGACATCATCACCACCGGCATGGTGAGCTGACCGTTGGTCGCCCATTCCTTGAGCAGGGTGATGCCGTCGGTGTCGGGCATCCAAATATCCAACAGCACCAGATCGGGACGTTCATAGCCGCGCGCCGAACGCGCCGCTTCCGCGTTCTCCGCCAAGCGCACTTGATGCCCTTCGTCATTCAGGATATCGCGCAATAATTCGCGGATACCGACTTCATCATCGACTACTAAAATGTTGCTCATATGTTTCTATTATCCTGGAAAAACCTGTTTAAGGTTTAGGCTGAACTCGCTTCGATACATGGCAATTTAATGCACACGCACGCGCCGACAGGTTCAATATTTCGCACTTCGACTTGGCCGCCATGCTCTTCCACTATTTTCTTCACGATCGCCAAGCCCAGCCCCGTGCCTTTGGCTTTGGTGGTGACATAGGGCTCGAACACACGCGCCAAAATTTCCGGCGGGAAGCCAACCCCGTTGTCGATCACGCGCAATACGGCTAGGCCGTTTTCCAATTCGGTACGCACGCGGATAGTTGCCGTCTCGCGCCCTACGAGCGCGTCCTGCGCATTCTGCAATAAATTGTGAATCACTTGCCGCAGCAATTTTGAGTCGCCCTGAACGTGGGGTAGCGCGGGCGCCAATTCGGTTTGCACCGGCACGGGGGAGGTTTCATACAGCGTCAACACTTCGCCCACCAACTCGTTCAGGTCCAGCGTTTGTAAATTCAGCGTGGGCTGGCGCGCATATTGGCTGAATTCGTCCACCATGCTTTTGAGCGCCGCCACTTGATTGACGATGGTTTGCGTGGCGCGCGCCAAAATTTCCGCGTCCGGCAAGTCGAGCTTGGCGGCAAGCTTGTGCGCCAGACGCTCGGCCGAGAGTTGAATCGGCGTAAGCGGGTTTTTGATCTCGTGCGCCAAACGCCGTGCGACCTCGCCCCAGGCTGCGTCGCGCTGCGCTTGAATCAAGCGTGTCACATCGTCGAATACCACCACATAACCATTGTCGATCTCGGCCGGCAAGCGGCTGCCGCGCACCAGCAAGGTTTTTGCGCCGCCGTCCAGCGTCAGCTCGATTTGCGCTTGCCATTCCTTTTGCCCTTCACTTTCAAAGCGCGGGGTCAAGGCTTGCACCAGCGGCGCGAGTTGCGGTGCTTTTTCACTCCACTCAAACACATTCAAGCCACGCAGCAATTGCAGATCCACACCGAGCAACTGCGCGGCGATGGGGTTCGCGCTTTTTACAGAAAACTTTTCGTCAAAGGCGATCACGCCGCTCGACAAGTGCGCCAGGATGCTTTCCAGATAGCCTTTGGACGCTTCCAGTTGTTGCTGCTTGTGTTCCACTACCGCGCTGGTCTCCGCCAGTTGGCGCGTCATGGTGTTGAATGACTGCATCAACTGCCCCAGCTCGTCGCGCGCTTTGACCGGTTGCATCGGACTGAAGTCGCCTTTCGCCACCGCCTTCGTGCCTTCGGCCAGCAGACCCAGGGGCGCGCTCATGCGCTGCGACAGAACGAACGCCAACGCGATTGCTGACAGCAGCGCGAACAGCAGCGTCATGGTCAGCGTCAGCGCGAATAATTTATTTAAACCATGGCGCGAAAAAGCCAGTTCTTTATAGTCGCGATATACATCCTGCACCGCTTCGGCATCCTTGGCGATCTTGGCCGGCACCGGCTCCAGTAATTGCAGGATGCGTACATCCTCGCTCAGTGACAACACGTTCACGGGCACCACCGCGCGCAGATACAGCCCCTTGCCGGTAATGGTCTCGATGCCGCTATACGGGCGCTGCGCGCGTACCGCGCGCAGAATGGCCGGCCCTGGCATTTGCGGCAAGATCGCATCGCGCGCGTCGGTGGCGGTGGCGATGGCGAGCACCGATCCGCGCGCGGAGAACAATGTCGCCTCTTGTACGCCCAACTGATTACGCAGTTGATCGAGCAGGCGCGTATGGCTACTGGGAGACTCTTCCTGCAGCGTAATAGCGATGGCTTGCGCTTTGTGTATGAGGTCGTTTTGCTGCGCCTCTAATACGCTGCGCCCCAGGCTCAGGCCGCCTTCAAGCGCGCTGTCCACGCGCACATCGAACCATGATTCGATCGATCGAGTGAGGAATTGCACCGATACGCCATAGATCAACGTGCCCGGCACCACCGCCATCAAAGCGAACAGAATAATGAGGCGCATGGTCAGCCGCGCGCCGAATACCTTATCGCGAATACGCTTCTTCACTAGCCATATTTGATAGCCGATGAGGCCGATGAGCACCGCTGCGAGCAACACGTTGAGCACCAGCAGCAGTGTGTAATGCTCGGCGAAGGCGGCGGTATTGCTGCTCGCGCGCGACAACATATACAACAGCACGGCGCCGAGGCCGACACTGGCGAGGACGATATATCTAAGCTTGGCCACTAGGGTGTGATAGTGAAGCGATGCCAATCGGACGCGAGATCCCAGTCTTTGGATCCCAGTGCTTCCACTTGCAGCGGCTTGGGTAATTGTTTGACATCCAACTTCATGCGCACTGCTGCGTTGTACGGCGTGCCCTTCTTCAGCAGATTGCGGTCGAGCACTTTCCAATCTGCGACGCGCGTCAGCTCATCTTTGGCTTCGGCGAGGGTGTTAAAGGCTTTATTGCCGCTATTGCCGGAGAAATGGTACTGCCGCGTCAGCGCATGGTAGCTGATGCGTAAATTTTGACGCACGCTGGCAATCGATTCGTCGAGCCAGTACCAGCGGGAGCGCGTCAACTCAAATTCCAGTATGAAGTTAAGGCTGATGCCTTTGTTCAAAGCTTCTTCCAGCGCGGGGGTCAAGCTGACGCTAAAATCGGCGTTGAGGAAATACCATTCTTCGTTGGCGACCAGTTCGGCGTGTTTAACACTGAGGCCTTCGGCGTGCAAGGTGATGGGCGCGATGCTCGCGAGTGCGAAAGCCAGCACTGCACAGAACCTGCTAAATCGATTTTTCAAGCAGGGCGTAGAAAAATCCGTCATGCGCAGCGCTCGGCAACAACTGGCCGCCAGAGAGGCCGGAAAGGGGAAGACGTTTTGCATCGGGGTGGCTTGCGACAAAGTCGGTGACAATGTCATCGTTTTCCTCATGAAAGAGCGAGCAAGTCGCGTACAGCAATTTACCACCAGGCGCGAGCAGGCGCCATAAGGCCGCGAGAATCGTGCGCTGCGTGGTCGCGAATTGCGCGAGATCGGATGGCCGCCGCAGCCATTTAATGTCCGGATGCCGGCGCACCACGCCGGAGGCCGAGCACGGCACATCAGCCAGAATGCGATCATACGGCTTGCCATCCCACCAGGACTGCGGCTCGGCCGCATCACCCGCGATCAAGCGCCCCTTTAGATTCAGCCGCGCAAAGTTCTCCGCTACGCGTTTCAACCGTGCTTCATCTTTGTCCAACGCGGCGAGCAACACATCCGCGGTTTCCAGAATATGCGCCGCCTTGCCGCCGGGCGCGGCGCACGCATCCAGCACGCGTTGGCCTGGCGCGAGATCGAGGAAGTGTGCGGCCGATTGCGCGCCTTGATCCTGCACCGATACCGCGCCTGCGGCAAAACGCGGCAGCTTATCTACGCCCACCGGCTTTTTCAAACGCAGCGCACCACCTTCGAGCATTTCCGCTTCCAGCTCGTTTTCCTTCAGTAGCGCCAGATATTGCTCGGGTTCCATCTGCCGCCGATTGACACGCAAGGTCATGGGCGGGTGACTGTTATTGGCTTCGAGGATCGCCTCCCACGCGTCGGGATAATCTTGGCGCAACCGGTCAATCCACCATTGCGGATGGCTGTAGCGCGCGGGCTCGAAACCCTCGGCGCGCGCCAACAATTCTTCTTTAGACCGCAAGAAATTGCGCAGCACGCCGTTGACGAAACCGGCGGCCCACGGCGCATCCATGCCGCGCGCCGATTCCACCGCGCGATCCACCACGGCATAGGGCCGCGTCTTGGAATAGATGAGTTGATACAAGCTCACCAGCAGCAAGCAGCGCACACCCTCATGCGTGATGGGGCGAGTAATCAGGGCTTGCAGCAGAAAATCCAGGCGGGAGAAAAAACGCAGCGCGCCAAAGCTCAGATCCTGCACCGCACCGCGCACGCGCGGCGGCAAGTCGGGCTCGCGCCGCCACAAGTCGCTCAATACTTCGTTCAGGTTGCGGCCGGCCAGCACCTCGCCCAATAGGCCGGCGGCCAGTGCTTGCGGCTCAAGCACAGCGCGCACTGCAATAATATTTATCATGTTTGATTTTTACTCAAAAAACGATCGCCCGGTTTTATTTCACCCCCGGCCAAAAATTGCGCAGCGGCAAGACGCTTGCCGCCCGCGCGCTGCAATTCGGTGATGCGCAATGCACCTTGTCCGCACGCAACGACAATGCCGGCCTTATCCGCTCCCAACACCACGCCCGGCTCGCCCATCGCATCAATCGCTTGGGTCTTCCAAAGTTTCAGGCTTTCGCCCTGCCATTGGGTATATGCGCCGGGGAAAGGATTGTACGCTCGCACCGCTCGCGTGATCTCCGATGCGGGTTTAGTCCAATCGACTAAGCCCTCTTCTTTGGTCAGCTTGGCGGCGTAGGTGGCCTGCGCGTTGTCTTGCGCCTCGAGTACTAGACTACCTTGTTCCAGTGCGTTTAGCGCTTCCACAATCGCCGTCCCGCCGAGGGCGGCGAGTTTATCATGCAGGGTTTGTGCAGTATCGCTTTCCTCGATCGGAATAGCGTGCTTGGCCAATATCTCGCCGGTATCCAAGCCCGTATCCATTTGCATAATGGTGATGCCGGTTTCCTGGTCACCCGCCAGAATCGCACGCTGAATCGGCGCCGCTCCGCGCCAGCGCGGCAGGAGCGAGGCGTGGATGTTGAGGCCGCCACTTGGCGGAATATCCAGCACCGCCTGCGGCAAAATCATGCCGTAAGCCGCAACCACCATGACTTCTGCCGCCACCGCTTTTAGCCGCTGCTGCGCGGCAGTGTCCTTCAGTGAGCCTGGCTGGAATAGGGGCAAGCCATGCGCCAGCGCCACCACCTTCACCGCGCCGGGGGTAAGTTTCATGCCGCGCCCAGCGGGGCGATCAGGCTGAGTCAGCACCAAGGCGATGTCATGCCCGGCGGCAATCAGGTCTCTAAGTGCTACGGCGGCGAATTCCGGCGTGCCGGCAAAGATTAGGCGCATGCGCTACATAGTCTCACGGGCGCGCTTCTTCATTTTTAACTTAATGCGCCCTTGCTTTAGTCGCGACAAATATTCCACAAACACCTTGCCTTCTAAGTGATCCATTTCATGCTGAATACACACCCCAATCAGGCCATCAGCTGTCTGTATGACCTCGCTTCCCTCTAAATTCAGATATTTAACCGTTATTTTGGCGGCTCGGGTGACGGGCTCATAGATACCCGGCACCGACAGGCAGCCCTCATCCCGCACGGCTTTGCCCTCGGCTTTCAAGATTACCGGGTTGATCAGGGTCAGCAGTTGGTCTTGGGTTTCGGATATATCCATGACGATCACGCGCAGATGCACATCAACTTGCGTGGCCGCCAACCCAATACCGGGCGCGGCATACATGGTCTCCGCCATATCGGCAACGAGTTGGCGAATGGCCTTGTCCACCACTGAAACTGGTTTGGCTATGGTGTGTAGCCGCTCATCTGGATAATGAAGAATGGGTAATATTGGCATCTCAAAAGGCTTGCTTAATTAAACTTTTACATGCAGAATTTAAAGCAAAGTCCACGATCCGTATTGCATAACATTAGGTGTTGCGACGGATGGGTTTTGCTAACTACTTGTGACCGAGGTCGCTCATGCTAAAGACCATTATAGCTTTGCTCAGTTCTTGTGTTTTCTTCAGTGGCGCAGTTTTTGCCGAAGAAGCGGCGCAAGTCAAGGAAGACGCGCCCGACCGCTACGTCGTGGTCAAAGGCGACACCCTTTGGGCCATCTCGGGCAAATTCCTTAAAGATCCTTGGCGCTGGCCCGAGATCTGGAAGCTGAATAAAGAGGAGATCAAAAACCCGCATTTAATTTATCCCGGCGATGTGGTCGTGTTGGATCGCGCCAACGGCGAATTACGCTTAGTAAAAAACGCAAAATACCAAGGCCGCGACTTTGAGAAGCGCTCGCCGCAAACCCGCGTCGAGCCATCCGATCGCGCAGCGATTCCGGTGATCTCGCCGGCGGATATCGGCCCCTTCCTGTCGCAACCGCTGGTAATTGAAAAAGATGGGCTCGAATCCGCGCCGCGCATTCTCGCTAACGAGGAAAACCGAGTAGTGATTGGCTCCGGTAACCGTGCTTATGTCGAAGGGCTTAAAGAAGGCGGACCGAAACAGTGGCATATTTTCCGCCCCGGCAAGGCGCTGATCGACCCCGACACGCAAGCAATACTGGGTTACGAAGCCATTTATCTGGGAGACGCACGGGTACTAAAATATGGCGAAGCGGCCACCATCGAAATCATCAAATCGGTGCAAGAAATCCTGCGTGATGATCGTCTAGTCGCAGCAACCAACGTGGAGCTCGCCAATATCGTGCCGCACGCGCCGAGCAAAGACTTGCGCGGCCGCATCATCTCGTCTTATGGCGGCGTTGCTGAATCCGGGCGTGGCTCGATTGTTTCCCTCAATCGTGGCGCCAAGGATGGCTTGGAAACCGGGCATGTGCTCGCGCTTTACCGCTTCGGCAAGGTAATCACCCTGCCGAAAGACAATAAACCAGAACCTTCGTTTAACTTTAATCGCAGCAAATGCTTACGTGAAGGCGCCAAAGTCTCTTTCAACGAGGCTTATGATAGCGACAAAGCGTATGGCCCTTGCCCAGATGGCGCCATGGCAAAAAGCTTCGGTGCGCCCTATACGATTTCAACGGAAGAAGCAGCGCGCAAACTGAAACTGCCGGAGGAGCGCTATGGCCTCGTCTTGGTATTCCGCACTTTCGAGAAAGTTTCCTACGCGCTAGTCATGCAATCTTCACTTTCGGTGCAAGTGAACGACGTGGTGGAAAGGCCTTAAAGACACCGCATGGCGGAACGGGATGAAGCACGCTACTGGCTTGCGCTAAGCTTTATCCCCGGTCTCGGCGGCGAAACTTTTCGCCGATTACTCTCCCAGTTCGGCCCCCCCGATAAAATTATCGAAGCCAGCACCGCGCAATTAAGCGCGGTGGTTGAGCCCCAAATCGCGCGCGCCATCAGCGCTGGCCTTGATACCGACAGACTTGCCCCTGCGCTCGATTGGCTAACCCAGCCCGGCAACCACTTGATTACGCTCGCCGATGCGGAATACCCGCAGGCACTGCTCGAAACGCCCAACCCACCGGCGATACTCTATGTAATGGGTCGCCTGGAATTGCTTAACCGACCGGCGCTGGGGATCGTCGGTAGCCGCCATGCCACGCCGCAAGGCGAGCGTGACGCCGAAGCTTTCGCCCACACCCTGTCCGATGCCGGGCTCACCATCGTGAGCGGCATGGCGCTGGGGATCGACACTGCCGCGCATCGCGGCGGACTCAAAGGCATATCTTCCTCAATCGCGATCGTGGGCACGGGGCTCGACATCGTCTACCCAGCACGCAATCGTGAACTGGCGCACCAGTTGGCCGAGCACGGCGCGATCGTTTCGGAATTTCCGCTCGGCACCCCCTCCAAAGCGCAAAACTTTCCTCGCCGCAACCGCATCATCAGCGGCCTTTCACGTGGGGTGTTGGTGGTGGAGGCGGCGCTGCAAAGCGGCTCAATCATCACCGCACGCTTAGCCGGTGAGCAAGGGCGCGAAGTCTTTGCGATTCCCGGCTCGATCCACTCGCCGCTATCTAAGGGCTGCCACCGGCTGATCAAACAAGGCGCAAAACTGGTCGAAAGCGCCCAAGACATCTTGGAAGAGCTCGGCTGGGCCGCTCCAGTAAGCGCACACATAGGCGACACACCCCAGCTAGATGAGGCCCATGCTAAATTCTTAAACCAATTAGGGCACACCCCAACGGCTATCGACGCGCTGGTCAGCCGTACAGGGTTGACGTCAGAACTGGTTTGCTCCATTCTGTTGGAACTCGAACTGAATGGCAAAGTGGCCAGCCTGCCCGGTGGCCTGTATCAGGCAATTAATTGATTACACAACAGAAGATGAGACCCCCGCCGCCATGAGAGAGTCTATGTTCGACATCTTGGTTTACCTCTTTGAAAATTATTTTGAGGCAGAACTACACCCTGATCACGGCAAGCTCGCGCGCGAACTTTCCGCCGCCGGTTTTGACAGCGACGAAATCTCCCGTGCGTTTGACTGGTTCACCGGTTTAGAACAACTTTCCACTGACGCTGCTTACCCCGAGACCTTTGCCGCCAGCGCCTCCACCCGCTGCTATGCGGCGCAAGAACAGCTCAAGCTCGATTACCAAGCGCAGGGCTTTCTCACTTTTCTCGAGGCCTCCGGCATTCTCAACCCGATTCAACGCGAGTGCGTGATCGACCGCGTGCTCGCCCTAGCCGAGTCCGAAGTCAGCCTGGAGCACGTCAAATGGATTGTGCTGATGGTGCTGTGGAGCCACGGCCAAGACTATGTCTTTATAGAAGACTTTTTGGCCGGCGACGACGAGCCGCGCCTGCATTAAGGGTGCCCTTAACCGGGGTTTACTTGCCAGCGCCGGCTATTTCCCCTTACTATCCAGCGCCCGGCCCCAACCTTAACCCGCGCGCATGACGCAAACCCTACTCATTGTCGAATCTCCCTCCAAAGCCAAAACGCTAAAGAAATATCTTGGCGATGGCTTCGAAGTGGTCGCCTCTTACGGCCACGTGCGTGATCTCGTGCCCAAGACCGGCTCGGTGGATCCCGAGAACGAGTTTGCCATGAAGTATCAACTGGTGGAGCGCAATTCGAAGCATGTGGACACGCTCACCAAGGCCGTGAAGGCCGCAGACAACATTCTGATCGCAACTGACCCGGATCGCGAAGGCGAAGCGATTGCCTGGCACATTGCCGAGATTCTCAAAGAGAAAAAGCTCCTCAAGAAAAAGGACTGCAAGCGCGTGGTGTTCTACGAGATCACCAAAACTGCCGTCTTGGCGGCAATCGACCAGCCGCGGGAAATCGCCATGCCGCTGGTGAATGCGCAGCAAGCCCGACGCGCGCTGGATTATCTGTTTGGTTTTAATTTATCCCCGCTGTTGTGGCGCAAGATCCGGCGCGGTTTATCCGCCGGTCGCGTGCAAAGCCCGGCGTTGCGCCTGATCGTTGAGCGCGAGTTGGAGATTGAAGCCTTCACCGCGCAAGAATACTGGAGCGTGCATCTCGACTCGCACAAGGGAAAACAAAAGTTTTCTTCCAAGCTCATTCAATTCGACGGCAAGAAGCTGGATCAATTTTCCATTGGCGACGCCAAGACCAACGACGCCACCCTCGCCAAGCTGAAAAAGGCAGGCGACACCGCCAAAATCGAAACCATTGCCAAGCGCAAGAAGACGCGCACGGCGGCGCCCCCCTTTACTACTTCTACGTTGCAACAAGAAGCCGTGCGCAAGCTCGGCTTCACCGCCGATCGCGCGATGCGCGTGGCGCAGCAATTGTATGAAGGTATCGACATCGGTGGCGGCGCGGTGGGCCTGATCACCTATATGCGTACTGACTCGGTCAATCTAGGCAACGAGGCGCTGGAAGAAATTCGCGGCTACATCGCCGCCAACTTTGAGCCGGACTATCTGCCCAAGGCAGCGGTCATGTTCAAGAACAAATCCAAGAATGCACAAGAAGCGCACGAGGCGGTACGCCCAACCTCGATTGCGCGCACGCCGCAGGAGATGAAGACGCATCTCACGCCGGACCAAGCCAAGCTGTACGAAATGATTTGGAAGCGCGCGCTGGCATGCCAAATGAGCCCCGCGAAATTCGATACGGTGAGCCTCGATATCAGCCTGGGCAGCCCTAAGAACCTATTCCGTGCCAGCGGCCAAACCATGACTTTCCCCGGCTTCATTGCCGTGTACCTGGAAGGCGCGGACGAAGAGCCCGAGGACGAAGAGGGCGAAGCCAAACTGCCGCCGTTTGAAGAAGGCGAGACCATCCCCGTCGATAAACTATTCGGTGATCAACACTTTACCCAACCGCCGCCGCGTTACTCTGAAGCCAGCTTGGTGAAGACTTTGGAAGAGTTCGGCATCGGTCGCCCGTCCACTTACGCCAGCATTATGTCTACGCTGACACATCGAGAATATGTGGTGCTGGATAAAAAGCGCTTCATGCCCACCGATGTAGGCCGTATCGTGAATAAGTTTCTGACGGAGCATTTCACGCGCTACGTCGATTACGACTTCACCGCGAAACTCGAAGACCAGCTCGACCAAATCGCCGAGGGCAAGCGCGAGTGGCTACCGGTGCTGTCAGAATTCTGGACTGGATTCTCGCAGCAGCTCGCCGAAAAGAAAGACATCGCGCGCAAGGATGTCACCACCGAGCAGATGGACGAGGCCTGTCCCAAGTGCGGCAAGCACCTTACCCTGCGTTTGGGTAAGCGCGGCCGCTTCATCGGCTGCTCCGGCTTTCCTGAGTGTGATTACACGCGCAACGCCAATGAAACCGAAGCTGAGCGCGCCGCCGCGCCCGCCCAAGAAGTGCTCGAAGGCCGCGTCTGCCCCAAATGCGAAAGCCCGCTCATCATCAAATCCGGCCCTTATGGCCGCTTCATCGGCTGCACCGGCTACCCCAAATGCCGCTTCATCGAACCGCTGGAAAAACCCAAAGACAGCGGCATCGTCTGCCCGGAATGCAAAAAAGGTTCGCTCATCGAGCGCAAGAGTCGCTACGGCAAACTGTTTTACTCCTGCAACACCTATCCCGACTGCAAGTACGCAGTGTGGAACCCGCCCGTCAACGAGCCTTGCCCCAAGTGCGGCTGGCCATTGCTCACCATCAAGATTACCAAGCGTCGTGGTACGGAAAAAGTCTGCCCGCAAAAGGAATGTGGCTATGCCGAATTGGTCAGCCCGCCAGAGCAGAAATCAGACGACTGAAGCGCGCTCCTCCGCAATAGCACAAACCCGCGGCTAAACCGGGGGTTTTTATTTATGGGGTCATGGTCATTGGGTCATGGGGTCTGGGGTCACCCATTAGCCGACTCCGGTCAACAAGGCGAGCAAGTCTATTGCGCCTTTTGCGCAAGATAATTTTCTTGCCCAGGCTCACCGATTGCGCACCTTCGTTTTCGCTCTTTAGGTGTCGGAACTGATCCGTGCAGTCACCCATCAGGATCAAGACGCCCCGGCATTTTCACGCCGGTTTGCCCCTGGCGGCATTCGCCGCCCCAGAAAACCCTCAGTACCCTGCCGTGTCCAAGTAAACCGGGCTGCTGGCCCGTGACACATCTGTGGCTAGCCGCATGATGCATGCGGCGCCAACCCCATGGTGGCTCGCGGCAGAGGGCTTATCAGTAAAACCCGTCATTGTGGGGAGGGGATACGCGCGGCGACTACTACAACTAATGATAAAGACTTCCTGAGTTGCTTTATCAGGCTAGACAACAAGGTGAGACGGCATTGATGAGTTCACTGCAGACTAAATTGAAAAGCAAAAGGCCCGGGGTTTCCGGGCCTTTTGCCATTTGATGAATTTTCAACTGCTGAGAATTTTCTCAACTTATATGAGAACCTACAGCTTGATCAGATATCGATATTGCGCGCCACCAGTGCGTTGCTTTCGATAAATGCGCGGCGCGGTTCGACCGCATCGCCCATGAGTGTGCTAAAAATTTCATCGGCGCCGAGTGCGTCCTCTATTTGCACTTTGAGTAGCCGGCGCACGTTGGGATCCATGGTGGTTTCCCAAAGTTGGTTCGGATTCATTTCGCCCAGACCTTTGTAGCGCTGTGTCGATAGGTTGCGCTGCACGTCTTCCAATAGCCAATCCAATGCTTGTTTGAATTCGGTGACGGCGGCTTCTTTTTCGCCACGCTTCACGACAGCGCCTTTGCCGATCAGGCCATTGAGCACTTGTGCGGTTTTGACGATTTGTGCGAAGTCGCCGCTTTCTAGAAAGTCTTTATCCAGCGCAGTCACTTGCTTGTTGCCGTGATAGGTGCGGTGGATGAGGATGCGGCAGCTCTCGGTGGCTTCCATGTATTCGGCTGTGAGGGTCACTGCGTCATCGTTGAGTGCGCGGGCGAGATGCTCTGCGCTCGCGCGCGCTTTGTTGATTTCACTCAGATCAATTTGCGGCGACTTGAGCAGCGCGTATAACACGGCTTTGTCGATCACACGCGACAGGCGTTCAACCACCGCTTCGGACAACAAATATTCTTTTGCTAGCGCTTCCAATGCATCGCGCGTGAGCAGCTCGGCGCCGGCGGCAGGTAGCAGCGATGCGCCTTCCAGCGCTTGTTGCAGTAGGTAGTGCTTGAGTTCGTGATCGTCTTTTAAATAGCGCTCGCTCTTGCCGTGCTTCACTTTATACAGCGGTGGTTGGGCGATGTAGATGAAACCGCGCTCGATCAGCTCCGGCATTTGGCGGTAGAAGAAGGTGAGCAACAAGGTGCGAATGTGCGAACCGTCCACATCGGCGTCGGTCATGATGATGATGCGGTGGTAGCGCGCTTTGTCCGCAGAAAACTCATCCTTGCCGATGCCGGTGCCCATGGCCGTGATTAAGGTGACGATCTCTTGGGAGGATAAGAGCTTGTCGAAACGGGCGCGTTCCACGTTGAGGATCTTGCCTTTGAGCGGCAAGATCGCCTGAAACTTGCGGTCCCGTCCCTGCTTCGCGGAGCCGCCTGCGGAATCGCCCTCGACTATGTAAAGCTCTGATAATGCAGGATCTTTTTCTTGGCAATCGGCAAGTTTGCCGGGCAAGCCCATGCTATCCAGCACGCCTTTGCGGCGGGTCATCTCGCGCGCTTTGCGTGCTGCTTCGCGGGCGCGCGCGGCATCGACAATCTTCGAGGTGATAATTTTGGCGTCAGTCGGCCGCTCGGCCAGAAAATCGGCTAGCTTCTCCGCCACGATCTCTTCCACCACCGGGCGCACTTCGCTCGACACCAGCTTGTCTTTGGTTTGGCTGGAAAATTTTGGGTTAGGCACCTTCACCGAGAGCACGCAGGTTAAGCCTTCGCGCATGTCGTCGCCGGTGGTTTCAACTTTGGCTTTTTTGGCGGCGTCGCTTTTCTCGATGTAGTTATTCAGGGTACGCGTCAGCGCGGCGCGCAGGCCTGTTAAATGTGTTCCGCCGTCGCGTTGGGGGATGTTATTGGTGAAGACTTGGACGGTTTCTTGATAAGAATCATTCCATTGCATTGCCACATCGACGGTCATGCCGTCTTTTTCGCCGCTGGCGAAGAAGATGTTCTGATGCAACACAGATTTGCTGCGGTTCATGTATTCGACGAAGCCTTTTACCCCACCGGAGAAAGCGAAGGTCTCTTCCTTGCCGGTGCGTTGGTCTACCAGCATGATGTTTACCCCATTGTTTAAAAAGGATAATTCGCGCAGGCGCCGGGCCAATATGTCGTAATGAAATTCGATTAAGCCAAACACTTCTTTGTCGGCCATGAAGTGAACTTCTGTCCCGCGTCTTTGTGTGGTGCCGGTTTCTTTCAAGGGCGCAACCGCGTCGCCACAGTGAAACTCCATCGCATGTTTTTTTCCATCACGTCGAATGGTCAACTTGAGCCAATCAGATAGCGCATTTACCACCGACACGCCAACGCCATGCAGGCCGCCGGAGACTTTGTAGGAGTTGGCGTCAAATTTACCCCCCGCGTGCAAGATGGTCATGATGACTTCGGCTGCAGAACGCCCTTCTTCCGGATGGATATCGGTCGGAATCCCGCGCCCGTTATCGGTCACGCTAATCGAATTGTCGGTGTGGATGGTGACCTTGATTTCGTTACAATAGCCGGCCAGCGCTTCGTCGATGGCGTTATCCACCACCTCGAACACCATGTGATGCAAACCCGAGCCATCGCTGGTGTCGCCGATATACATGCCAGGGCGTTTGCGTACAGCCTCTAGCCCCTTTAGCACCTTGATAGAAGAAGAGTCGTAGCTATGCGCCATCAGCGTTATTTTATGCGCCTCGGCTTCTTCCGCCGTTTTGAAGCAGGATTGCTTTTGAGTACCGGAAAAGACACACCATTCTTCTCCAATTTGTTGAATCTCAAATTGATTGTCGCTCATTTACGCCTTCTGTTTCACGTGAAACATCAAATTCGCATCGGCATAACGACATATTTGAAGCTGTCGTTGCCTGGAATGGTAAACACACCGCTACTATTCGAATCGCCAAAGGTGCACTCGATCTTTTCAGTACCGACGTTATTCAACACATCCAGCAGATAAGTCACGTTGAAGCCGATATCAATGGCGTCTCCGCCATACTGGATCTCCATCTCTTCTTGCGCCTCTTCCTGCTCACTATTGCTGGATATAACTTTGACGCTATCTTGCGTAAGGACCATGCGCACGCCACGAAACTTCTCGTTGCTCAAGATTGCGGCGCGCTGTAATGCTTGCAGCAACGTGAGGCGATCAATTGAAAATTTGTTGTTGTAGCCGGAGGGGATCACCTTGCCATAGTCGGGAAACTTGCCGTCGACAATTTTCGAGTTTAGCGAAATATTGCCAAAACTGAATTTGATTTGGCTTTTGCCGCATTCGATCGTAACTTTGTCGTCGGAATCCTCCAACAAGCGCAGCAACTCCAAGATCGTCTTGCGCGGTACGATCACTTCCGCATCTACCCCAGCCTCTATTTTTTCTGCGGCATAACTCAAGCGGTGACCATCGGTTGCAACAGCACGCATTTCACCATTACGCATCACCAATAACATCCCGTTCAAGTAATAGCGTATATCCTGCTGCGCCATTGCAAACTGCACTTGATTCAAGAGTGCGCGCAAAGTTTTCTGGGTAATTTCAATCCTTTGCTCCGCACCATCTCCTGTTGGAAACTTAGGGAAATCCTCTGCCGGCAAGCTTTGCAAATTGAAACGACTCTTCCCCGCTTTGACTAAAACCTTACTATCTTGTTGATCTAATGATATTTTTGTTGATTCTGGCAAAGCACGCAATATGTCCTGCAACTTCTTGGCTGAAAGCGTTATCGCAAACGGTTTATCTAACTTGGCCTCGGCAGTATTGGCTTTGACTTGAATCTCTAGATCCGTAGCGGTAAAGGATAACTGGCTCGGCGTCCCTTCAAGCAGCACATTTGAAAGGATTGGCAGCGTATGCCGGCGTTCAACAATGCCGGTCACTGACTGCAATGCCTTGAGTAAAATCTCCCGATCGGTTTGTATTAAGAGCATTTATATTTCCTTTTGATAGTATTTAATAACACCACCAAGTTTCATGTATATTATATATTTGTATTTAAATTCAGCAAGTTATAACAGTATTTCTCTGTGGAAAGCCTTGGGTTAATTTAGCTACAGTTTTGGGATAAGTTTATTAAAGTGCTTTTTCATGCACTTATCCACAAAACTATTCCGGGTTCATGCATAAGTTATCCACAACCCTAACTTCTTAATGTTTGTACTAAAACCGTAAAGTCGCGCTCAATGTTTGGATCAATACCACGCAGTTCAACAATTTTGCGACAGGCATGCAAAACCGTAGTGTGATCACGCCCGCCAAATGCATCGCCAATATCGGGAAGGCTCAGCTGAGTTAATTCTTTAGCTAAGGCCATGGCCACTTGTCTTGGCCGGGCAACAATGCGCGAGCGCTTCTTAGAGTACATTTCTGCGACCTTTATTTTGTAGTAGTCAGCCACAGTTTTTTGAATATTCTCAACCGATACCTGGCGAATTTGCACCGCCATCAGATCCTTCAATGCATCCTTAGCCAGGGCAACCGATATTGGCTGGCCGTTAAACCGGGAATAGGCCAATACCCGCTTCAAAGCCCCTTCCAACTCGCGCACATTGGATTGGATTTGTTGCGCAATGAAGAAGGCAACATTTTCGTCTAAATCGATCTTGTCTGCCTCAGCTTTTTTAATCAGGATCGCCACCCGCATTTCCAGTTCAGGCGGCTCGATAGCAACCGTCAAACCCCAACCAAAGCGGGAAATAAGTCTATCTTCAATGCCTTGCATCTCGCGCGGATAGGTATCACAGGTGATAATGACCTGTTTGTGCGCCTCGATCAGCGCATTAAACGCATAAAAAAATTCTTCTTGCGTGCGATTCTTGCCGCCGAAGAATTGAATATCGTCGATCAACAACAAATCAAGCGAATGGTAATAGCGCTTAAAGTCGTTAAAAGACTTGTGCTGATAAGCGCGCACCACGTCCGACACATACCGTTCCGCATGAATATAGCTGATGCGTGCATTGCGATTCTGTTCGTAGACCAGATTGCCAATAGCTTGAATTAAATGCGTTTTTCCCAAGCCAACGCCACCGTAAACGAATAATGGGTTATAGGCGGCGCCTGGATTTTCGGCCACTTGCAAGGCTGCGGCGCGGGCCAGTTGGTTGGCTTTGCCGGTGACCAAACTAGCAAAGGTAAATTGCGGGTTTAAGCCCGATTTCTCATTTTTTAAGGGCCTACTTGTAGCTGTTGCCGCTAATGCCGGCGGCGCGTTAGCCGCCTCTGGTTCGACCTGGATGGTTAATTCGGCAACCGCCCTGGAAGCGTCGTCCAGCCGTAGTTGGACCTGCGTTGGTTGTCCGAATTGTATAGCCGCGATTTCTTCTATTCGGGGAAGAAATTTTTCTTTCACCCATTGTAAAACGAAACGATTCGGTGCCAATAGACACACGTCTGCACCAGCCTGTTCCATTCGGAGCGGCTTGATCCAGGTGTTAAACTGTTGAATTGTCAGCTCATTCTTGAATTGATCAAGACAGTGCTGCCAGAAACCGTCCATTGTTTATCCTGCCCGCCGAGACGGGATTCGTATTTTTGTATTGGGAGTTGCCGCATCGAGCAGCAAGAGAAGGACAGCCATTGTAGACGCTTTAGGGTGAGTTATCCACAGGCTCAAATGAGAATTTGAGCTTGACAGAAACGGGGGTAAACAGGTTAAATGTCGGGTTTCCGATTTGCATTAAAGAATCAACGGGGCTTATTATGAAACGCACTTATCAACCATCCGTCATTCGTCGTTTGCGCACGCACGGTTTTCTCGAGCGCATGCGCACCAAGAGCGGCCGCGCCGTCATCAATGCCCGCCGTGCGAAGGGACGAAAGCAGCTCGCTGTCTAAGCAAGCAGCTAATTTGCGGGATTCGGCTCAGGCTCGGCCATTCAGCTTTAAAAAACGCAGCCATTTACGAAAAGCGGACGAAATATCGTCCGTTTTTGATTTTAAATGCCGAGTAAGTGCTCCCCACTTTGCGGTGCTTGGCAAACCGAATGGCCTGACATTTCCGCGGCTGGGAATCATGGTCGCGAAAAAAACCGCCCGTTTATCGGTTAGCCGCAATTACATGAAGCGCATCGTGCGCGAGCAATTTCGCGCGCAACAGGATGTTGTGGCTCCGCTGGATATCGTGGTGCGGGTTACTAAATCATTCAATCGTCAGGATTTTGCAGCGATCATGCAGGAATTATCATCGATCTTCGTCAAAATACGCAAATGTCAAAATTCCTGATTCTGCTTATCCGTGCCTATCAATATATCGTTAGCCCGCTTCTCGGGCCACGTTGCCGTTTCACGCCAAGCTGTTCCGATTACACCGGCGAATCCATTTCAGTCCATGGCCCAGTCAAAGGGCTTTGGTTTGGCCTCAAACGCATAGGCCGTTGCCACCCATGGTGTCATGGCGGCTACGATCCCATACCTAAAAAGTAAAAGAAATTAAATGGATACTAAAAGACTCATTCTGTTTGTCGTGTTCTCGATGTCGATTTTCATGCTGTGGGATGCTTGGCAGCGCGAGCAAAATCCGCCGCCCGCCACGAGCCAAACAGCCGCGCAAACGCCGGCTAATAGCGGCATCCCTACCCCGACCCAAGTCGCCCCGCCCGCACCAAGCAGCTCAACGGTCACGCCTGCCGTCAACCCGCAATTGACTAAAGGCGAACGGATCAAAGTCAAAACAGACCTCTTTGATGCCGAAATTGATGTTAACGGCGGCGATCTCCGGCGAATGGTGCTGATTAAACATGGTTCGGCAGACGACAAGAAAAAACCGATTGTTCTGCTGTCGGATGAAGCGCCACATTTTTATGTGGCGCAAACCGGGCTCATCGGCGGCGGCTTGCCCACACATAAGGAAATATTCACCGCTGCGGCTAAAGAATATGCCTTGAGCGCAGACGCCCAAAAATTGGAAGTCCGTCTCACCTGGCAGGGTGCAAACGGCGTGCTGGTCAACAAAATCTACACTTTCACACGGGGTAGTTATCTGATCGACCTCGCATATGAAATTAGAAATGCGAGCAGCCAGACATTGAAGGCCGATGCGTATTTTCAGCTTTTACGCGATGACACGCCGCCCGCCGGGGACTCACAATTTCTACCGACCTACACCGGCCCGGCGATTTATACCGAAGCGCAAAAATTTCAAAAGCACGCCTTCGGCGATATCGGAAAAGATGCGAAGACAGATACCGTTGTCAGCAAAGATGGCTGGGTCGCGATACTGCAGCACTACTTCCTGACGGCTTACTTACCGCAAGGCGCGGGACAGCGTGAGTTCTATACCAAAAAGCTGTCGGATAAACTGTTCGCGGCCGGCGTCATCATGCCGCTGGGCGAGATCGCGCCCAACGCCGATGCGCGCCTGAGCGTGCCGCTGTATGTGGGTCCGCAAGAACAAGAAACCTTGAAGCAACTTGCGCCCGGACTGGATCTGGCGATTGATTATGGGTGGCTGACCGTGGTCGCGGTGCCGATCTTCTGGCTGCTGAATCTGCTGCATAAATGGATCGGCAATTGGGGCTGGGCCATTATCGTGCTGACCATTTTGATCAAGGGCGCGTTTTATCCGCTCTCCGCCGCCAGCTATCGTTCCATGGCAAAAATGAAACTGCTCGCACCCCGCCTGCAAAAAATGAAAGAGCAGTACGGCGACGATCGGCAAAAAATGCATCAGGCCATGATGGAAATGTACAAGACCGAGAAAATCAATCCGCTGGGCGGTTGCTTGCCGGTGGTGGTGCAAATCCCGGTGTTCATCGCTTTGTACTGGGTGCTCTTGTACAGCGTCGAAATGCGCCACGCACCATTTGCACTATGGATTCAGGACCTCACCGCGACCGATCCCTACTACATATTGCCGATTATCATGGGCCTCTCCATGATCGTCCAAACCAAGCTTAATCCGACGCCGCCGGATCCGATTCAGGCGAAGGTCATGATGATCATGCCGGTGGCGTTTTCGATTTTCTTCTTTTGGTTCCCCGCCGGCCTGGTGCTGTACTGGGTGGTGAATAACATACTCTCCATCGCGCAGCAGTGGCGCATCAATCATGTCTTGGGTAACGCCCCCAAGCCAGTCAAACGCTGACACCATTGCTGCTATCGCCACCGCCCCTGGGCGCGGCGGTATCGGTGTGGTGCGCGTATCCGGCCCAAAAGCTCCCACGATTGCTCAAGCCATAATCGGTAAGCTGCCCCCGCCGCGTCTGGCCATGCTGGCAAACTTTCTGGATACGGATAGCAGCGTAATCGATCAAGGCATCGCGCTCTACTTTGCCGCACCGCACTCTTTCACCGGTGAAGACGTGCTGGAACTGCAAGGCCATGGCGGGCCGGCGGTCATGCAACGTTTGCTGGCCCGTTGCCTGGAAGCGGGCGCCCGCATCGCCGAGCCGGGCGAATTCACGCGCCGCGCATTCCTCAACGACAAGCTCGATTTGGCACAGGCCGAAAGTGTCGCCGATCTGATTGATGCCTCCTCCGTGCAAGCAGCCAAAAGCGCCATGCGCTCCTTGCAAGGCGAGTTCTCGCGCGAGATTCACACCTTGGTGCAAGGCCTGATTGATCTGCGCATGCTGGTGGAAGCCACCCTGGATTTTCCCGAAGAAGAAATTGATTTTCTCGAAGCCGCGCATGCCAAGCAAAAACTCGCGGCCATCCGCGCGCAACTGCAGCGAGTGTTAAGCCGTGCCAAGCAAGGCGCGCTCCTGCGCGAGGGGCTGCAAGTGGTTTTGATCGGCCAGCCCAACGTGGGCAAATCCAGCTTGCTCAACCGTCTTGCCGGAGAAGAGGTCGCCATCGTGACCCCGGTGGCTGGCACCACGCGCGATACAGTGCGCGAGGAAATTCAAATCGAGGGCATCCCGCTGCATATCATCGACACCGCCGGGCTGCGCGATACGCAAGATGAAGTGGAAAAAATCGGTATCGCCCGCACCTGGGCCGCCGTGGAAAAAGCCCAACTCGCGCTGGTAATCATCGATGCCGCGCGCGGCCAAGCAGCGGAAGACGAAGCCATCCTGCGCAAACTCCCGAGCGGGCTGCCCGTGCTGCGCATCTATAACAAAATTGATTTAGTGGGTGAAACACCCCACGCAGCGCGTGATGGCGAGGTGGTGTACCTCTCCGCCAAAACCGGCGCCGGGTTGGAAATTTTACATGATCGCCTGTTGCAACTCGCGGGCTGGCAGCCGGCAGAAGAAGGCGTGTATCTAGCGCGCGAACGCCATCTCCAGGCGCTCTACACTGCGAAAAACAACCTGGGAAATGCAGAACAAAATTGGCAACAATTGGAGCTGTTAGCGGAAGAATTGAAGCTTGCGCAAAACGCACTTGCCCATATCACCGGTGAATTCTGCGCCGATGATTTGCTCGGCGAAATATTTTCGCGGTTTTGTATCGGAAAATAAGCGTCTGGCTTACCCCTCGTAATCAGCAAAAATCCGCGCTTCCGACACGCCCAAGCCCGGCAGCAGTTTTGCCATCGCGCTAACAATGAGGCTGGGCCCGGCAATATAAATATCCGACTGCGGCAAAGTAGTAATAGAGGAAAGCACGGGGCCGACATGGTTTAGCACTACATTTTCTTGGCGCGAGGCGGTGGCGTCCAAATCGCCGCCGACCAGAATCGGCGTGTAAGTAAAGTTATCCAGCGCGTCGGCCCAAGCGCGCGCCAAGCCCGGCAGATATAAACCAGATTCATTGGTTGCTATCCACAGCAAGTGAATGGAATCGGCTTGATCCAAAGCCATGGCGTGTTCCATCAAGCTTTTAACCGGAGCGAATCCGGTGCAAAACGCGATAAAAATAATCGGGCGGTGAGATGCAGCATCCAGCACGAAATCGCCGCCCGGGCCGCGGATGGAAACACTGTCGCCTGCTTTGAGTTGATTAAACACATAGTCGGAAAAATGGTTGCCGTGCAGGCGCCGCACATGAAATTCCAAATGCCGGTCTTCGCATGGGCAGCTTGCGATCGGCAACTCAGCCGCCAGGCTGCCGCCGAGTGTCAGCACCGCACGCTGGCCCGCAAGAAAGCGCAGCCGGTCACGCAGTGGCGTTTTGATATGAATCACCGCAACTTCATTCGTCGGCTGATCCACCGCGCGTACTTCGCCGCTGAGTTGCTGCAGTGGCAAATCATGAGGAGATTGCGCAACAACGGCCTCCAACACGAGGTCAGATACTGCGGAACATGAACACATCAAGGCATAGCCTAACGCTTGCTGTGCGAGGGGGATCACATATTCATGCGACCGGATTTGTATGACCTCGCCCGACAGCACGCGCGCTTTACACGTGCCGCAACTGCCGCTGGAACAGCCGTACGCAAGGGGAATCCCAGCGCGCAGTGCGGCCTCTAAAATTGTGTCATTGCCTTCCACGAAAAAATCTACGCCCGAGGGTAGCACTTTGACTTGAGCAGAAATGACGCGTAAAAAACTGTCGCGGATCATCAACGCGCTTGCCGCGTCGAATGACGGTAGGGCCTGCATGCGCTGCCCTTGCAGCCAATTTTTAAGCGCCACTGCCGCCGTCCGATCCCCGGGTTGCTCGGCCCATTCATCAATCAGGGCAGTAATACCGCTCAGCATCTCGCTTGTATGCTTGAGCATGGCTTTTGTTTCCACCAGCTCTTTGCTTAGATCATGCAGGCGTGCGGCGAGCACCTCCTTATCCGGTAGCGTGCGCTCCATGATGCGCCGCCCAAATGCGCTGTCCTTGATTTGTTCGATTTGCTCGAGCACGGTGTTGTCTTCTAACGCGGTGTCCGGGTAAGCCCGGTGCAACTCGTCGAGTGTCACCATGCCGTCGAAAGCATCAAGTTCGCCATCTTGGATTTTCTTTTGAAGCGCACCGCGGGTGACGCCAACTAAGCGCGCGGCGCGGTGGAGATTGAGTAGTTTGGCCATAATATTTAAATCGAATATATCGCAAGTGTATTCGTAATCAGTAAATTTGAAAAAACACAAACCCCGCTCTTGCATAAGTACATGTTTCTACAACATTCTCATTACCTGTGGATAAATTTTGGCGTATTATGTCCGGCCTTTGCAAAATATCGTGGTTGACCCATGGACTTCCCGCAAACCTTTGATGTAATTGTGATTGGTGGCGGCCACGCCGGCACCGAGGCGGCGCTTGCCTGCGCCCGCATGGGCGTGAAAACCGTGCTGCTCACGCATAACATTGAGACCCTGGGCCAAATGTCGTGCAACCCCTCCATTGGCGGCATCGGCAAAGGCCATTTGGTGAAGGAAGTCGATGCCCTGGGCGGCGCCATGGCTGCGGCCACCGACGAGGGCGGCATCCAGTTCCGCATTCTCAATTCCAGCAAAGGCCCGGCGGTGCGCGCGACCCGCGCCCAAGCCGACCGCGTGTTGTACAAACAAGCCATCCGCAGCCGCTTGGAAAACCAAGCCAATCTTTGGCTGTTCCAACAGGCGGTGGACGACCTCATTCTAGACGGCGAAAACGTGATTGGTGCGGTGACCCAACTCGGACTTAAATTTCACGCCCGGGCCGTGGTGTTGACCGCCGGAACCTTCCTCGGCGGCTTAGTGCATGTGGGCTTATCTAATTACCGCGCCGGGCGCGCCGGTGACCCGGCCTCGATCAGCTTGGCGGCACGGCTGCGTGAATTGAAACTACCTGTGGGCCGCCTCAAAACCGGCACCCCGCCGCGCATCGATGGCCGCAGCCTGGATTATTCCGTAATGACCGAGCAAGCGGGAGACAACCCGGCGCCGGTGTTTTCTTTCCTCGGCGACGTGAGCCAACATCCACGCCAATTACCTTGCTGGATCACCCATACGAATAGCCGCACGCACGACATTATCCGCGCCGGTCTTGATCGATCCCCCATGTATACCGGTGTCATCGAAGGAGTAGGCCCACGCTATTGCCCGTCGATCGAAGACAAAATCCACCGTTTTGCCGACAAAGAAACGCACCAAATTTTCGTCGAACCGGAAGGACTGACCACGCATGAGATCTACCCCAACGGGATCTCCACCAGCCTGCCGTTCGATGTGCAATTGAACCTGGTGCGCTCGATCAAGGGTTTCGAAAACGCCCACATCACCCGCCCCGGTTACGCCATCGAATACGACTACTTCGACCCGCGCGGCCTTAAAAGCTCATTGGAAACCAAGGCCATCCGGGGTTTGTTCTTCGCCGGCCAGATCAACGGCACCACCGGCTACGAAGAAGCGGCGGCGCAGGGCTTGCTCGCGGGCATCAACGCGGGGCGCTATGCGCAGGACAAAGAATCCTGGTGCCCAGCGCGGGGCGAAGCCTATTTAGGCGTGTTGGTGGATGACCTGATCACGCGCGGCGTGTCCGAGCCTTATCGCATGTTCACCAGCCGCGCCGAATATCGCCTCTCCTTGCGCGAAGATAATGCCGACCTGCGCCTGACCGAAATTGGCCGTAGCCTAGGCGTGGTGGACGATCGGCGTTGGGAACATTTCAACCGTAAGCGCGATGCGATTGCGCTCGAGCAAGAACGCTTGAAAACCACTTGGGTTAATCCGCGCACCCTGCCTGAGGCGGATGCACTGCGTGTGCTCGGGCAGAATATCGAGCGTGAGCACTCGCTCGCAGATTTGCTGCGGCGCCCGCAGGTGAGCTACGAGAGTTTGATGACCCTGCCCGGCGCGGGTGAGGGTCAGACCGATCCGCAGGTCATTGAGCAAATCGAAATCCAGACCAAATACCAAGGTTATATCGAGCGTCAGCAAGAAGAAGTGGAAAAAAGCCGCCAACAAGAATCACTCAAGCTACCCCTGGATTTTGACTACCGCGAAGTGCGCGGCCTGTCGATTGAAGCGGCGCAAAAACTCAACCAACACAAGCCGGAAACCCTGGGTCAGGCGGGGCGCATTTCCGGCATGACCCCAGCGGCGATTTCGCTGCTCTTGGTGCATTTGAAGCGCCGCAACGGGACGAAAAAGAAAAGCGCATGAGTTTAAGCGAGGACTTGCTTGCTGGCCTATCCGCGCTGGGCGTGGTGCTGGATTCAGCGCAGCAGAAAAAGTTGCTGGATTACATCGCACTGATCGTAAAGTGGAACAAGGTGTACAACCTCACCGCCGTGCGCGAGCCCGAAGCGATGATTGGGCACCATCTACTGGATAGCCTGGCAGTGTTGCCGCATTTGACCGGGGTGCAACGCTTAATCGATGTCGGCAGCGGTGCTGGTTTGCCTGGCATTCCGTTGGCTATTGCCCGCCCGGAGATGAAAATTGCCCTGCTCGATTCCAACCATAAAAAGGCCACTTTCATGCGCCAAGCCTGTCTGGAGCTAGGGCTTACTAACGCGGAAGTCGTGTGTGAGCGGGTGGAGAAGTGGCAGCCGCAGGTCAAATACGATGCCGTGATTTCGCGCGCCTACTCCGAGCTGAAGGAATTCGTGCGCCTCTCCGCGCATTTGGTGGCGAAAGGCGGTAAGCTTTATGCCATGAAGGGTTTGTATCCGGTTGAGGAAATCGCCCAACTTAAAAACAGCGCAAAAGTAGAAGCAGTCATAGCCTTGACCGTGCCTGGGCTCGAAGCGCAACGGCATCTGGTCATCATCGGGGTGGAGGAATAATGGTAAAAATTCTCGCGGTCGCGAATCAAAAAGGCGGTGTGGGCAAAACCACGACCAGCGTCAACTTGGCGGCCAGCCTCGCCGCCGCCGACCGCCGTGTGCTGCTCATTGACCTGGATCCCCAAGGCAATGCCACCACCGGCAGCGGCGTCAACAAAAGCGAACTGACCAAGACGGTCTACCACGTGTTATTGGAGCAACAAAGCCTGGCAGATGTGCGCATCACCGCACCCCAGGGCAACTATGACGTGATCCCCGCCAACCGCGAGTTGGCCGGCGCGGAAGTCGAGCTGGTGGATGAAGAACATCGCGAGCAACGCTTAAAGCGCGCGTTGCATGACGTGATTGAACAATACGACTATGTGCTGATCGATTGTCCGCCGGCCTTGTCCTTGCTCACCATCAACGGCCTAGTCGCGGCGAGCTCGGTCATGATCCCCATGCAATGCGAGTACTACGCGCTGGAAGGCTTAAGCGACCTGGTCAACACCGTGAAAAAAGTGCGCGCCAACCTCAACCCCCAACTCGAAATCGAAGGCCTGCTGCGCACCATGTTCGACCCGCGCAATGCGCTCGCGCAACAAGTGTCCGACCAGCTGCAGCGCCACTTCGGCGACAAGGTTTACAGCACCGTTATCCCGCGCAATATTCGCCTCGCCGAAGCGCCCAGCTACGGCACGCCGGTGATGTATCACGACCGCGCTTCCAAAGGCGCGCTGGCTTATGTCGCGCTCGCCGGAGAGTTTTTGCAGAGGCGCGAGGGTGCACCTGTTCCCGTCTAAAGCGAGAAGAACACAAAGCTTCGCGTTAAGAAATTTTTTACTGGATCAATAATAAATGGCAAAGCATAAAGGCCTAGGCCGCGGGCTGGATGCCCTGCTCGGAGAATCCTCAACTTCTTCTGCATCAAGCGGTGAACCGGGCGAATCCCTTAGAACTATCGCCATCACCGATCTGCAGCCGGGCAAATATCAGCCGCGCGCCCACATGGACCAAGCTTCACTCGCTTCTTTGGCGGATTCCATCAAGTCGCAAGGCATCATGCAACCGATCCTGGTGCGCAAACTGGATAGTGGCCGCTTTGAAATCATCGCGGGCGAGCGCCGCTGGCGCGCAGCGCAAATGGCAAGCTTGAAAGAAGTACCGGTGGTGATTCGCGAAGTGCCGGACGAAGCCGCGCTCGCCATGGCGCTGATCGAAAACATCCAGCGCGAAGATTTAAACCCGATCGAAGAAGCGCAAGGCATCAAACGCCTGATCGACGAATTCGCCATGACCCACGAGGGCGCGGCCGAGGCGGTGGGTCGCTCGCGCTCCGCCGTGAGCAATTTGCTGCGCTTGCTCAACCTGCCCAAGACCGTGCAAGACATGGTGCTCACCGCCACGATCGACATGGGCCACGCCCGCGCATTGTTGCCGTTGTCGCCCGCCAAGCAAATGGAAGCCGCGCATGAAATCGCGCAAAAGGGCCTCTCGGTGCGCGAAGCTGAGCGCCTGGTGGCGAAATTGCTCAAGCCGGAAGTGCCAAAGAAACATCTCGGCCCCGATCGCGACACGCTCCGATTACAAGAAGATCTCGCTGAAAAACTCGGCGCAACAGTCAGCATCAAGCATGAGAAAAAAGGCGCAGGCAAGCTCATTATCGACTACGCCAACCTGGCGCAGTTGGACGCGATTATTCAACGCATCTCGCGCGAGTAGTTCAAGCCGTTCTGTTATCGGCTTAAGCTTTTCTTAAGCTTCAGCGCCTAATCTGCAAGGGTAGAAATTGCAGATGGAGGCGACGATGAAGCATATTCCCCACAAACTGATAATCTTGCTGGCCCTGGCGGCGACTGGGCTGGCGCAGCCCATGTTCGCGCTAACTGCGGCCGATACGCTCAAGCAGCTCGAGCAAAGCGCAAAACAAACCGACCCCACCTTTAAAGGCGTTTCAGCACAACGCGGCGAGCGCTTGTTTAAAACCACGCATGGTGCGGAGTGGAGCTGCGCTTCATGTCACAGCGACAATCCGGCCGCGTCAGGCAAACACGCTAAAACCGGCAAGGTCATCGCGCCCCTTGCGCCGGCGGCCAATGCCGAACGCTTCACGCGCCAAGACAAAGTGGAGAAATGGTTTCGACGTAACTGCAACGATGTGTTGAACCGCGCCTGCACGGCCAGCGAACAAGCCGATGTGCTGGCCTATCTCATGTCGATTAAAAGCTAAGGAGAGCAAGATGAATTTTTCTATCCCAACCATTTCATTCATTTTGGCCCTGCTAGCAAGCGGCTTGACCAGCGCTCACGCGGGCGAGCATCTTTATAGTGCGAATAACCCAAAGTGGAAAACTGAATGCAGCGCCTGTCACTTGGCTTACCCGCCGCAATTGTTGCCAGCCGAATCCTGGCGCGCGATGATGACGCAACTGGATAAACACTTTGGCGCCGACGCCAGCCTCGATGCTAAAACTGCGGCGGAAATCAGCGCCTTTCTGCAAGCGAATGCGGGGCGTAACAAACGTGAAGCGACCGGCAAGTCCCCGCTACGCATCACAGAGACGCGCTGGTTCAAGCAAGAGCATGACGAAGTGCCGGCTCGGGTGTGGAGTAGCGCGGCGGTGAAGCAGCCTAGTAACTGTGCGGCATGCCATACCCAGGCCGAGCGCGGCGATTTCAGTGAACGTAGTCTGCGCATTCCCCGATAAAAGGAGCCCACGCGATGAGCAATAAAATCTTGGTGTGGGACATTCCCACGCGCACCTTCCACTGGCTGTTGGCGCTTTCATTTGTTGGCGCCTTCGTTACCGGTGATTCCGAACGCTATCGCGATATACACCTGCTGCTGGGATACATTCTGCTAGCACTCATCGGCTTTCGCCTGATTTGGGGAGTCGTCGGCACGCGCTATGCACGCTTCAGTTCTTTCTGGTTTAAGCCAAGCGCGATCGTCAATTACGTGCGCTCGATGTTCCAAGCCAAGCCCCAGCACTATATCGGGCACAACCCGGCCGGCAGCGTTGCGATCTTCCTGCTGCTGGGGCTGGGCCTGCTTTGCGGCTTGAGCGGTTTGGCCATCACTAATGAAATCGGCGGCGAGTGGCTGGAGGAATTGCACGAGCTCAGCGCCAACGCCATGCTCGCGGTGGTAATCGTGCATATCGTCGGCGTGTTCATGAGCAGTTTCTTGCACCGCGAAAATCTGGCCCGGGCGATGATTGCCGGCACCAAGTCGGGCGAACCGGCGGAAGGTATTCAGCAGCGCCATGCCTGGCTTGGGCTGCTGTTGTTGGTCGCGGTGATTACGATGGGCTACGCCTATCTCTATAAAGACTGGGCGCCACCCGGCTTGGCCCCGCTCTCGCAACAGCCCATAGCGACGAAGCAGCGGCAACATGATTAGCTCCGCCCACGATGAGCCACGGAAGATGTGCCACAAGTGTAATCAGAGGAGCGCCAATACGCTCTCCGGCGGACGCGCCACGACAGCCTTGCTACCGCGCACAACAATAGGCCGCTCGATCAGCATAGGGTGCGCCACCATTGCATCCAGCCACTCATCATCGCTCAATTCTCGTCCAGCATAGTGCTGCTTGAAAACCGCCTCGCCTTTACGTATCAGCTCCAGGGGTTTCATGCCAAGCTTGATGAGCAGGCTTTGCAGCTCTTCTTTGTCGGGGGGAGTAACGAGATATTCAACCAGCTCTGTGGCGTAACCGCTTTCACTCACCAGCAATGCGGTTTCGCGGCATTTGGAACAGTGTGGATTGTAATAAATGCGGACAATTTCTTTGCTCATAATTTTGTTTACTCCATACTTCGAATTGTGTTTTAAATTTCTTCCTTTCCCCGGTAGTGGGGTTGAGGGCTCGATAGGAAAGTATCCCTTATTTCAAGAAAACACGTCGAGACCATTCGGTGGTTTTCAGAGAAAGTGGCCTTTATACTTCCTATACTCCACCCGGCCTGACCCCGCTCTCGCAACAGGCTGTGGCCACGGAAAAGCGGCAACATGATGACTAACCCAAGGATGGCGCATGCGCGTGCTGGCGGTGGAAGATGATGCATTATTGGGCGACGCCATTCAGGCTGGCTTGAAGCAAGCCGGCTTCGCCGTGGATTGGGTGAAAGACGGCGTGGCCGCCCAGCATGCGCTGGAAACCGAGCCCTATGCGGCAGTGGTGCTGGATTTTGGCCTGCCGCGATTATCTGGTCTTGAGGTGTTGCAACATTTAAGAGCGCGCCGAGACGCCACTCCCGTGTTGATTCTGACCGCGCGTGACACCGTAGAAGATCGCATCAAAGGCCTGGATGCGGGCGCGGACGACTACCTGATCAAGCCCTTTGATATGGGCGAACTGGCCGCCCGACTACGCGCGCTGGTGCGCCGCGCGAGCGGCGAAACCGCGCCGGCGCTCATCAACGGCGCGCTGGCGCTCGATCCGGCAAGCCATCGGGTGACGTATCAAGGCTTAAGCGTTGATCTATCCGCCAAGGAATTTGCCGTGCTGCAAGCGCTCATGCTCAATCTCGACCGGGTACTGACACGCGCCCAAATAGAAGCACAGCTTTATGCCTGGGGCGATGAAATCGAGAGCAATACGGTGGAAGTGCACATTCATCACTTGCGCCGCAAATTAGCGCCGGAGTTGATCCAAACCGTGCGCGGCGTCGGCTATCTCATGCCGCGCACGCAAGCCGGCTGAAATGGCGAGCCCTTCCCTAAAACGGCGTGTCTTAACTTTCGCCCTGGCCGGCATGGCCCTGGTGTGGGTGGGTACGGTCATCGTCACCTACTTCGATGCGCGCGAAGAGCTGAACGAAATACTGGATGCGCATCTCACCCAAGCCGCCGCGCTGCTCATTGCACAAACCACGGGCGAGTTCGAAGAAATCGAAACCGAACACGCGCTCCCTTTGCATAAATATTCGCGCCGAGTCGCGTTTCAGATTTGGGAGCACGGACAACTGCGCCTGCATTCCATCAACGCGCCGCAAACCCCGCTCGCCAGCCGCGAGCAGGGTTTCACCGACAGCACTATCGAGGGCCAGCGCTGGCGCGTATTCAGCAGCCAGGATGCCTCGGGCAAGCTGCTGATCCATGTCGCGGAGCAGGCCGAAGTGCGCGACAAGCTAGCGCGCGAGGTGGCGAAAAACCTGCTCTATCCCCTGCTGATTGCGCTGCCGCTATTTGCCATCTTGTTATGGTTGGCGGTGAGCCGGGGTTTGCGCCCCTTGGCGAGTCTGACGCGCGAAGTTGCGCTGCGCGAACCTGACAATCTGGCGCCGCTGCCGGTCGGCGCGGCACCAGCGGAAGTGCTGCCGCTGATTGATCGCCTCAACCGGCTGTTCGAACGCATCGCCGCATCCATGCAGAACGAGCGCCGCTTTACCGCCGATGCCGCGCATGAGTTGCGCACGCCGGTGGCGGCAATCAAAGCCCAAGCGCAAGTAGCGCGCGGCGCACAGGATGCTACGCAACGCATCCACGCGCTCGACAGCGTGATCCTCGGCTGCGACCGCGCCGCGCATTTGATCGAGCAATTGCTTACCCTGGCGCGGCTCGACTCGCTGCAAAAATCCGCGCTGGAATCGTGCGAGCTGCAAGCGTTGGCGGTGGAAGTCATCGCCGAAATGACGCCGCTCGCTCGGCAAAAAAACGTGCAACTGGAGCTGGCCGAAGGCGAAGCGGCAACCGTGCAAGCATTACCCGGCTTATTGCGGATTTTGTTGCGCAACCTGATCGACAATGCCGTGCGCTACACGCCAGCCGGCACGCAGGTTCAAGTGCGGGTTGATCGTGAAGATGGGCGGCCATGCATCACCGTCAGCGATAACGGCCCCGGCATTCCCGATGAAGAGCGCGACAAAGTGCTGGAACGTTTTTATCGCCCACTCGACACCGGCGAGCAAGGCAGCGGCTTAGGTTTATCCATCGCGCAGCGCATCGCCGCGATTCATGGCGCGACGCTGCAATTGGCCGCGGGTGAAGCTAGGCGTGGGTTGCGGGTGATGATTGTGTTCCCAGCGTAGCGTTTAGCCGCCAAGCTGCTTCTCGATCCGCTTCGCAAATACCGCCATTTCCTTCGCCGCCTGCTTGTCGCCTTTTTTCCCCGCGATTTCGATACCGCTATGGTAAGCGGCGAGCGCTTCTTGCAAGCGCCCGGCTTCATGCAGCGCTTTGCCTAACAACTTCCACGCCGCCGAGTAACTTGGGTCATGCACCACTGCTTGCTGCAAATGCGTGGCGGCCTGTTCGAATTGTCCCAATTTTGAATATTCGTTACCAAGGCTGAAGCGCAGCAAAGCGTTGTCGCGGCCTGCTGCTAGCATTTTTTCCAGGTTTTGAATCACGGCGCTCATTTCTGTGGGCAGGTGTTAGAAGGTATAATCGCGGGCTTGATTTGTAAGGGATTTCAGATGCAAGCCCATTATTCACCACGCGAGGTCGAAGCTCAAGCACAGCAGCTTTGGAACGAGCGCAATGCTTTCGCCGCCACCGAAGACAACGCCAAGCCCAAGTACTACTGTCTGTCCATGTTCCCCTATCCCTCGGGCAAGCTGCACATGGGGCACGTGCGCAATTACACCATTGGCGATGTGTTGACGCGCTTTCATCAAATGAAAGGCTACAACGTGATGCAGCCCATGGGCTGGGATGCCTTCGGTTTGCCGGCGGAGAATGCGGCCATGGCCTCCAATGTCGCACCCGCCAAGTGGACCTACGACAACATCGCGTACATGAAGAAGCAGCTCAAGAGCTTGGGCTTCGCCATCGATTGGTCACGCGAAGTCGCAACCTGCACCCCGGAATACTATCGCTGGAATCAATGGCTGTTTCTGCGCATGCTGGAGCGCGGCATCGTGTATCAAAAAACCGGCACCGTGAATTGGGATCCGGTAGATCAAACCGTGCTCGCCAACGAGCAAGTGATCGACGGCCGCGGCTGGCGCACCGGCGCCGTGGTGGAGAAGCGCGAGATCCCCATGTACTACATGTCGATCACGCAATACGCCGATGAATTATTGAGCGAGCTGGACAAGCTTTCCGGCTGGCCAGAGCAAGTAAAGCTGATGCAGAAAAACTGGATCGGCAAGAGTTTCGGTGTGCGCGTGGGCTTCCCGCACAGTATCGAAGGTGGTGGCACCTTGTGGGTGTTCACCACCCGCGCCGATACCTTGATGGGCGCAACTTACGTGGCGGTCGCGGCGGAACATCCGCTGGCGACGCTTGCGGCGCAAACCAATCCAGCGCTCGCGGCCTTCATCGAAGAATGCAAAAAAGGCGGCGTCACCGAAGCCGAGTTGGCCACGCAAGAAAAGAAAGGCATGGCGACCGGCTTGAGCGTGACGCATCCGCTCACCGGCGAGCAACTTCCGTTATGGGTCGCGAACTATGTGCTGATGGGCTACGGCGAAGGCGCGGTGATGGCGGTGCCGGCGCATGATGAACGGGATTTTGCATTTGCGGGCAAATATGCTTTGCCGATCAAGCCGGTGATTCGCACAGCGTCGGGAGATACCACGCCCGCGCCGTGGCAAGAGGCATATGCCGAACATGGGACATGTATTAACTCCGGCAAATACGATGGCCTTAATTTCGACCAAGCCGTCGATGCCATCGCCGCCGATCTCTCCGCCAAAAACCTAGGCGAGAAAAAGACTACCCTGCGCTTGCGCGACTGGGGTATCTCGCGCCAACGCTACTGGGGCACCCCCATCCCCATCATCCACTGCGAAACGTGCGGCTCCGTGCCGGTGCCGGACGACCAGCTACCGGTGCGGCTGCCGGAAGACCTGATCCCCGACGGCTCCGGCAATCCGCTGAATAAGTGCGCGGCGTTTTTAAATTGCACCTGCCCAAAATGCGGCAAAGCCGCGCGGCGCGAGACCGACACCATGGATACCTTCGTCGATTCGTCCTGGTATTTTCTGCGCTACTGTTCGCCCGGTGCGGACAAGATGGTGGATGAACGCGCGTCGTATTGGATGCCGGCCGATCAATACATCGGCGGCATCGAGCATGCAATTTTGCATCTGCTGTATTCGCGTTTCTGGACTAAAGTGATGCGGGATCTCGGGCTCACCAAAACTTCCGAGCCCTTCGCCAACCTGCTCACCCAAGGCATGGTGCTGAACCACATCTTCTTCCGTAAAGGCGATAAAAGCGGCATCACCTATTTTGCGCCGGACGAAGTTGACCTGACACGTGACGACAAGGGCACAATCTTGTCGGTGAAAAGTCGCGCCGATGGCGAGCCGGTGGAATACGGCGGCATCGGCACCATGTCTAAATCGAAAAAGAATGGCGTTGATCCGCAAGGCTTGATCGAGCAATACGGCGCCGACACCGCACGCCTGTTCATGATGTTCGCCGCCCCACCGGAAAATACCCTGGAGTGGTCCGACGCAGGTGTCGAAGGCGCATCCCGCTTCCTCAATCGCCTATGGAAGGCAGTGCATGCCCATGTGGAAAAGGGCGTGGTTGCGGCCTATGTTGGTGGCGATCTGTCGGTTGAGCTGAAAGCCATGCGCTTTCAAACGCACTCGACCCTGCAAAAAGTCTCCGACGACTATGCGCGGCGCAAGATTTTCAACACCGTCATCGCATCCAATATGGAGTTGCTGAACGCGCTGGGTAAACTCAACGACGATTCCGCTCCGGCGCGCGCGGTGGTGCAAGAGGCGTTGGAACTCGCCACCCTCATGCTCTCTCCCATCGTGCCGCATATTAGCCATGCCCTATGGGCTGCATTGAAGCCGGGCGCGGTGCTGCTGGAGGCAAGCTGGCCGACGGTGGATGCATCCGCACTCGAGCAAGATGAAATCGAGCTAGTAGTGCAGGTTAACGGCAAATTGCGCGGCCAAATCCGTGTGGCCAAGAGTGCAAGCAAAGAGCAAATCGAAGATTTGGCGCGCACCAGCCCCAATGTGCAGAAATTTATCGAAGGCCTAATGATAAAAAAAATCGTGGTCGTCCCTGGCCGCCTCGTCAACATCGTGGCAGGATAGCGGGATGCTGAAACAAACCTTATTGCTTATCACCGTCTTGGGCCTCGCCGCCTGTGGTTTTGAGTTGCGCGGCAACGCCGCCCTGCCGTTCGAAAGCCTGTATATCGAAGGCGGGCAAGACATCGCCGTAGATCTGGAGCGTGCGGTGCGCCCCACCGCCACCAAGGTCACCGATCGTGCGCAAGACGCCCAGGCCACGCTGCAAATCCTGGGCGAAGAGCGCGAAAAGCGCATCCTGTCGCTGAACCGAGCCGGCCGCGTGAGCGAATTCCGCCTGCTCTACCGCGTGAGCTTCAAGGTGACCGACCAAAAAGGTCGTGACCTGCTCCCCACCCAGCAAATCGAGTTGCGCCGCGACATTACCTTCAACGACAGCGAAACGCTGGCGAAAGAATCCGAAGAAGCGCTGCTCTACCGCGACATGCAAACCGATGCGGTGCAGCAGATTATCCGTCGAGTCAGCGTGATCCGCAGCGCGTCGTAGCGCATGTTGCTCCGCTCCGAAAAGCTTTCCGCACACCTCCAATCCGGCCTGAAGCCGCTCTATATCGTCACCGGCGACGAGCCGCTGTTGGCGCTGGAAGCGGCGGATGCGATCCGCACCCGCGCCAAGGAACAAGGGTACCTAGAGCGCGAAGTGCTCACGGTAGAAACCGGTTTCCACTGGAATCAACTGCAAGCGGCGAGCGCCAGCCTGTCCTTATTCGCAAGCCTACGCGTGCTTGAAATCCGTATCCCCACCGGCAAGCCGGGCAATGAGGGCGCTACGGCATTAGAAGCCTTCTGTGCCGATCTGCCGCCCGACACCGTGAGCCTGGTCTTGTTGCCCAAGCTCGACAAGCGCACCAAAGACAGCGCCTGGTTCAGCGCCCTGAGTCAGGCCGGGGTGGTCATCGACGTGTACCCGGTCGATCTGGATGCGCTGCCGGAATGGATTGCGCGCCGCTTGGCCACGCAGAACCAGAACGCCGACCGCGAAACGCTTGCCTTCCTCGCCGAGTCAGTGGAAGGCAATTTGCTCGCCGCCCATCAGGAAATCCAAAAGCTCGGCCTGCTCTACCCCGCGCGCAAACTGACTTTTGACGAGGTGAGCGAAGCGGTTCTGAATGTCTCCCGCTTCGATGTCTTCCAATTGGGCGATGCCATGCTAAATGGCGATGCGCCGCGCGCCGCACGCATCCTGGACGGCCTGCGTGGCGAGGGCGTAAAACCGATCCCGATCCTGGGCGTGCTGGCCTGGCTGACGCGCAGCCTAAATAAAGCAAAGCTAGCGCTTACTCGCGGCACCGACATGGCCGGGGCGCTACGCGAAGGTGGTTTCTGGGGCGATCGCCAAAACCTGGCGCGCCGCGCCCTGCCCCGATTGTCGGCCGAAACCCTGGCCCAGGCGCAACGTCACGCAGCGGAAATTGATAGAATGAGCAAAGGCCTGAAGCCGGGCGATGTGTGGGATGAGTTGTTGATGTTGGTGTTGGGGATAGCCAAAACGCGTTAAGGCATATGTGCACATCGATTTAGAGACAGCTATAACCCTTTTTGGGATCGTAACCGGTTCAGTAATTGCCATCGTTGGCCTGTTTCAGAATGCAGCAGCAATGAAGAGGCACAATAGAATTTCTATATCTACCAAACTGGTTGAAGCCTCTAAATTACTGAATGATGAGCTTGTATCACGGTGTAGGTCATATCAGCTCTACCTAAATGAGCTGGCTGAAGCTGAAAAACATCCAGGCTCAGAAGTAAAGACGAAAAAGATTGCAGGGTTGCAATCCCTAATTGAAGGCAGCTTGGCGCGCCAGAAAGAGCTTGATCAACATATTGCGGAAGTTCAGGGCATGTTTGCCAATCTAGACAAGATTGATCCGGGTAGGCTAGATGCCTCAATAGCTTTGTCTTACCAACATCAAACTTTAGCTACTTCTAGCCTGGATCTTGTCAAAGAGATTAAAAGTAACAATGCCTAACCCGGTCAAGAGGGACTGCGCAAAAGCGCGCAGCCCCTTACTTTTACGTTAAGCGGAGGGATGAGCCATGAAACAAATAATTCTCTTCTTTGCAGTCTTTTTTGTTTCGGGCTGTGCTTCCCAGTTACGAGTCACATACCAATCCGATCCTCCAGGCGCTGTCCTTTACTCGGGAGGACAACGAGTTGGGTACACCCCCCAGACACTGCATTACAACGTTACCGACGATGTGAAAAAGCGAGGATTTGTCGTCCTCGCGGATACGAAAGTCGTCTGGGCGAGCGGGGCGGCTGCGGAAGCAAAGGCATTAAAAGCGGATCTCACGAGATCCGGGTATTCTCAACAATACATGTTTAATCGACCTAGCAATATCCCTGGACTAGAAACAGATCTTCGGTTTTCGCTTGATCTTGACCGCACAAGAGCGTTGCAACGCCAAGCCACTGCGCAAGAAAGTCAGGCAGCAGCACAACGGCGGCAAGCCGAAGCACAGGAAGAGAGTGCTCGCAATGAGAGCTATCGGGTGTATTCACCAACTAACTGCACGTCTACGGTGTATGGAAGTACAGTCAACACATCATGCTACTGAAGGCCAAGAGCATAGCGCCTTGTTCGAGTTGTTTGCCTTGCTAGTGTCGCAATAAACGCGGTAATTTTAGTTCACAAGGTTTAATAAATGAAACGAGATATGGACGTTAAACAATACATGCGCACCGTGGGTGAGCAAGCCCGCGCGGCATCGCGCGTGGTGGCGCGCGCTGATACCAACGCCAAGAACAAAGCCTTGCTGGCGATGGCGGACGCGATCGAGCGCGATCAGGCAAAGCTGCTCGCGGCGAATGCGCAAGATATGGATGCGGCTAAGGCCTCCGGCCTGGACAGCGCGCTGCTGGACCGGCTACAGATCAATGCCAAGGGTGTGGCTGGCATGGCCGAAGGCTTGCGCCAGATTGCCGCGTTGGCCGACCCGGTGGGCGCGATTACCGATTTGAACTATCGTCCCTCCGGCATCCAGGTGGGCAAAATGCGCGTACCACTGGGCGTGGTCGGCATCATTTACGAGGCGCGGCCGAATGTCACCGCCGATGCGGCCGGGCTGTGTTTGAAAAGCGGCAACGCCGCCATCCTGCGCGGCGGCTCGGAAGCAATTAACTCCAACCAGGCCATCGCCGCGTGCGTGCGCGAAGGCTTGGCGGCGGCGGGTTTGCCGGAGACGGCGGTGCAAGTGATCGAGACTACCGACCGCGCCGCGGTGGGCGAGTTGATCACCATGAAGGAATTTGTGGATGTGATCGTGCCGCGCGGCGGCAAGGGTCTGATCGAGCGCCTGATGAACGATGCGCGCATCCCGGTGATTAAACATCTGCATGGCGTATGCCATGTGTACATCGACGATCACGCCGATCTCGACAAAGCGGTTCGCATCAGTGATAACGCTAAGACCAGCCGCTACGGCACCTGCAATACCATGGAGACGCTGCTGGTGGCGCAAAGCGTGGCGCAAAGTGTGTTACCGAAACTCGCGAAAATTTACTTCGACAAGGGCGTGGAGTTGCGCGGCTGCGCCGCCTCGCGTGCCATCGTGTCGCAGATGAAGGCCGCGACGGAAGAAGATTGGATCACCGAATATCTCGCGCCGATTTTATCGGTGCGCGTGGTATCGGGCTTGGACCAAGCGATTGAGCACATCAATACCTTTGGCTCGCAACACACCGACGCCATCGTGACCGAAGACTACTCGCGGGCGCGGCGTTTCCTGCGCGAAGTGGATTCGAGCAGCGTGATGGTGAATGCCTCGACCCGCTTCGCCGATGGCTTCGAATACGGCTTGGGCGCGGAGATCGGCATTTCCACCGACAAGATCCACGCGCGCGGCCCGGTAGGATTGGAAGGGCTGACTTCGCAAAAATATGTGGTGCTAGGCGATGGGCAAGTGCGAGGTTAAGCTCTGAACCCCATCGGTATTTTTGGCGGCACCTTCGATCCTATTCATTTCGGCCATCTGCGCTTGGCGCAAGAAGCGGCGAGCACGCTAGGCCTCCAGCAAGTGCGTTTCATTCCCGCAGGCGAACCGTGGCAGCGCGGTGCTCCGCGTGCGCCCGCACCACAACGCTTAGAGATGGTAATGCTGGCGTGCGCGGGCAACCCGCTGTTCAAAGTGGATGATCGCGAAATCCGCCGTCACGGCCCAAGCTATACCGTGGATACCCTTACCGAATTGCGCGCCGAGTTGGGTCCAGAACAGCCCTTGTGCTTGTTGTTGGGCGCAGATGCTTTCCTCGGCTTGGCGACCTGGCATCGCTGGCAAGATATATTTGGTCTCGCACATTGCGCCGTGGCGCATCGTCCCGGCTTTGCCCCATCAAGCTGGGCCGACAGCATGCCGCCCGTCTTGCGGCAAGCGCTGGCCGCGCGCCAAACGACGGACCCGAGCGCTTTGGCAAAAGCGCCCGCCGGGCATATTTTGAGTTATGCCATCACCCCCTTAGACATTTCCGCTTCGCACATTCGCACCGATTTGCAGCAAGGCAAAAGCCCGCGCTACCTGGTGCCGGACGCGGCCCTAGACTATATTTCCCAAAACAACCTGTATAAAGAATGACACCTGAAACCATGAAGAAAGCGGCCGTCGCCGCGCTAGAAGACATCAAAGCAAGCGACATCACCGTGTTGAACGTCAAAAAACTGACCTCGATGACGGATTACATGATCATCGCCTGCGGAGAATCGTCACGCCAGGTCAAAGCGCTGGCGCGCAACGTAGCCGACAAGCTGCGTGAAGCCGGTGCGGAAATTGTGGGCGTCGAAGGCGAGGACAGCGGCGAATGGGTGCTGGTCGATCTCGGCCACGTCATCGTGCACGTCATGCACCCGGCGGTGCGCGAGTATTACAACCTGGAAGAGTTGTGGACGGCACCGAAGGTGGTACGTAAGAAAGCCGCAGCTAAAGAAACATAAACGAAAACCTTGCTTGGCCGCGAATTAACGCTAATTTCCGCTAATGAAAACCACAGATTTAAATTCGCGAAAATTAGCGTTAATTCGCGGCTAAGATACTTTTCATCTTATGGACCTCATCATCGCCGCTGTCGGTACCCGCATGCCCCACTGGGTGGATGAAGCGTTCGCCGAATACCAGAAGCGCATGCCGCGTGAAGCGCGGATTCGGCTCTTGGAAATCAAACCGGATAAGCGCGATGGCGGCAAGACCGCGCAGCAAGTGATGAGCGTGGAGGCCGCGCGCATCGAAGACGCACTGCCGAAAGATTGCTTGCGCATTGTGCTGGACGAGCACGGCAAATCTTTCACCAGTCAGGTGCTGGCACTGGAAATGCAAAAATGGCTGGGAGCCGGTCGCGATGCAGCGCTGATCATTGGTGGCGCGGATGGCTTGGCGCCGGAGATAAAATCCCGCGCCGATCTGCTGTGGTCATTGTCACCGCTCACGCTACCCCATGGCATGGTGCGCGTACTGCTCGCGGAGCAGCTGTATCGCGCGCACAGCATTCTGCATAACCATCCCTACCATCGTGAGTAATACCTCGCGCATCCTGTGGCTCGGTATCTATTTCGGCGTGCTGATCTGGTCCGCCATTGCGCCGAAAGATGGATTCACCTGGCTGCTCGAAGTGGCGCCCGCGCTGATCGGCTTTGCGCTGCTGGCCGCCACTTATCGCCGCTTCCCCTTAACCCCGCTTGCCTATTGGCTGGTGCTGATCCACAGCGTGATCCTCATGGTGGGCGGGCACTACACCTACGCCGAGGTGCCGCTGTTCGATTGGTTAAGTGAGTGGCTGCATTGGCAGCGCAATAATTACGATAAAGTCGGCCATCTGGCGCAGGGTTTTATTCCGGCGATACTGGCGCGAGAAATTTTATTGCGGCTTAAGGTGGTGCGCGGTTGCGGCTGGCTGGTGTTCGTGGTGTTGAGTATCTGTCTGGGCTTGAGCGCGCTGTACGAAATTCTGGAGTGGTGGGTGGCGGTCGCGTCCGGCGATGCCGGTGTAGCGTTCTTGGCCACGCAGGGTTACGAATGGGATACGCAATCGGATATGGCGTTTGCTGGGCTGGGCGCAGTGCTTGCCTTGGGGGCTTTTAGCAAACTGCATGACCGGCAACTGGCGCTGCGTGATTCGCGCGCAAGTGCCGCAAAATAAGGTAAGCTTTCGTGGGCATAAACAACAAATCGAGATGGGGGAAAATATGAATAAGCTGATCGAAAATGGTGGGTGTGGCGTGGGTGTGTTGGGCGTGCTCTTGACGTCTGTCGCTGGGATTTGGCGTATCACTGGCCACTATCATCTGGCTGGTTTTGAAACCATGACGCTGTTTGTGGGCGGCATGGGCCTGATACTCATCGGCTGCTTTGCCAAGCTGCATATGCTCACGCCCCCGCGCGCCTAGTTTTCCTAATTGAGGTTGATTCTTAGCTTTGCCGTATTTGCGGCACCGATTTTCTTTGCCTAACCATGACGGCAGCGATCCAAATCTACCTTGCCTCGCAATCACCGCGCCGACGTGAATTACTCCAACAAATTGGGATCAAA
Organism: Pseudomonadota bacterium; assembly: GCA_038042985.1. GTDB lineage: Bacteria > Pseudomonadota > Gammaproteobacteria > Burkholderiales > Thiobacteraceae > RBG-16-58-11. The sequence goes on from JBBTCZ010000003.1 coordinate 74,355, forward strand.
TTCCGTGTGCTGGTGCCGGACGTGAATGAGGCCCCCTTGCCGCGCGAGGTGCCTGCTGACTATGTGGAGCGCATTGCCCGGATCAAAGCCGAGGTGACGTGGATGCGGGTGGTGGAACGGCGCATGAAGCGCCACCCTGTTTTGGCGGCGGATACGGCAGTGATTTTGGGCCGGCGCATTTTAGGCAAACCACAAAGCGATGCCGAGGCGACGACGATGTTGCAAGCACTTTCCGGGCGCACGCACCAAGTCATTTCGGCGGTGGCGATGGTGCACGAAGGAAAAATAAAATTGGTGCGGTCGGAATCGGCCGTGACTTTCCGGCGTTTGGCGCCGGGCGAAATTGCGCAATATGTATTGAGCGGCGAGCCGCAGGACAAGGCCGGCGCCTATGCCATACAAGGGTTAGCCGCCGTATTTATTTCGCGTATCGACGGCAGTTATTCGGGCGTAATGGGGCTGCCCTTATTCGAAACCTCGCGCTTACTTAAATCATTCGGTGTTCAGGTGTTATGAGCGAACAAATTCTAATCAACATCACGCCGCAAGAAACGCGGGTGGCGGTGATGCAACAAGGTGTGGTGCAGGAGCTGCATATCGAGCGCGCTTCCAGTTATGGCATGGTCGGCAACATCTACCAGGGCCGCGTGTGCCGGGTGTTGCCGGGAATGCAGTCGGCGTTCGTGGAAATCGGATTGGATCGCGCCGCGTTTTTGCATGTAGCGGATATTTGGCAGCAAAAGCAGGACGAAGAAAAACCGATCGAAAAATTATTGTTCGAAGGGCAAACCCTTTTAGTACAAGTGATCAAGGACCCGATCGGCACCAAGGGTGCACGGCTGTCGACGCAAATGAGTATCGCCGGACGCTTGCTGGTGTATTTGCCGCAGGAATCGCACATCGGTATTTCGCAGCGCATTGAAGCTGAGCAGGAGCGCGAGTTGCTGCGCAGCAAGCTGCAGCAACTTATGCCACCCGAGGTGAAGGGCGGCTTTATCGTGCGCACCAGCGCCGAGACCGCCACCGATCACGAGCTATTGGCCGATATTCATTATTTGCAGCGCATCTGGAGCCGCATCGGGGAGCAGGCCAAAACTGCTGCGCCGCAGACTATGCTCTATCACGAGCTGAATTTGGCGCTGCGCGTGCTGCGCGATTTTGTGTGGGACGAAACCGATCGCATCATCGTCGATTCGCGCGAGACCTACGGCAAGCTGCAATCATTTTCCGCCAACTACATGAGCAATGTCGCCTCGCGCCTGGAGCACTATCAGGGCGAGCGTCCTTTGTTCGATTTGTATTTGGTGGAAGATGAAATCGAGAAGGCGCTTTCGCGCAAAGTAGAGCTTAAATCCGGCGGCTATTTGATCATTGACCAGACCGAGGCGTTGACGACCATCGACGTGAATACCGGTGGGTTTGTCGGGGTGCGCAATTTTGACGACACCATCTATAAAACCAATCTTGAGGCGGCGCATGCCATCGCGCGCCAACTGCGTTTGCGCAATCTCGGCGGCATTATCATTCTCGATTTCATCGACATGGAAAATGCCGAGCATAAAACCTCAGTGCTGGAGGAATTCAAAAAAGCGCTCGCGCGTGATCGAACGCGGATGACGGTCAGCAGCTTTTCTACACTCGGTTTGGTGGAGATGACGCGCAAACGCACGCGCGAAAGCTTGGCCCATGTTTTGTGCGAGACGTGCCCGACCTGCCAGGGCCGGGGGGAGCTGAAAACCGCGCAGACCGTGTGCTATGAAATTCTGCGCGAGCTGTTGCGCGAAGCGCGTCAATACAGTGCGCGCGAGTTCCGCATCCTGGGCTCGCAACAGGTGATCGACCTGTTCCTGGACGAGGAATCGCAAAGTCTCGCGCAACTCGCCGATTTCATCGGCAAGCCCATCTCTTTGCAAGTGGAAACGCAATATACCCAGGAGCAGTACGATATCGTGTTGATGTAAATTCACCCGGCACGCGCCTACCGTATTTAGTGCTTGGCAGGGTCAGCAGGTTGTCGTTTTAATGCGGGATCGAATACCAGCATAATGTCTTGATCTGCCTCAGGCGCAGCGTTGATTAAAGCTGGAAGCGTGGGTAAGGCTGGTAACAGGGCGAGGCTGGGCTGAAGTTGCGGCGCGGCGTCAAACGTGTTCGATATGCGGTGAATGATTTCTTGCTCACGCGCGGGCTTGCGTGCCAGCCAACTGGTTCCCGCATAGGCGAGCCCAGCAAACACGGCGAGCACCACGAACCATTTGAGCGGAGTGGCGAGAGGAGAGGTATCGAGTTCCAAGCGGTAATTCACACGCTGGTTCAGCGTGGATCGGGCTAGCCGCCGCAACAAGGGGCGGTGACCGCACAGCACGATATTGATGGGGTAGTTGCTCAGCTGGCGAATACTTTCCAGCAGCGCACTCGAGAATAGGTGCGCACCTTCGCATAACAATACAAAGCCCCCGCGTGGCGCCGCTTCGCTTAGCCGCTCACCGACTTTGGACGCGAGTTGCATGGGGCTTAAATCATGCGCCGGCACGTTGAGTTGACCGGCGAGCGCGACGAACAATTCTTGGGTATCGAGCGCGGCTTTGATGCGCAGCACTGAGTCGTGTTGCGACACGGCGTGGGTGAGATCAGCGAGAAACCCGCCCATACGTCCCATGTCGCGCCCCGTGGCGAGCACCACGACTTGTCGTTCGGCCCTGAGCATCATGGCGACTTGCTCAGCAAGGCTGAGTTCCGACTCTTTTAGGGCGCTGGTCGTGGGCAGCCAGGGGATGACGCTGGTCGAAGCAACGCTGCTCACAATTCTTCCACCGAAAATAAGTGCCGATATTCCTTCATCGCATAGCGGTCGGTCATGCCCGCGATATAGTCGGCGATGGCGCGTGCTTGGTCTTGGTGGGCTTTATCCTGGTATTGCGGCGGCAGCAGTTTCGGGTCTTGCATGAAGGCATCGAACAGCGCCTTGATGATGTGCCGTGCCTTGCCGCTCATGCGGTTGACGCGAAAATGCTGATAAAGCTGCGTATGCAGAAATTGCTTCAATTCGCGCTGCTCGGTGCGAATCGAGTCGGAAAAGCCGATGAGCGGCTGTGCTTGGCGCACCTCGTCAATCGAGCGCGGATTGGCGAGGGAAATATTCTTGGTGCTCTGTGCAACCAGATCGGTGATCAGGGTATTGATCATGCGCCGCACGGTCTCGTGGATGACGCGTCGGCCATTGAGCGTGGGATAGCGCTGTTTGACTTCGCTCAGGTGGCGTGCGAACACGGTGACTTGGGACAGCTGATTCAGTTCGATTAACTCAGAACGCAACCCATCATCCACATCGTGGTTGTTGTAGGCGATTTCGTCGGCCAGGTTGGCCACTTGTGCTTCGAGCGAGGGTTGCTGTTTATGCAGGAAGCGCTGGCCGATCTCACCCAACTGCTGGGCATTGGGCAGCGAGCAGTGTTTGAGGATTCCCTCGCGTGTTTCGAAGGTCAGGTTCAGCCCATCGAATTCCGCATAGCGCTCTTCCAGCATGTCGACCACGCGCAGCGACTGTAGGTTGTGCTCGAAACCGCCGTAGTCTTGCATGCAGGCGTTCAAGGCGTCCTGCCCGGTGTGACCGAAGGGGGTGTGGCCCAAGTCATGCGCGAGCGCGATCGCTTCGACTAAATCTTGATCCAGCCCCAGGCTGCGCGCGATGGCGCGTCCGATTTGGGCAACTTCGAGTGAGTGCGTGAGACGGGTGCGGAACAGATCGCCTTCGTGATTCACGAATACTTGGGTTTTATATTCTAGGCGGCGAAACGCGGTGGAATGAATGATGCGATCACGGTCGCGCTGAAACTCGGTGCGACCGGCAGGGGCCTGCTCTGGGTGGCGGCGTCCGCGAGAATGTTCGGAAAGCGCGGCGTAGGCGGCGCGCTCAGCCATGTGCAACGCTCGCTGCGATGGTTTCCTGCAGAAGTGCAGCGGGCACGTCGGCGCTAAGCACCGCCTCGCCGAGGGCTTTCAACAACACAAAGCGAATTTTACCGCCCTCAACTTTTTTATCCAGCCCCATCAGATCGAGATATTTATCAAAGCCTAGATCGGGGGCCACGGCGGGCAGGCCGGCTTTAAGGATCAGCGCGCGCGCGCGCGCCACGTCCGCCTCGGACAACCAGCCCAGACGGCGCGACAGATCGGCCGCCATGATCATGCCCGTGCCGACTGCCTCGCCGTGCAGCCAGGCACCGTAGCCCATGCCGGCTTCGATCGCGTGGCCAAACGTGTGGCCGAGGTTGAGCAGGGCGCGGTTGCCGGCTTCGCGCTCGTCCGCTGCGACCACTTCTGCCTTGTTTTGGCACGAGCGGTGGATGGCATAGCCCAGCGCAGCGGGGTCGCGCGCGAGCAGCTTATCCATATTGGCTTCGAGCCAAGCTAAAAACGGCAAATCACGGATCAAGCCGTATTTGATCACTTCGGCCAAGCCGGCAGAGAGTTCCCGGTCAGGCAGGGTGTTGAGTGTGTCGGTATCGGCCAGCACCAGTTGCGGCTGATAGAACGCGCCGATCATGTTTTTACCCATGGGATGGTTGATGCCGGTTTTGCCGCCGACCGAGGAATCGACCTGGGCCAATAAGGTGGTCGGAATCTGAATGAAGGGCACACCGCGTAAATAGGTGGCCGCGGCGAAGCCGGTTAAATCGCCGATGACGCCGCCGCCGAGCGCGATCAACGTGGCTTTGCGTTCCATGCGATGGGTCAGCAAAGCATCGTAGATCTGCTTGAGCGATTCGCTGTTTTTATAAGCTTCACCATCCGGCAGCACGATAGGCACTACCTTGATCCCGCTTTGCAGGAGCAGGTTTTGCACGCGTTCAAGATAAAGCGGGCCGACCGTGGTATTGGTGACGATCGCCGCTTGCGGGGTTTTCAAGTGCGGCAGAATCAGCTCAGGCTGATTCAACAGCCCGCCGCCGATGTGTATGGGATAAGAGCGATCGCCTAAGGCGACGGTGAGGGTTTGCATGGACGAAGAGTATAACTTATGAGTCGGATTCGCTTAAGCGGCGCTCGACTTCGCGCACCGCATGGTGCACGTTATGTTGTCCGGAAGTGATAATGATGTCGGCGATTTCTCGGTAGAGCGGGTCGCGCTGCCGATACAATTCCTCGAGTTTCGCCTTGGGGTTGGCGGTCTGCAGTAAGGGGCGATTTTTGTCGTGCTTCGTGCGAGCGTACAGGTCTTCAACCCGCGCATTGAGATAAACCACGGTGCCATTTTGCGCCAACGCCGCCCGGTTCTCGGGTCGGAGTACCGCGCCGCCGCCAGTGGCAAGCACCACATCCTCGCGTTGGCTGAGCTCCTGGATCAGTACGACCTCGCGCTCGCGAAAACCGGCCTCTCCTTCCAACTCGAAAATCAGCGGAATTTTAACTCCGGTGCGATGCTCCAGCTCATGATCGCAATCGATGAAGGTTTTATGCAGGCGCTTTGCCAGCAGCTTGCCGATGGTGGTTTTGCCCGCGCCCATGAGGCCGACCAAAAAAATATTGCCCGTCTTAGACATAAGACGGGCAATTTTAGCGGAATTAAGCTTAAGCCGCGAACGCGGCTTAGCGCAGGTTCAAGGTATCTTTGAGAATGCGCGGGGTAACGAAGATCAAGAGCTCGGTCTTGTCGTCGCGCTTCTGCGTATTTTTGAACAGCGGGCCGATGAAGGGCAAGTCGCCGAATACCGGGATTTTGGTGACGGTCGTTTTCTCATCTTCAGTGTAAATCCCGCCGATGACCACGGTGCCGCCGTTTTCAACCAGCACCTGAGTAGTAATCTGTTTGGTGTCGATGGCGGGCCCGGCAATGGTGTCCGTGCCACGGCTGTCTTTGTTAACCTTCAAATCCATGATCACGTTATCGTCCGGCGTAATCTGCGGCTTCACCTTAAGACTGAGCACTGCTTTTTTAAAAGAAATGCTGGTGGCGCCACTGCTGGAGGCTTGTAGGTAGGGGATTTCCGTACCCTGTTCGATAGTGGCCTCCATTTGATCCGCAGTTACTACGCGCGGGTTGGAGATGATTTTGCCGCGGCCGTCGGCCTGCAGGGCCGAGAGTTCTAGGTTCAGGAAGCGGCCCAGGGCGGATTTGAACAAGACGAAGGACAGTGCGCCAGAGCGGAAGCCGCCGATGGCGCCAGCCGCCATGTTGACATTAAGCGTCTGGTCTATCGTTGGGGTAGTAAAAGGGTTGCCTGCATGAAAACCAGCATCTTCGATTTGACCGCCAGCGGTTATACGTGTGCCACCACCGCTGCTGACAGGATAGCCCCTGCCACCGGCATCGTGCAGTCCGAGCCGTATACCCAGGTTCTTACTGAACGAATCGCTGGCCTCGACGATGCGCGACTCGATCATCACCTGTTTCACCGGCACGTCGATTTGGGCCAGTATCGAGCGGATCTCATCCATCTTGGTCGGCGTGTCCTGAATGAACAGCGTGTTGGTGCGCGGGTCGATCACCGCACTGCCGCGCTTGGACAGGATGCGCTGCTTGTCGTCGGTCAAGACCTTGACGAAGTTCTCCGCGCGTTGGAATTTGAGGTGGAAGGTCTCCGTGCGCAGCGGTTCCAAATCGAGAATTTGCTGTTTGGATTCGAGTTCCAGCTTTTCTTTGGTGGCCAGCTCATCCGAGGGGGCGATCCACACCACCGTGCCGTTCTTGCGCATGGAGAGGCCCTTGCTTTGCAGGATGATGTCGAGCGCCTGATCCCAGGGCACGTCCTTCAAGCGTAAGGTGAGGTTGCCCGTCACGGTGTCGCTGGTAATGATGTTGAGCCCGGTGAAATCGGCGATGACTTGCAGCACCGCGCGCACTTCGACGTTTTGGAAGTTGAGCGAGAGCTTCTCACCCGTGTATTTCTTGGCGCGAATGGACTTGGAGGGGTCTTCCACGACGGGCTTGATATCGACGATAAATTGTTTATCGCTTTGGTAGGCCGAATGCTCCCATTCGCCCTTCGGTTCAACCGTGATGCGGGCGTTCTTGCCCTGGCTAAACGTATCCACGGTTAAGACCGGCGTGCCGTAATCGGTGACATCCAAGCGCCGCTCCAGGTTGCGCGGCACGGCGGTATTCAGAAAGTCGATGACCAGGCTCTTGCCCTGCTGCCGAATGTCGATGCCGGTGCTGGTATCGGACAGGTCGACCACCACGCGCCCCTCACCGTTCTTGCCGCGGCGGAAGTCCACATCGCGCAAGCTGTGGGTGGCGGCGGCGTCCTTTGCTTCGGCAAACTGCGCGGTAGTATTGGCGACCACTGCCGATGCGGTACCGCCTTGTAGGGAAATAATAAATTGATTGCCTTCGCTGCGGGTTTCGTAAGCCGTGGGGCGCGAGAGGTTCAGCACCAAGCGGGTGCGGCCGCCCGATTGCACCACATTCACGCTGCGCATCGCGCCTTCATTGATGGCGAGGCTGTTTTTGCCCCATTGATTGGCGGTATCCATGAAATCGAGGGCGATTCGCGGCGGGTTGTTCACCGTGAACCCGGCCGGGGGGGTTTGCAACGCTTGTTTCAGGCCCACCGTAATGACCACTTTGCCCCCCTGCTGGACGGTGTAATCAACCCCGGTTATCCCGTTGTTGGGCGCAGTTTCCTGCGCCGAAACGGGAAGCGATATCGCCACCATAAGCGTTGCCGCGAAAAGCCGGATGAAGGGAGTATAAAACTGCTGAGTAATATTCATGGTATACCTCTGCTATTTCTTCGGAGCCTGCTGGGCCGATAGTTCAGACATTTCGAGCGTGGTTGCGCGCTCGGTCCAATCCCCACCGCTGTCTTGGACGATTTCGGTGAGCTTGATATCGGTGTCGGTGACTTGGGTGACGATGCCAAAGTTCTGGCCCATGTAGTTGCCTTGCTTGACGCGATAAAGATTGTTGTCCGGTGTTTTGACCAACGCGAAAGTCATTTTGTTTTGCTGCAAGGTGCCAACCATTTTCAAGCCTTCCAGCGGGTAATTTTCCAGGATTTGCTTGACATGGTCCCGCGGGGGTTGAATGCCGCCACCTTTTCCCTCGCCCGGTGGGGGGGTGAGCTTACGCGGCTTGAAGGGGTCGGGCAGGTCGGTCGCGGCATAGGTGAACGGCTCATACGGCTTGACCTCTGGCAGGGGATCCACCTTGCCGCGCAAATCCTTGCCGGCGCCGGCGACAAAGGCGCGCGGATCGTCGCCGCCGCCGCATGCCGCGAGCAGGCTAACCAGGGCCAATACGGCGAAATTTTTCACTTTTTGGCCCCCTTATCTTTCGCGGCCTTTTTGGTTTTCGCGATTTCTTCTTCGTCCAGATAGCGGTAGGTCATGGCGACAGCGTCCAGCGCCAAGACGCCATCCTTGTTTTGGGAAATGGCGAGGTTATTCAGCGTCACAATGCGCGGAAGCTGTGCCACATCACTCGCGAACCGGCCCAAGTCATGATAGCTGCCCGTAATGCGCACAGTAATCGGCATCTCGGCATAGAAATCCCGCACCGTTTCCTGGGGTGCGGGTTTAAACAACTCGAACTCTAAGCCTCGGCCTAGTCCGGCTTGGTTGATATCCGTCAACAGCGCGTCCATTTCAGATTTGTTCGGTAGTTGGCGTACCAAAGCACCGAAAGCCTGTTCGATTTCCTTGACTTGCTCGCGATACAGATCGAGGTTCAGTGCTTGTTTTTTCTTGTCGAGAAATTCCAGGCGCAGCTTTTGCTCTTCTTGCCGCGATTGGTCCAGCGCCTCCATTTGGTCTTTCCAGATAAACCAATAGCCGGCGAGCAGCAAGGCGCCGAACAAGATCGCCATCGCCGCCACCTTGAACGGCGCGGGCCAAACGCCCATATCTTTAAAACTAAGTTTATTGATATCGTCAGCAAGGCTCATGATTTCTTGTCCTTGGGCTGCTTGGCAGCGGGAATTTCTTCTTTTTGCGGCGCGGAGATTTTGATGTTTAAGCTGAATTCGTTAGCGCGCAAGTTGTTCACCGTCACTGCTTTGATTTCCACCAGATCGGGCGTTTCCAACCAGGGAGATGCCTCCAGGTTGCGCATCAGCGTCGAGACTCGCGCATTGGACTGGGCGTAACCCTGAATATTCACCACCTTGCCATTTTGCTTGATGCCCTTCAAATAAATGCCCTCGGGCAATAGCCGCACCATCTGGTCAAACAAGTGCACTGCCTCGGCGCGGTCGGCTTGCAAGTCCTCGACCACTTTTTTACGATCCAGCAGCGACCGGGTCTTGTCTTTCAGCGCTTTAATTTCCTCAATTTCCGAGTTGAGCTTGGTGATTTCACCCTTTAAATACTGGTTGTTGCCATTTTGGTAGTCGATCAAGCCGGCAATGGCGATATAGCCGAGCAGCACCGATAGTGCGCCTAGTACTGCTACGCCGCCCGTTATAAACAACATTTGCTGTTGGCGTGCTTTGCGTTTTTCCTCGCGGTGAGGAAGTAGGTTGATGCGGATCATTTGTCGAACCTCCGCATAGCCAGGCCGCAGGCGATCAGCAGCGCAGGAGCGTCCAAGGTCAATTGCTTCGGCTTGATGCGCGAAGACAAGGCCATGCTGGCAAAGGGGTTGGCGATCATGGTGCTGGATTGCGCGCGTGTGGCGACAATTTCGTCCAGGCCAGGGATCATGGCGCAGCCGCCAGCCAATAAAATATGGTCAACCCGGTTGAATTGGCTGGAAGAGAAGAAAAACTGGATTGCGCGCGCAACTTCCAAAGCCAGGGTATCCATGAAAGGCTGTAAAACCTCGGCCTCATAATTTTCCGGCAAGCCACCCTGACGCTTGGCAATATCGGCTTCGTCCGAGGAAAGGCTATAGCGGCGCTGAATTTCTTGCGTAAGCTGGTTTCCGCCGAAACTTTGCTCGCGCATATAAATGGACTGGCCATTGTGTAGCACATTGATATGCATCATGGCGGCGCCAATATCGACTACCGCCACGGTTTGATCACGCCCGGCATTGGGCAGTTGCTGCGACACCAATTCGCAAGCGGTTTGTGTGGCGTAGGACTCCACATCCACCACCACCGCTTTGAGGCCGGCGCTTTCCGCTGCTGCGACGCGGTCTTCTACCTTTTCCTTGCGCGAGGCTGCAATCAGCACTTCGACGTCTTCCGGGCCGCTTGGCGATGGGCCAAGCACTTGGAAATCAAGGTTTACCTCGTCTAGCGCAAAGGGAATATATTGATTGGCCTCGGTTTCGACCTGGGCTTCCAGTTCGTCCTCGCGCAGACCGGCGGGAACGATGATTTTCTTAGTGATGACGGCGGCGGCGGGAAGGGCCAAGCTAACATTCTTGATGCGGGTGCCCATGCGCTTCCATGCACGTCGCATGGTCTCGGCCACGGCTTCCAGGTTCATGATGTTGCCATCAGTCACCGCGTCTTTGGGCAGGCTTTCGATCGCATAACGCTCGACCCGCAGCAGATTTTTGCCGGCCTGCTCAATTTCCACCATTTTCACGGCGGAAGAGCTAATGTCCACCCCGATAAGCGGGGTCGACTGGGACTGGAACAAGTTAGCTAGCAAGTCAAAATCCCTTTCTAATCGGGCTGGTTAGACGATCTTAGTATAATTTACGTTAAATCCTAGCAACAACCTTTTATCCTGTAAAGCGTTTTTTTCATATCGTCTGGTTTCCTCTTAGCGGCTATAATGACGCAACTTTGATGCTGACAGCCAGAGATAAAGAAAATTTAATGCCGTGCGAGTAGCAAAATGCGCAAATTGGCGATAACAAATTGGCGCTGGCTTTACCCCCCGGTTTAAACTTCAAGCTTTAACCAATTTATTAAGGCGAGCCCTCGCCTAAGGGCTTAAACATTCCGATGACGCACCGCTGGTGGTTATTGCCGGTCAAGCTGGCGCTACTGTTAGTAACTATAATTTTTCTCATCGCAGCCCTGGCAGCGGTGTTGGTTTATCCGACGCTACCATCCTTAGAGTCTTTAACTAACTATCAACCGAAACTCCCGCTACGTATTTATACCGCGGATGGCGCCCTGCTGGGTGAGTTTGGCGAAGAGCGGCGTTCGGTAGTGAAAATCGAGGCGGTGCCAAAAAAATTGATTTTGGCGATCCTGGCGGCGGAGGACGACCGCTTTTTCGCGCATGGCGGGGTGGATTACATGGGCGTGGCCCGTGCCGCCTGGGCCAATGTGAGCCGTGGCGGCGCGCGCGAGGGCGCGAGCACCATCACCATGCAGGTGGCGCGGAATTTCTTCTTATCACCCGAAAAGACCGTCACCCGAAAATTCAATGAAGTGCTGATGTCGTTCAAGATTGAGCACAACCTCAATAAGAATCAGATTCTCGAGCTTTACCTCAACCAAATTTATTTGGGCCAGCGCGCATATGGCTTTGCCGCCGCCGCCCAGACGTATTTCGGTAAAACGCTGGATAAGTTGACCGTGGCCGAAATGGCCATGCTGGCCGGCTTGCCCAAGGCACCGTCACGCAATAACCCGGTGGCCAACCCGGTGCAAGCCGGCAAGCGCCAGCATTATGTGCTGGGCCGCATGCATGATTTGAAATACATATCGGATGCGGAACATCAGGCAGCGCTGAAAGAGAAGTTGCATGTGCGCCACGACATCAGCATTTCCGAGGCGCCAGGCGATTACGTAGCCGAAATGGCGCGGCTACTCATGATTGAGCGCTATCAGGATGCCACCTATACCAGCGGCTTTAAAATCTACACCACCTTGCGCAAGGTTGACCAAGTGGCGGCCAGCGAAGCCGTGCGCCAAGGCGTGCTGGATTACGACCGGCGCCACGGTTGGCGTGGGCCCGAGGCTCAATTGGAGTTGCCACTTAAACTCACCGAAGAAGCGCTGGATGACCTGTTGCAAGATTATGACGAGGCCAGCGATCTTATCCCGGCGCTGGTACTGGCAGCCGACCCCAAGCAGGTCAAGGTATTTGCCAAGAATGAAGGCTTTCTCGATTTGAGCGGTGAAGCGCTGGCGTTTGTACAAAAAAGCCTGCAAGACAAGGCGAAGAGCAAATTCAAGCCGGGCGCGGTGATTCGGGTCGCCAAAGATAGCAAAGGCCACTGGCAAGTCGCGCAATTGCCCCAAGTCGAGGCCGCGCTGGTTGCGATGAATCCAGTCGATGGCGCTATTCGCGCCTTGATTGGCGGTTTCGACTTCGGTCGCAACAAATTCAACCATGTGATTCAGGCCTGGCGCCAGCCCGGCTCCAGCTTCAAGCCCTTTATTTATTCCGCTGCGCTGGAAAAAGGCCTGACCCCGGCCACCATCATCAATGATGCACCCATCGTGCTGAGCCCCGCGCAAACCGGTGGCAAATTGTGGGAGCCGAAAAATTATGACGGTACCTATGCCGGTCCGATCCGCATGCGCATGGCGCTCACCAAGTCAAAAAATCTGGTGTCGATCCGCATCCTGCAAACCATTGGCACGCGCTACGCCCAGGACTACATCACCCGCTTCGGTTTTAACGCCGAACAACACCCGCCCTATCTCACCATGGCGCTCGGCGCGGGCTCCAGCACGCCGTTCCAAATGGCCAGCGCCTATAGCATCTTTGCGAATGGTGGCTACCGCGTGACCCCGTATTACATTGAGCGCATCTTGGATGCGCGCGGCAAGGTGTTGGCCCAGGCCAACCCGGTGCGCGCGGGCGAGACGGCAGAGCGTGCGATTGATGCGCGCAACGCATTTATCATGACTTCCATGATGCAAGACGTGGTGCGTTTCGGCACCGCCGCGCGCGCTATGCAACTTGGGCGCGGTGATTTGGCCGGCAAGACCGGCACCACCAACGATCAAGTCGATGCTTGGTTCTGCGGCTTCAACTCAAGCCTGGTTGCGGTGGCTTGGATCGGCTTTGACCAACCGCGCTCGCTCGGCGGCAATGAAACCGGCGCCCAGGCCGCGCTGCCCATGTGGATGAATTACATGGGGCGGGCGCTTAAAGGCGTGCCCGAGACCGCGCTGTCGGTACCCGATGGCGTGGTCAGCGTTATCATCGATCCAGCGTCGGGCAAGCGTTCAAGCGAGGGTCGTGCCGAGTTCTTCTATCAAGAAAATCTGCCGAGCGAACGGCCAAGCTGGGGCGATGAAGGCGCGGGCGAGGATGTAAAGAGCCAGATTTTCTAGCCGAATAAGCATGCCCGGCAACCATAATTTCCCCCGCAATCAAATGCGCGAGCGCATCGCACAACTCGCCGCGCGTTTGATGGCGGCGGATGGTGTGCAGGATTTTGCCTTGGCCAAGCGCAAGGCCGCGCGCCAACTGGGCGCGGACGATACCCAAAATCTGCCGAACAATACCGAGATCGAGCAGGCGTTGCGCGATTACCACGAACTGTATCAACGCGATGAACAGCGCGTACGCGTACGTGAAATGCGCCATCAAGCGCTGGCGGCAATGCGCGAATTCGCGCCGTTCGACCCCCCTCTCACTGGCGCAGTCTTGGCCGGCACGGCAACACGCTATTCCAATATCAGCCTGATGCTGTTCACCGACAGTCCGAAAGAGGTCGAGTTATATCTGCTCAACCGCAATATCCCGTTCCGGTGCGGCGAGAAGCATTACAGCTTCGGCGACAAGCTGCGTAGTGTGCCGATCCTCATGATTACCGGCGGCGAGCATGAGGGCGTTGATGCTGCCATTTTCTCGACAGTAGATTTGCGCAATGTGCCGCGTCACGCTGGAGACGGCCGGCCCCTAGATAAAGCGCGCCGACCCGAAGTTGAAGCACTGCTTGAGGCCGATAGCTAAGCGATTGATCTCATGTGAACTGTAAATAGGGTGGCGGGTGTGAGTGACAGGTGAACGTGTCGCCGGGCCGCCAAAACATCGTCATAGGCGTTGCCGAAGTGACGAAACCTGGTCTTGTCCCCTCCCCGCGCCTGTAGGCCCCCGGTAAGCATCTGTTTCTTTGTACTATTAACCGGCATGACGGCCGCATGGCGCTGGCATGGAGTATGCTTTATAAGCCCTGTCCTTCGACAATAATAATTTTTTCCGGGCAAACCCCTAGCCAAACATGATTCGTGTTTTTAATTTTTATCTTTCCAAAGGCGTGCTCCTCCTGTTGGCGGTGGAGGCGATGTTGTTATTCGTCGCTGTGCCGCTGGGAATCCACTCGCGCTTTCAAGGCGTGCCCTGGGCGCCAGACACGACGGTGGTTTGGGCCAATGCCGCGGTGTTTTTGGCGCTAGGCTTGGTAGCGCTCAGCGCATTCGGGCTCTATCGCCGCGATTTCGAAGAAGGCATGGGCAGCATGCTATTCCGCGTCTGCGCCAGCTTCCTGCTTGTCCTGGCCGGCATGGCGTTGATTTACTATTTATTCCCCAGCATCTATCTCGGACGTGGCGCGCTCGGCGCGGCATGCCTGATCGGGCTCAGCGCCATCGCGCTGGGCCGTGTGATCTTTTTCCGTTGGGCTGATTTAGATATTCTCAAACACCGGGTGCTGGTGCTAGGCACCGGCACCCGCGCAGCCAAGGTAATGGATCTGCTGCGCGTGCGTGACAATGACCGGCGCATGCATGTCGTGGGGTTTTTAGCGCTGCAGGGTGTGCATCATTTCGTCGATCATAGCCTCATCCTGCCGGATCAGGCCAAGCTGTCCGAAATCGTCGATAAGTATCAAATCGATGAAATCGTGATCGCCGTACGTGAGCGGCGCGGCGGCGGCCTGCCAGTGAACGACTTGCTCGACTGCCGACTGAAAGGCGTGCATGTGGTGGAACTGTCCACTTTCTTCGAGCGCGAACGTGGGCAAGTGCAACTGGAATCACTCAACGCGAGCTGGATGGTGTTGTCGGATGGATTTAAGCAGGGCATCGTGCGCGATTTGGTGAAGCGTCTATTTGACCTGTCCGTCAGCTTTACCATTCTCGTTTTATCCCTGCCCGCGATGATTTTGGCCATGCTGCTCATCGCGTGGGAATCGGGTTTTCCTATTCTGTATCGGCAGGAACGTGTCGGTCAGGGCGGACGCATTTTCACCATTTATAAATTTCGCAGCATGGTGCAAGACGCCGAAAAAGAGGGCACCCCGCAGTGGGCACAGGCGGGCGATGCTCGGGTAACGAGAGTCGGCAATGTAATGCGCCTGCTGCGCATCGACGAATTACCGCAAATCTTTAACGTGTTTCGCGGCGACATGAGCTTTGTCGGCCCGCGGCCGGAGCGCCCTTTCTTTGTTGATCAACTGATAGAGCAAGTCCCCTACTACGCTTCACGCCACAGTATCAAACCCGGCATCACCGGCTGGGCGCAGGTGCGTTATGCCTACGGCGCATCGCTTGAGGATGCGATCGAAAAATTGCAATATGACCTCTACTATGTCAAAAATCACACCTTCTTTCTGGATTTGCTGATTTTGTTTCAAACCGCGCAAGTTGTGCTGTTTGGCAAAGGGGCAAGGTAAGCCGGCAATATGGGCGACACCACACTGAGCATTGGAGCAGTTAGCTACGGCATCGCGGCGGTCGCGTTTGTGCTGTTAACCGGGCTGCTGGTTTCTGGTTGGCGCGGCAAATTCCAAGGCGCGCTACTGACCACCGCTGCCGGGGTAAGCGCGTTATGGGCGGGATTGAGCGCGTATGCCAGCGCCACCAGCGGCGCCTTATCCGCCGTAGCCGACTTGCTGGAAATCGCTCGCGACGGACTGTGGCTGCTGTTTCTGTGGAAGCTGCTCATATCGCGCGCGCAGCCCGAGGACGTCCCAACCCAGCAGCGCATGCAGCGCTGGTTTGGGCTGGGCGCCCTGCTGTTTGGCGGCATTTTTCTCGCGACGCTAACACTGCATACGCATCTGATAGCCTTCTCGGCCCAGGCACAATTCATCACTATCATCATCGGGCGCGTCGTGCTGGCCGTGATTGGCTTGGCCTTGGTAGAGCAGCTCTACCGCAATGCACCCGAGGCGCAGCGCTGGGCCATCAAATACTTTTGCCTAGGCTTGGGGGCGCTGTTCGCTTATGACTTCTATCTTTATTCCGATGCCATGCTATTCCACGTCGCGGATGCCGGTATATGGAGTGCGCGCGGCTTCATCAATGCGCTGCTGGTACCGTTGATCGCCGTGTCCGCAGCGCGCAATCCGCATTGGTCGTTGGAGGTTCACGTATCGCGGCGCGTGGTGTTTCACAGCGCCGCGTTGTTTGGCGCGGGGGTCTATTTATTGGTCATGGCCGCTGCGGGGTATTACATCCGGCTGTTCGGCGGCAATTGGGGCGGGGTACTGCAACTCGCCTTTCTCTTCGGTGCGGGGGTCATCCTGCTGGCCGTTCTGTTTTCCGGCGCGCTGCGCGCGCGGCTCAAGGTGTTTTTGAGCAAACACTTTTTTAATTACAAGTACGACTATCGGGAAGAATGGTTGCGCTTTACCCATACGCTTTCTGCGGGTGAGCCAGGCTTGAAGCTGCGTCAGCGCTCGCTGCAAGCAGTGGCCGAGATGGTGGATAGCCCGGCCGCCGCATTGTGGGTGGAAGAAGATGGCGTATTTCGCCAAGCGGCACAGTGGAATCTGCCCGCCCTGAATGACATCGAAGATGAGCAATGCTCGCTGTGTCGTTTTCTCGCCGAGCGGCAATGGGTGGTCAATCTCAAGGAGTACGCCCAAGACCCGGATATCTACGGCGAGCTCCGGCTGCCGGCGTGGCTGTCGTCCCTGCCCCGCGCCTGGCTCATCACGCCCTTGATTTTGCATGAACAGTTAATGGGCTTCATCGTGCTGGCCGAATCCCGCAGCCCGCGCGAGTTCAACTGGGAAGACAGCGATTTGCTCAAAACCGCCGGGCGGCAAGTGGCGGTGTATCTGGCGCAAATTCAAGCCACGGAAGCGTTGGTCGAAGCGCGCCAATTTGAATCTTTTAATCGCTTGTCCACTTATGTGGTACATGATTTAAAAAACATCGTCGCGCAATTGTCCTTGCTGCTCGCCAATGCACAAAAACACAAACACAATCCGGAGTTCCAAGAAGACATGCTCACCACCGTGGATAACGCCGCGCAACGAATGAACCGCCTGCTCGCGCAATTGCGCACCGGGTATCAGTCGGCGCAGCAAGCGGCCGGGGTGGATTTAATCCCCTTGCTGGAGCGTCTGATAAAGGAAAAATCCCACTTTCGCCCCGCGCCGCAATTGCGCGCACCAACGCAGCCAGTATGGGTGATTGCGGACAAGGAGCGTTTGTCGCGCGTGCTGGGCCATTTGGTACAGAATGCGATTGAAGCGACGCCAGAAACCGGCGCCGTGAACGTGGTGCTAGAGACGCAGAATGAAAACGCGCGGATTACGGTGCAAGATACTGGCCAGGGTATGGACGAAGAATTTATTCGCGACAAATTATTCCGCCCCTTTGAGACCACGAAGGCAACCGGCATGGGGATTGGCGCATATGAATGCCGAGAATATGTGCGCGAACTGCGGGGCGAGGTCAGCGTGACCAGTCAAGTTGAACAGGGTACGACGTTTACGGTGAGTCTGCCGCAGCGCAAATCGGTGGCGCAAGATATAGAACAATCGCCTATGCAAGGAGCGCCAGGTGCCTAACGAAGAAAACCAACAATCCAAAAATCTCCTGCTCTTGGTCGAAGACGATTTGGGACTGCAAAAACAGCTTAAATGGAGTTTCGATGACCTGGAGGTAGTGATCGCCGGCGACCGTGAAGCGGCGCTGGCGGCGGTGCGCCGCTATGAACCGCCGGTGGTGACGCTTGATCTCGGTCTGCCGCCGGATGCGGATGGCGCAACGGAAGGCTTGGCTACGCTGGAGCAAATTTTAGCCTTGGCGCCCAGCACCAAAGTCATTGTTGTTTCCGGCAACCAAGACCGCGCCAACGCGGTAAAAGCCGTGGCGCTCGGCGCCTATGATTTTTACCACAAGCCGATCGAGCCTGACATTCTGCGCCTGATCGTCAACCGCGCGCTGCACCTGCACCAACTGGAAGCGGAAAATCGCAAGCTGCAAGTGCGCCAAGGCGCGGCGCTGCAAGGCATCATCACCGGCAGCGCGGTGCTGCAAAAAATTTGCCGCACCGTGGAAAAAGTCGCGCCGGTCGATGCCACAGTCTTGCTGCTCGGCGATTCCGGCACCGGCAAGGAATTGTTCGCGCGTGCGCTGCATGATCTCTCGCCGCGCGCCAGCCAACGCTTTGTTGCGATCAACTGCGCCGCGATCCCGGAAAATTTGCTGGAAAGCGAATTATTCGGCTATGAAAAAGGCGCGTTCACCGGCGCGGGCAAACAAACCAAGGGCAAGATCGAATACGCCGACCACGGCACCTTGTTTCTGGACGAAGTAGGCGATCTGCCGTTTTCGCTGCAAGCCAAGCTGCTGCGTTTTTTGCAAGAGCGGATAGTCGAGCGCCTCGGCGGGCGTGAAGAAATCCCGGTCGATGTGCGCGTGGTGTGCGCCACCCATCAAGACCTGCGGCGCTTGATCGAACAAGGCCGCTTCCGCGAAGATTTGTTCTACCGCATCAGCGAGATCACCATCAACATCCCGCCGCTCAGGGAGCGCGAGGGCGACGCCTTGTTGCTGGCGCACGCCTTCCTCGAAAGATACAACGCGCAATACGGCAAGGCCTTAAAAGGCTTCACACCCGATGCCTGCGCCGCGATTGAGGGCCATCCCTGGCCGGGTAATGTGCGCGAAATGGAAAATTGCCTGAAGCGCGCCGTTATCATGAGCGAGGAAAATCGCCTCAGCGCGCTGGATCTAGGGCTCGCGCTCAACGCAGCGGAGGCAATCCCGCTGAACCTACGTCAAGTAAGAGAGATCGCCGAGCGCGATGCGGTCAATAAAGCGATCAGCCGCGTGAATGGCAACATTGCGCGCGCGGCGGAGCTGCTCGGGGTGTCACGACCAACGCTCTATGACATGCTTGGACGCTTCGGGATTCAGACTAAGGACCAAGTCAAATAGGACTGATGCGGGATTAGCATAGAAAAAGCGAAACTTCCCTGATATTCTCAAAGAATATCAGCGTGCCACAAGGGGGGCGCGCTGTGTCAACCGGCCGCTTGGTTTAGGCGGTTCTTCTTTTAGCATGTTTCAATCGCGCGACAAAAGCGCATACGAAAAAACGCACGATACCGCCGCAGTTTAGCCTATCGCCAACTATTTTCACGGAGGATGCCATGTTTAAGCGTTTAATCCCGATCACTCTTTGCCTGACCACGGCATGCTTGCTCGCAGCTTGCAGCAAGGAAGGCGATAGCCAAAAACTCGTGGCATCGGCCAAGCAAGCACAAGACAAAGGCGATTTAAAAGCGGCGGTTATTGAGCTCAAGAATGCGTTGCAGAAAAATCCGGAGAACGCCGAGGCGCGCGCGCAATTAGGTAAGCTCTACCTCAAGCAGGGAGATCCGACGAGCGCGGAAAAAGAGTTGCGCAAGGCCATGCAACTGGGCAAGGACAAGAACGAATTGCTGCCCGAACTGGGTCAGGCCATGTTGCAGCAAGGGCAGTTTCAGAAAGTGATCGACGAAATCCAGGCGCCGGCCAGCGCGGCGCCATTGGTCCGCGCCCGCATCCTCGCGTTGCAAGGCAACGCCTATATGTCGCTCAAGCAGCACGACAAGGCAAAAGTTTCGTTGGAAGCGGCGCGCGCACTGGCCCCCGACCTGGCGGATATATATGCCGGTTTGGCGGTGCTGGCCATGGTGGAGCAAAAAGACACGGAAGCCGCCGCGCACATTGATACGGCCATCGCCAAAGACCCTAAACGCGCCGCCACATGGCTAATGAAAGGGTATTGGCTGCAAACCAAAGACAAGCTGGATGAGGCCATCGTAGCCTACCAGGAGGCCTTAAAAGCCGACCCACGCTCAATTCAAGCACACAGCAGCCTAGCCCATATTTACTTGAAGCAAGGTAAATTGGACGTAGCGCGCGCCGAGATCGCCGCGATCAAAAAGCTAGAGCCTCAGCATCTGGAAGGAAAATACCTCAGCGCACTGATTGATTTTCAGCAGAAAAATTTCACCGCCGCGCGCGACAATTTGCAAGAAATACTCAAGGTTGCGCCGAACCATGCGCCGAGCGTGTTGCTGTTCTCGGCCACCTCGCTTGCGCTGGGGTCGTACGGCCAAGCCGAGCAGAAATTAAAGCCCTTGCTGCAACACTATCCGAACCATGCTTACGCACGCAAGCTGCTGGCAACGGCCCAATTAAAATTGGGCCAAGCGGATAAAGCACTGGAAACCTTAAAGCCCTTGCTGGCCGACAATCAAGCCGATCAGCAAGCCTTGGCCCTGGCAGGCGAACTACATATGCAGCTGAAACAGTACGCCCGGGCAACGGAATATTTCGAACGTGCCGCCAAGCTTGATCCGCAGAGCGCCGCAGTGCGCACCGGCTTAGCCTTGAGCCACTACGCCACCGGCGATGTTGAACAGGGACAGTCAGATTTGGCTGCCGCCTCCGGCATGGAAACCGACAAAGGCCGGGCGGATATATTGCGGGTGATGGCGCATACCAACAAAAAAGAATGGGACCAAGCACTCGCTGCCATCGATAGCTTGGAGAAAAAACAACCCAACATCCCGCTCCCCCATAACATGCGCGGCACCGTGTATTTCAACAAGGGCGACGTAGCGCGCGCACGCCAGTCGTTTGAGAAAGCGCTGTCCATCGACCCCGCCTACTTCCCGGC
Organism: Pseudomonadota bacterium; assembly: GCA_038042985.1. GTDB lineage: Bacteria > Pseudomonadota > Gammaproteobacteria > Burkholderiales > Thiobacteraceae > RBG-16-58-11. Next base: position 95,016 of record JBBTCZ010000003.1, read on the forward strand.
GGCGGTGAATCTGGCCCAGTTGGATATGAAGGACAAAAAACCCGATGCCGCGCGCAAGCGCTTCGAATCAGTGCTTGCCAAGGATAAAAACAATCTTCAGGCAATGCTCGCCCTCGCCGCAATGGAAGCCGATGCCAAGCATGAGAAAGAAATGCTCGAGTGGTTGAACAAGGCCGCTGCCGCGCACCCAGCCGCGACCGCCCCACGGGCACTGTTGGCGCAGTATTACGTGCAGAAAAAAGACCCGCAGCGCGCCTTGACCCATGCACGTGAGGCGGCCAATGCCAATCCTGATCAGCCGGAAGCGCTTAGTCTATTGGGCATGACGCAAATGGCGGCGGGCGAAAAGGACAATGCGGTAGCCACCTTCACCAAGCTGACCACCCTCGCGCCGAATAATCTGCTGGCGCAAATGCGCCTGGGCGCGGCCCAGGAAGCGGTGAAAAATCCCGCTGCCGCGCGCACGTCCTATCAAAAGGCGCTGCAAATCAAGCCCGATTTCATCGATGCCCAAGCCGCGTTGGCGCAGCTGGAATTCCAAGCCGGCCGCAAGCCGGAGGCGTTAAAGTTAGCGCAGCAAATCCAAAAACAGCAGCCCAAATTATCCATCGGTTACGTACTGGAAGGGGACTTGCTGGCGGCCGACAAGCAATACGACAAAGCGGCGGAAAAATATGATCAAGCCTATCGCCTCGTCAAGTCCGGCGAATTGGCGGTGCGCCTGCATGGCGCGCTGACTCAGGCCGGCAAGGGGCGTGAGGGCGAAGCCAAACTGCTGCAATGGTTGAAAGAGCAACCGCAGGATATGGCGGCGAGGAGCTACCTCGCGCAGGCCTACTTGCAACAAAAGCAGTACAAGCTGGCGGCCGAGCAGTATGAGGCGGTCCAGGCTGCCGCCCCGGAAAATGTTTACGTGCTGAATAACTTGGCCTGGGTGTACCAGGAAATGAAAGACAAGCGCGCGCTCCCAACCGCTGAGAAGGCGCATAAACTCGCGCCGGACAACCCCGCCGTGATGGATACGTTGGGCTGGCTATTTGTACAGCAGGGGCAGTCCGAGCGGGGTGTCAAGTTGCTCCAGCAGGCACTGTCTAAGGCGCCTGACGCCGCGGAAATCCAGTACCACTTAGCCGTTGCCTTCGCCAAGACAGGCGATCGCGGTCGGGCGCTGAGCGAGCTCGATCGGTTGCTGGCGAGTGGCGCGGCCTTCCCCCAGGAGCAGGAAGCGCGCGCCTTGCGCAAACAACTGCAAGAAAAAACGCGCTAACCGGTAGCCGACTACCGGCACGATCAATTCACTGCTTGAGTGGAGTACGCATAAATGACCAAACATCCCATCACCCTAGCCATCGCCCTGGCCTTTGCCGCATCTATTGCGCTTACTGGATGCGACCGCATCTCCAATCTCACTGAGCAGGAACACATCCAGCGTGCCAAGGATTTTGAGGACAAAGGCAACCTCAAGGAGGGTGTCATCGAATTGAAGAATGCCATCCAGAAAAATCCGAACAGCGCCCAAGCCAGGTTATTGCTGGGAGAAATCTACCTGAGATTAGGCCGGGGCGATGAGGCAGAAAAAGAGTTTAGCCGGGCCGAAAAACTGGGCGTGAATCCTGAAACCATCAAGCTTAAGCTGGGCAAAGCCTGGCTGTTAATGGGGGAGAACAAACGGGTGCTCGAAGAGATCAGCCCCTCGGCTAGTACCTCGCAGCGAAATAAGGCCACTTTTCTCCAGATGCAAGGCGACGCCCAGCTCGGCCTGCGCCAGCTGGAAGAAGGGTGCAAGCTATTTAAGGAATCGCTCGCCGTTGATCCCCAGCACGTGCCGGCTTATTGGGGGCTTGCCAATTGCGCCTTTGCAAAAAGAAACAATAACGAAGCGCGCGCCATGATAGACGCGGCCATCAAAATCGATGCTGCCAACCCGGAGAGCTGGGCGATGCTTGGGGACTTCGAACGCTTGAACAACAATCACCAGGCCGCGTCCGAGGCTTACGCCAAGGCCTTGAAGTTCGATCCGAGCAAGATCAGCGCGCTATTTGGCCGCGCCCAAATTTATGCCTTCACCGGCAAACCGGCGGAAGCGAAGGTCGAGCTGGAAAAGATCAAAAAGCTCGTTGAGAACTTTTACGGTATCTACTTTGTGGAAGCCACGCTGCACTATGCAGCGGGCAAGACGGATCAGGCGCTGGATTCCGTGCAGCGCGCGCTCAAGTCCAACCCCGGGTTCATGCCGGCTCAGTTGCTTTACGCCTTGGTGCAGTACGACAAAAAATCCTATGAAAGTGCGGCGAAAGCACTGAACCAATATTTGCAGCGCGCCCCCGGCCACCTCGATGCACGCAAGCTGCTGGCCGCCGCCTATCTTAAGCTGAACCAGCCGGACCAAACCCTGGCCCTGCTGAAGCCCTACATTGCCGCAGGCAAGGCAGATGCCCAGGTGCTGGCGCTGGCAGGGGAGGCCCATTTGCGCGGCGATGATCCAAGCGCGGCGCGAGACTTATTCGAAAAGGCGTCTGACCTGGTGCCCGCCAACGCCACCCTGAGGGCGCGCATTGGCATGAGCCAGTTGGCGACCGGAGAGGAAGGCGAGGCGGTCAAGGCGCTGGAAGCCTCTTCCGCCATGGGCAAGGACTACAGGGCAGACGTTACCCTCGCCCATCATTTCCTCGCTGAGGGGCAATTCGACAAGGCGCTGGCGGCAATAGCCGTGCTGGAGAAAAAGCTGCCCAACAGCCCCGGCACCTACAATCTCAAAGGCCAGGCCTACCTGGGCAAGAAGGACTTCGCCCAGGCACGCAAGAATTTTGAACGAGCCCTGGCCCTGAAACCCACGCTCTTCCCCGCCGCCGCGAGGCTGGCCATGATGGATCTGCAGGAGAAGAACATCCCCGCTGCCCGGGGCCGTTACCAGTCCATTCTGGACAAGGACAGCAAGAGCATCCCGGCCATGGTTGGGCTGGCTGAGCTGGCCGCATTGGAGAAGAAGGAGCAGGAATACCTTAGCTGGTTGGAGCGGGCAGCGAAAGTCAGCCCTGCGGCCTTCGTGCCGCGCGCGATGATGGCCAAGTATTACCTAGACAAAAACGCGCTACAGAATGCCCTGACCGTTGCCCGGGAAGCGCTGGCTGGCCGACCTGACAGCCAGGAAGCCCTGGATCTACTGGGCCGGGTGCAACTGGCGGCGGGGGAGAAGGAGAACGCTCGGGCCACCTACATCAAGCTCGCAACCCAGGCGCCGAAGTCGGCGTCCGCCCAGTACAGCTTGGCCAAGGCCCACGCGGCGATGGGCGACGAGAAGGCCGCCCGTAGCGCCTTGCGCAAAGCGCTTGAGCTCAAGCCCGACTATGTGGAGGCCCTGACTGCGCTCTCCGCGCTTGAAGCCCGCACCGGCAACCACGCGGAAGCGATCAGGCTCGCCCGCGAGCAGCAAACCCGCAGCGCCGACTCGTCCCTCGGGTTTGCCATGGAAGGGGACGCGCTGATGATGGCCAAGCGTTATGCCGAGGCGGCCCGGCTCTACGGACAGGCTTTGGCAAAAAACCAGATCAGTAGCTTGGTAGTTAAGCAGCATTTGGCGCTGTTGCGAGCGGGGGATGCAAAAAAAGCGGATGACACGCTCCTGGGCTGGCTCAAGGCGCATCCCCAAGACCAGGTCGCGCGGGCCTATCTCGCCGAGAGCTACACCCAGCGGCGCCTTAACCGCCAGGCGATAGACCTGTACCAAACGCTGTTGGGCGCCGCGCCGAACAATACCGTCGTGCTCAATAACCTGGCCATCCTATATCAGGAGGAACGAGATCCCAGAGCCTTGGCGATGGCGGAAAAGGCCTACAAACTCAAGCCTGACAGCCCCGCCCTTACCGACACCCTAGGCTGGATGCTGGTCCAACAGGGCCAAACCGCCCGCGGACTGCAACTCATCGAAAAGGCCGCCGCCCTCGTACCGAAGCACCCGGAAATCCGGTTTCATTTAGCTTACACCTTGGCCAAAGCGGGCCAAACCGCGAAGGCGCGCGGGGAAATTGGTCAATTGCAGAAAATGCAGCTCAGCCCGGAGCTGCAAACGCAAACGCAGCAACTACTCCGAAGCTTGCCTTAGCTAGAACCCGACCCGAACAGCCGGTTGAGATGGCGCGCGCCCTCAAGTAGCGCCAGCACGATGAGCGGCTTGAACCAGGCTGAAGGCGGGCCTGGCTGGGCAACCTCGCTGAGGCGCGTTCTACCCACCCAATTCGTTTATCACTTCCTAAGCCCCTTACGCGGCGTTCCATGCCTAAGCTCACGATCCGCGGCTATAGGCCCCGGCTGCCGAAACCCAAGCCGTGCCAGACATGACTGGTGCCATACGGTTCACCTACGGCCGGGCATCAAGCCGCTGGTGCTCGGCATAGCTTCGGCTGCTGCATAGCGCACGCTGGCCGGGCGCGCGCCCATAAAAAAAGCCCCCTACAGGAGGGGGCTTTTTGGGGCCTTGCGAAAAACGAGTGTCTTAGCGCACCTTTTTACGCAGGCTGGCACCTATGCCCAGCAAGCCCAAGCCGAGCAGAGCAAGGGTAGCCGGTTCCGGCACAGCCTTTTGGAAGTCGAAGTCGCTATGCGCGATCGCCCCGTTGGTTAGCCCTTGGCCGCCGAGTACGGTGCCTTGACCGAGCAGGTCAATTTTATCGTCGCCGCCGCAGAAAAGCGCCGTGGCTCCGGTGCAGGTCAGCGCATCTTTGAGGAAGGAATTGCCGCCGTCGTCGAGGATGCTGAGGCCGAAGTTGAAAGTACCATAACCTTGTGTCGACGGTCCGGCAAGCACCGCAGCAAGATCTGTAGCCGCGTTCAGGGCAATCCAAAACTCGTCAGTATCCCCTTCAAAACCATCGACTTCGAACAAGGTGCCGTCGGTTGCGCGGGTGATGCAGTCCGCCAAGCTGGTGCAGTTGGTCGAGCCAGTGGTGATAAGATTCTGGGTGTTATCCAGGAAAAACGCGACCATCGCGCCGCCGCCAGCGCCGCCGCCCGTCACCAACTTGCCGCCTAGATAGGTATTCAAACCGCCAGCAAAGGGTGTAAAGATCATGTCGTTAGCGCCACCTACACCATCCAGATCGGCGAAACCGGCCAGCGTGATCGCGCCAACCCCGGTCAGCTCTTGAGGAGCCACAAAAGCGGAGCCAGTACCCAAGACTTCAACCGTCTGAATAATTTCAAGGATTGAAACCAGGGTATCACCCACCTGCAGCGTGGTGGCCAGGGTATTACCTGCACCCTTGATCACCCAGTCGACATTGTCATCTTCAAACTGAGTAATAGGGCCATATAAGGTCACGGCGGCGGCCGGCGCGGAAGCAATGGCTAGCCCCAGACCCAGCGCGGCAATGATTGGTTTAAGTTTTGTGTTCATGATTACCTCCAAAAATGTCATGTTAGTTGAGCGGTCCACAGACCAAACAGTGGGACAGGATCTGTTGCCTAACTACAAAGCACGGGCCGTGCCAGGTTTTAGAGGGAATCAGTTAACATTTATAAGCCATTGTTTGTGTTAGATATATTGATCTGATGCGGGAGGTGAAAATTGTGCGCGCCAGCTCCGTTCGAGCAAAGTGTAAAATAATCCGACGCGGCTACAGTGGTCTGGCTGCAAGCAGCTTGGACATCCGCATACAAGCTCATTCCAATCACAGCGGGAGCATGCGGTTTAGGAAAGCCCTCTTCAAGCGCTGTAGCGGTCCCCGCATTCCCCAAAAATAGGTTTTCTTGCGGAACTGACGCAGTAGGGCGTCGAACTGATAGATGGTGGGGACGGCCATGGTTTGGCCTTTGCCGGTCAGAATACGGCTTACTTCCGTAGCCATGACCCCGGCGATCATGAAAGGCGCGGCCCCCACAGAGGGCAAGCGACGGCCCGCGAAATCGGGGCGCGAGCGGTCCAGATACTTGAGCATGAAGGGCTTGGGCGCGACGCCGGCGATCAGGGCGATGACCCGTTGGCGCTCGGTCATGCCGGAGTGGAAACCGAAATAATCCTCGAATTTCATGCCCTTGGGATCAAACATGAGCAGGGTGAAGCCGAACCCAAGCGGGGGAGCGGTCAGCACCCACAGCCCTTTAGCCCTTGCTTTACCATAGAGAAGAAAGCGCTCTTCGAAGCAGTAGAAATCCATAGAGTCAACCACTACATCAACGCCCTCCAAAAAAGCGTCAATATTTCCGACACCCACCCCGGTATCGAAAGTCAGGATGTCCGCTTCGGGGTTGATCGCCAGAATGGTTTCCCGGGCCACCTCGGTTTTGAGCCGCCCGATATTAGGAACGATGGCGCCGCTCTGGCGATTGAAATTGACTAGTTCGAAGGTGTCCGGGTCGGCCAGATGGAAGCGGCCAATACCCATTCGACTCAGTGCGTGGACTTGGGCGCCGCCGGTTCCGCCCAGCCCCGCGATGGCGACGCGTGCATTCCTAAGCCGGGTCTGTTCTTCGTGAGACAGAAAACCGAGATTGCGGCTAAACGCCTCGAAATAGTCGTATTCCATAAACCCTCTTATTTGATGCCGACCAAAATGCCGTGGTCGATCGGCAAGCCCTGATCCAGGCGCACGGTTTGATTGAAGCCTACGCCCCGGAGGGCGGCCTCGTAATCTTTCCATGGGTGGAGCATGCCCTCGCCGGTGGCGATAGCCATAAAATAGGGTGAGCCCAGGGCGGTGCTGAGCGGGCCTTGGTCATCGTCGTCCCCCATCATGTTGAAAATCACGACCGCACCGCCTTCCGGCAGGGCGTCAAAGGTACGCTGGAGTAGGGCGCGATTTTTGTCCATCGACCAAATGGTCAGGATGTGGCAATACACGATGCAATCCGTGTCGGGCGGGAAAGGCGTATCAAAGAAATTACCCGCCCAAGTGCCCACCCGGTCTGACATACCGGCCTGAGCGATATTCTGGCGCGCATGATCACACACCGAAGCCGAGTCGAAAACCGAGGTTTTCAAGCTTGGGTAGGCGCGGGCAATGGCCATGGCATTGGTGCCATCGCCGCCGCCTGCGTCGACAACATGCTTGAAGCGGCTGAAATCCATGGCTTTAGGCAAAAACTGGTTGGCTTGTTTAGACAGGCCACTCATTGAATCCTGAAAGACTTTTTCCAGGGTTTTATCATGGGTCAGGCGTTCGTAGAGGGTGGGCTCGGTGCCGGGGAAGCGGCTTAGGCCAGCATTACGATTCTCTTTTAATGAGGCAACAAAATCCATCATCCCCGGATAGACGATGTGTGCCTGCCACCCCAGGATGGGCGCGACATAGCCCGGTTTGCCACTGACCATACGATCCTCGGTTATCTGAGCATTGCGGTAGGATTCATGCTCAAGCTTAATGATGCCCAAAGCCGTCAGGCCGATCAGCAGGATCCGTGCGGGCTGGCGTTCCAGTCCCAGGGATTGGGCCAGTTCACCCAATGACTGTCCTGGTCGGGCAGAGAGTTTGTCATAAAGCCCCAGCTCGATGCCGGCCCATAATAGCTGGAAAGCAGTGTGACCACCGGCAATCAGTACCAAGCGTTCCCAATCGAGTTCGGGTGGTGTATAGGACATGCTCAACTCCTGTTTAAAACGTTACACAAAAATTTTTTCAGCGCATGGACCTGAAATTTGAATGTCGCGCCGTAATCGAAATGCACTAGATCAGGCGGCCGGGGCTGCGCTTACCAGCGCGGATGGCCGAATAAGATATTTCAGGTACGCCGCATAGCCATGAAAGACCCGGTTATCATCAATCAATCCTTCGCGGCAAAAAATCGCGTGCACCTTGGGTAGCATGGAGAACGATACGCCCGGAAAAAAGTGGTGGTAGGGATGCAAGGTGAAATTCAAATTGGGGAGCAGCATCTTCTCCCACCAGCGCGGCAAAATGATGGGTGATGATTCGGCAATGCTTGCATGGAGGAGATTGTATTTGTGTTCGCAAATCGCCCCCCAACGCACGATTACTTGAAATACCGTCAGCAGGGGAACCACCCAGTACAGTAAGAACACCCCCCAGGCATGGGTCGCGGTCAATGCGCCGACCAGGCACGCATAGAACCCCCAGCGCACCCATTTGGGGGTGGGATGCGGCCGCTTGAATGCTTCGCCTTGTAATTTTTTCCCCTTAATCAAGCCCCAGACATTCAAGCCGAGCAAGTCGGTAAGCAGAAGCTTGCCGAGCTGGCGTCCGGGCATAGGAAAGGTCCACTCCGGCCCGCTCTTGCGCAAGAAGTCCGGATCTTTCTCGGTGAAGAAATACTTGTGATGCGATAGGTGCACTTGCGCATAATCTTCAACCGTTAGCACCAACAGCGGGTAGCCGGCGAGCAAGTTTGCAATCAGGTCGCCGGGCTTGGCGGGAAAGCCGAGGCAATGCGCCTGGTCGTGCACAAGCAGGGCGAGCATGTTTTGGCGTGTGGCAACGATCACAATAGCAAGCAGGGTGACCCAAACGCTCTGCGCATCCAGCGCCCACCAAACGACGCCGATGATGACAGCCCAGGCATAAAGCGCCGTCAGCAGAAAAGGCTGCGGCCGCGGCCCACCCAAGGCGAGAATTTCCGCGCGCGCTGTGGCGGAAAGACTTTGTCGGTCGCCTAGCACGCCGAACTGAGATGAAGCGGTGCTTTCCATAATTTGATCCTCCGAACAAAGATAAATTATCGCTCACGATAATTATTCGTCCCGCGGCAAGCGGTTGGCTACGTACACATGATTTCATTTAGCGGCAGCCGGCCTGAAACCTGAATTTCGCCGACGGGCTTGCCTACACGCAGTAGGCAATGCAAGGTGTTCTCGTGGCCATACTCGGCGCGGATACGTGCTTGCAGCGCCGAGGATTGAGTCACGCATTGCGTCGGCACGCTGTTTGATTCCAGCCGGTTCAGCAAATCAGCCACCACATAATAAGGCTGCGCTGATAAGCCCAACTCGGTCACCTTCAACCACACCCGTTGCAGGCAGCGTCCGGCATCAAAGGCTGCTGCCCGATCGGTAGGCCCGATGATCGCGATCACCAAGGGCGCCTTCCGGAAATTGGCGGCTTCAATAGCGGCAAACAATTTATATGCCCGCAACCGGTTCAACCATTGCAGCCGGCCCCAATCGGACATCAACTTCAGCAAACCCACGCCGCCGGGCGGCAATGCCAGTGTATCGACATGCAGGCCGCTAATAAGATCTTCCGGTGAATCACCATAACGCAGACTGGCCGCAAACCACTCGTTTACCTCGCGGGTCTGGAAGCGAACCTCGGAGGCCTGTCTGACCCAATCCGCCGCTTGCCGGATAGCGGCCCCGGCCATCACCCGTACCTCCACCTTGCCAACCCGGCAAGTTGCCAACTTATCTGCAACACCCGAGTCGATTTCGGGGCGATAGGGCAAACGATTCGTGTGGCGCTGCTTCCAAAGCGGCATATCGTTGACCGCGGGGATGGTTGAAGGTTTCGTTACCCGGCCTTGGGCGAACGCTCCGCCTGCTCCCGGCGGACCAAAAAACCACGAAGCCATATCCAGGCCGAGGGACTGGATTGCCCAAGCCAAATTTTCGGTCGCCGCCCCCAAAGCAAGCGTCGTGGCATGGTAATCCTCTGGGAACCCGCCACGTCGATGTACCCGGGCAGTCAGGGTGTGGCCATCCCATTCAAAACACCACGGCTGGGAATTGTCAGCCGAGGGCGCGCTCCCGGCAGCCTCTAGCAGGAAGGCAACTTCTGGCGGCAGTTTATTCGAATCTGACAATCACTCGCTCCTTTCTAGCCGCCGTGCGGTACCCAGCCAAAATTGCATGAGAATGTTTCGGTGTAGTCGAACGCAGTCATGGAAAATCAGTCGTCCTGCAGCAAGCGTTGGGTAATGCCGTCTTCGTCCCGCTTGCTAAAGAAAAAAGGATAGAAGGAACGCACGCCGGGTAAGTCGCGCATTGCGCCGCCATACTTTGCGACTTGCTCATCCAAGTAATCATAGCGCAGGTGCAACAATATGGCCGGCGCATTGGCGCGCGGGCACATCCGCTCTTCGCCCAGCGGCTCGAAACCTAGCATGCGATGGTAGAACGGCACATGACGCGGGTTGACTTCAATCACCGCGTCGGTCGCGTGATGGATGCGATGGGCGTAAATCGTCGCGAGATGGAACAGGGAGGCCAGCACGCGCTTGGATCTGATTTCCTGATCCACGGCGAGCTTGGTGTATTCGCAGACGGCGCAGCCTTGAGCGCGGAGCCGGTCGACTTCGTCGCGATAAATTCCGTCAACCAGCAGCCCGGCGGGTGAATCCAAGCCAATAGTGATTGTGCCAATTGCGATACCGCCCGCATCGGCCATGAGTGTAATGCGGTTTGGGTTGTCGCCCATACCGGCGGCGTCATAGCCGCGCCAGGCATACATTTTCTTGATGAGCAGGGTGGCCGATTCGCGCCGGCCCTCGGAGTTGGCAAGACGAATCTTGAACTGCTGCTGGTCGAGCGAAATATTGTGTGCGTCTATCTGTTCAGGGTGGTCGAGCGAAAGCGGCCGCAGCGGGCTATCAAGAGGCAACCCGATGATGGTTTGCTTCCAATGATCGGCCGGATTATCTGTATTGCTCATGCAATCTTCCTGCCCCGTCTTTCAGGCTTGATCGCGTAGAAATCTGGCGGGATCGTATCCAAACATGCCTACGCCATAACGTTATTCAGTCTAGCACAAGGAAATTAGGGCAATTTATTTCTCCGAAGCACCTGAGAAAACGCCCGAGGGAGCGTGGAGTTCGTTTAGCATTTTTTATTGTTGACGCCGCGCTTGCACTGCGCGAAGTGTCTTGTTGTTGCGCCACATTTGCTGTTTGTGCCAAAGCACGATCAGGGCGGGCAACAGCAATAACTCCAACATCTGTCCAGAAAGCAGCCCGATTGCAGCGAGCATGCCGAAATTAGCGGTCGGTTTGAATTCGGAACCGATGATCAGGGTGAATTGACTGACCAACACCAGCGTCACCGCCAGCACGGCGCGGCCCGAGGCCTCGAAGCTGCGCGCTAAGGCGAAAGTGGGGCTCGCGCCGTGTTGCAAGCGGTGCTGGTAACTGTGATAGAGGTGAATCGTGTCATCCACGGTGATCCCGAGCACGACGCCGGCAATCACGCTCGTCGCCATGTCAAGCGGGATACCCGTCACGCCCATCACGACGATAATAAAATACAGAGGCGCTAAGTTGGGAATTAGGCAGATCAGGGCGGCGATGGGTGAGCGAAAGAGCAGCATCAACAACACAAAGATTAAAGCGAACGCCCAACCGAAACTTTTTATTTGGCCGATGACGAGCAAATCCTGCATGTCCGAAAATAAGCGGCCATAGCCAGCGATTTCCACCTTTAATCCCGGAATGGGGTGCTGTTGCAAATGGGTGCGGATGGTGTCGATGACTTCGCCAATCGCACTCGCACCATGCACATTCACACTCAGCGCGATGCGCGTGCGCTGATATTCCCGATTGACGAATTCGCTTAAATCTCGCCCGTCATAGACCAGCAACAGTTGGCTTAGCAGCTTGTCGCTTTCGGGCAAAGCGCGGTAACGCACCTCTTCACCGTGAAACGCCCAGTTCATTTCCTCGACCATGTCCACCATGGAAACCGTGCGATCCACCTGGGGCAGGGTGGCCACCCATTTCTGAAAAGCCTGGATTGCACGCAAAGTCTCCACGCGCTTGAGCGAATCCCGGCCTGCGCCATCGAACACCACTTCAACGCCAATCACGCCCGAGAGATTTTGTTCAACGATCTTGGTTGACCGGCTGAGCCCGTGAGAATCGGGAAAGAATTTTATAAAATCGGTTTCTACTTGCACTTTCGCCAGTAAAGGCACGGCCAGAATGATGGCAATAGTGCAAGTGATGAGGGTTAGGCCGGCATGGCGCATGGAAAAACCGGCGATCGCAAAAGCGACCTTGCCGGTGCTACGAAATCCGCGTTGCGGCCAGGGACCCTTATCCCATTTCACCAGCAGTGGCGGCACTAAATGAAACACCACCAGATAGACGAGGGCTACGCCCGCCACGCCGACAAAACCGAAAACCTGAATCGGCGGAATCGGCGTGAAGATCAGGCTCGCCATGCCCGCACCAGTGGTAAGCACGTTGAACAATGCGGCCTTATGCACGTCACTAATCGCGCGGATCACGCGTCTTGGGCGGCGCAATTTTGCCTGGCGTGCGCGTTGCAAAGACGCATATAGATGAAGCAAAGTGGCGATGGTATAGGCTGAAAGCAGCGGTGGGACCATCGCCATGACGAAGGTAAAGGGCTTTCCGATAACGACCAGCACGGCAAGAGAGGGCAAGACGACCGTCATCATCGCCACCGCGCCGATGATGACCGGCGCGGGCCGGCCTACCACCCAAACCAGCAAGCCAATGCCGATCGCCATGGTGAGAGGAATCAAGGCGGCGCTATCCGCCAGCATGGACAACATCCCAGCACTCTCCAGGGCGACGGTTCCCGCTACGGCCACCAAATGCTTTTCCAAGCCGACGGTTTTTACCGCACGATAGAGCTCGCTTTTGATTTCATGGCGCTGTGTACTCTCTTGCAGCAGGATGGGGCGTACCGCGATCGCCAGTGCCGAGCCGTCCTTGGCCACCAGTAAGCCTGGTGCAAAACGATCGGCGAGTGCGCGCGCCCGGCGCATCTCCGGTGTGGATTGAGCGAGCGTCTTGGGGTCGATTAACGTTTCTACCGCGAAGCCGTCATCGGTCGCCGCGATATGATCGGCGTTGGTGACAGCGAATACGCGATCCACTAATTTGTGTTTCTGTAGTTGCTGGGTGACACGGTCAAACTTCGAGAGAAAATCGGCGGCGTACAAATCCGGTCCGGCGAAAACAGCAATCAGCAGTTCGTCATTCGGAAATTCTTTGCGTAGGCTTTGCTCCATTGCAACCGCCCGTGAATCGACGGGGAAATAGAGTTCTAGTGCATTATTGAAATGAATATAGCGCGCGACCAGGATGATCGAGGCCAAGTTGACGACCACGATCAACGCTACCGTGATTTGCCACGGCAGCAAACGCCATTTCAGTATTTGACTTGCCACCCGAGCGTTACTAAGTCGTGGTTTTCATGAAAGCCGCCAACGCCTTGCTTATCCCCGCTGAAAAAATGTCCTGCCAGGTAGATTTCATGTGCATCGAAGCCTAAATAAGCAATCCGCGGGCTCACGTAATTGTCGCAGTGGTTAAGCCCTGAGGCAAAGCGCAAATTGGCCTTCCAGCGGCCTTGGCCAAAGGGGTGTTCGATGTCGCCAGTGAGCGCGTAAACACTCTTCCACTCCACCAAGAGCTCTTTCGTATTCAAGCGATGCCCAACCAATTGCAGGGTGGCGCGCGTCTCTTTGTCGCCAGGATAAAACTCCATCCCTGCAACCAGATCAAGTGAAGAAGGCGTGATATAGCGCAGATCTTGGGTGGTTGCCGGTGTATCCGCTGTATAGGCGCCTTCAAAACGCCAGGTCGCGCCGCCGGCTTGAAACTCTAATTCCGCGCCCCCCACTGTGCTCATCGGATGAATCGCGGTGAAAGTCGGTCCGGTCACGCTCGCCAAGGCGGCGGCCGGGGTTGCACCCGCCAGCAGCGGCGCGCGCAGGTCTGGATTGATACGGTAATACGGTGCGGATTGGCGCACCCGCTGCAAACTTAAACCCCAGTCGAAAGCCCCTTGGGTGCGAGTTACCCGAATACCGCCGCCGCCCGCGCCATGTTTGTCCTCGGCGAAGCTGCCGTTTTGCAAAAAGTGGCGCGTGGCTGCGGTATCGAGCACGCCAATGGCCAAGCCGCGCCGCCGGTCGACTGGGTGCCATACGCTTTCCCCTGGAGGCAATTCTGCGGTCTGGAATGAGGGCACCCACACCGCGTCCAATTTTAGGTCATCGAAGAATTGTTCCAGCCGTAGGGCGGGTACGGCGCGGCGCCGGTTAGGCAGGCGGTCTAAGATGAAGCGGTTAAGATCGGCGCGGCTTAAGCGGTCGATCGGCTGAATTTCGTCGGTGCGCCCCCAAGCAATATTTTGTGTGCCAAGCGTGAAGCGCGTGCCCTCGCCGCGCCAACGCAGGAAATTTTCCGTGTAGTCGGCGCGCACCCGGTCAAAATCCGGTGTTCCGGTTTGCCAATAGCCATCGAAGCGCGCGCCGAGCTGGAATTCCCATTGTCGGTTAGGTTGCCAATTCATGCTGACGGCAGCATGCAGATAATTATTGGAGTCCGGCGCAGCGTCGTCGAGGAACGCACCCGTTTCCGCTTGCATTTTATCGACCTTGAAGGTCACGCCTTTGGCGGCAGAGGATTTGCTCTTGCGTTTGCTGCTTTTTGGAACAGGCGCATCATCCAACTCGTCGCTTGCGGCGAAGCTGACGTTGGAAAGCGTAAATAGCGTGGTAGTGAGTAAGGCGGCAAGCTTCATATGTGCGTGCATGGGTTTCCTCGTTATCCTGGCGGTTTAAGGCCGGTATTCTTCCTCGACACTTTCATCTTCCAAGGCCTGGGTGGTGAATAGCTGCGCAGGCAGGCGCCGGTCGTAAATGATTTGGTCGATAGTGAGGCGGGTTTGGTTGCCACTCGCCAGATCGGTTACGGTACTGTCGAGCACCGTCCAATAGCCTTGGATTTTCGCGGTTTTTTTAACTTGTATGCGCTTGCTCGGCTCTTGCAGATTTTTTTCGTAAAACTCGACTTGCAGGGGCAGCAAAGTCGTCGGATCGACCCAGCTTACACGCTTCAAATACACGGAGTTTCCAGCATCCACAGGGATGCTCTCCAATACGTCATGTGCTACGCCATTTAACGTCTCGCGGCGGATGATGCGATGCTGATCCTGGGCGGGCTTGCGGTCGCGCAGGTCTTCGTAGTAATACTCCGAGTTCACAAAGCGTCCCCCTTTGCGCGAGGCGCTGATGCGACGCACCCGATCCATGGCCGGCAGATAAATCCATTGATCGGATTCCGCGTTGGGGTGGTCTAATGTAAGCAACCCCGTACCGCTAATGTCTGCCGGTTCGGTAAATCGAGTTAAGACGGCTATTTCCCCCGGTTTGCGTTTCAGGCGGTAGCTGACCATCCGCCGCACACGCGGGCTACGCCCCGCTTCGGTTAAAGTCATGGTGGTAAGCGCGGTGGAGTCACGGCCATCGGCCCGGTCGTATACGCGTTGCGCGAGGTGCGTGCCGACGTCATCCGCGTGCGCCATGGCCGCAAAAGTCAGCGCAGTTAGCCCCCTCAGCAAGACGAGGGTAAACCGGGATTCCCACGCAAAAGACATAAGTTTCATTTAAATAGATACCCGCCACGACACCTTGAGCTTGGATTTCTAAACCAATCAACCGCTATTATTTCATAATGTTACAATGTGTAATTGAAGTAAACTATAGACTAATTCCGATGGTTTGCCGAGAGGTTTATGGCAAAAATCCGTGCTGAACACAAAAGTCGCTAAGAAATTTGGCGCTGCACACTGCTGTTTGCGCATTCAATCAGATTTTTTCACGACCGCTTCGAGCTTGGCGCGTTCGCGTATATGTCTAGCGGTATGAAGTTATTTTAGGGACAATGACGGATCAATTCGTGCGCGGATTTGGCGCCATGCCAGAACAAATAAACATTTTTCACGACAACATCACAGATGAGTACGCCAAGTATCTGGTGTCCTCGCGCCAGGAAATCGTCCAAATTTTGCGGGCATTGTCACGCCAGAACGAAATGGTCACAGCCTATTTCAAGCAGGGTAACGAGTTTTTTTTGACCTCGATCGTAGCGGTTGATTCCGCTGCGGGTAATTTGATTGTCGACTGCGGTTCGGAAGAAGACACCAATCGCCGCGCCCTGGCGGCGGACAAGATTGTCTTCGTCACGAACCTAGACCGCATCAAAATTCAGTTTAGCATTACAGCATTAGCATTAATAAATCACCAGGGCCGGCCGGCTTTCCGCACGCCCCTACCGACCAGCTTGCTCAAACTACAGAGGCGAGAGTACTACCGTTTGGTGACGCCGATGCGCGCGCCGCTGCATTGCATCATTCCGGATCTGGCTGGGTCAAGGTTCGAGGCAGGCGTGGCGGATATCAGTGTGGGCGGTGTCGGCATTAGCGGCTTGCCGTCGGGGACGACGCTTGAGCAAGGGCAACAGCTAGCCCTTTGCCGCATCGCGCTGCCGGAAGAAGGAACGGTGGTGTCTACGTTGGAAGTGCGTAATTTGCATCAATCCACGCTCCGCTCCGGGGAGCTGGTGTTGCGCGCAGGCTGCCATTTTGTCGGTATCCCCGCTGCGCACCAGGCGATGATCCAGCGCTACATTATTCGCATAGATCGCGAACGGCGGGCCTGGGAACGCGGTAGCTAATTGCTGGCTTTCAACCAACGCGCCACATCCAGCGCGAAGTAGGACAAGATCCCATCCGCCCCGGCGCGCTTGAACGCCAGCAGCGATTCCAATACACAGGCTTGCTCATTCAGCCAGCCGTTTTGCGCGGCCGCCTTGAGCATGGCGTATTCACCGCTGACTTGATACACGAAAGTGGGCGCTCCGAATTCGTCTTTCACGCGGCGCACGATATCGAGATAAGGCAGGCCGGGTTTGATCATCACCATGTCTGCGCCTTCGTTTAGATCAAGGCCCACTTCCCATAGCGCCTCATCCGAATTCGCGCAGTCCATCTGATAGGTGTATTTATTCCCCGCACCCAGATTGCCGCTGGAGCCGACTGCGTCGCGAAACGGGCCATAGAAGCTGGATGCATATTTGGCCGAATAGGCAAGGATGCGCGCGTGAATATGCCCGGCTTGATCCAATGCGCTACGGATTTCACCGATACGCCCGTCCATCATGTCCGAGGGCGCGACGATGTCGGCGCCCGCAGCGGCGTGACACAAAGCCTGTTTTTTTAGGACGGCGACCGTCTCATCATTGACCACATAGCCCGCGTCGTCGATCAGGCCGTCCTGGCCGTGGCTGGTGTAGGGGTCGAGCGCCACATCGGTAATAATGCCCAGCGCCGGAAATTGCTGTTTCAAGGCGCGCACCACGCGCGGCACCAGGCCATTCGGGTTGTAAGCTTCTTCCGCCCCCAAACTCTTTAAACCGGCATCGATCACTGGGAATAGGGCTAGAGCGGGAATGCCCATACGTACGCATTCCTCCGCCACTGGAATTAAGCGATCCAGGCTCATGCGCGTAACGCCAGGCATAGAAGCCACGGCTTCGGTACGGTTTTCCCCATCCAGCACGAATACCGGATAGATCAAGTCATCCACCGTCAGCCGCGTTTCACGCATCAAGCGCCGCGAAAAATCGTCATGGCGCATGCGTCGCATGCGGCGGGAAGGGAATTTTCCTAATGTTTTCATGGCCTGCATTATACCTTTCCGCTTGCGCGGCATGTTTAAAGCCATAAGCTAAAGCCCGGGCAAAAATTTTGCTTAATTCCTGGAACTTAACAAAATCATGCCTATCATAGAAGCAGACGGTAGCGATATCGTCTCCCGCTTCTCCTCCCTGAGCGGGGCCTTAATCCCCATTAAGGCGTTCCGCCCCCGGTTTTTGTTCCCCTTTAACCGGGGGTTTTTTATTGTCCAGCGGAAACGTTTAACCAGCCCTCGATAATCGATTCGGCTTCTTCCGCGCCGATCTTTTTCAAACTTGAAAACAGTTGCACGCTGCATTGCGGGTAGGCTTCCTGCAAAGCCGCACGCACATCGCGCAAAGCCGCGCCCGCCTGGCTTTTAGACAACTTATCCGCCTTGGTCAGCAGAATATGGATCGGCCGCCCGGTTGGGCCAAACCAATTCAGCATTTGCCGATCGAGCGGGGTTAATGGATGGCGTATATCCATAATCAGCACCAGCCCCGCCAGCTCAGTGCGCGTTTCTAAGTATTGTGCCAAAACCGCCTGCCAGTGTTTACGCACCGATTCCGGCACCTCGGCATAGCCATAACCGGGCAAATCCACCAAATAATTGCCGTCACGGATGCGAAAGAAATTGAGCAATTGCGTACGCCCCGGCGTCTTGCTGACAAAAGCCAACTTGCGCTGGGCGAGCGTGTTAATCGCGCTGGATTTGCCGGCGTTGGAGCGTCCGGCGAAGGCGATTTCGCGCGCAGTCACGGGCAAGGTGATGAGGTCGTGCACCGAGACCTCGAATTCAAGCTGGCTAAATAACGACATGAGAATCCATTTTGCGCTTGGCGAGAGGGGGAATAGTTAGGTAGAATAAGGGTTTACTAATTTTCACTAGCCCCAAGACATCAAAATACCCTTGGGACAAAAACAGCTTAAGGAGCTTTCCATGAAACAAATTTTGGCGTTGGTTCTGCTTGTAGGCGCTACCGTAACCGCCCAAGCCGAAACCGCTCCTGCAAAAGGTGACGCAGCCAAGGCACAAACCATCGTGAATGGCGTGTGCGCCGGATGCCATGCCGCTGACGGCAACAGCGCGGCCCCTGCGAACCCCAAGCTAGCCGGGCAGCCCGCGGAGTATATCACCAAGCAATTGAAGAACTTTAAAGACGCGGCGAAAGAGCCTAATAAAGAAGGCGCGCGCAAAAGCGCGGTGATGGGCGCCATGACGGCCACGCTGAGCGATCAAGACATGCTCAACATTGGTGCTTATTTTTCCGAAAAGGCCATCAAACCCGGCAGCGCAAAAATTCCTTACGACGCAGGTAAAAAGGTTTATCAAGGCGGTAATTCGGGCACGGGCGTGCCAGCCTGCGCCGCTTGCCATGGCCCAACCGGCGCCGGCATCCCGTCGCAGTTTCCACGCTTGGGCGGCCAGCATGCAGATTACATCTTGGTGCAGTTGAAAGCCTTCCGCTCCGGCGATCGCTTGAATGATGCGGGCAAAATGATGCGCACCATCGCCAACAAAATGTCCGATCAGGAAATGCAGGCGGTAGCGAATTACGTGTCCGGCTTGAAATAAGCTAAAACACAGTAGTAGAAAAAAGGGAGGCATCGCGCCTCCCTTTTTTATTTGGCGCGCATGCTCGCGAAGACGCGCGCTGCCGCATCCAAAGTAAATTGAATTTCCGCATCCGTGTGCGCCGCAGAAACAAATCCCGCTTCAAACGCCGAAGGTGCGAGGTATACGCCTTCATCCAACATGGCATGAAAGAAACGGTTGAACGCTGCCTTGTCGCATTGCATCACTTCGTCGTAGCTGGTAGGTAGCTTGCCGCTGAAATACAGACCAAACATGCCGCCGACGGATTGCGCGCAGAAGGCAATGCCTTGTGCTTTAGCGGCAGCGCTTAAGCCATCCACAAAGGCTTGGGTGCGCGCGGTCAATTGCTCGTAGAAGCCAGGCTGCTGCACCTGCTTCAAAGTGGCCATGCCCGCTGCCACCGCCACTGGGTTGCCGGAGAGCGTGCCAGCTTGATACACCGGGCCATTCGGCGCGAGCTTTTCCATGATGGCGCGCTTGCCGCCAAATGCACCGACCGGCAGCCCGCCGCCGATCACTTTGCCCAGCGTGGTGAGGTCGGGGTCGATATGGTAGAGCCCCTGCGCGCTGCTTAGACCCACGCGAAAACCAGTCATCACTTCATCAAAGATCAATACCGCGCCGTGCTTAGTGCATTGCGCGCGCAAGGTTTCCAAGAAACCGGGCAGGGGCGCGATCAAATTCATATTGCCGGCCACCGGCTCGACGATGACCGCGGCGATGTCGTTGCCGATTTGGGAAAAGAGTGCTTCCACGCCAGCGCTGTCGTTGTAGGACAGCGTCAGCGTATGCGCCGCCACTTCGGGCGGCACGCCGGCGGAACTGGGTTGGCCGAATGTCAAAGCACCCGAACCGGCTTTGACCAGCAAGGCATCGGCATGACCGTGATAGCAGCCTTCGAATTTAACAATGCGGCTGCGGCCCGTGTAGCCGCGCGCGAGACGAATCGCGCTCATGGTGGCTTC
This sequence comes from Pseudomonadota bacterium, assembly GCA_038042985.1. Taxonomy (GTDB): domain Bacteria; phylum Pseudomonadota; class Gammaproteobacteria; order Burkholderiales; family Thiobacteraceae; genus RBG-16-58-11. Next base: position 114,952 of record JBBTCZ010000003.1, read on the forward strand.
GGTGCCGGATGACACCAGGCGCACTTCTTCCATGCTCGGCACCAGCTGAATTAATAGTTCGGCCATTTCCAATTCGCGTGCGGTAGGCGCACCGAAAGAAAGTCCCAGCGCAGCCGTTTCCTGCACGGCGCGCACCACCTCCGGGTGGGCGTGCCCGGCGATCATCGGCCCCCACGAGCCGACGTAATCGACATAGCGTTTGTCGTCTTCATCCCACACAAAGGGTCCTAACCCACGTTTGATGAAACAGGGCGTGCCGCCGACTGAGCGGAAGGCGCGCACCGGCGAATTCACGCCGCCGGGGATGAGTTGTTGCGAACGCTGGAACAGTGATTCGTTACGGCTTGTCATGGGGCTCTCACAGGCAAAAGGAAAAGTGATTTGGCCGCGAATTAACGCGAATTGCCGCTAATTTTTAACCCTTAGTTCTTTTGGTTTAATTTGCGAAAATTCGCGTTAATTCGCGGCTAAGTTTTTTTAAACAAAGCAGCAAACCGTCCCGCTGCCAGTGCAACATCCGGCGCATCAAACAGCGCGGAGATGACGGCTATCGCATCAGCGCCGGCATCGATCAAGGGCCGCGCATTGTCTAGCGTGATGCCGCCAATCGCCACCACCGGCAGATGCAGTTTGGCCTTCGCCTCAGTAAGCAAACTCAAGGGACAGGGCCGCGCCCCGGGTTTGGTGGGCGAGGGATGGAAGCTGCCGAAGGCGACATAATCCGCACCTTCCGCCTCGAATTGCTCGGCTCGTGCGAGGTCTTGGTAGCACGACACACCGATGATTTTATCCGGCCCCAGAATAATGCGCGCTTCCATCAAACGCGCATCGTCTTCGCCCACATGCACGCCTTCGGCATCGGTGAGCGCGGCCAAGCGCACATCATCATTCACGATCAGCGGCACATGAAAGGCGCGGCAGAGTTCCAGCAACTCCGTGGCCTGTTCATGCTTGAGTGCGATATCGGTGGATTTGCTGCGGTATTGCACAACGTTTGCGCCGCCCACTAAAGCGGCCCGCGTTTTTAACAGTAATTGCGCGGTATCCCCGGTTTCAGGGGTGATGGCGTACAGCCCTTTAATGGCCGGTTTCATCTGACTCGCGTGCCCAAAATAGGCGGTCGGGAATATATTGCCCCATGCCGGGGCGGAAGCCTGCTTGCAAGGCGTGCCAGGTGAAATCTTGCGCGTCTTTCACCGCGTCGAGGATGTCGAGTCCCTGCGCGATGGCAGCAGCAGCAGCGGAAGCCAGGGTACAACCCGAGCCATGAAAACTGCCCGGCAGCCGCGGCCAGAGATTGCTCGCCAGCACCCCATCGCCGCCATAGAGGGTGTTCACTACTTGCGGTGTATTTTCGTGGGTACCGGTAATCAGCACGAATCCACAACCCATGCTGAGGATGCGCGATGCACATTCCGCAAGGTCAGGCTCGTCTTCCTCGTTGCCGTCATCTTGTGCTAAGCGCCGGGCTTCCAGGCTATTCGGCGTAAGCAGCGTGGTCTGCGGGATCAACATATCGCTCAGTGCGGCAATCATGTTTTCGGATGCCAGCTCATCGCCGCGTCCGGAAGACAGCACCGGATCCAGAATCAGCGGAATATCGGGGTAATCGGACACGATCGCGGCAATGGCCGCTATCGTCTCTACGCTGCCCAACATGCCGATTTTAAATGCGGCTACCGGCATATCTTCCAGCACGGCGCGCGCCTGATCGGCGACCCATTCCGCATCCAGCGCGAAGATGTCATCCACGCCCAGGCTATCTTGCACCGTGATCGCGGTGATAACGGACAAAGGATGGCAGCCCATGGCGGCAATGGTCAGTAAATCAGCTTGAATGCCAGCGCCTCCGGTCGGGTCGCTGGCGGCGAAGGTGAGAACAATAGGGGGGGTGTCGGCCATGGGGTTCGAGTGCTTATTTGACGCTGGGGTGACGCCGGATTGGCCTTAGGCCGGTCTGCGCAGGTAAAATGTAATTTTAAACCAAACCCCCCATGCTTCCCATGAAAACCTATATGTGTTTGATTTGCGGCTTTATCTACGAAGAAGAAAAAGGCCTGCCGACAGAAGGCATCGCCCCCGGCACACGCTGGGAAGATGTCCCGCCCAACTGGACCTGTCCTGATTGTGGTGCGCGCAAAGAAGACTTCGAGTTGATCGAGATTTAAGCATCACATTCTCGCTGGGGCGTTGAAACTTCAGCGCCTCCGACGGGAATAGAGTGAATACCTCACCGACACCCCTTATTAAGATTTCCGACAAACAGCCGATATTTCAGGTTCGACGAGAATTTCGCGTACCTAAACGCTTTTGGCATGGATATTGCCAATGTGCTAAGGGCAAACGCTCGAAAGCCTGATGGTTAGGCGCGTAACTTCGGGTAGTTTCTGAGAAATAACCTTTACCTTAATTGATTTTATTATACAATACCCAAAAGGCCGTGGTTCAGAACGGCCAGACAGGTATGGTGTGGAGGTGACGTGTCGGAGCAAAATAATCTAGCGGGCATTAAAGTCATGGTGATCGACGATAGCAATACGATTCGTCGTAGCGCCGAGATATTTCTCGTGCAATCGGGTTGCGAGGTTATTTTGGCGGAGGACGGTTTCGATGCTATGTCCAAAATTACCGACCACCAGCCGGACGTGATTTTTGTCGATATCATGATGCCGCGCCTGGATGGCTACCAGACCTGCATGTTGATTAAGAAAAACCAGCGTTTTCGCGATACGCCGGTCATTATGCTGTCGAGCAAAGATGGCCTGTTTGATCGCGTACGCGGACGCATGGTGGGTTCGGATGAATATCTGACCAAGCCATTTACCAAAGAAAGTTTGCTGCAAGCGGTGAAAAAGCATGTACTCACACGTAAAGCAGCGTAATTGATACAGGGAATTTGAAAAATGCCTATTAGCAAAATCATGGTGGTGGACGATTCGCCCACCGAACGCCACTTCTTGGGTGAGTTACTTACCAAAGAAGGCTATCAAGTCGTGATGGCGGAGAGCGGTGAAGACGCCATGGAAAAGGCCAAACAACTCAAGCCGGATTTGATTCTCATGGACGTGGTGATGCCGGGCTTGAATGGATTTCAGGCTACGCGCGCCATTACCAAGGCCGAAGAGACGAAGAACATCCCGGTCATCATGTGCACCTCCAAGGGTCAGGAAACCGACAAAGTCTGGGGCATGCGCCAAGGCGCCCGCGATTACGTGGTCAAGCCCGTCAACAAAGACGAGTTGCTGCGTAAAATCGCCGCATTAGGTTAAATTAAACGACCGACGAGCAATGGCCAAAAAAGTCAGCCTGCGAGCATTTCAAGAGGGCGTTGTCGCCCGGCTCAAGGAAGCGCAATCCGGCGCGGCCAAGCAGGCCGCCTCCAAAATGGGCGTGCAGGTGGGAAAAGAAAAATGGTTGGTGAATTTGCCCGATGTGGGCGAAGTAACCCCGCTGCCGCCCATGTTGCAGGTGCCGTTGACCCGGCGCTGGTTCGCTGGCGTAGCGAATGTGCGGGGCGTGCTGTATAGCGCGGTGGATTTTTCCGATTTCCTGGGTGGCGAGCCCACCCAAGCCAACGTCGATAGCCGGCTGCTGCTGGCGAACGGCAAATATCACGTCAATGCAGGCATCATCGTGCATCATATGTTGGGCCTGAAAAACCCGGATCAATTTCAGCTCGGCGATGCGAGCAACTTGCCGCCGTGGATCGCCGCCGAATACATTGATCAAGATGGCAATATTTGGAAAGAGCTCAATATGGCGGGGTTGATCGGCCACCCCGATTTCTTGAATGTGGGCGCTTAACCGCGCCCGAATCAGTTGCATAAGTAAACAGCCTAAAGGCTAGGAACGGAGAAGACCATGGCATTCTTCAAGCTCCCGAAGAAAGACAAAAAATCGAAGAGTAGCGGCGCTACCGGCGTGCTACATACCACGCTCATCATGAATGGGCTGCGCAAGCTATCCGGCAAAGAGTCGGCACAAATCCCCCTGATTAGCCACCTGGCCCCGGAAAAGCAAATTGCCTACACCGCGATAGCCACCTTGATCTGCGTGATCTTGACTGGTTCCTTGATGGGTTACAGCAACTACCAAGTAAACCGCAAGGCAGATTTTGTGGGAACCGCGACCGAGATGCAGATGTTATCGCAGCGCATCGCGAAAGGTTCGCAGCAGGCGGTGTTGGGTAACAAAGAGGCCTTCAAACAACTGCGGGACGGTAAAACAAAATTCGACGTAAACTTGAAACGCCTCACCAGCGATTCACCCTCTTCCGCGCAAGTTATTTTGACCGACCTCAACAAACAATGGGGCAAGATGTCGAAAGAAACCGCCGCGATTTTGACCCAGCAACAAAGCTTGGAAAAATTAAACCAAAGCGTGGCGGCGATCAACGCCGCCAACGTGCAGATGCTGGAACTATCGCAGCAAGTCGTCTCACTCATGGTGCAAGCGGGTATCCCGCAACGTGACGTATCCATCGCGTCCGACCAAGTGATGTTGACGCAGCGCATGGCAAAAAACGCCAACAACCTGCTCTCTTCCGACGTGATCGACCCCGAAGTCGCGTTCTTGCTGGGTAAGGACGCCAGTGCTTTCCGCGACACCCTGAATGGCCTTATCGTCGGCAGCGAAGACTTGCGTTTGACCGCTGTGAAAGACGCGGACATCAAAGAAAAACTCAATGAGTTGAGCGACGTGTTCAAAGCATTCGACGTCAACGTGAATGACATTTTGCAAAACATGCAAAATCTGGTAAACGCCAAAGCCGCCAGCCGCGCGATTTTCGATGCGTCCGACCCCATGTTGGCGAGTACCGAAAAGCTCACCGCAGATTATGAAAAGCTGGGTTTATTCAGCGGCTGGTTTGCTGTGGTATTTGGACTACTTGCGCTGGCGAGTGCCGTGCTCTTAGCCATGTCCATTATTAACGATGCGCGCCAACGCGCGGTGCGCAGTGAAGAAGAAAACAAACGTAACCAGGAAGCGATTCTGCGGCTCCTGAATGAAATGGGCGATTTGGCGGAAGGCGATCTGACGGTGAAAGCCTCGGTGACCGAAGACATCACCGGCGCCATTGCCGACTCCATCAACTACACGATTGACGAGCTGCGCATCCTGGTGGCTGAGATCAATAAAGCGACCGAGCAGGTGACCACCGCGTCGCAACAAGCGCAGGCGATTACCGCGCAACTCCTCGACGCCGCCCAGCGCCAGTCGAAAGAGATTGAAGAAACCTCGGCCTCGGTGTTGAAAATGGCGGGTTCCATCAACGACGTGTCGGCGACAGCCGTAGAGTCCGCCCGCGTGGCGCAAATGTCGCTAGATGCGGCAGAAAAAGGCCAGTCGGCGGTGCAAGACTCCATCTCCGGCATGAACGAGATTCGCGAGCAGATCCAAGAGACCGCAAAACGCATCAAGCGTCTGGGCGAATCTTCGCAAGAAATTTCCGAGATTGTGGAATTGATTTCAGACATTACCGAGCAGACCAACATTCTGGCTTTGAACGCGGCGATTCAAGCAGCATCGGCGGGTGAAGCAGGTCGCGGCTTCACGGTGGTGGCGGAAGAGGTGCAGCGCTTAGCGGAACGCTCCGGCGAGGCAACCAAACAGATCGGCGCGATTGTGAAAACCATTCAAACGGACACGCACGACGCCGTGGCCGCTATGGAAAAAAGCACCCAGGGTGTGGTCGAGGGCGCGAAACTATCCGACGCCGCGGGCCAAGCGCTATCCGAGATCGGCCGCGTGTCACAAGAACTCGCCGGCCTGATTCAAAGCATCTCCGAAACCACGCAAGCGCAAACCGAGGTAGCGCAAACCGTGGCAAAAAACATGCAAGACATTCAAAACATTACTACTCAAACCACAGACGGTACGAAGCGCACCGCCGTGTCCATCGGTCAGCTCGCCAACCTGGCGGCGGATCTGAAGGGTTCAGTCGCTGGCTTTAAACTTTCCTAACTTATGAGCCTGACCGAATTCGACATTGGTCCCCTGACCTGGGTCAAAGGGGAGATCGACACGGCCTTGCACAAGGCCAAGGAACAGCTCGCCCACTTCGCGGCGAATATCGGCGACACCACCCCCCTGCGTTTTGCGCAGCCCCACCTGCATCAGGTGAAAGGCGCAATTCAAATGGTGGGCTTGGATGGTCTGGCGCGCTTTGCCGAAGAGGTGGAGCGCTTCATGGCCGCGCTCGAAGCACGCGAAGTCGAGCCCACCGCCGATACGCTTGATCTGCTCGATCAAGGCTTCAACACCATCTCGAAATATTTGGATGAGCTGATGGGTGGCGCGCCGGATGTGCCGCTGAAACTTTTTCCGGCCTTCAACAAATTACTGGCCGCGCGCAAAGTCGAGCGTGTTTCGGAGAGTGATCTATTCTTCCCCGATCTGGCCGTGCGTGCACCGAAATCCGACGCCCCGCTTCCCGTGGCGGAAGCAGACTTGCCGCGCTATGTGCGGACGCTGCGTACCCAATATCAAAAAGGCTTGCTCGGTTACCTGCGCAACACCAATGATCGCGCAGGGCTCGCCGCGATGCGTGATGCCTTGGCAGCGATTGAATCGAGCCAAACCCAGGCGGCTGCACGCACATTTATCTGGAGCGCGGCGGCATTCGTAGAAGGCTTGCTCGAAGGCGGCCTGCCGGCTAATTTCAACGTCAAAAGCCTGTGCGGCCGCATCGATCAGCAAATCCGCCGCCTCGCGGAAAACTCTACCAAGGTGGCCGAGAAGCTTAATCGCGACGTGCTGTATTACGTTGCCAGCGCCAAGCCCGCCACGCCACGCTTAATGAGTGTCAAACAAGCGTTTGAGCTAGAAAGCTATTTGCCGGAGCAAGCGGCAACCGGCCCCGCCGATCAGGCGCTGGAGAAAGCCAAGCCCATTCTGCGCGAGTTGGCCGATTTGGTGGGCGCGGCAAAAGAAGCGTGGCTCAAATTCAGCGCCGGCAACAAAGATATCCTCAAGATTTTCCAGGACCATACGCGGCGCGCGCTGAGCAAAAGCCAAGCCCTTGGCTTCGAGCCCTTGTCTGAGTTGGTTGAAAAAATCGCCAGCGGTGCGGATGAGTTAGCGGCGAGCGGCGAAGTGTCGGAAGTGGTGTCGATGGAAATGGCCACCGCTTTGATGCTCACCGAAAACGCGGTGGCCAACTATGCGCGGCTCACCCCCGAATTCGCGCGCCAAGCTGACGTGCAAGGCCGCCGTTTGCAGGCCAGCTTGCTCGGTCAATCTACCGACGATATTGAACAAGTGCCGCTGCTCGATGAAATTTCGCGCAAGGCGCAGGAAAAACTGCTGCTGAACCAAGTCGGCACCGAGATCCAAACCAATTTGCGCCACATTGAGCAAGTGCTTGACGCCTTTTTCCGCGATCACAGCAAGCGTGCCGATATCCCCAGCCTCACCTCGTATATCCGGCAGGTTTTCGGCGCATTGCAGATTCTGGAATTAGAGCGCGCGGCCGATTTGCTGAATGCCTGCCAGCACATAATCGACAAATTCGCCGACGCAAACTATCAGCCCGAACAGCGCGATCTGGAGTTGGTGGCAGAGGGCTTGAGCAGTCTCGGCTTCTATATCGAAGCGGTGCAGCACGGCCGCAACGACGCATTCAACATCATCGCGCCGGTGATCAAAACTTTCCCCGGCATCAAAAACAGCGATGTGCGCGACAGTGATGTGACCGAGGAAGTGGAAGCGGCGCCGGCACCGATTGAGCGACCGTCTGCCAGCGTCGAGTCAGGCGTCGAAGAGCAGAAGCGTCACGCACAAGCCTTGTTTGAAACCTGGAATACGGCGCCCACGGTGGAGCATCGCGCTGAATTACGCAACCAACTCTCGGCCTTGGCGCAAGACGCCGACCTGATCGACGATGCGATGCTGAAGGAGCGCGCCTCCCAGGCGCTGTCCGCGTTGGAGCAAGCGGGGGATACGCCCGCTGCCGCGGTTGGCGCGGCCGTTGCGGCGTTGACCGCGCCCAAAGTGGCGGCCGTTGCGCCCTCGGCTGAAACCGCGCGTTTGATCGAAGCCAGTAAGGAAGTGGTCGACCGCGAGTTACTGGAAACCTATCTGGAAGAGGCCGGGGAGGTACTCGCCACGGTGCGCGAACACCTTGGCATCATGCGCCGCCGTCCCCATGATCACGAAGCGCTGATTACGATCCGCCGTGGCTTCCATACCCTAAAAGGCTCCGGCCGCATGGTGGGCCTGAAGGAGTTGGGCGAAGTAGCGTGGGGCATTGAACAAACCATGAATCGTTGGCTAGAAGAGGAAAAAGACGCCACACCGGAATTGCTCGACATGATTCAGCAAGCGCATGACGCGTTTGCAGGCTGGGTCGAAATCTTAAATCGTGATGGAACGGTGGAAGTGAATGCCACCGACCTTCTTGCTACGGCAGCGGCCCTGCGAGAGGACCCCTCCGGCCCTTTTGATTTGTCGGCCCGGCGCGAGGCCTTAATCGCCTCGCGTCAGGCCGCTATGGAGCCGGCGGTTGTCAACGACATCGACGTTTACTCACCCGCAATGGATGCGCCGGCGGAAACGGAAATCATCCTTGAAGCGCCTGCCGAAGAAGAATTTTTTTTGGAACTGGTTGAGCTCGAACCCGAACCCGAGCTGATCACACTCGATGCAATCGAACCCGCTTCGGTTGTGATCGACGAATCCGCCCCTCCCCTGGAAATACCCGCCGAGCCGGAAGAAATCCAAATCGGTGACAGCAGCATTAGCGCTGGGCTATATCAGCTTTTCCTGGACGAAGCGGCGACGCACATCGCTAGCTTGGATAGCGGGCTTGCCCGAATTCAGGCGAATCCAGCGCACCCGGTCGATTATGACTACATGCGCGCCGCGCACACCCTGGCAGGAATTTCCAGCACCGTCGGCTTTACCTCGACCGCCGATCTCGCGCACGCATTAGAACAATGGTTTATGGACGTGATGCACAACCCGCGCAGCCTGGGCGCGAGCGTGCTGCAAGTGATGCAAGACGCAGTGGTAAGCCTGAAAGGCATGGTGGCCGCGATTCAAAGCCGCGAAGCGCCGCTGGCTGCCGGCTTTATGGTCGACCGCCTCAAGCAAATGGTGGCCGATGCACGCTACGCGCGCGAGTTTGCGGAGCTGGAGGCGTTAGAAGCGCAAGCCGCCCCACCTGAAATCGAGCCAACACCCGAAGCACCTATTGCAGCCCCCCCCACCGCGTTGCCGACTGAGGTCGTGGTGAATGAGGTCGTTTCCACCCCGGTGCCCGCGAAACCCGCGCCACCCACTTTGAGGGTCGTACCGATGCGAGAAAAACCTGACGCGATCGAAATCGACAGCAGCATTAAAGACGACGTGGATGAACAGCTCCTGCCCGTATTCTTGGAAGAGGCGCAGGAATTGATGCCATTCATCGGAACCCAGTTGCGCGCTTGGCGTGATAAGCCGGCGCAAACCGATGCCTCGCAGGCGCTACAACGCGCGCTGCATACGCTCAAAGGCTCCGCGCGCATGGCGGGCGCCATGCGCTTAGGCGAACTCACCCACCACATGGAGACACGTGTCGAGACCATGCTGGATGGCGGGGCGCCAGCCAACGAATCGTTCGATGATCTGGATAATTATTTCGATGCGGTCGGCGATTTGCACGAGGCATTGATCAAGGGCGAGAGCGCCGAAGCGATCGCGCCGGTTGCGCCCGTGGTGCTGGGCATGCAAGCCAAAGCCACCTTGCCACAAGCCGACATCCTGGCCGAGATGGAACAGGCCGCTGCACGCGCCGTATTGCGCGTACGTGCCGATACCGTGGATCGCTTGGTGAATGAAGCGGGCGAGGTGAGTATCACGCGCTCGCGCATCGAAGGCGAGATGCTGCACTTCAAGCAATCGCTCAAAGACCTGACCGAAAACGTGATCCGCCTGCGCAATCAATTGCGTGAAGTGGAGATTCAGGCCGAATCGCAAATGCAATCGCGTATATCGGCAGCACAAGAAACGCAATTCGATCCGCTCGAATTCGACCGCTTTACCCGCTTGCAGGAAATCACGCGGATGATGGCGGAGAGCGTGAACGACGTTGCCACAGTGCAACAGACTTTATTGAAAAATCTGGATGAAGCCGAAGCGGCCCTGGTCGCGCAAGGCCGGCTCAATCGCGAATTGCAGCAAGGCTTGATGCGCATTCGCATGGTGCCCTTGTCAAACGTCACCGAGCGGCTACACCGCATCGTGCGCCAGACGGCAAAAGACGTGGGCAAGAAGGCCGTGCTCAAAATCGAAGGCGAGAGTGTTGAGCTCGATCGCTCGGTGCTGGAAAAAATGACCGCACCGTTCGAGCACCTGTTGCGCAATGCCGTAGCGCACGGTATCGAAACTGATCACGACCGCGAAATCGCGGGCAAGGCCGAGATCGGCGGCATTGAACTACGGGCGCGCCAAGAGGGCAACGAGGTGGCGCTGATCATTCGTGACGATGGCGGCGGCATCGATCTTGATCGCGTGCGCGCCAAGGCGGTGGAGCAGGGCTTGATCGGCGCGAATGATGAAATCCCCGCCGCGAAACTAACGGAATTGATTTTTCAAGCGGGTTTTTCTACCGCATCCGAAGTCACGCAAGTGTCAGGCCGCGGCGTCGGCATGGACGTGGTGCGCAATGAAATCGCCGCGCTCGGCGGCCGGATCGAAGTCGATTCCGAAAAAGGTCGGGGCACGACCTTCACCATTTATTTGCCGCTCACCTTGGCGGTAACGCAGGTGGTGACAGTGAGTGCAGGGGAAAACCAATTCGCGCTGCCATCCTCGATGGTAGAGCAAGTGCAGGAGGTGAAACCCGCCCGGCTGGCCGAAATCTATCAGGCCGGACAAGTTGATTGGCTAGGCAACACCTACCCGCTGTATTATTTGCCGCGCTTGCTGGGCAACCTGGAGGCCACCCCGGAGGCCAAGCATTATTCTTCAGTGATCCTGCTGCGCAGTGGTACGCACCGCGTGGCAGTGCATGTCGATGCGTTGCAGGGAAATCAAGAGGTAGTGGTTAAAAACATCGGGCCGCAATTGGCGCGTGTTTCCGGCATTTCCGGCGCCACGGTGCTGGGTAACGGCGAAATCATGCTCATCATTAACCCGGTGCAACTCGCGCACCGCGAGACGCCTCACGCAGCAGCAGGGCAGCCCACCATCGCGGTTAAACGAGAGGAGCTGGTCACGGCGCCGGTCATCATGGTGGTGGACGATTCACTCACCGTGCGCAAAATTACCGGCCGCCTGCTATCAAAAGAGGGTTACCAAGTGGTGACCGCCAAAGACGGTGTGGATGCACTGCAGCAGCTGCAAGAATACCGCCCGGCGGTGATGTTGGTGGACATCGAAATGCCGCGCATGGATGGCTTCGAGCTGACCAAAAACGTGCGCGGCGACGCCGACACCGCCGGCATCCCCATTATCATGATCACCTCGCGCACCGCCGAAAAACACCGCAACTACGCGCGCGAACTCGGGGTGAACGTGTATCTGGGCAAACCCTATCAGGAAGAAGAGCTGCTCTCGCACATCGCGCATTTTGTGAAGCAGGGGGCAGGCGTCGGGCGTCAGGAGTCAGGCGTCAGTTAAAACCTTGGTCGGCAGGCACCGCTCTATCGGGTTACATCAAGACGCCTGCCGCCTGCCGTCATGGATGCGACCAATTTACGATGCCCAAGTAGTAAGTGACCAGCACCACCCCGCCGAACACGATGCGATACCAGGCGAAGGGAACGAAGGTGTGGCTGGAGACGAATTTCAGCAACCCTTTCACTGTCAGCATCGCGGCGATGAAGGCGGCGACAAAACCGACCGCGAACACCGGCAGATCATCCATGCGCAACAGCGCCCAATTTTTGTACACGTCATACACCGTCGCCGCCAACATGGTGGGGATGGCGAGGAAGAATGAAAACTCGGTCGCCGCCTTGCGCGACAGGCCGAAAATCAAGCCGCCCATGATGGTGGCGCCGGCGCGCGAGACGCCGGGAAACATCGCAATCGATTGCGCGAAACCGACAGACAGCGCTTCGCGCCAGGACATATCCTCCAATTTTTCGTAGCGCGGTTGATAGGCGCGTTTCTCGATATAGAGAATCAACACCCCGCCGGCGATCAGCGCAGCCGCCACGGTGATCGGGTTGAACAGATAAGCTTTGATTGTGCTGTGGAATAAAAAACCCAGCACCAGCGCCGGTAGAAATCCCACAAAAATCAGCGTCGCAAACTGCTGTTGTACCGGGTCAGCACGCAAGCCGCCGATGACCCTCCCGATCCGCTCCCGAAAATCCCAACACACGGCCAAAATCGCCGCGAGCTGAATCACGATTTTAAACACCTTGCTTTGCTCGTCGTTGTAATTGAGCAAATCCCCCACTACGATCAAATGGCCGGTGGAAGAGATCGGCAAGAATTCGGTGACGCCTTCGACGATGCCGAGCACCAGCGCTTTGAGCAGCAGAATGAAATCCATGAATGAAATCCGCGTAGATAAAAAGGGCTATTATACGGATTGCTCTCGGCAAGGCAGTGATGCTTCTGGGGCAGGGATATTCAATTCACAATGGAGGAGGACAAAAATGCTGCGTACTAAATCGTTGCTTGCGGGAATGGGTTTGCTGATTTTGACCGCTGCGCTGCCGGCGTATGCCGCCGATGCGGTGAAACTGCACGGAACCCGATTCGAAATGGAGGTGCCGCAAAATTGGCAGCCTGGTTACAAGGATCTCGACGACCGGCTCTTGATGATTTACTTCAAGGATGCCAAGAGTGGCGCGACGCTAGAGGGCGTTTACTTACGCAAGGTGCAGCCCGCGACGTTCACGCTGGAAGATTTTAAAAAAGCGCGCATCGGCTCTGAAGACAAGCGCTATGAAGGCAAGGGCCACACCGTAGCCAAAGCGGAGACCATCACCATCGCCGGTGAGCCGGGCAACTACCTCATGACCACTTGGAAAGACGGCGACAAAGAGTTCGAGAAACATACTGCGCAGTACTTAAAAGATGGCCGCCAATACTTGATCGTGCTGTCCGGGCCCAAGGGCAAGACCGACAAAGGGGCGTTCGATCATGCAGTGAAGACATTCGCCCTCGGTAAGGAATAAGGGCGCGAAAGAGCCGCGCTAGAAATAAAAAAGGGCCCCGCTTGGGGCCTTTTTCTTGTCCAGCTCATAGCGCCAGGGCAGGCCGCTTATGGGCGGTGGTGCGGGGTTATCCTGGAGAGATCAAGCGCGTCTTGCAAGGTGGATTTAGGCATGTGCAGGCCATGTTGTTCTTGCAGCAGTTTGGCGAAGGCCGCCACATTCTTGATGGGTTTTTTCGCTTCTTGGAGGAAAGCCGTGAGGTCTTCGATCACCGCCCAGGGATAGATAATCCAGCGCCATTTCACGACCTTATGGGCGTAAAAATCCGGCACATCCGGGCAACTGGCTTTGTGTAGCAAGACCGCCGTGCGAATTTCCGCCTTGGGGAGCCGTGCGCGAATATGTGGCAAGGCGGCGTCGAAGGTGTCGCCGGTGTCGCTCACATCATCCACTACCAACACGCGCTTACCCCGCACATTCTCCGGCAAGGCGTGGCGCACAATCGTCTTGGCCGATTTTTTAGTGCCGCGATAATGCTCGACCTTGATGCTGGCGACGTTCATCACATTCAGATAATCCGCCAACACCCGTGCCGGCATATAGCCGCCGCGCGCGATGGCGATGATCAGGTCGGGCTCAAAACCCGCCGCCTGGATTTTGAATGCGACCTTGCGTGCGAGCTGGGCGAATTTGTTCCAACTAATTTGTTCGCAGCGAGGCGGTTTATTCGGCAAATTCAAGCCGCTCCTGGAGTTTGTTCAGCGCGGCTTGCGCGCAAGCCTCATCTCTTTCCCCGCCCGGCGCGCCGGATACACCGATCGCACCCAGCAACGATCCACCGGCGCGAATCGGCAAGCCACCCTCCAGCACCAAGATACCTTTCACGTGATTCATTTCCATACGGATATCTTGCCGGTTTCGACGGAATTCGCTGGAGGCCACACCAGAGAGAATCACCGCCTCAGCTTTCTCGCGCGCAATCTGCATCGTGTAGCGCGGCGCCATCGAGTCACGCAACATCACTTGCGGGTCGCCATTGCGACTCACCACGATAGCGGCGACTTGATAACCGCTGGCGCGGCAAGCATCCACGGCGGCTTGCGCCAAATCACGCGCGAGCTCCAGGCTGACGGTTTTGAAATTGACAACATCGGCAGCGACAGCGGAGGTGGTAAACAAAAGCGTTATCAGGATTAACGTGTGTCGTAACAAGAGGGTCTCCTCGCGATAAGCGTGCATAAATATAGCCAGTAGCAGATTTAAGGGCCGAGTTATTTATTCGTGCTCTTTATAGCCAAACTCACCCACCCACTCGCCCTTTTTGTAATCGAGGCGCAGCCAATGCGGAACGTAAGGGGCACGCTTCACAATTGGAAAATCGCTCAACGGCGATTTTCCATTGACTTCGTGTACGTCGCATTGACGGCTTATAACAGGGCGGAATCGCACCGAGAGTCGGGCGGTTATTGGCGTGGCGCTTGTTTCATCGTCGTGCTCGTAGAATCGCACTCTCAAGCGAATCAGGCAGGAAAAATACAACCCCATCTCGGCAATGAGCGGCGTTGCGCGCTGGGCCAAGGCGCGTTGCGCCGCATCACTCAGGGTAATGCGCAAGCTCTTGCCTTCCAGCGCGGCGTCTAGTTGGCAATTATCGGCCGAGGCCTGCTTCGATAATGCGAACATGGTTACGCCTTCCGATAAATTTCCGCGCCCTGCTTTACGAACTCAACCGCTTTTACTTCCATGCCTTTGGCCAGCGCTTCCTGCTCACTCACACCTTGGCTCGCGGCGAATTCGCGCACATCCTGCGTGATCTTCATGGAGCAGAAATGCGGCCCGCACATGGAGCAGAAATGCGCCACCTTGGCCGAGTCTTTGGGCAAGGTTTCGTCGTGGAATTCGCGCGCCTTGTCCGGGTCGAGTCCGAGGTTGAATTGGTCTTCCCAGCGGAATTCGAAGCGTGCTTTAGACAGCGCGTTGTCGCGTATCTGCGCGCCGGGGTGGCCTTTGGCCAGGTCGGCGGCGTGGGCGGCGATTTTGTAGGCCATGATGCCCACTTTTACATCGTCCTTGTCCGGCAGGCCCAAGTGTTCCTTGGGCGTGACGTAGCACAGCATGGCCGTGCCGTACCAGCCGATTTGCGCCGCGCCAATCGCGGACGTGATGTGGTCGTAGCCGGGGGCGATGTCGGTGGTGAGCGGCCCCAAGGTATAAAACGGGGCTTCGTCGCACCAGTCCAGTTGTAAATCCATGTTCTCTTTGATGAGCTGCATCGGCACGTGGCCGGGGCCTTCGATCATGGTTTGCACATCGTGCTTCCAGGCGATTTGGGTGAGCTCGCCCAGGGTCTTGAGTTCGGCCAGTTGCGCTTCATCGTTCGCGTCGTAGATGGAGCCGGGGCGCAGGCCATCGCCGAGGCTGAAGCTCACGTCGTAGGCCTTCATGATTTCGCAAATGTCTTCGAAGTGCGTGTAGAGAAAGCTTTCCTTGTGATGCGCCAGGCACCACTTGGCCATGATAGAGCCGCCACGCGAGACGATGCCGGTCATGCGCGAAGCCGTCAGCGGCACATGCGCCAGCCGCACCCCTGCGTGGATGGTGAAGTAATCGACGCCCTGTTCGGCTTGCTCGATCAGCGTGTCGCGGAACATTTCCCAGGTTAGGTTCTCCGCTTTGCCATCCACTTTTTCCAGGGCCTGATAGATGGGCACGGTGCCGATGGGCACGGGTGAGTTGCGGATAATCCACTCGCGCGTTTCGTGGATGTTCTTACCGGTGGAGAGATCCATCACCGTGTCGCCACCCCAGCGGATGGCCCAAGTCATTTTCTCTACTTCTTCCTGGATCGAGGAGCCGAGCGCGGAGTTGCCGATGTTGGCGTTGATCTTCACCAGGAAATTGCGGCCGATAATCATCGGCTCGGTTTCCGGGTGGTTGATGTTGGCGGGGATGATGGCGCGGCCGCGCGCCACTTCATCGCGCACGAATTCAGGTGTGATTTCTTCGGGCAGCGCCGCGCCGTAATTTTGCCCGCGATGTTGGCGGCCCAGCAACTCGGCCATTTTCAGCCCGGTGGGGCCGGCGGCCTTGAGTGATTCGATATATTCGCGGCGGCGCAGATTTTCGCGGATGGCGATGTACTCCATCTCCGGGGTAATGATGCCTTGGCGCGCGTAGTGCATTTGCGTGACATTCTTGCCCGCTATAGCGCGACGCGGCTGGCGCACCAGGCCGGGAAAGCGCATGGCCGTAAGTGAAGCATCATGTAAACGTGTTAAACCGTATTCGGAGCTAAGCCCGCTCAAAGCCTCGGTGTCGTTGCGCTCCTCAATCCAGCCGGTGCGCAGTGCGGCGAGCCCCTTGCGGATATCAATCTGCGCTTGCGGGTCGGTATAAGGGCCGGAGCAGTCGTAAACATAGATGGGCGGGTTGGGTTCCGCACCGAGGGTGGCGGGGGTGTCGGACTGGCTGATTTCGCGCATCGGCACTTGGATGTCGGCGCGCGAACCGCTTACGTAAACCTTGCGCGAATTGGGCAGGGGTTTGACTGCGGCTTCGTCCACGTGGGCCGTGGCGGCGGTAAATTGGGCGGTGGGATGCGGTATGGCTGCGTTCATGGTGCGCTCCTTCAAGCAAAAACAGCAGGGAGCGGCGGGGAGCGCGCTTCCCTACGACGGCATGACCCGTACAGGTTCAGAGGGTCTATCTCACCCCGCCGTATGACAGGCAGGGACCCCTAGCGAAGTATGTAAAGGTAAGGGAAATATGGAATAATCGCAAGGCTAACAGCGGTAAACCCCTGAAAAGAAGATGGAGAAGACGATGGATTTGGAGATGGTTCGTTTCAACATGATCGAGCAGCAGATTCGTCCCTGGGATGTGTTGGACGACAGCGTGCTCAGCTTATTGCAGCGCATAAAGCGCGAAGAATATGTGCCCGAGGCATATCGCGCCATGGCGATGATGGATTTGGAGATTCCGCTCGGCCAGGGCGAATCCATGCTGAGTCCCAAGGTCGAGGCGCGCCTGGTGCAGGAACTCCATATCAAACCAACGGACAAAGTGTTGGAAGTCGGCACCGGCAGCGGCTACATGACCGCGCTCTTGGCCAGCCTGGCTAAGCATGTGCACAGCGTGGAGATCATGCCCGAGTTGAGCCAAGCGGCAGCGCAAAAGCTCGCCGCGCACGGCTTCAATAACGTAACTTTGGATGTGGGTGATGGCGCGCGCGGCTGGCAAAAACACGCTCCCTACGATGTGATCGTGGTGACCGGCAGCTTGCCGGTGCTGCCAGACGAGTTTGTCGCACAACTCAGCCCAGGCGGCCGCTTACTGGCATTCGTCGGCACTGCACCAGCGATGGAGGCGCGGCTGACGCACTTGATTGAGCCGGGCGTGACCGATGCCGAAGTTTTATTCGAGACCGATGTGCGCGTGCTGAAAAATGCGCCGCAGCCAGCACAGTTTGTGTTCTAAATGAAGCAGCTTAGCCCGCTGGAATTGCGGGCCTGGCTGGACGATGCCTCTCGCCCCCAGCCGGTATTGCTCGATGTGCGCGAAGGTTGGGAAATCGAATACTGCCGGATCGACGGCTCGAACTGGATTCCCATGCGCGAAGTGCAGCAACGCTGGGACGAATTAAATCCGGAGGCGGAGACCGTGGTGATTTGTCACCATGGCGTACGCAGCTATCACATTGCAAAATTCCTTGAACATCAAGGTTTTAGCGATGTGTATAATCTTGCGGGCGGGGTTGACGGCTGGGCGCGTCAGGTTGACCCGACGATGAAGACTTATTAAGGATACCGCATGAAAAAAATACCGCTGTTCGTGGCCTTGGCCTTCAGCCCGCAGCTATTTGCCGCTACCGACCTGTTGCAGGTTTATAAAGAGGCGCAGACCCAAGACGCCACTTTCCAAGCTGCAAAATCGGCGCAAATCGCCGGTCAGGAAAAGCTGCCGCAAGCCCGTGCCTTGTTCATGCCCTCGGTCAACTTGTCGGCCAACACCACGTATAACGAGACCGATACCCAAACCCGCGGTAGCTCGACCTTATCCAGCGGCGAAAGGACATTCAACAGCCACGGCTACTCGGTCTCGCTGAATCAGCCGCTGTACCGTGCGCAAAATTACGCCAGCTATGCCCAGGCCAAATCCACGGTGGAGCAGGTTAACGCCCAGTTTTCCACCGCGCAGCAAGACCTGGTCGTGCGCGTGGCGCAAGCCTATTTCGATGTGCTGCTCGCGCAGTACAACGTGACGCTGGCGCAGGCGCAGCAGGAATCCATCGGGGAGCAGCTCGCCCAAGCCAAACGCAATTTCGAAGTCGGCACCGCAACCATCACCGACACGCACGATGCACAAGCACGCTTTGACCTGACCCTCTCACAAGAAATCGCCGCCCAAAACGATCTGGAAATCAAACGCCGCAGCTTGCAGCAAATTATCAATCGCCAGCCGGACGAACTCGTCACAGTAAAAGGCGAAGTGCCGCTGGTTTCTCCCGAGCCAAACAGTATGGATGCTTGGGTGGAAAAAGCCCTGGCGCAAAATCCTGAAACCCAAATCGCAAAAGCCGCCTTCGATATCGCCAGCGAAGAAGTGCGCAAGGCGCACGGCGGTCATTTACCCACGCTGGATTTGGTCGCGACCTATGGCGATAACATCCAAGGCGGCGGCAGCGGATTTGACCAGAATGCCAAAACCATTGGCTTGCAAATGAACCTGCCGATTTTTGCCGGTGGCGCCACCAGCTCGAAGGTGCGCGAGGCCGTGGCGAATCAAGAAAAGGCACGGCAAGAGCTGGATGCGGTGCAACGCAAAGTCGCCCTGCAAGCGCGCCAAGCCTATCTCGGCGTCACCAGCGGCATCGCCCAAGTGAAAGCGCTGCAACAAGCCGTGATCTCCAACCAAAGCTCACTCGATTCCACCAAGCTTGGCTTGGAAGTGGGCGTGCGCACCAGCGTCGACCTACTCAATGCGCGTCAGCAACTCTTCAGCGCGCGGCGCGATTTGGCGCAGGCCTTGTATGGCTACATCGTGTCGCGATTGAAATTGGAAGCGGCGGCGGGGGATCTGAATGAGACGGATGTGAGTCAGGTGAATGGGTGGTTGAATCAGGCGGCGAAGCCGTAGGAATTAGGCGTCGGGCATCAGGATTCTGGCGTCAGGAAAGGCTAAAAATCGTTAGCCACGAATTAACACGAATAAAACCGAATCGGCAGTTTCACGGTTACTTGGTTTTTTAATTCGCGGGAATTCGTGTTAATTCGTGGCTAACGATTTTTAGCCTTTCCTCAATCGCAGCCATCGTTTTTTCCACCGCACCGCGATGCGCGGCGGCAAATTCCAGCGCCGAGTCGCCCATCTGTTTTTTCATCAACGCATCTTCCAGCAAGCCTTGCGCTTGCATCAATGCCGCGCTCGCATCCACCACCCGCAGCGCCGCGCCGGCAGCTATGGCGTCTTGCGCAGCTTGGGAAAAATTATAAGTATGCGGGCCTAGGATTACCGGCACGCCCATGGCGCAGGCTTCGATCAAGTTTTGCCCGCCGAAGGGCAGCAAGCTGCCGCCGATAATCGCTGCATCCGCTGCGCCGTAGTAGGTGAACATTTCGCCCATGCTGTCGCCCAGCACGACGCGCGTCTCCGTACGAATCGACGCATTTTCGCTGCGGCGCTGATAGGGGATGTTGCGCGCCGTTAGCAAAGCGGCCACATCGTCGAAGCGTTGCGGGTGGCGCGGTACGATCACCAGCAAAAAAT
Organism: Pseudomonadota bacterium; assembly: GCA_038042985.1. Taxonomy (GTDB): domain Bacteria; phylum Pseudomonadota; class Gammaproteobacteria; order Burkholderiales; family Thiobacteraceae; genus RBG-16-58-11. The sequence goes on from JBBTCZ010000003.1 coordinate 134,811, forward strand.
TCGATTTGGGGCTGAGCGCGTCGAGCAACAGCGCTTCTTCGCCTTCGCGGGTACTGGCGGCGAGTAAGACATGCCGCTCGCTGCCCCATAATTCGCGCAAGTGTTTAGCTTGATCCGCGACATCGGTAGGCGGCGCGACATCGAATTTCAAGTTGCCGGTGATGCTGATGTGTGTTGCGCCGAGTTGCTTGAGGCGCTCGGCATCGGCTGCGGTTTGGGCGCAGGTGAGCGGCAAGTTTTCCAGTGCCTCACGCGTCAAGCTACCGATGTGTGCATAGCCGCGCGCTGATTTCTCCGAGAGGCGGGCATTGATCAAGGCCAGCGGTACGCCGCGCTGTTTGCAGGTGGTGATCAGGTTGGGCCATAGCTCGGTTTCCATCAGCAGTCCGAAGCTGGGTTGGAAGTGTTTTAAAAACCGGCGCACCGCGCCAGGGTAGTCGTAGGGTAAATAGGCTTGCGTCACGCGCGCGCCATAGAGTTGGTGCCCGGCCGCGCGTCCGGTTGGCGTCATGCAGGTGAGCATTATCCGATGTGCGGGATAACGCGCTTGCAGCGCATCGATCAAAGGCGCGGCGGCGTGCGTCTCGCCTACCGATACGGCGTGTATCCAGATCAGCGGCTGGGGCGGTTCTGTGCGGTAGAAGCCGAAGCGTTCGCCCCAGTGCGCAAGATATTCCGGCTGCTTGCGCGCGCGCCACAACAGGCGCAGCGGGATGAAGGGCAGCAGCAGATACAAGACGAGTGAGTAGAGTAGCCTAGGCATGGCTAAGCATTTCATCGGCAACGGCGATCACTTCAGCGCTGCTGGGCGCGCTGCCAGGGCCGCCTAAATTGCGTATCGGGGTGCTGGCATATAGCCCATTTTTCGCCGGATCGGAGCCGCCATAGATGCCGATGGTGGGGGTGCCCACGGCGGTCGCGAGATGCACCAGGCCGGTATCGACGCCGACGACTAAGTTGGCCTGCTTGAGTAGGAGCGCGGCTTCTTTGAGCGTCAGGCGCGGGGCGACGATGGCGTTGGGGATAGCGCCTGCCAAGCGTTGGGCGCGTTCGTATTCGGCCAAGCCGCCCCAGGGCAAGACAGCGCCGACCCCGCGTTGTTGCAAGGCATGGCCCAAAGCAAGCCAATCGGCTTCGGGCCACAATTTTTCCGCGCGGCTAGTGGCGTGCAGCAGCACTGCATAGCGCCCAGCGGGCAACCAGTTCAGACGTGCATTGGGGATTTGCACGCCATAGTCGAGCGGCAGATCGGGGGCAAGATCAAACGCGCGTGCTGCCAGGGTGCGATAGCGCACCACGGCGTGTGCGTCAGGATCGACCGCAAATGTTTTGTCGTAGCACAACGCGGCCAAGGGTTCGCGCGCGCTGTGGTGATCCAACCCGAAGCGTTCACCGTGAGCGAGGCGCGCGAGCAGCCCGCTTTTCAGCAGGCCTTGCGTATCGAGTATGAAATCGTAAGCGGTGTGCGCTAGGCGTGCTCTCAGCGCGCGCATCTCGCGCCAGGTTTGCGGCCGATACAAAGTCTTGCGCCAGCGTCGAATCGCCACCGGAATCACTTGCGCCACACCGGGGTGCAGCGCGGGAATCTCGGCGAAGGACTCTTCCACCAGCCAGTCGATTTCGGCGTTGGGATAGCGGCTGCGGATATCGCTAATGATCGGCAGATTGTGAATGACATCGCCCATGGAGGACGTTTTGACCAACAGAATACGGGGCAAGATGGGCCTCTCTTTTGGGCGCTAAGCCTACACCGAAACCCGCTTTGCGCATAGAATAGGCGCTTTGTTTTAAGGCCTATCTTGCCGTCGCGCCAACCCCTTTCCGTCACCATCATTACGCTCAATGCCGCGCATCAGATTGCGGCGTGTCTGGCGAGCGTCGCATTCGCGGACGAGATTGTGGTGGTGGATTCTGGCAGTGTGGATGACACGATTCAAATCGCGCAACAGCACGGCGCGCGCGTGCTGCATCAGGATTGGCTGGGCTACGGCCCGCAAAAACAGTTTGCGGTGGAACAGGCTAAACACGATTGGGTGTTGTGCGTGGATGCCGACGAGCGGGTGAGCGAGCCGCTGCGGCATAGCATCGAAGCTGCGTTGAGTGCGCCGCAAGCGCACGGCTTTGCGATGCCGCGCTGCAATAAGTTTTTAGGGCGCTGGCTTAGGCACGGCGAGGGCTACCCGGATTGGTCGCTGCGCTTGTTCCATCGCGCGCATGGCCGCTGGAGCGCAGACCCGGTGCACGAGAAAGTAGAGCTGGACAGCCCGGCTACACGCATCCAAGGTGATCTGCTGCATGAATCGAGCGAGGATTTGGCAGCTTATCTGGACAAGCAAAACCGCTACACCACGCTGGCGGCAGAGCGCTTGTTTAAGCGCGGAAAGCGCGTTGGCGTAGTGCAATTGGCGTTGAGCCCAGTGCTACGGTTTATTAAATTTTATGTGCTGCGTCTCGGTTTTCTCGATGGCGCGGCGGGCTTGGTGCATATCAGCATCGGTTGTCACAATAGTCTGATGAAATACGCCAAGCTCATGGCATTGCAACAAGGGAGAGATGCTTGAAAATTTTAGTAACCGGCGCCGCCGGGTTTATCGGCATGCATACCGCGCTGCGCCTGTTGGCGCGCGGCGACGAAGTGGTGGGGATCGACACTCTCAACGATTATTACGAGGTCGCGCTGAAAGAAGCGCGCCTCAAACAAGTGCAGGCGCATCCCAACTTTCGTTTCATCAAACTGAATATGGCCGACCGGCCGGCGATGGAAAAATTATTCTCGGAAGAAAAATTCCAGGGCGCAATCAATCTGGCGGCACAACCTGGCGTGCGCTATTCGCTGCTCAACCCGCATGCCTATATTGAATCTAATATTGTCGGCTTCATGAATATTCTGGAAGGCTGCCGCCATAACAAAGTTGTGCACCTGGTCTACGCGAGCAGCTCCAGCGTGTATGGCGCCAATACCAAAATGCCGTTTTCCGAACACGACAATGTCGATCATCCGGTGAGCTTGTACGCCGCCACCAAAAAATCCGGCGAGATGATGGCGCATACTTATAGCCATCTGTACGGCTTGCCGACCACGGGCCTGCGCTTTTTTACCGTGTACGGCCCGTGGGGCCGGCCGGACATGTCGCCCTCATTGTTTACGGGCGCGATTATGCAAGGTCGCCCGATCGATGTATTCAACGAAGGCAAGATGATGCGTGACTTCACCTACATCGACGACATCATTGAAGGTGTGGTGCGCGTGCTGGATAAACCCGCGACTGCTGATCCCGCATTTGATAACGATCACCCCGACCCCGCCACCAGCTATGCGCCGTTCCGGATATATAACATCGGCAACCATGAACCGGTGCAACTGATGACGTTTATCGAAACCATTGAAAAAGCCTGCGGTAAGACGGCGCAAAAAAACATGCTGCCCATGCAGCCGGGCGATGTGCGTGCCACTTACGCCAACATCGACGCGCTGCGCGATGCGGTTGGTTTCACGCCCAGCACACCGTTGGCGGTGGGGATCGGCAAGTTCGTAGATTGGTACAAAGGGTATTACGGTGGCGGGAGCCCTAATTGATGCGCATTGATTGTGCGCATATAATGGGCGCATAGCCTTGATGGAGTCAGTCATGCCGACAGAACTTTACGATACCAAAGCGACAAAAAAAGCGGTTAATTTGCGGGTAAACGGCGATTTGCTGCGCCAAGCAAAAGCGCTGAATATCAATCTTTCCAAAGCGCTGGAACAACAACTAGCGGAGTTGGCGCGTGAAGCGCGCACCCGGCAATGGCTAGCTGAAAATAAATCAGCTATCGATGATTACAATGCGCGCATTGAAAAGCAGGGCGTGTTTAGCGATGGTTTAAGGCGGTTCTAAATGGCGCAGTTCGATGTGTATGAAAACCCCGATGCTACGGGGAAGGATGACATTCCCTTCCTGCTGGACGTGCAGTCGGATTTGCTCGATGCGCTGGTTACCCGTGTCGTGGTGCCGCTGGTGGCGAAGCGCACCGCAGGTCAACCAGCCGCACGGTTGAATCCCCAATTTAGAATTCGGAATATGGCGGTGGTGATGTCCACCCCGGAGTTGGCAGGTATTCCAAAGACTAGATTGAGCAAAAAGATTACAAATTTGGCCGCCAAGCGTGATGAAATTATTGGCGCGCTTGATATCGTGTTCACCGGAATTTAAATCAAGTCCCAAGCAATGACACAACCCATTCTCGTTACCGGTGGCGCAGGTTTTATTGGCGCAAATTTTGTTTTGGATTGGTTGGCCGGCGACGGCGAGCCGGTGCTCAATCTCGACAAGCTCACCTATGCGGGCAATCTGGAAAACCTGGCTTCACTCAAGGACGACCCGCGCCATATCTTCGTGCAGGGTGATATCGGCGACGCGGTCTTGATGGAAAGTCTGCTCCAACAGCACCAACCGCGCGCCATCGTAAATTTCGCCGCCGAGAGCCACGTCGATCGTTCGATTCACGGGCCGGAAGATTTTATTCAAACCAATGTAGTCGGCACATTCCATTTACTGCAAGCGGTGCGCGCGTATTGGTCGGGCTTGGCGGATGAGCAGCGCGCGGCGTTCCGTTTTCTGCATGTGTCCACCGATGAAGTGTACGGCTCCTTGGGCCCGCACGATCCGGCGTTTACCGAGACCACGCCGTTTGCGCCGAATAGCCCGTACTCCGCTTCTAAAGCCGCATCCGATCATTTGGTGCGCGCTTATCATCACACCTATGGCCTGCCGGTGCTCACCACCAATTGCTCCAACAACTACGGCCCGTATCATTTTCCAGAAAAATTGATTCCGCTAATCATCCACAATGCCTTAAACGGCAAGCCGCTGCCGATTTATGGCGATGGCCTCAACGTGCGCGATTGGCTGTATGTGGGCGATCATTGCAGCGCGATTCGCGCAGTGTTGGCGAAAGGCCGTGTGGGTGAGACTTACAACATCGGCGGCTGCAATGAGATGGCCAATATTGATGTAGTGAAAACCGTGTGCGCGTTGTTGGATGAGTTAAAACCCGCCGCGCAACCTTATGCCGCACTGATTACCTACGTCAAAGACCGTGCCGGTCATGATCGCCGCTATGCGATTGATGCCAGCAAGATTGAACGTGAAATCGGCTGGCGCCCGAGTGAAACATTTGAGACCGGTATCCGCAAAACCGTGCAGTGGTATCTCGACCATCAAAGTTGGGTGGAGCATGTAGTGAGTGGCGAATATCAAGGTTGGCTGGCTAAGAACTATGGGGGCGGGCAAGCATGAAAGGAATCATTCTCGCCGGTGGTTCCGGCACACGCCTCTATCCGGTGACGCAGGCGGTCTCCAAGCAATTGCTGCCGGTGTACGACAAGCCGATGATCTACTATCCGCTCACCACGCTGATGCTGGCGGGGATACGCGATATTCTGGTGATCTCCACCCCGCAAGACACCCCGCGTTTTGAGCAATTGCTGGGCAACGGCGCGCAATGGGGTTTGAATATTGCCTATGCCGTGCAGCCGAAGCCGGAGGGAATCGCGCAGGCATTTCTGGTCGGTGCGGATTTTATTGGCGATGAACCCTGTGCGCTGGTACTAGGGGACAATATTTTCTACGGCCACGAGTTGGCGGAAGATCTCAAACGCGCCGCCGCCAAAACCGCTGGCGCCACCGTGTTCGCCTACCCGGTGCAAGACCCGGAGCGCTACGGTGTAGTGGAGTTCGATACGGCTGGCCGCGCCATCTCGATCGAAGAAAAACCCAGCAAACCGAAATCCCGTTATGCCGTCACCGGCCTATATTTCTACGATCGGCGCGTGGTGGATATCGCTCGCAAGCTCCAGCCTTCGGCGCGCGGCGAGTTGGAAATTACCGACGTCAATCGCGTCTACCTCGCGCAAGACAATTTGGAAGTCGCGGTCATGGGTCGCGGCATGGCCTGGCTGGATACCGGCACGCACGAATCCTTGCTCGAAGCCTCGCAATTCATCCAAACTATCGAAAAGCGGCAAGGATTGAAAATCGCCTGCCCGGAAGAAATCGCTTTTCGGATGGGGTATGTCAACGCTGAGCAACTCCAGGCGCTGGCCGCCCCGCTGGGCAAGAGTGCGTATGGCGCATATCTGCTGGCGCTTATCGAGGAGCGTGTGTTTTGAAACCGGAAGAATATCGTGATTCGGCGCTTTTCGACGAGGCAGATGTAGAAGATGCCTCAGCATTTGAATGGCGGCAAGGCGCTGGGGGCGTGGCTGGGCTGGCGGTTGCTGTTGGCCGCATCGTGCGCCGGAAACGATTTTGGCTGGTGGTGATTCTTGCGATCGGCATCGCGAGCGCGATCTATTTGCATCGCTACGGGTATTTCTCGATTACTGAAGCAGTTGGTTTTCTCCGCCAGCATCCGTTTGTTTCACCAATTTTATTCGTGGCGTTGTACGCTTTGCTCGCAGTATTATTGCTGCCAACCTTGCCGCTGAATCTGGCCGCAGGCATGCTCTGGGGTTGGTTGTGGGGAACGGTGTTGGCTTTGGCCGGTGTGGTGCTGGGGGCGAGCTTGGCATTTTTGGTAGCGCGTTACCTTGGCCGAGCCTTCGTCACGCAGCGTTTGCATGGCAAGCATTGGCAGCTTTTATGGCGTGCCATCGAGACCCATGGCTGGAAAGCAGTCGCCTTTGCACGGATTAATCCGATTTTTCCCTCAGCGCCTCTAAATTATTTTTTTGGATTGACTGGTATCGCGTTCTGGCCGTATTTTTTTTCCACATTATTGTTTATCCTTCCGCCTTCTTTGTTTTTTTCGGTGCTGGGCGATTCTATCGGCGGTATTGTGTTGGATGGCGCCGCAAAGGATTTGGTAAATAAAGTATTAGTAGCTTCCGGCGCGATCACGAGCTTTGTCATACTGAAGCTTTCCTTTAAACACTTCACTAAGAAAAATCTACCAGAATGAAAATAACCTTACTCGTCCTAACTTGGGACGAAGTCGAGGGCATGAAAGCAATCATGCCGCGGGTAAAAAAAGAGTGGTGCGATCAAATCATTATTGTGGATGGAGGCTCCACCGATGGCACGATTGAATGGGCGCGCGAAAACGGATATTTCGTCTATGTCCAGAAGAACCCCGGCTTTCGTCACGCTTACCATGAGGTGATGCCCTATATTGAGGGTGATGTTGTCATCACCTTTAGCCCAGATGGCAATTCCATACCCGAACTAATCCCAGACCTCATTGAGAAGATGAAAGAAGGGTACGACATGGTGATCGCTTCTCGCTACTTAGGTCCGGCAAAAAGCGAGGATGATGATGTGGTTACCGGCTTCGGAAATTGGTTTTTTACACGCACCATCAACTTTTTGCACGGTGGGCACTATACCGATGCCATGGTGATTTTTCGCGCTTATCGTACCCAGATTATTTACGACCTGGCACTCGATGAGGAAGCCGGCTACCGGTTGGCGGAGAAGCTATTTTTTACCCGCATTAGTTGGGAACCCTTGCTGTCAGTCAGGGCAGCGAAGCGTAAGCTCAAAGTGACAGAAATCCCGGGTGACGAGCCGCCGCGAATCGGGGGCGAACGCAAACTTAAAATACTTCAATGGGGCGCGGCGTATTATTTTCAGTTTTTGCGCGAGGTGTTTTGCTGGCGCTAGCAAAGACGCCGGTTCATCCACGTTAAATAGTAAATGGGACCAAGATCATGACAAAAGTTGCCCTTATCACCGGAATTACCGGCCAAGACGGCGCCTACCTCGCCGAATTCCTCTTGAACAAAGGCTACGAGGTGCATGGCATCAAGCGCCGCTCCTCGCTCTTTAATACCGACCGTATCGATCATCTTTACCAAGATCCGCATATGGCGGGCCGCAAGTTTGTGCTCCACTATGGGGACATGACCGATTCCAGCAGTTTGATTCGGATCATCCAGCAAGTGCAGCCGGACGAGATCTACAATCTGGCGGCGCAAAGTCATGTCGCCGTCTCGTTTGAAGAGCCGGAATATACCGCCAACTCAGATGCGCTCGGCCCGTTACGCGTGCTGGAGGCGATCCGCATTCTGGGCTTGGAGAAAAAGACGCGCTTCTATCAGGCATCCACCTCGGAGTTGTTCGGCAAGGTGCAAGAAATTCCCCAACGCGAAACCACACCGTTTTACCCTCGCTCGCCTTATGCCGTGGCCAAGCTCTACGCCTACTGGATCACGGTGAACTATCGCGAAGCCTATGGCATCTATGCCTGCAACGGTATTCTGTTTAACCATGAATCACCCGTGCGCGGCGAAACCTTCGTCACACGTAAGATCACCCGCGCCTTGGCGCGCATCAAGCTTGGTTTGCAGGATTGCGTGTACCTCGGCAACCTCGATGCGAAGCGCGATTGGGGTCACGCCAAAGACTATGTGGAAATGCAGTGGCTGATGCTGCAGCAAGATCAACCCGAAGATTATGTGATCGCCACCGGACAGCAGCAGAGCGTACGCGACTTTGTGAATGCGGCCGCGGCAGAACTGGGCATGAAAATCCGTTGGGAAGGTGTGGGCGTGGAGGAGAAGGGCTTTGATGAAAAGGGCCGCTGCATCGTGGCCGTGGACGCGCGCTACTTCCGGCCGACTGAAGTGGAAACGCTGCTGGGCGATCCCAGCAAGGCGAAAAATAACTTAGGTTGGGTGCCAAAGGTTACGTTCAAAGAACTGGTGGCTGAAATGGTGCGGGAAGACCTGAAGGCGGCTGAGCGCGATGAGTTAGTAAAACATCACGGCTTTTCCACTTACGATTATCACGAGTGACATGATGGATCGTAATGCAAAAATATACGTCGCCGGTCATCGCGGCTTAGTTGGCTCCGCCATCATGCGGCGGCTGCAAGTCGGTGGCTATAGCAATCTCGTCACGCGTGGCCACACCGAGCTTGACCTGACTGACCAGCAGGCGGTGCAGCAATTTTACGAAGTGGAAAGCCCCGACTATGTGTTTATCGCCGCCGCAAAAGTGGGCGGTATACATGCCAATAACACTTACCCCGCAGATTTCATTTATCACAATCTAATGATCGAATGTAACCTGATCCATGGCGCCTATCAGCATGGAGTGAAAAAGCTGCTGTTTCTGGGCTCCACCTGTATCTATCCGAAACTCGCGCCACAGCCGATGAAAGAAGAGCATTTGCTGACGGGGCCACTCGAACCTACGAATGAGCCTTATGCAGTGGCCAAAATCGCCGGCATCAAAATGTGCTCTGCTTACAATCGCCAATATGGCACGAATTTCATGAGCGTGATGCCGACCAACCTCTACGGCCCAAACGACAATTACCATCCGCAGGACTCACATGTGTTGCCCGCTCTGATTCGGCGCATGCATGAGGCTAAGAAGCGCGGCGACAAGCAGGCGACCGTGTGGGGCACCGGCAATGCGCGGCGCGAATTCATGGCGAGCGATGACATGGCCGATGCTTGCTTGTTTCTGATGGAGCGTTGCGATGCCAAAGATCTGGAGGAGTTTATTAATATCGGCGTTGGGCACGACATGACCATCCGCGAAGTGGTAGAGGTGGTGGCGAAGGTGGTGGGATATGCTGGCGAGTTGGTGTTCGATACTACCAAGCCAGACGGTGCGCCGCGCAAACTAGTTGATAGCTCGCGGTTGGCTGCGCTCGGCTGGAAGCCAAGAGTTCCATTCGAAGAAGGGTTGCGCGCCGCTTACGAAGATTACTTAAAAACATTAGAAATAGGGACGGCAAGACTATGAAATCGGCAAGCCGCAAACGCATCCTCGTGACCGGAGGGGCCGGATTTCTGGGCTCCCATTTGTGTGAGCGTCTGTTAAACGACGGCAACGACGTGTTGTGCGTGGATAATTTCTACACAGGTACCAAAGATAACATCCTGCATCTGGCCGAAAATCCCCATTTCGAAATGTTGCGGCATGACGTGACTTTTCCGCTCTATGTGGAGGTGGATGAGATATACAATCTGGCTTGCCCCGCCTCACCCATTCACTATCAGTTCGATCCGGTGCAGACCACCAAGACTAGCGTGCATGGCGCGATCAACATGCTGGGGCTCGCTAAGCGGGTTAAGGCCAAAATCTTCCAAGCCTCTACCAGCGAAGTGTATGGTGACCCACAGATGCATCCGCAGCGCGAAGAGTACTGGGGCCATGTGAATCCGATTGGTTTGCGTTCGTGTTACGACGAAGGCAAGCGCTGCGCAGAAACTTTGTTTTTCGATTACCATCGCCAACACCAATTGCGCATCAAAGTCGGACGCATTTTTAACACCTATGGCCCGCGCATGCACCCTAATGATGGGCGAGTCGTTTCTAATTTCATCGTCCAAGCGCTCAAGGGCGAGTCGCTTACGATTTATGGCGAAGGCAAACAGACACGATCGTTTTGCTATGTGGACGATTTGGTTGAGGCTTTCGTGCGGCTGATGGCAACGCCAGATACGGTGACTGGCCCGGTGAACTTGGGCAACCCCGGCGAATTCACCATTCTTGAGTTAGCTGAAACGATCATCGAGATGACGGGCTCGCGCGCCAAGCTCGAATTTAAACCGCTCCCCAGTGACGATCCGATTCAGCGTTGCCCGGATATAACCCTGGCGCGGGAGATATTGGGATGGGAGCCCCGTATTACGTTACGGCAGGGGTTGGTTAAAGCCATCGCCTATTTCGATACCCTGCTCAAGGCCAGCGATGCTGGATAAGCTCACCGCGATTTCCAACGCTTCATTTCTCGGAAAGCTGCTTCGGCTTCCGTTTCGACTGATGCCGGATAGCGCGACCCTTCCGGTGCTTTCCGGCATCAATCGTGGCATGAAATGGATTGCCGGATCGGCCACGCACGGCGCTTGGCTCGGCACCTACGAATCCGATAAGCAGCAACAATTGGTGAGGCTGTTAAAGCCAGGTATGGCGTTTTATGATGTAGGGGCAAATGCCGGATTTTATACACTCGCGGCGGCACGTTTGGTCGGTGAGCGTGGACATGTTTTTGCGTTCGAGCCCTTGGCTGAAAATGTCGCGAATTTGCGCCGGCATGTGCAATTGAACCAGTTGCAGAATGTATCCATTGTCCAGGCGGCGGTTGCCGATACCCAAAGTCTCTCGGGTTTCAACGTCGCGCCGAGCAGAGCCATGGGTAGCCTGAGCGAAGGCGCAGATTATTGGGTACCAACGGTAAGCCTAGACCAAGCGATTGCGAGCTACGGTTTACTTCCTCCGGACGTCATCAAGCTGGATGTGGAAGGTGCTGAGTCGCGCGTGTTGGCGGGAGCCGAGGCGCTGTTGCGCGCAGGCAAAGCCACATGGCTCATCGCCCTGCATGGCGACGCGCAGCGCACCCAATGCTTGAATGTGCTCCAGTCGTATGGCTATCGAGTCCACCGCGTGGACGGTATCGCGCTGGAGGCATTACTGCCAGACGAGCGCATGGTGGATGAAATCGTCGCTTTCCCGCCAGGTGCGAACTAGAGCGAGCTGAGGCCAATCCATGTGTGGCGTAATAGCAGCCTTCGCGTATGGCGCGCAAAGCCCGCCCATTGACCTTGCGCGGATGCTCCGGGCACGAGACACCATGCAGTTGCGCGGGCCGGATGGTGCGGGCCTGTGGACCTCGGCCGATACCCGCGTCGCCTTGGCGCATCGGCGCCTCTCCATCATCGATCTGAGTGAAAATGGTAGTCAGCCGATGGCGAGTGCCGACGGTATGCTGTGCATTACGTTCAACGGCGAGATTTACAATTATCGCGAATTGCGTGCTGAATTAGAGCATCAAGGTTGCCGTTTTCGTTCCGATTCGGATACCGAAGTGCTGTTACACCTGTATGCGGCGGTGGGGCGCGACATGCTGCACAAGCTACGCGGCATGTTTGCATTCGCCATTTGGGACGCGGCCAAAGGTGAGTTATTTGCTGCGCGCGATCCATTCGGTATCAAGCCGCTGTATTACGCCGATACGGGCGAAACGCTTTGGATCGCCTCCCAGGTCAAAACGCTGCGTGATCTACCTGCGATCGACACGCGGCCGGATCCCGCAGGCTATGCTGGATTTTTCTTATGGGGTTCCGTGCCCGAGCCTTTCACTACTTACCGCGGTATTCGTGCCTTGCCTGCGGGGTATTGCCTGGTGCAGCGCGCCGGCGCAGCGCTGCGCATCGAGCGTCATTTCGATCTGTCTGCTGAAATCGCCAACGCGTGCGCGAGGCCGATTCTCAAAGAAGATGAAGCGCGCCATCTATTGCGCGAAGCGGTGTTGAATAGCGTCAAGTATCACTTGGTGGCCGATGTGCCGGTTGCGGTATTTCTATCTTCCGGCATTGATTCCTCTGCGCTCGCAGCACTGGCCTGCGAGGCGAGCCATGCGCCGCCGCGCTCGTTTACTTTGGGTTTTGATGAATTTCGTGGGACCGCCGATGATGAGACGCCGCTCGCGGAGAAATTGGCCGCGACTTTAGGTATGCCGCATACCACTGCATGGGTCAAACGCCAGGATTTTGAAGCCTCGGCCGGCACACTGTTCGAAGCGATGGATCAGCCAACCATCGATGGCGTAAATGTCTACTTCGTGGCGCAACAGGCGGCGCGTAACGGCCTCAAAGTTGCGCTCTCGGGCTTGGGTGGCGATGAATTGTTGGCAGGCTATCCCAGTTTTCAAGATGTGCCGCGCATGGCGCGCTGGTTCCGCCCCGCTGCGCAATTCCCCAGACTAGGGCGCTATGCACGCCGTATCAGCGAGCCGCTGGTGGCGTCGCTCACTTCGCCAAAATATGCGGGTCTGCTCGAATATGGCGGCACGTTGGCGGGTGCGTATATGCTACGGCGTGGTTTGTTCATGCCGTGGGAACTGTCCCGTGTGATGGATCCGGCGAGCGCCCAAGAAGGCTGGGAAGCCCTGCAAACATTAGCCGCCTTGCAACAGACAATCCCAGATGGCGTATCGTCCCGTCTCGCTGTTTCGGCATTGGAGTTGAGCTGGTACATGCGTAATCAGTTATTGCGCGATGCGGATTGGGCCGGTATGGCGCATTCCTTGGAGATCCGCGTACCGCTGGTGGATGTGAACGTATTTCGCGCTTGGGCAACGATCGCGGCAAGGTATGCCAGTTTGAATAAACGCGACTTGGCCGCGACGCCCGCGACGCCGCTGCCGAGTGAAATCATCCATCGTCCTAAAACCGGTTTTAGTGTGCCGGTGCGCGACTGGATTGGCGGCGAAGGCACGGCGGAACGCGGCTTGCGGGGCTGGGCTCGCGTGGTGGCGCAACGGGTCGCGCCTGCGGGGCATGACGCATTTTTAGAGAAGGCTTCTGCATGATTCGGGCGGCACTTGCTCGGGGCATAAAAGCGAGTGCAAATTTCTTTTTGCGATTGATGCGCCGTCTCCTGTGGC
>JBBTCZ010000004.1:0-20457 GCA_038042985.1 Pseudomonadota bacterium
TGCTTAGCTCAGCTGGTAGAGCGTCGCCCTTACAAGGCGAATGTCGGCGGTTCGAACCCGTCAGCACCCACCAGCGCAAGTTTCATCTTGAGCGAGTTATGGAGTGGTAGTTCAGTTGGTTAGAATACCGGCCTGTCACGCCGGGGGTCGCGGGTTCGAGTCCCGTCCACTCCGCCAAACCGGGCGAGCCTATTAGGCTCGCCTTTTTCATTTGTGCTATACATGGCGACATAAGTCTACTGCGCGTCGCGATCTTGAGTCTGCGATGCTCACCGTACGATCTGTACGGTTGCGCTTCTCGACTCAAGCTCACGCCGCTCGCTACGCTTCTGTCCCCATGTAACTTTTAAAGAATAAGGTGTGCCATGTTAGCGGATACCATGCACGAGAAGATGAAGGGCCTAGCAGCGCGAATCATTCTTGGAATACTGATTATCGCTTTTGCTTGGACGGGTATTGATACTTACAACAAATCAGGGGGCGCGGTCCAAACGGTCGCGCAGGTGGGTGAGCGTCAAATCGCGCTGCCCATTTTTGAAGAATCGCTCAAGAAAGAGCAAAGCCGCCTGCGTGAGGCGGGGGAGAAAAACCCCGCTATTCTGAATAGCGCTGAACTCAAAATGGCTGTGCTTGAGCGCATGATGCGCGAGCAACTGTTGATTCAGCAAGCGGCTAAATTAGGCTATAGCGCAAATGAGGCGAGCATTCTTGCTGCGATCAAGAATGAGCCGATGTTCCAAGAAAATGGCCAATTTTCCGAGGCGCGACTTAAACTTGTTTTAGAAAACAACCGCCTCAATCTCAAGCAATACATTGCTTCTATCGCACAAGAGACCTTGAGTCGCGAGTTGATCGCGTTCCAGGCTGATACGGGTATTGCACCGCGCGCGATGGGTGAACGCTTGGCACAGGTGATGGCTGAGCAGCGTGAGGTATCCAAAGCGGTGGTGCGGGTTGAAGATTTTGCGCCGCAGGCCAAGGTCGAGGCTCAGAAAATTCAAACCTATTACGATAAACATCCCGAATTATCACGCGTACCGGAGCAAGCGCGCGTGGAATACATCGTATTCACGCCCGAAGCGGTGCTGGCGCAGTTGCAAGTTTCCGAGGCCGACGCCAAAGCATATTACGATAAGCACGCCGAACAGTTCGCCCTGCCCGAGCGGCGCGAGGTGGCGCATATCCTGATCCGGGTTGCCCCCGATGCAAAACCCGCGGACAAGCAAGCTGCGCGAGATAAAGCACAACAACTCCTGACTGCTTTGCAGCAGAATCCTAAGCAGTTCGCCGAACTGGCTAAGCAGCATTCGCAAGATCCCCTGACCGCAGCCAAAGGCGGGGCGCTGGGTACCATCCAACGCGGCACCATTTTCCCGCAAGTCGAGCAAGCTGTGTTTGCCATGGCCACGGGTGAGGTAAAGGGGTTGGTGGAATCGCCGGCCGGGCTGCACATCCTCCAAGTGAAGGCAATCACCGGCGGCGGCCAGCGCAGTTTTGCTGAGGTACGCGATGGGGTGTTGGAAGCGGCCAAGCGGGACATGGCGCTACGAAAATTCAATGAGGAAGTGGAGCAATTTGGCGATATGGTTTACGCCAAGTCCGATAGCCTCAAACCGGCGGCGGACAAATACCGGTTGACGATTCAGACGAGCGATTGGTTCGAGCGCCAGGGGCCGGCGCAAGGTTTGCTTAAAAATGAACGTCTGGTTAACGCCATCTTCAGTGGCGACACGATCAAGAGTAAGCGTAATACGGAGGCGATTGAAGTGGCGCCGAATACGCTCGTGGCCGCACGCATCGTGGAATATAAGCCGGCCGGCAATAAGCCAATTGAATCCGTGAAAACCGAGATCGAAGCCCGATTGCGCAAGGAGCAAGCCGCTGTGCTGGCGACCCAGCAGGGGCAAACCTTTTTGGCTGAGCTGAAGCAGGGACGTGCCGTGCCAGCGCTCAAATTCGCCGCTGCCAAAAAAGTCGGTCGTGACCAAGCGCAGCGTGAAGGTTTTGGGGTGAATGAAATCCAAGCGATATTCCGGGCGGGCACCCAAACTTTGCCGAGTTATACCGGCGTCGCGCTGTCCGATGGCAGTTTTGCTTTATATAAAATCAGCGGCATCGCCAGCGACGAGAACGTGAAGCGACAAGTCGCGCAGATCGCACCGCTTTCATTGCGCCAAATTCTCGCCGAGCAAACGGCTAGCGCCTATCTAGAAAGCCTCAGAGCGCAAGGTAAGGTCACTATCAAGCAGACCGTGCTGGATAAAGTGGGCGCGCAGAACTGATAAAGCGGATAGGGTAGCGCCACCGTGATGGGGCGCTACCTGCACTATCACTAGACCCGAATAGCCCGGGCACCCATCGTCGACAAATGGGCCAAGATCCGTTGCGCTACTTCCAGCAGGGGAACCGTTTCATCTACGCCGCCCATTGCCACCGCTTCTTTTGGCATGCCATAGACGACACAACTCGCTTCGTCCTGCGAGATGTTATAGGCTCCAGCGCGTTTCATTTCCAGCATCCCCATTGCACCGTCCTTGCCCATGCCGGTGAGGATCACTCCAATTGCATTTGCGCCGGCGCAATTTGCGGCGGAGCGAAACAACACATCCACGGAGGGTCGATGTCGATTCACCGGTGGCCCGTTGCTTAGCTCGCAGATATAGTTTGCGCCACTGCGCGCTAATAAGAGATGCGAATGCCCCGGCGCGATATAAGCATGCCCGGGCAGGATGCGATCGCCTTGTTCCGCCTCTTTGACCGAAATTTTGCATAGGCTGTCGAGTCGATGTGCGAACGAACGGGTAAAGGATTCAGGCATATGCTGCGTAACCAGAATACCTGGGCAATCCGCCGGCATTCTGATCAAAACCTCCTTGATCGCCTCGGTGCCACCGGTCGAGGCACCGATGATAATGAGCTTTTCAGTGGATGCGATGCGGTTAGCTACGGCGGGCAACACTGCATCAGCCGATAAACGTTCAGCGACATGTAGTGGAGACGGCTTTTTAAGCTTGGCCTTGGCCGCTGCGCGAATTTTATCCACGATCAACTCGCCATATTCCTGCATACCGCTGGCGATATCGAGCTTGGGTTTTGTCACAAAATCCACTGCGCCGAGTTCTAGCGCCTTGAATGTGACCTCCGAACTACGCTCAGTGAGGGATGAAATCATGATGACTGGCGTGGGTCGCAGGCGCATGAGCTTATCCAGAAATTCCAGTCCGTCCATCTTAGGCATTTCCACATCGAGTGTAATCACGTCAGGATTGGTCGCGCGGATGATTTCGCGCGCTATCAAGGGATCTGGCGCAACCCCAACCACCTCGATATCCGGTGCTTGAGCCAAAATTTCTTTTAATACGCTGCGGATCAACGCGGAATCATCGACAATGACCACTCTAATTTTTTGTTCTAGTGCTTTACTCATGTGAAGAGCTCCACGTCACCACCAGATTTTTCAGCTGCAATGCGCTGTTGGTACTGCTGTTCGCGCTCGGAAATCGTTTCATTGTGTAGATTGCGCAATTTCTTCACCAACACCCGCCCAGTCTTAGGAAAGTAGTAGACCTTGCGCGGGTGCACGTCCAACAAATCTTTTGAGACGACCGAAATTTGCTCGGTTTCCAAGTAGCTCAGCGCAAATTCCGCATTGCGCGTGCCGACTTTATGCACGGTAAACCCTTGCATAACGTTTCCGCCACCGAATAGTTTTGCTTCTAGACACTGCCGACGCGCGCCAAGCTTAAGTAAGTGGTTAATCAACACCTCCATGGCATAGGTGCCATAGCGGGTGGAGGTGCTGAGGGGGTTGTTCGGGTCGGCATCGCAGTGCGGCAGCATGAAATGATTCATGCCGCCGATGCCCGTATCACGGTCGCGAATACAAGCAGAGACGCAAGAACCCAAGACGGTCACAATCATCATGTCGCGCTGGGTGACATAGTATTCGCCCGGTAATATCTTCGCCGTTTGAGTATTGAATTGGCGGTCGTAATAGATATTAGGCACACCAGGTACATCGATGACCGCTTCAGCAAAACTGTCTGATGGCGCCCGATTGCGGGACTCGCCAGCCATCAACGTACCTCGGAGCGATTTGCCCGCTTCTTGGCCGGTTCAGCCAGCTCGTAGACGGTTTTGTTCCTTAGTTTGAATAGATCGGCTGCGTGGTGAAAGCTTTCGGAATGACCTGCGAATAGCACGCCATCTTCTGTCAGCAGGGGGACGAATTTCTCGAGGATGCTATGTTGTGTCGGCTTATCGAAATAGATCATCACATTGCGGCAGAAAATCGCATCGAAGGGGCCACGCATGGGCCAGGTCGCATCAAGTAAATTGATCTGGCGGAAGCTAAGCATGGCTTGAAGCTCGGGGCGCACGCGCGCGAATCCATCTTGCGCACCGCTACCGCGCATAAAATACTTGCGCAGCATTTCTTCGGGAATTTTAGAAATGCGGTCGAGCGGATACACGCCTTGGCGCGCTTTATCGAGCACATTGGTATCCAGGTCAGAGGCGAGAATTTTTACATTATTCGGAATGCCGCCATACAGTTCCGCCACAGTCATCGCGATCGAATAGGGCTCTTCGCCGGTGGACGAAGCGGAGCACCAAATCGTTACTGCACCTTTTTTCATACGTGGTCGCAGGAGCTCCTTCAACATCGGAAAGTGATGTTCCTCGCGGAAGAACGAAGTAAGGTTGGTCGTCAGCGAATTGGTAAACGCTTCCATTTCCACTGGATCGCCTTGCTCCAGCAAACTTAGATAATCAGCGAACGAACGTAATCCGGTTGCGCGCAGGCGACGCGCTACCCGGCTATACACCATGTCGCGCTTGATTGGCGAGAGTGAAATACCTGCCCGCTCGTATATCAATTTACGAATACGCTCAAAATCCTGGTCGGTAAACAGGAACTCACGGTCATCACCGGGCACACCTGAGGCCGAAACCACCGGCGCCTGCTGGGGTTTGGATAGAGCGGGCGATCTTGCGTTTGGTTTAAGCATCAATCAACTCCAAATCTGGGCTCATCAATAGCGCTTCAATATCAATCAGAATAATCATCCGATCATCCTTGGTGCCGAGTCCCTGAATGAAGTGCGTATCAAGGGTGGAAGCCAGTTCTGGCGGCGGTTTGATTTGGGCTGAACCGAGAATCGTGACATCCGATACCCCATCGACCACAATGCCAATCACGCGTCCGGCCACATTCAGAATAATCACCACCGTAAATTGATTGTATTCCGCCGAACCTAGATTGAATTTAATCCGCAAATCTACGATCGGTACAATCACGCCGCGCAAATTAATCACACCTTTGATAAATTCCGGTGTGTTTGCGATATGCGTCACCGCGTCATAGCCACGGATTTCCTGCACCTTGAGGATGTCGATACCGTATTCTTCCGTGCCGAGCGTGAAGGTTAAAAATTCACGGCCAGCGTCGTTTTCCGCTTGACTGTATGAAGGCGATGTTTCGCTCATGAGAATCTCTGATTAGTTTCAGTTGCGGGCCATGCGCACCAGCGCGGCCATATCCAAGATCAGCGCCACCTTGCCGTCACCCATGATGGTGGCGGCGGAGATCCCCCGTACTTTACGGAAATTCGTTTCCAAACTCTTGATTACCACCTGGTGCTGGCCCACCAGGCCATCCACCAGCAGCGCGGTCTTGTTGCCATCTGATTCGATGATGACCAGAATGCCCTTGCTCGGATCACGCGTCTTGGGTTTGATATTGAATAAGCTATGCATGGCCATCAGCGGGAGGTATTCGCCGCGCACATTCACCACTCGGCCTTCGCTCGCCACGGTTTTGATATCGTGCTCCGCTGGTTGCAGCGACTCGATGATGTAATTGAGTGGAATAATGAAAATTTCATCGCCCACCGCGACTGACATGCCGTCCAGAATTGCAAGCGTCAGCGGCAGGCGAATCGTCACGGTGGTGCCTACTCCCGTTTTCGAATCCAGTTCGACCCGACCGCCCATACCTTCGATATTCCGTTTCACCACATCCATGCCCACGCCGCGGCCTGAAACATCCGTCACCACTTCAGCCGTGGAGAAGCCAGGCGCGAAAATCAGCAGCCACACTTCTTGATCGGTGATGCTATCGCTGACGGGGATGCCTTTTTCTTTTGCCTTAGCTAAGATGCGCTCACGACTCAAACCGCCGCCATCGTCGGACACCTCGATCACGATATTGCCGCCTTGATGCGAGGCGCGCAGCGTTAACGTACCCTTCGGATCTTTGCCCGCAGCGATGCGTTTCTCGGGTGATTCAATGCCATGGTCGAGACTATTGCGCACCAGGTGGGTCAGTGGGTCGGCGATCTTCTCGATCAACCCCTTGTCCAGCTCCGTGCCTTCGCCTATGGTGCGCAATTCAACTTGCTTGCCGAGTTTAGTCGCCACATCGCGCACTACACGCGGGAAGCGACTGAATACGAAGCTGATCGGCATCATGCGAATCGACATCACCGATTCTTGGAGATCGCGGGTATTGCGTTCCAATTGGGCTACGCTATTCAGCAGCACCTCATACAAGGTTGGATCAACATTGGCTGTGGTTTGAGCCAGCATGGCCTGCGTAATCACCAGCTCGCCTACCAAATTAATAAGTTGATCGACTTTTTCCACGCTGACGCGGATCGAAGCGCCTTCTGGATTGGTAGTCGCGGGAGCCGTGGGTTTGGCCGGTGCCGCGACAGTGAATTTGCTGGGAATGGCAGCCGAAGCGGTATTTTCAACTTGCTTGATCTGTTCCGTTCCTGGTGCATCCTCAAACAGGCCAAATCCGTCATCGGCTTCCTGCTGCGATTTTAATTCTGCGGGTGAAACGAATAAACCGAAGCCGTCTTCTTCATCCGCCACCAGCGGTGCTTCCGGCGTTCCGGGATTGCCTTCGAAGAAGCCGAATGCCTCGCGCGCAAATTCGGTTGGATCGATTTCGCCCATCGCCAGTACCACTTGCTTGAGACTCACCACATATTGGATCATCTCCAAGAGCTCGGTCTCCGACATCACGGTATCGAAAATGAGTGATAAATTTTCATTTCCCGACTCTTCTTGAACTTTTAAATCACCATTATCAGCAAGTTCTCGCAGAAGATTTTCCAGCTTAGCCTTAGCCACGCGTTTGAACGCAAGGTGAAAACGGGTTTTCTCGGTTACGGGCGCAGCGCTTTGCCTTGGGGCGTCAGTCGTTGCTGGAGCGGTTTCTTCGCTAGTCAATTTTGTGAGTATTTCGCATACATTGGCAACAATCTCTTCATCTACACTGGCGCCGCCGCTACGATGCGCATCTAACTGTGCTTTCAACACATCACCTGCTTCCAGAAACACATCAATCATTTCCTGGCGAAGTGCGAGCTCACCTTTACGAATCTTATCGAGCAGATTTTCGAGGATATGCGTCACCCCGGTCATATCGGTGAAACCGAAAGTGCCGCTGCCACCTTTGATCGAATGCGCGGCGCGAAAAATGGCGTTTAGTTCATCGGAGTCAGGCGCGTTGATATCGAGCTTGAGTAGCAGACCTTCCATCGAGGCGAGGTGCTCTGCGGCCTCCTCGAAAAATACCTCGTAAAACTGACTCATGTCGACAGTCATGGCGCGCCTATTATTTAGTTATTAATGTGATGAAGATGAATCGTTATAACGTTTAGCCGATGACCTTTTTCACCACATCCATCAATTTTTGCGGGTCGAAGGGCTTTACCAGCCAGCCGGTTGCACCAGCAGCCTTACCTTGGGTTTTCATCTCATCGCCGGCCTCGGTGGTTAGCACTAGAATCGGCGTGCTCTTGTACTGTGGTATGGCGCGTAGCGATTTGATCAGGGTAAGGCCATCCATCTTCGGCATATTTTGATCAGTGAGTACTAAATTGAAAGATTTGGATTTAGCCTTGTTCAGGCCATCCTCGCCGTCTACCGCTTCCACTACCTCGTAGCCTGCACCCTTAAGAGTAAACGCCACCATTTGTCGGATGGACGCGGAATCATCCACCGCTAAAATTGTTTTTGCCATCGGATTTCCTTTTTCTTTGCCGCGCGGTTAAAACAGATCGACGTCTCCCGACGCCATCGTGCCTTGAGAGACTGGGCCGGTACCAGCTGGGCCGAGCAAGCTGGTTTGCGCCAGCGCTGCTTGGTACTGTTGAAGATATCGGCTCAAATCCGACAATGCTTGAATCGACGCTGTTGTGCTGCGAACACGATCCATTTCTTGAAGCGTATGCGACATGGCTGATATGCGGTCGTTTACTCGCGCAATCAATTGCGTCGTTAAATCCTGAAATTGCAGCGAGGTGATCGTTGCACTCACTTCGTTTTCTACATCCTTGGCGATGCCAGACATTTGGTCCAATGTGCCAGTCATCTTGTGATTCATATGCTGCACTTGCTCGATCATGCCTTCTACACGCTGCTTCGAATCGAGCGCAAATTGCATGTCTTTTGAAGCCATGCCGTTGATCGCATGCTCGGCGGCTTGCACGGAGCCATGCACGCCGCTCATATAACCGCGTATTTGCTCGGAGAAATGCCCGGAGCGCATCGACAGATTGCGCACTTCGTCTGCCACCACCGCGAAACCGCGGCCGGACTCACCCGCGCGCGCCGCTTCGATTGCCGCATTGAGTGCCAGCAAATTGGTTTGCTTGGAAATCGAATCGATCTCGCCCAGCACGCCCAGAATGGTTTTCACGCGAGAAATGATGTCATCCATCATGCCTACCAACTCCATCCCGACACGGCTGGTATCGACCGTGGTATCGACAAACACCGAGAGCGTGTTGGAAATTTCCTGCATGAAGGATTCGATGCTAACCGTCTGTATGTCGTTCGCGTCCGCTTCGCCTGGGGTGCTGTCGGTTAGATTAAGTGCCAGGTTCTGCTGATGACGTGTATGGCTTTCCAAGCGGGTGAAGCTCGACACTAACTTCTCCCCCGCATCACCCAGCAGGATTCGCACTTGCTCTAATTCCAGGCCGGCTTGCGCATGTTGTGTACCGAACCCCTCAGTCAGCTCGCTCAGCAAGCGATCGAATTCCTGCCGTACCGCTGCCAGCTCGGTGTCGGTATGGGTGGATAGATTAGAAGATCGGGCGTGGGCTTGGCGGATCAGTGCCAGGCTGGTCGCGAGCATCGCGGAACAAGTCACACCGAATACAATCCAATCGCCGATGCTTGCTTGTAGAGAAGCCTCTAACAGCCAAGCCAGGCCGGCCGCCAATGCGCCAGCGAGCAAGCCGCTGCCCAACAGTATCATTGTGGGTTTGAAGTGGGACAAAGTTTGATTTGTCGATTTCATATCGTTTTTATTCATGGTGATGGCTCTGTCACAATCAAAAAATACCGCCGCGCCATAGGGATGCCGGAACGACCATATTTGCTTGATAGTCTTAACGGCAATCCAGTGACATAACTTTAGTCCAGACTAGTTTTTATAACGATATGAAATCTATGAAAAAAGAGGGGGAGGGGAGGCGCACCGCGCCCTGCATCACGGCTCTGCGAAGCGGGTGCGGATAGCGAGAACCTGAGGCAATAATTGCATAAAATGTCCGACCAATACTGGGTCGAAATGTTTACCGCTTTGCTCGTGGAGGTACTCCAGGGTCGCTTCCACGGGCCAGGCGCGTTTATACGGCCGTTCCGAGGTGAGCGCATCGAATACGTCGGCCAACGCCACTATGCGGCCGGAAAGCGGAATCGCCTCACCTGACAAGCCATATGGATAACCCGAGCCATCCCATTTCTCATGATGAGAGAGGGCAATCTCGCGCGCCAGCGTCAGTAACGTTGAATCATCCCCATCCAAAATATGCGCGCCGATGGTGACATGCGATTTCATGATTTCCCATTCCTCGGGATCGAGCTTGCCTGGCTTGAGTAAAATTCGATCAGGGATGCCAATTTTGCCCACGTCATGCATCGGGCTTGCATGCAGCAGCAACTCGCAGCGGTCTTCATCCCAGCCGAGCGCGCGCGCCAAGAGTTCCGAGGTGTGGCTCATACGCAGAATATGAAAACCGGTTTCATTGTCGCGAAATTCCGCCGCGCGGCCCAAGCGGCGCACGATCTGTAGCCGGGTGGAGCGTAATTTACGCGTGCGCTCGCGCACCATCTGTTCCAGCACCTCATTTTGGTCGCGCATATATTTTTTGAAAAGCTGCGCCTCGATCAGGTTGCGCACACGCGCCAGCAACTCCGCGCGGTCGAAAGGCTTAGTCAGATAATCACGCGCGCCATTTTCCAGCGCGCGTAGTCGATGCTCATGCCCTTGCTGTGCGGTCAGCACCAGCACCGGCGGCAATGCCATGCCGGATTTTTCCTTGAGCAACTCAAGCACGGCAAAGCCGTCCAAATGCGGCATATTCAGATCCAGCAGAATAATGTCAGGCATATCGTGCTCATAGGCCTGCAGCACTTCACGTGGATCTTCGATCAGCGTGAGATTGTCGTAGCCCTGGCGGTTCAACATTTTTTCCAGCAGTTTCAGATTCGCGGGCTCATCATCCACAATCAGGATGCGGGCGCTGGTATGGTCCACAATAAGAGGGGGATCAGTCTGCATGGGGGTATTGTCTGACGGTAATTAGCTTCAGTTATCGGCAATAAAATCTGAAAATTAAGAGCATTAATACACAAAAATAGGTACATGCGGCATTAGCCGGTTTCCGGCATAGCATCATGTGTCATCCACGCCTTCATACTGCGGCAATTCAAGCAGCACCTTATCCACCAACGCTATAAGCCGCTGCATATCCAGCGGCTGGGTCAAAAAATCGACAAAGCCTGCTTCCGCGACTTTGCTTACATCGTTCGGTAAGTCGTTGGTGGTGATGGCGATCACCGGAATATCGCGCGTGGCAGGATTTTGCTGCAATTTGCGCAGCGCTTCGAAGTCATCCAAGCCTGGTAGATTAATATCGAGCAGGATCAAGTCGGGGTGACGCGCCAGCGCCAACTCGATGCATAGTTCCGGCGTGTGGGCAGTGAGCAGGTGGATGTGAGGACGCTGGCCGAGGATTTGCGCCACCAGTTTGATGTTGTCCTGCCTGTCGTCGACGTACAAGACAGTGGGCTGGGTATTTTCCAACCCGCGCGGGATCTGTCTTCTTTCCCGAGGCAACTCAACCCAGAATGTGCTGCCAACCCCCACGGCGCTTTCAAAGCCAATTTTACCGCCCATCAATTCCACCAATTGGCGGCTGATGGTGAGGCCAATGCCGCTGCCCTGGATGGTTCCACTTTCCGCACCCAGCCGATTGAAGGGTTGGAACATCTCGGCCAAACGATTTTGTGGGATACCTTGCCCAGTATCACTCACCAGAATGCGGCATCGCTGTCCATTTTCGTAAGAGAAATGCAGCCTTACGTTACCGCCGGACTGATTGTATTTGACCGCGTTGGAGAGCAGGTTGAGCAGCACTTGTTTCAAGCGCATACGGTCGGCACGTAGCAAAATCTTTGCGCAATCAGCGCTTTCGATCTGGATGCTTTGCACCATCGCCTGGGGATGGATAAGCGCCAGACATTCGTTGACCACTTCGCATAAGTTGACCGGCTCCATGCAAAGCTCGATGTTGCCGCTTTCAATCTTCTCCAGGTTCAATATCTCAGTGATCAGTTCGAGCAGGTGCCGGCCGGCTTTCAAAATCTCCTTCACGTTGTCCTGGTTGTCGGGCGACAGCGACTCATCGATCTCCATCAGTTGCGCAAAGCCAAGTACGGCGTTCATCGGGGTGCGCATTTCGTGCGACATACTCGCGAGAAATTGCGATTTAGCGCGATTGGCATGCTCGGCAATTTCCATTGCGGCGAGCAATGATTGTTCGGTTTCTACTAGCGGCGTAATGTCTGTCCGAATCGAAACATATTGATAGGGTTTTCCTGTCGCATCCAGGAACGGCACAATGGTGCTCGCCACCCAGTAGAAGCTGCCATCCTTGCGACGGTTGCGAATCTTCCCTTGCCAGACATTCCCACTGGCAATGGTTTGCCACATGTCCACAAAAAATTCGTGCGGGTGATAATTTGAATTGAGAATATTGTGCTTGTGACCGATGAGCTCATCAGCGCTGTACTGCGATATCAGGCAAAACTTTTCGTTGACCATCGTAATCAACCCGGCTGGATCAGCAATGCTGACGATGGCATGCTTGTCTATCGCGATTTTTTGATATTCCAGGGTTCGTAAAAAACCGGCCTGTTCTCGGTGCGCATTTTGCAGCCGCCCAAGCAAGCCGCGTATACGCCGCCAAACCTGCCAGCCAATCGCCAGCGTCAGCAACATCGCTAGACTGCCAGTCGCAGCCAATATACTTTGCTGTTGTTGGCTTCTGGTCAAGGCGGCGTGTTGTATATTCTCTATCTCAAGACGATTGTATTGAATCAGCTCCGTGAGGATAGCCATCGCCTTTAATTGCCTAGGAATGGCTTCGCTTATCAACAGTTGGTTGGCGGCCGATCGATCGCCTGCGAGCGCCAATTCAATGACTTTATCTTGTCTCTCGCGTGCTTCGCCGGATGCGGCGCTTTGCGCTGCCAGCATCCTGCGTTCTTCATCTTCCAACTTCATACTGGTTAGCTTCTGGTGTAGTGCCATAAATTTACCCCCTATAGCGTGGTACTCCAGAATTTTCTCGTCCTGTTCAAACGCGTCATCTGATTGAACAATTTCATATTTTAATACGGTGCGTTTTTGGCTTATTCGCTGCATTTGGTGCAATAGCTGGATATGCAGACTATGCCCTCCCACGATCTGATTCATGTCTTGCTGAGCCAGGCTGTAGGAGCGCACGCCGTAAATGGTAAGCGCCGCCAACAGTAGCGTCACCAATCCAAACCCGGCCAGTAGGCCCCACAATTTGTCGCTTGAGGCCGCACTCGACTGGCTGGATGGCGAATCGATAATAGCTTGGGTGTTCAACTTAAATTTCTCCCACTCAGCAGATGATCCACCAGGGACAGGAAGCGCGCCACGTCCAGCGGCTTAGTCATGTAATCCACAAAACCCGCTTCCAAGCCTTTTTTTACATCACTCGGCATCGCGTTGGCGGTGATGGCAATGACCGGAATAGCACGTGTGGCCGGGTCTTGCTGCAACTGACGCAGCGCCTCGAAACCATCCATGCCCGGCAGATTGATATCGAGCAGGATCAAATCGGGCTGATGGGTGCTGGCGAGGTTTAATCCCAGCTCCGCACTATGCGCAAGGAGCAGTGTCAGGCCTGTGCGGGTAGCAATTATTTTTTGCACCAAGCGTTGATTGGCGGGGTTGTCTTCGATGTAGAGTAGCGTGCGCTCAGCGGCGTTAACAGGCTGCGTGTGTTGGATATTCGTCGTGGCGACGGGATCGGCCGCCTTTGCCAGCGCCAGCGGGAATTCAACCCAGAATGTGCTGCCTTCGCCGATTGTGCTTTCCACGCCGATCACGCCGCCCATGGCTTCTGCCAGCTTCTTGCAAAGTGCCAGGCCGATGCCGCTGCCCTCGATCGCTTCGTAAGCCGATTCCATGCGCTCGAACGGTTTGAACAAACGCGGTAGCGCATCGGCTGCAATGCCGCGTCCGCTGTCGCGCACCGCAATGCGGCCCCATCCTTCCGGCGCAGAGTGACAGGCAATCTCGACGCTGCCGCCCGCATGGTTGTATTTGATGGCATTGGATAGCAAATTGAGCAGAATCTGGCGCAGCCGCAGCTTATCGGCTTGGATGGCGCAGCTGCCAGTCTTGCTGCTCAGTTGAATGCCTTGTTGCGCAGCCAGGGGCCGCATCAAGGCCGCGCACTCATTCACCAGTTGTGACGCGGATACGGGCTCCGGTATCAACTCCAGCCGCCCGCTCTCGATACGGGCCAAATCTAGCACTTCATTAATCAGTTCCAAGAGGTGGTGTCCAGCATGCAGTATTTCTTGCACGTTGTCGGCTTGATCGGCGACGAGAGGGTGAGCAGTGTCGGTTTCCAGTAATTTTGAAAAGCCGATAATGGCATTGAGCGGGGTGCGCAACTCATGCGACATGCGCGAGAGGAATTCGGATTTGGCGGCATTGGCCCGTTCTGCGTCGTTCTTGCTCAGTTCCAAATCATGGGTGCGTTCAGCTACACGACGCTCAAGCTCGGCGTTGAGCGCCAGAATCTGGGCATGCGAGGCACTGACGTTACGATGCATGCTATTGACGGCGGTGACGACACCGTCGAGCGTGTCGGGGCGCCAGCGGCTCTGCACGGGCCTGTCCAGTTGTAGGGTTTGCTCTGAGCCCGGCTCGCGACCCAGCAGGCGCAAGTGTTGAGCAATCTTTACCAGATGGCGCCCGGCCAGGCGCTGGAACAGATACAGCATGAAGAGCGCGACCAGCAGGGTCTTGGCCAGATTTGTGAGCAGGGTTTCCACCAGTTTGGTCCACAGGCGATCCACGACGTTGTCGACGCTGGCCACGATGTGCAGCGTACCGATGGTCACATTTTGGTTACGATAGCTGCGAACCAATGGAATATCGCTTGCGATACGACGGTTGGAGCGGAGCGTGCCGGCACTCCAACGCTTCTGCTCTGCGATGCTGATGGCGATGTACTCGATATCTTGCAGCCGGGAAAGGCCTTCGAGTTGGGCGTTGATCTGCATGCTGTCGGCCACCCAGACACTTTCGACCAGCGTGGGCAGATAACTCTCCCGGATAAAGTGCATGCGATTGTCGATACCGGCGATATCGCGTTGGTAGTCCGAATACAGGTCGATCGCGGTGATAAGGGCGGTGATCAGCGAGCTGAAAAGAATCAACGAAACAATCAGGCGCCGCGCGAGTCCGTCGAAGCGCCAGCGTTTTGCGTCAACGATGTCTGATGTCATCGGATTTCCTGACGTATTTCAAATGGTTTCAACGTGGCATCGAAAATTCGCTTGTAGGCGCCGTCGGCCTTCATGGCGGCGAGCGCGCGGGTCAGCTCGGGAATGATGGCGGCGTGTTTTTTGTTCAGGTACATGAACATGGGGGAGCTGGTCAGCGGCGGTTCCAGGAGCCGTACCGCGCCACCATGCATGCGCGCCGCGTACAGCCCCTGCCAGCGGTCGATCAGGATCAAGTCGACGCGTTTGAGATCAAGCAAAGGGAACAGATCGTCGATGGCGCGGACTTTCGATACTTCCCTAGCCTTGACCATCCGGTCGTAAATCTTCCAGCCGGAGGTGTAGCCGACGGTAAAGTCGGCGAGTCTGCTCCAGGTGATGGGGCCTTTGATGTCATTGCGAATGGTGTATGCCACGAAATCCATGTCGCCCATTTTCTCCGGCACCTGTACCAGGTTTGGGTAGGCCTTTTCGAAGCCGGGCGCGCGCATCAGATCGCCATCATCCAGCCCGGATTCCGTGTTGATCAGCGAGCGTTCACCCGGCAGGGTGTCGACGTCGATCTCCAGGCCGATGCGGCGGAACGCCTCGCGCGCCACCTGCTCAAGGAATCCCGGCCCTTCTTTGGTAGAACCGAGCGGCGGCAGCGCGACGGTTGTCAGCACCAGCCGCTCGCGTGGTGCAGGCTCTGCAAGCAGTGGCTGGCTAGCGAGTAACGTAAGCGCGAAAAGGGCGAACTTCAGAGAAATCTTGCGCATCGGTCGTTTCTCCTTCCAATTTGGTTCGTGCGTTGCGGATCAGCTTTTTACAACAATCATCGCGGTTTTTTTTGCCATATCAGCGGGGCTGCTTAACAACCGATCTATCGTGGCGAGGAATCGGGGTATAACGATTGGCTTGGCGAGGTAGTCGTCGAACCCTGCCGCCAGGCCGCGTGCGATGTCGTTCGGCATGGCGTTGGCGGTGATCGCGATAATCGGCAAATGCTGCGCCCAGTCTTGCGCGCGCAGGCGCGCCAGCACTGCGTAGCCGTCCATCCCCGGCATGTTGATGTCGAGCAGAATCAAGTCGGGGTGTTTGGCTGCGGCGAGGTCGAGGCCTATTGCGGGTGTATGTGCTGTGAGCAAATGGCAGGAGGGCCGCTTGCTCAATATTTGCGTGATCAATTTGAGATTAGAGGGATTGTCCTCGATATACAAAATAGTGCGCAACGGTTGCAGCGATTGGGTGTCGGCGCTGTCCATGGTTGGTGTGTCGAAATAGGTATTTTCCAGCGAGTTGTTGAGCGGCAATTCGATCCAGAATGTGCTGCCTTGACCCACTCGGCTTGCCACGCCGATGGTCCCGTCCATCATTTCGATCAGGCGTTTGCTGATGACTAGCCCGATACCGGTGCCCTCTACTTCACTATGCTCTGCGCCCAAGCGCTGGAAGGGCTGGAACAGATCGGCCAAATGCACCTCGGGTATGCCCGGGCCGGTGTCGGAGACTTGCAAGCGCGCGCGGCCATTATCGAGCACAAACGCTTCCAGCCGCACGACACCATGCGGTTTGTTGTATTTCACCGCATTCGACAGCAGGTTGATGAGCACTTGTTTTACCCGGATGCGATCGGCGCGCAACACGATTTCCGCACACGCGTCCCACTCGATGGTGATGCCTTGCCTATCCGCGATCGACTTGACCAAGCTGATCGCTTCCTTGACCATGCTGTCGCACGGCACGGGTTCGATCGAGAGGTCGATGCGACCAGTCTCGATCTTTGCGAGATCGAGCACTTCGTTGATGAGTAGCAACAGATGACGGCCGCTTTTTAGAATTTCTTTGACGTTGTCTTCCTGGTCGGCATTGAGCGCGGCATCTACCTCCAGCAACTGCGCGAAACCGAGGATCGAATTCATCGGTGTGCGCAGTTCATGTGACATGCTGGAGAGGAATTCTGACTTGGCTCGGTTGGCGCGCTCGGCTTCGTCGCGGGCGGCGATCAGCGCGAGCTCGGCCTGTTTCAGGTCGCTCACATCTTGCACGGTGCCGATCAGGCGTATTACCCGGCCCGCGCTATCGAGCTGGCTTTGGGCTAGTTCATGCACATAACGCACTTTACCGTCCGGGCGGATGATGCGATGCACTACATCGTGCATACCCGTCTTGGCAGCGCGTTGTTCACTCTCGCGCACCAAGGCTACATCATCGGGATGCAAGATCTGGTTAAAGGCCATGAGGCTGGGCGTAAACGTCGCCGGATCCTGGCCGAAAATGCGAAAGATTTCCTCCGACCAATGCAGTTCGCCCGTCACCATATCGGCTTCCCAGTTGCCGAGCCGTGCCAGGTTCTGTGCTTCCTCCAAGCGCGCACGGCTCTCCGCCAACGCCAACTGGGCATTTTTGCGGGTGGTGATATCTTGCACCACGCCCAGCATATGCAGCGGCGTGCCATCTTCGGCGCGCGTCACGTCCCCGCGCTCCATCAGCCAGCGCACCGTGCCATCGGGCCACACGCAGCGGTGCTCGATATGGTATTCGGCGCGCCGTTCGACGCAGGCGTTGACCGCGTCGATGACCTCTTGCCGGTCTTCCGGATGCACGGCGGCGAGGAAGTTGTCGTAAGTGGTTTCCAGATTGGCTTCGGGGTAGCCGAACAGGGGGGCGATGCGCTCCGACCAGTAGAGTTCCCCGGTTACAATGTTCCAGTCCCAGGTGCCGATGTTGGCATAGCTCTGGCTGCGGCGCAGGCGCTCTTCGCTGGCCTGCAGCGCGGCCTGGGTGTGTTTGATGGTGGAGAGATCAGTGCCGGTGCCGATCAGGCAGCGCTGGCCATTAAAATCGACTGACGCGCCTTGTAAATAAAAGGGAATGCCAACACCGGACTTTGTGACGAGATCGGCCTCGGTGCTGGCATGGCCGTCGGGGAATACTTGGGCCAAGCGTCCCGCGATCATTTCCTTGTCTTGCGGGCCAAAAAAATCCAGCGGTGACATCTGTTCAATTTCTTGCGGCGTGTAGCCGGAGATCTGCGCCAGATTGTCGTTAAAGCGCAGAAAGCGCCCGTCTTGCGATAGGACATAAAATATTCCGGGCAAAGCATTGATGGCTGCGTCGGAGAAATCGCGTTCTTTACGCAGCGCGGCTTCGACTCCCATGATATCGGTGACGTCGGTGCGGATCGATACGTATTGATAGGGCAGGCCGTGCTCGTCCAGGAACGGTACGATGGTCGATTCCACCCAGTAAAGATCGCCGTTCTTGCGCCGGTTGCACACCACGCTCTGCCAAACTTTTCCGGCCGAAATGGTGAGCCACATCTCCTCGTAGAAGGCTGCCGGATGCTGATCGGATTTGACGATGCGGTGGTTTTGGCCGATCAGTTCCGAGAAGCTATAACCGCTGATTTGGCAGAATTTGTTGTTTACATAAAGGATGACGCCGGTGGGGTCGGCAACGCTGACAATGGCGTGTTGATCGAGGGCGAATTTTTGGTATTCGTTTTCGCGCATCGCATGCGCTAGGTGCTCCGACAAGGCTTGTGCTTTCCGAGCGCGTTTGGCGTGAACGCGTACGGCGGTGGTGAGATGTGCCGGGTCGATCGGTTTCACCAGGAATGTTTCCGCGCTGAGATCCAGCGCGATTATTTGCGGGTTCAAATCGGTTTCGCTCGACAGAAACAAGATTGGCGTTTGGGCGAAGCGATCTTCTTCACGCAGCAGCGCGGCGAGTTCCAGCCCGGTGACTTCCGGCATGTACACATCAAGCACGATCACATCGGGCTGGAAGGTGCGCGCCGCCTCCAGTGCATCGAGCGAGCGTGATACTTCGCTCACCGTCATGTCGGCGGCGCGCAGCACGGCAGAAGTTTGTGCGAGCAGGTCAGCATCGTCGTCCACCAGCAGCACACGATAAGGCTCGTGCAGGCGTACCCCGCTGAGCTCGTCGAGCACCCGCGTCAGCCGATCCAGGTCAAGGGGCTTGGTTAAATAGCGTACGCCGCCGGCGCGCATAGCGCCGAGCCGGGCTTCGATGTCATTGCGCACCGAGACGAAGATCACAGGTACATTTTTGAGCGCGTGCGGGCGGCACTCGGCGATGGCTTGCACGCCAGCATCCGCGCTGCCGGGAAAGATGATGTCCATAATCACGGCGGCGGGCGCCACTGCGTCCTTGCAGGCGGCAGTGAATTCGGTGATGTCATGGAATTCGCGCACCGTGTAGCCAGCAACCATCAGACGGGCGGCAATGGCTGCGGCAAGTTCTCGGTCATCCTCGAACACATACACCAAGGAGTTGATCGTCCGGGCGCTGCGTTTGCTAGGCACATCGTCGAGTCGGCGGCCGCGGTGCATGGCTTGGGCTAAGTAAATGACTTCCATGACGGTGCGGCCGATGATGACGCGTAGGGATTTATCTTGCGGCGCCTCACCGAGGTAGGGCAGCAGCAGCAGCGCCAGGCGGTTGGCCGCTTGGCCCAAGGCGCTGGCGCCGAAGGTGCCGGCGCTGGCGGCCAGCTTATGCGCCAATGCGTGTAACTCGTGCGCGGCCTCGGTATTCCAGGCGCCGCGCGTGAGGCGGTTAGCTTCGGCTTCAATCGCTTCGATGCGATCACCGAGCTGGGATAGAAAATTCTGGCGCAAGCGCGCCAACTCTTTTGCCAAGTCGGGCGTGGAAGATTTGGGCGGAGGCTTGTCTTGGCTCATGCGATTTGAGTAAGCGTTTAGTTCGTTTTGCCGGCATGTAGATGTCGAGTAGCGCAAAACGCGGGGCGTGTTCGCGGCCTAACGCTAAAGCCTGGGCACCATTCGTGGCTTCCAGAATATTATGGAAGCCCAGATTGACCAGGAAAGCGCGCAGCACATGACGAGAAATAGCCTCATTCTCCGCGACCAACGTCCTGCGTTTTATCGAGTTGCGTCACTAGGCATCGTGCCTTAGAACTCGCTCCAATCATCCTCAGCCGCTGCGGGTTTGGGCTGTGGCAAGCCGCGGCGCTCGTTCTTAGACGGCACGCCTGCCGAACGTGGTTTAGATAGCGCCACGCTGGTATGCGTCGATTTAACCTTCGCCACTTGCTGGCCGCCATCCAACTTGAAGATCGCGACCGTCGCTGTCAGCGACTGCGCTTGCTCTTCCATCGACTCGGCGGCCGCCGCGGCTTCTTCCACCAGCGCGGCGTTTTGCTGGGTCACTTCGTCCATTTGCGTGACGGCTTGATTCACTTGCTCGATACCGGCGCTTTGCTCCATCGACGCGGCGGTGATTTCGCTCATGATGTCGGTCACGCGTTTGACCGAGCTGACGATCTCGTCCATGGTGCGGCCGGCTTCTTCCACCAGCTTGGTGCCGCCATCGACTTTTTCCACCGAATCACCAATCAGGGTTTTGATTTCCTTCGCCGCCGCCGCCGAGCGTTGCGCCAGATTGCGCACTTCGCCTGCCACCACCGCGAAGCCGCGTCCTTGCTCACCCGCACGGGCCGCTTCCACGGCGGCATTCAGCGCCAGGATATTGGTTTGGAAGGCGATGCCGTCGATGACCGAAATAATGTCCACGATCTTGCGCGAGCTGTCTTGGATGGCGGTCATGGTGCCCACCACTTGGCCCACCACC
>JBBTCZ010000004.1:20467-141355 GCA_038042985.1 Pseudomonadota bacterium
CGCCCCTGACCGCGACTTCGCTCGCGCCTTTGGCCAGCTGATTGGCTTGCTTGGCGTTCTCCGCGTTCTGTTTAACGGTCGAGGTCAACTCTTCCATGCTGGAAGCGGTTTCCTCCAAGCTTGATGCCTGCTCCTCGGTGCGCTGCGACAAATCGGCATTGCCGGCCGCGATTTCCTTGGAGGCGGTGGTGATGGTGTCGGCGCTGACGCGCACATCCCCCACCAGCCGCACCAGGTTTTCATTCATGTCCTTCAGCGCCTGCATCAACAGGCCTGTTTCATCCTTGGCGGTAACCTGGATTTTGCTGGTCAAATCTCCGGCGGCAACCGCATTGGCAACGGCCACCGCTTCGTTGATGGGGCGCACGATGGCGCGGATGAGAATGAAGCCGATCCAGATGGACAAGGCTATACCGATGATGATTGCGGATATGGTGATGTTGCGGATGGTGGCGTAGCTGGTTTGCGCTTGTGCGTATTCCTGCTTGGCGACGTCGAGTTGCAGTTGTTTGAGCGCGTGGATGCCTTCGCCCACCGGTTTGTAGGTGGGGCGAATCACTTCAACCACGAGCCGGTTGGCTTCCTTGATATTGCCCTCGCGCAACGCGGCCACGGTCGGTTTCAGGCCTGTGCCGACGAATTTCTTGCGGTCTTCGGCGAATTGATCGGCCAGTTTTTTCTCTTCCGGGGTGAGAGTGGTCGCCATGTACGCATCCCAGGTTTTCCCGACCTCCTCGATATTCTTATCAACCGCGGCGGTGTTTTCCTTGATCACCTCGGGCGTCGGGGTGACCAGGGAAACCGCGATGCGCAGGCGGTTGTTCAAAAGCAAGGCCTCGATGGTCGCCACCTGGCCGAGCGCAACGGTGCGGTCTTCATAAACGCTGCGCAAGCCTTCGTTGGACTTGTTGATGCCAAACAGGCCCATACCGCCGATGAGCAGCAGCAACACAGACATGAACGCGATGACAAAAGTCAGGCGCGATTTGATGGTTAAGTTCTTTAACATGGTAATTCTCCCGAAAATAAATTAATGGCTTGGAATTTATGCCGCAACCTGGTCTACGTGATCCATCAGATCCACATCGCTGCTGGACATTAGCCGCTCGATATCCACCAGAATAATCATGCGGCCCTCGGTCGAGCCCAGGCCCAGGATATAGTCGGTGTCGCGCGCCTCGCCCAGTTCCGGCGCGGGCTTGACCTGCTCCGGGTTGAGCTGAATCACGTCGGAAACACCATCCACCACCACGCCGACCACCCGGCTGCCGATGCTGAGGATGATGACGACGGTGAATTGGTCATATTCGATTTTGCTCAAACGGAATTTCACCCGGAGATCGAAAATGGGCACGATCACGCCGCGCAGGTTAATCACCCCCTTGATGTGATCGGGCGTATTGGCGATCTTGGTCACATTCTCGTAGCCGCGGATTTCCTGCACTTTCAGGATATCCACGCCATACTCTTCATCACCCAAGGTGAAGGTTAAAAATTCTCCGCTGCCCACTTGGTGCAGGGGCTCGGTGCTGGTTTGCTGTGCGAGAGACATGCCACACTCCTTTCTGAATTAATCTGATCCGTCCCCAAGGTTCCAGGGGTAGACTGCCTCGGCGATGTTGCTAGTGCCGCTATAAAGTAAAGACTCGCACGCCGAGAGGATCATCATGATGCGGCGCCTGTGTATGCCTTGGTTTTCAGCGATCTGTTAAAGCCTTGCTGAAAATTAAAACCTACACCGGTGTCATCGATTTGGATTGCAAGCCGTTCCCTTGAACCGTTAACGGCATGCAATAACCTTACTTTAATTTGGTCATGTTTGAGTTGGGCTAGACGCTGTTTATCCCACGGTAATCACGCAAAAGCCCGCGCGCGTCGTGGAACCTGGCTTAAGCAACCCCATGACAAATCAATGCCTTGCATGACTCAAGCCAAATCGTGTCCAGCCCCAGCGCTTACTTTTCCGCCATTACCGGGTCATGGTGGCACGGCCCGAACTTTGCATTTCAAACTGCATGGCACCTGGATCAAGCACACTTTTATGTGTTGAGCCAGTTTAAATAGCCTGACTCACTAGGCTAGGCTATACACCGCAGTAACGTCATTGCCCTGTTCCGAATAGGTCAAAGAGAGGCAGAGTTGTTTCACCAGCATGATGCCGCGTCCGCTCAGTTGGTCGGCGGCGTCTTTGCGTTTTTCGAGCATGGCGGCACGGTCGAAGCCGGGGCCGCTGTCCCTGACGCGCAGGCGTAGGAGGTCGCTGCCCGTTAAATAAAAGCGTTCCAAATCTACTTCTATCGTGGCATCGGTGAGCTGTGAGAGCCGCGCTTCGCGCATGCTTATGAATTGTTCGAAGCCATCTGGGTCTTGTTTGAGCTTGGAGTCGAGATGGAGCAAACCGTGGTCGAGCGCGTTGTTAAATAGCTCGCCCAGAATCAGAAAGGCTTGATTGCGATGCTCTGGATTGATTTGCAGTTGGTCTAGCCAATTCATGATCAAGGGCAGGGCATCCAGATGCTTGATTTCTTCCGCACTGAGGGACAGCGAAAAGCGCCAACGCGAATGGCCGGTTGTGTTGTGTTGTGGTGAGGCGGGTATGGCTTCGGTCATTTGCAGCCATTCCAGCTCACCAGCGCAGCGCACCGCGAGCAGGGAGATGTCGTCGCGCTGTTGGGCGCCTTGGATGTGGCTCTGTAACGCATCCGCAAGCACTTTAAAGCGGCCCGTGCCATAAGGGCGGGACAGCAAGGACAGGAAGCGGGTCATGCTGAACGGAATGCCAGCACTGTCTTCCGCTTCAGGCAAGCCATCGGAACAAAGAATGATTTCACCCGGCTCGTCCCATAGATAGACCTGCGGGTTACTGTCAAATTCGGCGTCGGACAAAATGCCGAGCGCGGGGTGGACGGATTTCCAGATACGCTGCACCACCCCGCCGTCGGTGACGAAGACCACTTCCGGCGAGCCGCCATTCCATATCCGCACGGTGCGATTGGTGTAGTCGATCGAGATCAATACCGTGGCGACAAAGCGGTCGATTGGCAATAGATGTTTCACTTTGCGATTCAGTTCGCGCACGATGCTGGAGAGGGAGAATCCTTTTTCAGTCATGCTGTAGAACGTTTCGATCACCGGTAGCACGCTGATTGCGGCGGCCAGGCCATGGCCGGTGGCGTCCGCCAGCAATACATTCAACTCGTTCGCGGGTGTGCGCGCAGTGATCGCCACATCGCCGGTGAAATGCTGGGCGGGAGCGACCCAAGCGTTAACCAGCTCTTGCTCAGCCTTATCCTGGCGCACAATGTGGTTGAGCAGATGGCGCGCCAATTGCTGTTCATCTCGGTTTTGCTCGAGATTGGCCTGCAATTCGCGCGCGTAGTGCGAAACCTGATCTTGCATGTCTGCAATACGGCGCAGCGCGCGCACTTTATTGGTCAGGATGGCGAGATTGACGGGTTTGGCGAGGTAATCGTCGCCGCCAGCCTCCAAGCCTTTCGTGCGCTCGCCATCGTCCGTATTCGCGCTCAAGAAAATAATCGGCACCCAATGCGTCGGGTCGATGCGGCGGATGTCGGCTGTCGCTTCATATCCATCCATCACAGGCATCATTACATCCATGATGACCAGATCGGGATGCTCGCTACGGTAGGCGGCCACGGCTTCTTCGCCGTTTTTGGCCGTCACGATCTCATGGCCTTGGCCTTTGAGGTGCTGGCTGAATAGGAAAAGGTTCTCCGGCGTGTCGTCGGCTAACAGGATTTTCATCGTCAGGTTCTCAGCGACTCACGTGTACCGCGCGACGCTATGGGGGGGCGTTTCAGGAGATGGCGAATAGCCGACCGAAGTTGGCGACTTCCAACACCTGTCGCACTGCACTCTGGGCGCCAACCAACTTCATTTGGATGTTCTTCGTCGTGGCTTTTTCACGTAGCAGGAGCAGCATGCCGAGCGCTGAGCTATCGACGTAATCGACGCCCTTCAAATCGACATCCAACTCGCGCACGCCGCTGGCGCCGAGGATTTGTTCGTAATTCGCGCGGAAATCGCGGTGTATAGAAAAGTCGAAACGCCCATTGATGGTGAGCGAGGCCTTGCTTTCACTAATATGGTTGGAAACAGTCGATGCCATGTTGTCGTTCCTTGTTATGTCGTATCGAGACAAATGGCATATCGACCTATTTCCAGCTAAGTTTAGGGCCAAAGACCGCTTACTGTGGTATTGAAGCCGCTGTCCACATAGCTGATTTCGCCGGTCATACCCGAGGCGAGATCACTCAGCAAGAATGCGGCGACATTGCCGACTTCCTCGATCGTGACATTGCGCCGCAGGGGGGCGGATTTTGCTACAAAATCCAGCACTTTGCCGAAGTCGGCGATGCCCGAGGCGGCCAGGGTTTTGATTGGCCCGGCGGAGATACCGTTTACCCGGATACCCTTTGGACCAAGGCTTTGTGCCAGGTAATACACGCTGGATTCGAGGCTGGCTTTAGCTAGGCCCATGACGTTGTAGTTGGCCAAAGAACGAATCGCGCCCAGGTAGGAGAGGGTGAGTAGGGCGCCGTTGCGCCCTTCCATCATCGGCAGTCCGGCCTTGGCCAACGCGGTGAAACTGTAGGAGCTGATGTCGTGCGCGATGCGGAAATATTCGCGGTTGACGGCGCTGAGGTAGTCGCCGGACAAGGCTTGCTTCGGCACGAAGGCCACCGAATGCACAATGCCATCGAGACCATCCCAATGTTGTTTTAGATCTTTAAAAACCTGATCGATCTCTTCGTCGCTCGACACATCACAGTTAAACAACAGCTTCGAATCGAAGTCTTGGGCTAAACCCGCTACGCGTTCCTGCGTGCGTTCGCCTTGATAAGTGAAAGCGAGTTCGGCGCCTTCGCGTTTTGCGGCTTTGGCGATGCCATAGGCGATGGAGCGGTTGCTGAGAAGACCGGTGATGAGGATTTTTTTGCCTGCGAGAAAGCCCATGGCTAGTTCCTTATTGTGTGTGGCGAATCAGGCATTATAAATCAATGCGGGTAGGGCTTCGCGCACTAGGATTTGCGCTAAACTCTTGCCCCATGACTCGATTACGCGCATGGGCCGGGGTGTTACTGCTGTTGTTGCTGGCCAGCTGTGGCAAGGCGCCGTGGAACGATCCCTACCAGACAGCCGAGCGCGGACAAAACACGCTTTATAGCGTGTTCTCCGAGCGCCCCAAACACCTCGACCCTGCGCGTTCATATTCCTCCAACGAAGTAGTGTTCACCGGCCAGATCTACGAGCCGCCGCTGCAATATCACTATTTGAAGCGCCCCTACCAGTTGGAGCCATTGACCGTGCGCGAGCTGCCGCAAGCGCGCTATTTCGATGCCCAGGGCAAGCTCTTGGCGACGGATGCGCCAGCCTCGCAAGTCGCGGTGAGCGAGTATGAAATACATATCCTGCCGGGCATCCGCTATCAACCGCATCCGGCCTTTGCTCAAGATGCACAGGGGCGCTTGCTCTACCATTCGCTCAGCCCGGCGGAGTTGGAAAAAATCGAAACCCTGAGCGATTTTAAAATCAGCGGCACGCGCGAGCTGACGGCGGACGATTACGTGTACCAGATCAAGCGCCTGGCGCACCCCCGGCTAAATTCGCCGATCTTCGGACTGATGGCCGATTACATCATTGGTTTGAAAGAATACGGCGAAGTGTTGGCGCAAGCGGATAAGCAACTCAAACGCGACAATGGTGCGGCTTATCTCGATCTGAATCGCTACCCGTTGGCCGGGGCGGAGGTGGTCGATCGCTACACTTACCGGGTCAAGCTCAAAGGTAAATATCCCCAGTTCGTGTATTGGCTTGCCATGCCGTTTTTCGCGCCGGTGCCGTGGGAGGCAGAACGCTTCTATTCCCAAGCAGGGATGAAGGCGAAGAATCTGCTTCTGGATTGGTATCCGGTCGGCACCGGGCCGTATATGTTGAGCCTCAACGATCCAAACAAGCAGATGGTGATGGTGAAGAACCCGAATTATCGCGGTGATCGTTACCCGCATGAAGGCGACGTGGGTGACCGAGAGGCTGGATTGTTGGCCGATGCGGGCAAGACCATTCCGTTCATCGAGCGCGCGGTGTATAGCTTGGAGAAAGAAGACATTCCGTATTGGAATAAATTTCTGCAAGGCTATTACGATTCATCCGGCATCAACTCCGACACTTTCGATCAAGCGGTGAAATTCGGCGCGCAAGGCGAAGCCGCGCTCACGCCGGATTTGCAGGAGAAAAATATTCGCTTGGCGACGACGGTGCAAACCACCATCAGTTACATGGGTTTCAATATGCAAGACCCGCTGGTGGGCGGGCTGTCGGAGCGCGCACGCAAGCTGCGCCAGGCGATTTCCATTGCGGTGGATTATGAGGAGTTCATTTCCATTTTTCGCAACGGGCGCGGCATCGCGGCGCAAGGCCCGATCCCGCCCGGCATCTTCGGCTATGTCGAGGGCGAAGCGGGTGTGAATCGTTATATGTACGATTGGGCCAATGGCCGCGCACAGCGCAAATCGATCGACGAGGCGAAGCGCTTGCTGGCGCAGGCGGGCTACCCCAATGGCCGCGATGCGCAATCCGGCAAGCCGCTGTTGCTGCATTTCGATACTGCCGCCACCGGCCCGGATGCCAAAGCGCGCTTGGAGTGGCTGAGTAAGCAATTGAAAAAAATCGATCTGCAATTGCTGATCCGTGCCACCGACTACAACCGGTTCCAAGACAAGATGCTGAAGGGCGATGCACAGCTTTTTGAGTGGGGCTGGAACGCGGATTATCCCGACCCGGAAAACTTTCTGTTCCTGTTGCATGGCCCGAATAAAAAAGTCGGCCTCAATGGTGAGAATGCCGCGAATTACGACAACCCCGAATTCAACCGTCTATTCGAGCAAATGAAAAACATGGACAACGGTCCGGCGCGGCAACAAGTGATCGACGCCATGATCGAGATCGCGCGCCACGATGCACCGTGGGTGTGGGGCTTCATTCCCAAGGCGTATGGCCTGTATCACGGCTGGTATTTCAACGCCAAACCGAACTTGATGGCAAATAATGGTTTGAAATATCTACGCATCGATCCGGCCTTACGCGAGCGTCAACGCGCGGCGTGGAATAAGCCGCTGCTATGGCCCTTGTTTGCCTTGGGCGCGTTGTTGCTGCTGGCGCTGGTTCCGGCGGTGTTTGTGTGGCGGCGCAAGTTGCATGCACCGGCGCGAGGGGAGGGCGCACCTAAATGATCGGCTACCTGCTGCGCCGCCTGCTCTACTCCATCCCGATCCTGATTGGCGTCAACGTGCTGATCTTCACGTTATTTTTTGCCGTCAATTCGCCGGACAACATGGCGCGCATCCAATTGGGTATGAAGCATGTGACGCCGGAAGCCGTGCTGAAATGGAAGCGCGAGCACGGTTACGACAAGCCGCTGTTCTTTCACGGCGCGGCGCAGGGCGCGGCCAAGTTTACCGAAACCGTGTTCTTCAACAAATCGGTGCCGATGTTCGCTTTCCAATTTGGTGCTGCGGACGATGGACGGGACATCGGCCATGACATCAAAAACCGCATGTGGCCCAGCCTGGCGCTGGCGGTGCCGGTATTTCTGATTGGCATGCTGGTGGAAATTACATTCGCGCTGATCTTGGCGTTTTTCCGCGCCACTTATGTCGATTTTGCCGGCGTGGTGTTGTGCGTGGCGATGATGTCCATCTCCGGTTTGTTCTACATCATCGGCGGCCAATTTCTGGTGAGCAAATTGCTGCACTTGGTGCCGATCTCCGGTTACCAGGGCGGCTGGGATGCGTTCAAATTTCTGGTGCTGCCGGTGGCGATCGGCGTGATCGGCGGCATCGGCAGCGGCGTACGTTTGTATCGCACGATTTTCTTGGAGGAAATGGGCCGCGATTATGTGCGCACCGCGCGCGCCAAGGGCTTGGCCGAGCGCGTGGTGCTGTTCCGTCATGTGTTGCGCAATGCGCTGATCCCGATTCTCACCGGTGCGGTGGTGGTGATTCCCACCTTGTTCATGGGCAGCTTGATTTCGGAATCGTTCTTCGGCATTCCCGGCTTGGGCAGCTACACCATCGATGCGATTCGCAGCCAGGATTTCGCCATCGTGCATGCGATGGTGTTCCTGGGTTCGGTGCTCTACATTTTGGGGCTGCTGATGACCGATGTGGCCTACACCCTGGTCGATCCAAGGATAAGGCTAGCGTGATGACGCACATCAAATTCGCCTTCCTCTGGACCGATATCCTGATCTACTGCTTGCTGCTGGTGGTGGGGCTCTATGTCTGGCGCGCGCGCAGCAAGGCACATTTAGCCGCCCCCTGGCGCAAGGTGGCGCGGCGCCCCGCGGCAATGGCCTCTGCCGTGGTTTTGTGCGCGTTTCTAGCGATGGGCTTACTCGACTCGGTGCATTTTCGCGAAGCCTTGCCTAATCAAAAGCCGGGTGCAGCGACGGAATATTCGCTTGAAGTGATCAGCGCGCTTGATCGCGTATTAAAACCGCTGCGCACGCAAACCGAAAAAACCTATTCCGCGCCACTGGCCATCCAACTGTATGCGATGGAAAGCATGGAGCAGCCGGATGGGCGCACGCTGCGCGGCCATCCGCGCTTGAAGCATGGCGGCGCGCATTTGGGTCAGCACAGCGAGGGCCGCCACAGCGATGTGCTGTGGCTCGTCGCACAAGGCACGCTGATTGCCTTGCTGATCTGGTGTGTCCTGCTCATCGGAGTTGGGCGGCGCGTTACCTGGCGCGCCTTGCTGCATGGGGAGACCGAGCTGCCTTGGCGCACGATTTTGTTCACGCTCGGCGGCCTGTTGTGGCTCGCCTGCGTGCTGTGGCTGCTGGCGCCGAAGTATCACGTGTTCGGCACGGATAAAGTCGGACAAGACGTGCTTTATCTATCGCTCAAGAGCATTCGCACCGGTTTGGTGATCGGCACGCTCACAGTCTTGATCATGTTGCCATTCGCGCTGTGGCTGGGCGTGATGGCAGGTTATTTCAAAGGCTGGGTCGATGATGTGATCCAGTACGTGTACTCCACGCTCAACGCCATTCCCGATGTGCTGCTGATCGCTGCCGCGGTGCTGATGATGCAGGTGTATATGGACATCAATAAGGATGCCTTTGCCTCGCTTACCGAGCGCGCCGATTTTCGCTTGTTGTTTCTGTGTCTGATCCTCGGTATCACCAGTTGGACCAGTTTGTGCCGTCTATTGCGCGGCGAGACGCTGAAGCTGACCGAGGTGGATTATGTGCAAGCGGCCCAAGCCTTCGGCGTGAGCCACTGGCAGATCATGGCGCGGCATATCCTGCCCAATGTGATGCACATCGTGCTGATCACCGTCACCCTGCGATTCAGCAGCCTAGTGTTGGCCGAAGCGGTGCTGGCTTATGTCGGCGTCGGCGTCGATCCCACCATGCACAGCTGGGGCAATATGATCAACAGCGCACGCTTGGAGTTGGCGCGCGAACCCATCGTGTGGTGGCCCTTGGCCGCCGCCTTCGTCTTTATGTTCGCGCTGGTGCTGGCGGCCAATTTATTCGCCGATGCGGTGCGCGATGCCTTCGATCCGAGGTCGGAATGAGCGCCTTGCTTGAAGTGCAGGATTTGCGCGTCTGGTTTGAAAGCCGCCAGCGTCAAACCCGTGCCGTAGATGCGGTGAGCTTCAGCATCGAGCGCGGCGAGACCTTCGCGCTCTTGGGTGAATCCGGCTGCGGTAA
Organism: Pseudomonadota bacterium; assembly: GCA_038042985.1. Classification (GTDB taxonomy): domain Bacteria; phylum Pseudomonadota; class Gammaproteobacteria; order Burkholderiales; family Thiobacteraceae; genus RBG-16-58-11. The sequence goes on from JBBTCZ010000004.1 coordinate 30,210, forward strand.
ATCGGTAACGGCGCTGTCCTTGATGCGCTTGCTGCCCCCGACCGCGCGCATTGTCAGTGGCAGCATTACACTCGACGGCCAAGATTTGCTCGCCCTGCCGGAAATCGCCATGCGCAGCTTGCGCGGTTCGCGCATCGCCATGATTTTCCAAGAGCCGATGACCAGCCTCAATCCGGTGTTGACGGTGGGCATGCAAATCGGCGAGCCGCTGGCGCAGCATCAAAAGATGAGTGGCAGCCAGTTAAAACGCCGCATCCTTGATCTGCTGGACGCGGTAGGCATTCCCGATCCCGCGCGCGTGATCGATGCTTACCCGCATCAACTTTCCGGCGGCATGAAGCAGCGGGTGATGATCGCCATCGCCCTGGCGTGCGAACCGGCCTTGCTCATCGCGGATGAGCCGACTACGGCGCTGGATGTGACGATTCAGGCGCAAGTACTGGAATTGTTGCGCGAGATGCAGCGTAAGAACGGCATGGCGCTGCTCTTCATCACCCATGATCTGGGGGTGGTGGCGGAAATGGCGCACCGTGTGGGTGTGATGTACGCCGGCGAGATTGTGGAAATGGCGGCGCGCGAAGCCTTTTTCAAAACCCCGCGCCATCCCTATTCGCAAAAACTATTCGATTCGGTGCCGCGCCTGGATAAGCGCGGCACAGCCCTGGCAATGATTCCCGGCAGCGTGCCGAAATTGGATAGTGAGTTTATTGGTTGTCGCTTTGCCGCGCGCTGCGAATTTGCCTGGGCGCGCTGTCGGGAGGAGACGCCGCGTTGGACGGTGTTGGAACAGGGCGTGGGTGCGCGTTGCCATTTGTTGGAGCAGGAAGCAGGCGTCGGGCGCCATGCGTCGGGCGTCGAAGTTCAGGCCTCAGGCGTCGGGCATCAGGCGTCGGGTGGTGAGTTGTTGCGGGTTCGGGATTTGAAAGTGCATTTTCCGATTCGCAAAGGTTTCTTGCAGCGGGTGGTGGGAGCGGTGAAAGCAGTGGATGGCGTGTCGCTGGCGATTCCCGCTGGGCGCACGCTGGCGCTGGTGGGCGAATCTGGTTGCGGCAAGACCACGGTGGGCAAGGGCATTCTGCAACTCGTGCCGGTGAGCGGTGGTAGCGTGCAATTTGAGGGGCAAGAACTCACTCGCTTTAACCGCGCTCAACTGAGATCGAAGCGCGGTGCGTTTCAAATTATTTTCCAAGATCCCTTTTCCTCGCTCGATCCGCGCATGGTGATCGCGGAGATATTGGAAGAGGGGATGCGTGCATTGAATGTAGGCGCCAATGCGCTGGAACGTGCGCAGCGCATTGATCGGTTGTTGGAGGAAGTGGGACTCGCCGCCGACACCAAATATCGCTACCCGCATGAGTTTTCCGGCGGGCAGCGCCAGCGCATCGCCATCGCCCGTGCCTTGGCGGTGAATCCTAAGCTGATCGTGTGCGATGAGCCGACCAGTGCGCTCGATGTGTCGGTGCAGGCGCAGATTCTTAATTTGCTGCGCGGCCTGCAACAAACGCATCAGCTCTCTTACCTCTTCATCACGCACAACATCTCGGTGGTGGAATATCTCGCGCACGACGTAGCGGTGATGTATCTCGGCCGCATCGTCGAGCACGGCCCGGTGGAAACGGTATTGGGTGCACCGAAGCATCCCTACACCCAAGCGCTATTGTCGGCGGTACCGATGATCGAAAAAACCACTGGGCGCGAGGTGATTCACCTGCAAGGTGAGCTGCCATCACCCGCCAATCCGCCCAGCGGCTGCCATTTTCATCCGCGCTGCCCTCACGCCATGCCGGTGTGTAGTGAGCGTTATCCCGATGAAACATTGTTTGGCGAGCAGGTGGTGCGCTGCTACTTATATGGGAAGTAGGGGCGAGGCATGCCTCTCCCGCAAAGGGTGTTAGCCGTTCGTGGCCAAAACGATGGTGACTTTGTCGCCTGGTTGAATGCGCTTTTTAGAAGAGAGTTTGTTCCAGCGCAGCAGGTCGTCGAGTTCGACGGCAAAGCGTTGGGCGATGGAATACAAGGTGTCGCCGCGGCGCACGGTGTATTGCTTGTTCGCTGGCGCCTTCTTGGCGGAGACGCGCTGTGAAGCTTTGGTGGCCACTTTTGAGCTGACCACGGTATCACTCAACGCGGCCTTTTCGACCTGACCCACATTCAACTTCTGATTGCGCGCGAGGCGGTTGGATTTCAGATTGTTCCAAGCTTTGATCTGCTCGGCTTTCACGCCATGACGCTTGGCGATGGATAGCAGGGTGTCGCCTTTGCGCACCGAATAGACGCGGCCATTAGCCAGCGTTAGCGATTCGGTTTTGATATCGGTGAAGGTGGCGGTTTCCAGTTTGGCGCTGCTGGTACCCGGTACCAGCAGCACTTGATTGCTCGCCAAACGCCCGCGTTTAAGATTGATCCCATTCGCATCTTTCAGTCGCGCGCTGGAAATACCGTGGCGGCTGGCGATGGCATCCAACTTTTCGCCGCGCTTGGCGTGATAGGGTTGCCACGACACCAGCGGCTTGCCGTAGTTTTCCAGATTAGACGCAAAGACTTCAGCCTTATCCACCGGCAGCAGCAAGGTGACGGGTTGCTTCGCCTGAATCACCGGTCGATTGTAATGCGGGTTGAGCGAAGTGAATTCATCCAGCGTGGTATCAGACAGCTTGGCCGCGAGCGCCACATCGATATGCTGAGTGAGGGTGATTTGCGCGAAATAGGGTTGGTTGGGCACGACGCCCAGGTCGATGCCGAAATTGCTCGGCGCGGCGATCAGATTTTTGATCGCCATCAGGCGCGGTACATATTGCCGTGTTTCGTTCGGCATGCGCAGGCTGAGATAATCGGTCGGCTCGCCACGCGCCTTGTTCTTGGCGATGGCGCGCGATACTGAGCCTTCGCCCCAATTGTAGGCGGCCAGCGCCAGTTCCCAACTGCCGAACATATTGTGCAGCTTTTGCAGGTAATCGAGCGCGGCATCGGTGGCGGCGATCACGTCGCGCCGGCTATCCACCCACCAATTTTGACTTAAGCCGAAATGACGGCCGGTGGACGGGATGAATTGCCAAATACCGGCCGCGTGGCTGCGCGAATAGGCCTTGGGGTTGAATGCGCTTTCGATCATCGGCAGCAGCGCGATCTCGGTCGGCATGCCGCGTTTTTCGACTTCTTCCACGATATAGAACATATAGCGCTTGCTGCGATCCAGCATGCGTTCCACATAGTCGGGCCGCTTGGCGTACCAATTTTCGTTTTCCTGCACCAAGGCCGAATCAAGCTCCGAGAGCGCGAAGCCGACGCGGATGCGCGCCCACAAGTCGCGCTGCGGGTCGCCCAGGCTTTCTGCCGCTTTTAATAGCGGAGTGGCGGTGGTAGGCGCCGGCTCGATGCTGATGATGGAGAGTTGATCCAACGCGGGGGTGGTGCTGGGCGCTGCAAGCGGCGGGTTGAGCGAAGCGGCGGGAATGGTTTCGGTGCGGACTTCTTCGGGGGCTTTGACAGAGTACGTAACAGCGGAGGCGGGAATCAGTACCGCGTCGCCAGCTAGGGCTGCGCCGCTGAAAATACCGGCGATCAAGATGGAGATCGTCAGTTGGGGGCGTGTTATCCGCATCTATTTTCACTTTGTTTCAAGTTGAAGTCGAGGCGATGGTAACGGCGTAAGGCCTTAATCGTCAAGGATATATTTCTTGTAACCTCAGTCCTGATCGTCCTTCCAGGCACGGACTGTGCCGAACACTTGTGCCGGGTCGGAAAGGGCGTGGCCGACATAGCGCTCGGCGGCTTGAATCACCGTCGGCTCCAGGCTGCGCATAAACGGGTTGGTGCGCTTTTCCAAGCCCATCGTGGAGGGCACGGTAGGTAGATTTTTTGCGCGGCTGGCGCGGTCCTGTGTTTCGCGCTGAGTCAGGTCGGCATTGTCCGGTTCGACTTTTTTAGCGAAGCGGAGGTTGTCTAGCGTGTATTCGTGCGCGCAGTACATGAGCGTGGCATCGGGCAAGCGAGCGAGCTTTGCGATCGACGTGTACATCATGGCGGGCGTACCTTCAAACAGCCGGCCACAGCCGCATGCGAACAGCGTATCCCCACAAAATAAGCGTTCTGCGCCATAATACGCGACGTGTCCTGCCGTGTGACCGGGCACGTCGATGACGCTGAATTCCAAGCCCAATTCCGGTATTTTTACCGTGTCGCCTTCGGTGACGGGGTGGGTGCGGCCAGGGATGGTTTCATGCGCGGGGCCATAGACCGGCACCTTAAAATGTTGCAGCAGCTTTCGAATGCCGCCCACATGGTCTGCGTGATGGTGGGTGCAAAGAATGGCGCATAGCTCAAGCCCATGCTGCGCCAAATAATCCAGCACGGGTTTAGCGTCGCCGGGGTCAACGACAAGCGCCTTCCCGCCGCGAACCAGCAGCCACAGGTAATTGTCTTCGAAAGCGGGGATAGGGACGACTTGAACGTTTGCCATAATGTGTATGGTTGAAGGAGATGGGAAACTTGTCAAATCGTATTGAGCGTCGGCGGGATGCACGGCAGTGGTTCGAGACCACGCTGGGCGGCTATGTGCTGGCGCGGGAGCAGGCCTATTTCGATGAAACCGTGAGCGATATCTTCGGTTTCAATGCGCTGCAACTCGGTTTGCCGCAATACGATTTATTGCGCGCGAGCCGCATCCCGCAGCGCTTGAACCTCGATGTGCACTCCCCGGCGCGGCTCATTACCGATTTTAATCATTTACCTATCGCAAGTCAGAGCGTCGATCTCGCGCTGATGCCGCATGTGTTGGAATTTTCCGCGACCCCACATCAGATTTTGCGCGAGGTAGAGCGGGTGCTGATGCCCGAGGGGCACGTGATCATCACCGGCTTCAACCCCTTGAGCTGGTGGGGGGTGGGCCATCTCATCAAGCGCCGCTGCGGGGATTATCCCTGGCGCGGCCATTTTATCGGCTTGCCGCGCGTCAAGGATTGGCTCGCGCTGCTGGGGCTCGAGGTCGTAGCCGGGCGCTTATCGTGTTACGTGCCGCCGCTGCAAAGCGCGCAATGGCTGGAGCGGCTTCAATTCATGGAAGCAGCCGGCGATCGTTGGTGGCCGCTCGGCGGCGGCGTGTATTTTCTGCTCGCCAAAAAGCGCGTGCATAGCATGCGGCTGATAATGCCCAGTTGGAAAGAGCGCTTAGCGGCGCAGGGCCGTATTGCCCCGGCCGCGCAAAAGGAACTGACGCAGCGCAATTCACAAAAGGAATCCGAGCTTGTCTGAAGTAATCGTGGAAATCTTTACCGATGGCGCCTGCAAAGGCAACCCTGGTCCCGGCGGATGGGGCGCACTGCTGCGCTACGACAAAACGGAAAAAGAGTTGTGCGGCGGCGAGCGTTTAACCACCAACAACCGCATGGAACTGTTGGCGGTGATCCGCGCGCTGGAATCGCTCAAGCGGCGCTGCGTGGTGAAACTGCATACCGACTCGCAATATGTGCAAAAGGGCATCAGCGAGTGGATCATCAACTGGAAAAAACGCGGTTGGAAAACCGCCGACAAAAAACCGGTTAAAAACGAAGACCTGTGGCGCGAGCTGGATCAACTTGCCACGCAACACGACATCGATTGGATCTGGGTCAAAGGCCATGCCGGCCACGACGGCAACGAACGCGCGGATGCCTTGGCCAACAAGGGCTGCGAGGGGCAGGGAATTTAAATCTTTACCACGGGGGGCACGGGGTTCACGGGGAAGGCCAGACAGATTGTTTTCCCCGTGTCCTCCGTGTCCCCCGTGGTTAAAACGTTTTCACCAATAATGGAACCACCATGCGTCAAATTTTTCTCGACACCGAAACCACCGGCTTGAGCCCCGCGCTCGGCCATCGCATTATCGAAGTCGCCGCGGTGGAGATGTTAAACCGGCGGCTGACTGGCAATCACTTTCACTGTTACTTGAATCCGGAGCGCGAGATCGATGCCGGCGCGCAGCAGGTGCACGGCATCAGCATCGAGTTTTTGCAGGACAAGCCCAAATTCGCCGATGTGGCGCAGGAATTCCTGGATTTTGTTCAGGGCGGCGAATTAATTATTCATAACGCGCCGTTTGATGTGGGGTTTCTCAACCATGAGTTGTCCCTGATCAGCCAAGCGGCCATCGGCACGGTGTGCGCCAGTGTGATCGACACACTCAAGCTGGCCAAGGAGCTGCACCCAGGGCAGAAGAATAATCTGGATGCTTTGTGCAAACGTTACTTCGTCGATAACTCGAACCGTACCATGCACGGCGCGCTGCTCGATGCGGAATTGTTGGCTGATGTTTATATCGCCATGACGCGCGGCCAGGACAGCTTGTTGATCGATATGAACGAGCCGGTAGAAATGCATATGGATGCGTCAGGCGCAGCACTGCCCAAGGTATCCCTGCGAGTAGTGCGAGCGAGCGAGGAAGAACTGGCAGCACATGCCGCTTTGCTCGCCGATATCGACAAAGAGAGCAAGGGCGCGTGTATTTGGAATGAAACGAATTAACCCTTCCTAGGGCGTCATTCGAAAAAATAAGCAGTAAGGGCGGAGCAATGAATAGAGAAAAACAGCGATACACGCTGCGCGTGTGCGTGTGTGCGGGATGGCTAGTCTTGAGTGCGCGTGTGATGGGAGCCGAGCCTGTGCAAGTGGCCTTGTCCGAGCAGGATTTTTTCGGCGAGGTACCGGTTGTGTTGTCGGTCTCGCGCTTAATGCAGCCCGTTTCGGAGGCGCCCGCTGCGGTGACCGTGATCGACCGGGACATGATTCGCACCTCGGGCTTTCGCGACTTAGCCGATGTATTTCGTCTGGTGCCGGGGTTTTACGTCGGTCACTTCACCGGCAACGAGCAAGTGGTCAGTAATGGCCTGAACAACCGATACTTTGGTCGCGTGCAAGTGCTGCTCGACGGCGCATCCGTGTACACGCCAATGTTTGGCCAAGTGCCCTGGTCTGCGTTACCGCTCGCATTGGAAGATATCGAACGCATTGAAGTGACTCGCGGGCCGAACGCTGCATCGCACGGCGCGAATTCCTTTCTCGGCATCATCAATATTATTACGCGCGATCCGGTCCAAGATCGGGGCTCGCTGCTTGCGGTGCGTGGCGGCGCACCGGCGTTGGCCGATGCCGTGGCCCGCCATGGCGGCAAGGCGGGCGGCTGGGACTATCGGCTAACCGTCGGTCACAAGCAGGACCACGGGTTCGAGTTGCGCAATGATCATCAACGTACGGACTTCATCTCCGGGCGCGGCGATTATCGCATTGACGAGCAAAACACCCTGCAAGTCCAGGCCGGGTACACCGGCGCTCTTTTTGGGAAAGGATATTTTGATAGCAAGCTTGATGTGCCGCACGATCAGCAAGTGCAAAGCAGTTATCAGCAATTGCGCTGGCGCCGGGTGGTTGGGCCGGACGATGAGATGTCCTTGCAGTTCTACCACACCTCTAATAGCGGGCATGAAGCGGTTACCACCACCCCTTATGTGGAGAGTGGGGTTCCGATCCTGGCGACCTTTCTACGGAATGATCTTGATTCCGAACGCTTCGATATCGAGTTTCAGCGCAATCAGCGCTTGAGTCCGGCGCTGCGCGTGGTGTGGGGCGGGAGCAGCCGACTGGATCGTGTGCGTGCGCCGCTTTATCTGAATACGACGGCAACCAAAACCTCGAAGCTGCAACGCGTGTTTCTGAATGGCGAATGGCGACCGGCTGCGAATTGGGTGGTGAATGGCGGGGCGATGTGGGAAGACAACGACATCACCGGCACCGATCTTTCGCCGCGCCTCGCGCTCAGCTATCACTTCGCGCCCGGCCATACCGTGCGCGGCGGCGTATCGCGTGCGCTGCGCACGCCTACCGTGCTGGAGGATTCCGGCGACTACAATCTGACGTTAAATATTGGCGTACCACCTGGGAGCGCGACGATCCCCTATTTTAAAGGCGGCCAGGGTTTACGACCGGAAAGCATTGTGAGTCGCGAGTTGTCCTACCTGTTTGAATCAGCCGCGCACGGTTTTTCTGCCGATACGCGGCTTTTCGTAGATCGGATTCAAAACACGATCGCGCCGGTTAGCACGGCAGGCGTGCCCTATACCTTCTTTCTCTTCCGCAATGCGGCGGATGTCACCATGAAGGGTGTACAAACCCAAGCGCGCTGGCGTGCGGGGGCGACACAGATCGCGCTCTCGCACGCTTACACCAAGACCGTGATTGAATCCGCCTACAACACGAATGTGGCGGAAGATTTACGAAAATCCAACCCCAGCCATATTGGGAGCGCCTTGCTGTCGCACCGTTTTGGATCCGGCATCGAAGCCAGCGTAGGATATTACCAAGTGAGTGAAATGCACCCCATCGGCGATGGGCAATTTCTGAAACATTATCGCCGTTGGGATGCGCGCCTGGCCTATGATTTTCGTGTGGGTGGGCAGCGTGGGCAGCTTGCCTTGGTCATGCAAAACTTATTCGCGCCCTATTCTGAGTTTCGTCGAGAAAACGAATTCAAGTCACGGACGTTCGGCACTTTGAGCTTGGAGTTTTAAGCTGCGCTACACGTATCCATGGATGAGGCAGCGTCTGCATAAAGCCATGCAGGCAATGCTGGCGATCGTACTGTTTTGCGGGATGGGCTTCGCTCACGGCCAGACGCAAATACTGCTGGTGCTGAGTGACGGCAGTGGGGCATGTAGCGAAGTGGCGGTGGCCATGCAGAGCTATTTTGCTACACAGAATAGCGCGTTCGACATTCGAACCATTAATGCGTCAGCGTTTTCTGCCGCACGTATAAATTTCACAGAAACCGACATCATCGTGGCGATAGGCACGCATGCGATGGAGCAAGTCTCAGTGGATGCGCGCGTGCCCGTGCTCAATATTCTTGTGCCACGGCAAAGTTACGAGTCCACCCGTTTACGCGCCAAGCATGATTCTCGACAATACTCCGCGATTTATTTGGATCAACCGCTCACGCGCCAACTCCAGTTGATCAAGGCTGCCCTGCCAAACCGGGATGCAGTGGGCGTGCTGCTGGGGCCATCTTCGCAAGATCGTCTGAAACCCTTGCAACAGGCTGCACGCGAGCAAAAGGTAGCTGTGTCAGCAGAGCAAGTGACAACCGAAGAAGACATCATCCCGGCGCTCAAGCGCTTGTTCACCAGCGCTGATGTCTTGCTGGCGCTACCTGACCCGCTGGTATTCAACAAAAATACCGCACAAAGTTTGCTGCTCACCTCGTACCGCGCGCAGATTCCGCTGATAGCGTATTCAAAATCCTATGTCAGCGCAGGTGCGCTGGCGGCGGTGTATTCCACACCGGCGCAGATCGGACAGCAAGCGGCGGAGCTATTAGTGCGCTTGATGCAAGCCAAGACGCTGACGCTGCCATCTCCGCAATATCCTAAATATTTTTCAGTCAGCGTGAACTATCAAGTGGCGCGCTCGCTCGGCTTGACCATCGAGAGCGAAGCGGCGTTGTTGGAGCAAATCAAAGCGGGAATGGAGCGCGAATAACATGAAAAACTGGGGCATTAGAGGCAAAGTTTTGTTTCTCGCACTCGCACCCGCGGCCTTGATCGCGGCGGTATTGGCGCTGCATTTCGTCAATAGCCGCATCGCCGATCTGGAGCAATCGCTGCGCGAACGCGGTTTGGCGATTGCGCGCCAACTCGCGCCGGCCAGTGAATACGGTGTGTTCGCCGGCAATCGCGACATCCTGCAACGTCTGACCGATGCCGCGTTGAAGGAGTCCGACATTAATTGGGTAGTGATCACCGATCTCAATGGAGAGATTTTGGCCACCAGCGGCAAGCCCAGCCGTCTGCCGCGTGTGTCCGACACCCATGCCGGATTAGATTACGCCGTGGCCGAAACCCAATCTGCGTTGACCTTCAGCGCGCCGGTGCGATTGAGTCAAATCGAACTAGAAGATGTAGCCGGTAGCCTGCTCGGCGCAATCGCCAACGCTAGCGCTAGCGAAGCGCCACGGGTACGCAGCGTCGGCCGTGTGTACGTGGAAATGAGCCGCGCCGGCACCGTACAGCGCAAAAACGAGCTCATCCGCAATGGTCTCGTGATTATGCTGCTCGGCTTGGCGGGGAGTGGGCTATTCGCGTTTCGCATGAGCCGAGAAGTGACGCGCCCGATACAGCGCCTCTCCGTCGCGGTGCGGGAGATCGGCGCGGGCAATCTCGATGTGCGGGTGGCGGAAGACTCCGCGGGCGAGTTGCAAGTATTGGAGCAGGGCATCAACAACATGGCCACGACCCTGAAGCTGTCACGCGATAATTTACAGGAGAAAATTGCCGAGGCGACCTCGCGCCTCTCCTATCAAGCCGCGCATGACACGCTGACCGGCTTGCCCAACCGGCGCGAATTCGAGGTGCGCGTAGAGCGCGCGTTGACTGGCGCGCGCGAACAGCATCAGACGCACACCTTGTGTTATCTCGATCTCGACCAATTCAAAGTAGTGAACGATACCAGCGGGCATGTGGCGGGCGATGAGTTGCTGCGCCAGCTCGCGGTACTGCTGCAAGCCAAGCTGCGCGACCGCGATACGCTGGCGCGCTTGGGCGGCGATGAATTCGGCGTGCTGCTGGAAAATTGCAGCCTGGAGCAGGCACAACCCATCGCCGAAGTGCTGCGGCAGATGGTGAAAGAGTTCCGCTTTGTGTGGCACGACAAGCCATTTGTGATTGGCGTCAGTATCGGGTTGGTGGCGATTACCGACGAGAGCGAGAGCTTATCCGCGCTGTTTAGCTCCGCCGACGCCGCTTGCTACGCCGCGAAAGATCGCGGCCGCAACCGCGTGCATGTGTATGAGGAAGAAGATATCGAGTTGGTGCGCCGGCGCGGCGAGATGCAGTGGGTGGGCCGCATTACCCGCGCCATGGAAGAAAACCGGCTGCGCCTGTTTGTGCAGCCGATCGTGCCCTTATTCCCCAGCCCGGATGCGGATGTGCACTACGAAATGCTGCTACGCATGCTCGACGATGACGGACAAATGATCTTGCCGATGGCCTTCATCCCCGCCGCCGAGCGCTACAACCTCATGACCTCGATCGACCGCTGGGTGATCAGCGCCGCGTTTTCCACCTTCCATCAGATGTTTCCCTTTGTGACGGGTGGCGGTAAATCAATTTGCACTGTAAATTTATCTGGCCATACCTTGTGCGATGAGCATTTTCTCGATTTCGTCGAACGCCAGTTCAGCATCAACCACGTGCCCTATCCATCGATCTGTTTTGAGATTACCGAAACGGCCGCTATTACCAACCTGACCGAAGCGATCGAATTCATTCGCGTGTTGAAAGCGAAAGGCTGTAAATTCTCGCTCGACGACTTCGGCAGCGGCTTATCGTCTTTCACCTACCTGAAGAATCTGCCAGTGGATTATCTTAAAATCGACGGCGCCTTCGTCAAGGACATGGAAACCGACCCCATGGACCGCGCCATGGTCGAATCCATCAACCACATCGGTCACGTGATGGGCCTGAAAACCATCGCCGAATTTGTCGAATCGGAACAGATACTCGAGCACCTCAAAGCTATCGGGGTCGATTATGTGCAAGGAGACTTTATCAAATCGCCGCAGCCGCTCTCTAGTTTACTGGCGGGTAAATTGCCTTAAGCGGCTCAGTGTGTCGTTCCCCGCGATTGCGCAACCAGCGCAATAATCTTCGTCTCTCCCGGCAATTGTTCGCGCAGCTTGGCAAAGCCGGCATGCTCGAACAGCTTGCCGCATTCCACCACCAATTGCGTTTTGAGCCACATGCCGCTCAACACCGCTGATTTGCGCAGCAAATGCGCAGAGCGCAACTGCAGCGCCAACTCGCGCGTGGTGGCCGCCTCACAAAAGTCATATTCGCCTAGCCCCGGCATGTGCTTAAAAGCCACGTTTAAATAGCCTTGTGCACGCGGCAGCCAAGGAGTGAGCGCGCATGCCCGGTGCCGCTGTGCATAATCGGCGATACGCAAAAAGGCGGCCAGCGCATCGTAAAAATCCCACTCCCAAGCATAGGTTTTAAGCGGTTGCATGAGGTGGCAGCGGTTGGTCAACATCGGCATGGCAATCATTAGTGCACCTGCCCGTAATGGAAATCGCGCCGAACCCGCCGCTCAACCGTAATGACCTCGCCCTCGCGATCGACCAGCGCGTACAAGGTGCGGCCGGGTGCGCCGGCACGCGTGGGGCAGGGCGGCGTGTGCTCTAAATAGACCAAACGTGCGCCATCGCATTTGCGCTCGACCCGCCCATGGGCGAGCAGATAGCGCAGCGTGGCGAGCGAAATTCCGCGCTGTTTCATGCGGGCCATAGCGTATGTAGTGATTTTGCCAAGTTTCATGGGTCACCTCCTGGTTGATGAGATGCCACAATACGGGGGGTACTAGCTCATGGCGTGAGCCAGTGTTTTTTGATATTCTTGCGAGAATAACAAAAGGAATTCACTCTGGACCGCACCGAACGCTTCTACAAAATCGATCAGCTCATCTCTGATCGCAAGGTGGTTAGCTTCGACACCCTGCGCGAGTCGCTGGAAGTTTCGCCCGCCACGCTCAAGCGTGACATCCAATACCTGCGCGACCGGCTCAACGCGCCCATCTTCTGGGATCGCGATGCGGGCGGCTATCGCTATGAAAAAGACAGCGCGCCCGCCGGCAGCCAATTTGAGCTGCCCGGCTTGTGGTTCAACGCTTCCGAGATCCACGCGCTGCTTACCATGCAGCATCTGCTCGCCACGCTCGATCAAAGCGGCCTGCTCGGCCCGCACATCCAACCCTTGATGGCGCGGCTCAATGGCCTGCTCGGCAGCGCCGACAATACCGGAGAAGAAATCCGCAAGCGCGTGCGCATCATCGGTGCGGGCGCGCGCCGCATGCAGCTGCATCATTTTGAAAAAGTCGGATCCGCGCTATTGCAACGCAAGCGGCTGCTCATCACCTACCGCGCGCGCGGCAAAGACGAAATCACTGAACGCGAAATCTCCCCCCAGCGCTTAGTCCACTACCGAGAAAATTGGTACTTGGATGCCTGGTGCCACCTGCGGCGCGAGCTGCGCAGCTTCGCTGTCGATTCCATTATCAAAGCCGACCTGCTGGAAACCCCGGCCAAAGCCGTCTCCGAAAAAACCCTCGACGATGTGCTCGGTACCGGCTACGGCATCTTTTCCGGCAAAAAGGTGCAATGGGCCAAGCTCAAGTTCACTCCCGAGCGCGCGCGCTGGGTGGCGCAAGAACAATGGCACCCCAAGCAAAAAAGCAAATTTGAAACCGACGGCAGCTATCAGCTGGAGATACCGTATTCAGACGACCGCGAGTTGGTGATGGATATCCTGCGCCATGGGCCGGAAGTTGAAGTGCTCGCTCCGCAAAAACTACGTGAGCGGATCAGCGAACAAGTGGGGAAAATGCAGCAGATCTATGGTTAAGGCAATGTGGCTGACTAGGCCTTTTCGTCAATGCTGGGCGGGGGTGGGTCGTCGGGGCGGCGACGCTCGTGCCGCCGGTCGCGGCCCAAACGGGTATCGACCATCACATTTTGGGTGTACTGGCGGCGGTCTTTTTGACGGCGATCTTCTTGGGTGCGGCTATCTTCACCGGCCTGGCGTTGTTGTGTCGGCGGAATAGGCTGGCGCCGCGGCCGTACGATGAGCGGGGGTTGAGAGCGCGGACCTACCGGCTGTAACGGCCGAATACCGGCCGCTTCCCGTATTTCATACAGGTCTTCTGCAAAGCCAATAGCGGGTGGTGGATCGACAGGAAAGCGCATTTTAGCCAGTTTAACTTGTTTAAATCCAAGCTCCGATGACGGGTATTTACTTTACCGTAAGAAAATTTACGGTATAAACAACTAAAATGTTAGTCCATCCTGCCGCTCCGCAGTTCAATAAAAATACAGCAGAAAGCCAACCATGGACGAGCAACAGCGCAAAGCCCAACTCAAAAAAACTTTCGACACCGTGGCCGAAGGCTACGGCAGTACGGGCATGGAATTTTTTCACCATGCCGCAGCGCACCTGCCCCGCATCTTCAAGCTGCAAGGCCACGAGCACCTGCTCGATGTCGCGTCCGGTACCGGCATCGCCGCCACTGCCCTTGCGCCGCACTTGCCGCGCGGTAAAGTCACCGGCATCGACCTATCCGAAGGCATGCTCGCCCAAGCGCGCGCCAGAGCGCAAAGCCAAGCGCTGGATAACATCGAGCTGCATCCCATGGACATGCAAAACATCGGTTTCGACAACGCCCATTTCGACGCGGCCAATTGCTCGTTTGGCCTATTCTTTTTGCCCGACATGCAAAGCTTGCTGCAGCACATCGCGAGTAAAGTAAAAGCCGGCGGGCAAGTGGTCGCCTGCTCGTTTTACCAAGGATCGTTCGAGCCCAACGTCGATCTTTTTCTGACACGCATTCAGCGCTACGGCGTCGAGCCGCCCGCATTCACCTGGAAAAGCATCAGCACCGAAGAAAAATTCCACGCCCTCTACACCAGCGCCGGCTTAAGCGATGTGCAAATCCACCGGCACGACATCGGCTACCCCCTGAACGATGCCGAAGCCTGGTGGCGCGTAATCTGGTATGCCGGCTTTCGCGGCCTGGTCGCGCAACTGAGCGAAACCCAACTCGCACAATTCAAACAAGAACACCTCGCCGAGATCGCCGCATTAAAAACTGAGCGCGGCATCCCGCTCAACGTCACGGCCTTGTTTGCCAGCGGGCGGGCAGCGTAACTCCCCCTCCATATTCCCTTTACTTGTCATGGGTATACCCCGTGCACCGTTGTTGCCAACGTCTGTTGCATCGCCGATTCTCAAGATGCAACTGGCGCAAGCGGCGCCGAAATATATAATCAGTTCCTGGCCGGATATCAGCGGCGTGCACTACGTTGTCTCCGTAGCGAAGGTCTTTTGCAGAGGATATTCGGTCGATGCGTCATCACAGCCAGGCCAAGCTGTTTTCACTCATGCACCTTGCGCTGATCGCGGGCATGATCGGGCTGCTGGCGGGCGTGGTGGGTATTCGCCTCGCGCAGGAAGTGCACTGGGTTCGCTTCTTTGACAATCTGCACTGGACGGCGGGCACCGTCACGGCGGCGGTACTAGCCTGGCTAGGCCTGCGCTCGGCGCAAGCCGACAGGGTCAGAGGCCTGCGCTGGATCGCGATTGGTCTGACCGGTTACGCGGTCGGTCAGCTCATCTGGGACGTGCAAACGTTTATCGGCTATAGCGGCTTTCCCTCGCCTTCCGACCTGTTCTATTTATGGCTGGGCCCATGCGTTGGCACTGGGTTGCTGATTGAGGCATTCCGCGTGGCCGATCGCGTCCAGCGCAAGACATTGCTGCTGGATGCATCGACCCTCGCCATCGCCGCCATGACGCTGGTGTTGGTGTTGTATTTACCCAAACGCGGGGAAATGTCGCTGCTTTCCTTGGCTGTGATGGTGGCTTATCCAGTAAGCCTGTTTACAGCGGCTTGTATTGGTTTTATCGCGGTCCCGACCCTGCGTTTGAAATTTTCTTGGAGCTATTGCTTATTCCTGGTGTCTTTGGCTACCACAGGTATTTGCTGGGTGGTCTGGAATTCGATGGCACTGGATGGCGCGACCATCGACGGCAGCTGGTTCAACAGCCTGTTTTCCTTCTCGGTGATGGGCATGGGTTTGGCCACGCTGTACTGGAACATCGAACCCTCGCGCAACGCGGTATGGGAACGATGGAGCGAAGGCTTCCTGCGTCTGCTGCCGTTGGTGGCTGTCGTGATTTCTGGTCTTGCGGTCATATTGTCGGACCCCCATGAAGGCGTGCCCCAGGCCGTCAGTTACGCCGTCAAGACCGGCGCGCTGGTTGTAATCTTCTTGGCCATGCTCAAGCAAAGCACGCTGTTGCGAGAGCATGATCTACTGAAAACCGTCACCCGGAATCTGGAACAAAGTGAGCAGCAAAAGCATCTGATCCTCCATACCTTGCCCGACTTGATCTGGCTCAAGGATGCGGAGGGGGTCTATCAGATGTGCAATCCGGTTTTCGAGCGTTTCTTCGGCGCACGTGAATCAGATATTCTGGGTAAAACCGATTTCGATTATGTCGATCCTGAACTGGCGCGTTTTTTTCGCCAGAAGGACCAGGAGGCAATGGCGGTCGGACAACCGATCCAGAACGAGGAATGGGTGACGTTTGCGGACGACGGCCACCGTGCTTTGCTCGAAACCATCAAGACATCCCTGCGTGACCGGGACGGAAAGATACTCGGCGTGCTCGGCATCGCGCGCGACATCACCGAACGCGAAAGCGCAAGTCGACAATTGGCGTTGGTGAATTTCGCGCTGAACCATGTGAAGGAAGCGGCCTATTTGGCCGACGAGCAAGGCTACTTTCAATATGTGAATGATGAGGCTTGCAGGGCGTCTGGGTATCCGCGTGATGAGCTTCTTAAGCTGCGGGTGATTGACGTCGATAGCGATTGCACGCAGCCTGAACAGTGGCAGGCCGTCTGGGATCAACTCAAGACACAGAAAACAATGACATTTGAGAGCCGCCACAAGACTCGGGATGGCACTGCTTTTCCAGTGGAAATCAACGCCAATTATTTTGAATTTTCTGGAAAAGCTTATGTTCTCGGCCTGGTTCGCGACGTCACGGAGCGCAAGCTGGTGGAAGAACAGATTCGGAGCCTGGCTTATTTTGACGCGCTAACCAAACTGCCCAACCGGCGGCTACTTATGGACCGTCTGGGCCAGGCACTGATCTCCAGCCATCGCAGCCGGGAGTTCGGCGCGCTGCTGATCCTGGATCTGGATCACTTCAAGACACTCAATGACACACAGGGCCACGATGTCGGCGACCGGCTGCTGATTGAAGTGGCGCAACGCTTGACCGCCAACGTGCGCCAGGAGGATAGCGTTTGCCGCCTAGGCGGCGATGAATTCGTGGTGATGCTGGAAACGTTGGGCCAGGATGAGAAACACGCTGCCAACCAAGCTGAGACGATCGCGGAGAAGGTGCGTTTCGCGCTTAACCAACCCTATTCCTTGAACATCAACGAAGCGAAATTTCACGGTACCACCAGCATCGGCCTGACGCTGTTCCATGGCCAGGATGCCTCGGTGGATATGTTGCTGAAGCAGGCCGATGTGGCCCTTTACCAGGCCAAGGACGCCGGACGCAATGCGGTTCGATTCTTCAACCCGGCCATGCAAGCCACCATCGACTCGCGCACGGTGTTGGAAGCGGCCCTGCGCCAAGCTTTAGATAAGGGTGAGTTCCGGCTTTACTACCAGCCCCAGATCAATCAGGACGGCGGCTTGATCGGCGCCGAGGCCTTGCTGCGCTGGTTACCACCGGACCGGGATTTGGTGTTGCCGGCTGAGTTCATCCCGCTGGCCGAGGAGACCGGGCTCATCCTCCCCATCGGCCAATGGGTTTTGGATACAGCCTGCGCCCAGCTTAAAGCCTGGGAGAGCGATATACGCACGCAGACTTTGCAGATGTCTGTCAACGTCAGTGCTCGCCAATTTCACCAGCACGACTTCGTTGCATCGGTTCAGCACAGCCTGGTCACAAGCGGCATCAATCCGGCTCGGTTAAAGCTCGAGCTGACGGAAAGTGTCGTGCTCGACAACGTCGATGTGGTCATCGAACGCATGCAGCATCTCAATACATTAGGGGTGAGCTTCTGTTTGGATGACTTCGGCACCGGCTATTCGTCTCTGTCCTACCTCAAGCGCCTGCCATTGCGTCAAGTGAAGATCGATCAATCCTTCGTGCGCGACGTGACGGAGAACCCAAACGATGCCGCCATTGTTCGAGCGATTCTGGCCATGAGCCGGACGCTGGGTTTGCAGGTGATTGCCGAAGGGGTCGAGACCCAGGCGCAATGGGATTTTCTGCTGCAGAATGGTTGCATGGCCTATCAAGGGCTTCTGTTCGGAAAGCCGATACCGATTGCAGAGTGGGATCGATTTTTGAGATAGATCGCATGGTCTTATATTCCCTACAGCGACATATCGCACACGGGTTGGCTCAACCATGAAAACTTCCTTTATCTGTCGTCTAAAAAGCTTCGTCTACGCCTTGCAGGGCCTGGCCCTTCTGGTGCGCACTCAATTCAATGCGCGTGTGCATCTGCTGGCCACGGTGCTGGTCTTCGCCGCAGGAATTCATTTCGATCTGAGCCGGGCAGAGTGGTTGTGGATCATTGTGGCCATTGTGCTGGTGTGGAGTGCGGAGGCGCTCAATACGGCCCTGGAGCAATTGGCCGATGCGCTGCACCCGGAGCGGCATCCCGGCATCGGCCGGGCTAAGGATGTGGCGGCCGCTGCGGTGCTGATCGCGGCTTTGGGCGCAGGGGTGATTGGGGTATTGGTGTTTATGCCGTATTTCAATTAGAAGGATTGCTGAGCCTAGCCACCCTCACAAGCGTCGGGCAATAAAAACGCTATGCTTATCACTATGCTCACAGATACTTGGCCCACAGATACTTGGTTCAATACGCTCGCGCTGGTTGCAGCCTGGCTTTGCTACTTTGCCGTGCATTCGGTGCTGGCCTCGCTCTCGGTTAAGAGGTGGGTTGCCGCGCGGTGGCCCGGTTTCATGCCGGCTTATCGGCTGACATTTAATGCGCTGGCGCTTCTCTTGCTGCTGCCTATTTTCTGGATGATGGCCGCCATCCCCTGGCCGCTTGTTTGGCAATGGCAAGGCATGGAAAAAGTTGCGGCAAATACGCTGAGTATTCTGGCGTTGCTGGGATTTATCTGGTCGCTCCAGTATTACGACTTGCAAGAGTTCCTGGGCTTAAAGCAATGGCGCGGGCATATCACGGCGCCGGAAGATCAAGAGCATCTGCAAATCTCAGTCTTACACCGGTTCGTGCGGCACCCTTGGTATTGCTTCGCGATCGTGCTTTTGTGGTCACGCGATATGAATTTGGCGCAGTTTATTTTTAGCGTGATGGCGAGTGTTTATTTCACTGTCGGTTCGCGGTTGGAGGAACGAAAATTACTGGTTTATTACGGTGAGCGCTATCGCAGCTATATGCAACGTGTGCCGGGGCTGTTCCCGCTGCCATGGAAATTTATTAATGCGGCTGAAGCTAAAAATATTTGTGGTGATTGATGGGGGGAAGGGTGGGAGAGGAAGCATTATTCTCAAGGGCGAGGGAGTTTTAATTTCCCTATGCAATAGGTAACGAACTTGGCGACACCCCTTTCCCATCTTGCTGTGCCGTTGGCGCTGATTGCGGCCCTGGGCCCGGATATGGTGCCGCCGGGGCTGATGGCTTTGGCACTTGCCTGCGCCGTGCTGCCCGACATCGATGCGGTGGGGCTGTGGCTGGGGATCCCCTATGCGCATCCGCTCGGACATCGCGGCCTGACCCACTCGCTGCCATTCGGTGTGGCGCTGGCCGGAGCGGGATCGCTTATCGCGCCAGATGTGGGTGCGCAGCCATCAATCGCGTTCTTGGTGCTACTCGTCAGCGCCGCTTCTCACGGGCTGCTCGACGCGCTGACCAATGGCGGTCTCGGCATCGCTTTCTTCAGTCCGTTCTCGCACCGGCGTTACTTCCTGCCGTGGCGGGTGATCGAAGTATCGCCCCTGAGCCTGTTTGCGCTTTTGTCGTGGCGCGGCTTGCGCGTGTTTGTTTCTGAGATGCGTTACGTGTTGGTGCCTTGCCTGGTGTTCGGGCTGGGGGGATTTGCGTTGCGGGTTCTGTTCGGGTGGGGTTGAATGCGGTGCTACGGCGACGAACTGCGCTGCTATGCTGAATTATTCAAAGGACGATACGAGCGATGAACAAAAGCCTGGCAGCAAACCTAACGCGACACGTGCAGATGCTTGCCGGGGAGATCGGTGAGCGGAATGTGTATCGTCCCGCCGCGCTCGATGCGGCTGCGCGCTATATCGAGTCCGAATGGGTCGCCGCCGGGTATGCCGTCAACCGCCAGACCTATATTGCGCAGGGCGTGGAATGCGCCAACCTGGAAATTGTCCTGCCTGGGCAGCGCTGGCCGGATGAAAGCATTGTCGTGGGGGCGCATTACGATACGGTGGAGGGCAGCCCGGGGGCGGATGACAACGCGAGCGCAGTGGCCGCGTTGATCGAGATCGCGCGGTTGTTGCACGCCCATGCGCCCGCACGCACGCTCAAGCTGGTGGCTTTCGTGAATGAAGAG
This sequence comes from Pseudomonadota bacterium, assembly GCA_038042985.1. Taxonomy (GTDB): domain Bacteria; phylum Pseudomonadota; class Gammaproteobacteria; order Burkholderiales; family Thiobacteraceae; genus RBG-16-58-11. The sequence goes on from JBBTCZ010000004.1 coordinate 50,365, forward strand.
CCGCCGTTCTTTTTCTGGGGCGAGATGGGTAGCCGGGTGTATGCGCGCGCGGCGCGGCATCGACAGGAGAATATTCGGTTGATGATTTCGCTGGAGATGCTGGGTTACTACCGCGACGAGCCGGGCAGCCAAGCCTATCCGCCGCTGTTTCGGTATTTCCATCCCGACCGCGGCAATTTCATCGCCTTCGTTTCCAACTTTCGCTCGCGGCGAGTGATGCGCCGGGCGGCGCAGGCGTTTCGTGCGCACTCGGATTTTCCGCTGGAGAGCACGGCGACTTTCGGTTGGATTCCGGGCGTGGCATGGAGCGACCATCTCTCCTTCTGGCGAGCCGGCTATCGCGCCTTTATGTGCACCGATACCGCGTTTTTTCGCAACCCGTATTATCACAGCGCGCAAGACACGCCGGAAAAACTGGATTACCCGCGGCTGGCAGCGCTGACTGAGGCGCTGGCCAAGATGAGCAGAGCGCTCGCCGACTGCGGGGAACTCTAGGTGCAAAGCGTCCGTATACTGGGATTATTAAAGAGGCGCAGGAAAATGAAAGCGCTTGCGATTAAGTCGATTACAAAAGCATAATTGGTGCGCAAAATAATAATTGTTGGGCTCCGCGTCTCTTCCACAAGGAGACGGCTGCAAACCGGTAGTCTCGGTGGAGATTCTCTTGTGGCAAAACGATAAGGAGAAATAGAGATGAAGGAGCCCAAAATGAAAGCCCTGTTTATCGCAGGAATTGCCTTGCTGCTACTGGCCGGCTGTACCACGACTCCCAAGGTCACCCAAGGCGGCGCATTTGATACCAACACTGGCATTGTCACCAAGCCAAGCAAATACTCGGTAAATGAAACCATGGATCGAATGGAAGCATCCGCCAAGTCTGTCGGTGCGCATATTTTCAGCCGGGTTGACTGGCAGGATCTGTCGAAGAAGGTGAACGTAGCGATACCGCCCAACCAACTGCTTATTTTTGGGCGTGGCAAAGGTGGGCCCTACATTATCAAGGAGGCGCCGCTGGCAGCCCTGGATATTCCCTTCAAAGCCGTGGCATGGGAAGACGCCACGGGTAAGGTCTGGTTGAGCTACACGAACGGAACCTACATAGACCAGCGCTATGCGATTGGTGCGGCAGCAGCGTCTGCCAAGGACATTGATGCAACGATAGAGAAAATTACCGCTGAGGCGCTTAAATAAGGGTGATGCGCGCCATGATGCGCTACGCTTGTCTTCTTGTGCTCGCGTTCCTTGCCGCTGGCCTCACGAGTGTTACCGCTCAAGCAGCTGAGAGCGCGCAGCAGTACCCGAATGTCGTCGCCGTGAAGGTGACGCCTAGCGGCTCAGACACCTTTAACTTCGATGCGACGATTTCTTCACCCTATGACAGCGCTCAAAGATACGCGGATGCTTTTCGCGTCATGGGAAAAGACGGCCATGTTTACGGCGAGAGAAAGTTGCTGCACGACCATGCAGACGAGCAACCTTTCACACGCGATTTATATTTTGTAAAAATTCCGCATGGCGTACGCATGGTTGTCGTGCAAGCACGTGATCAGAAGTATGGGTATGGCGGTAAAACTGTTGAGGTCACCTTGCCGGGGCGCTAAGTCAGGAAGTTCGTTTCCCCAACTATAACTATATTGCTTCCCAATGCGGCGTAGCAATTCCCTCGCCCAGATCGGCCTCCACCAAACGCCGCCGCACTTCCAGCAATTTCTCAATCAGCGCCGGTTCATCGCGCCCATAAGCTTCGGCATCCGGGGTGCGCTTGACCACTACGCCGAGCAACTCGGTGATGGCGTTGCCGATGGAGTTTTGGCTGATGGTGACGATGAGCTTGCCTTTGTCGTTGCGGTAGATCAGTTGCTTGAAGGCGGGCTGCCAGCGAATGGAGTTGGCGTACTTGGCGTCTTTGATGCAGCGGTCGCGCACCATCTTCGCCGTCTTTAAAAAATCGTTGTTGAATTGCAGTTTGCTTTCTACCAACTCGGGGAAGTAGATGTCGCGTGGCAGCGCGGCGTTGCGGGTCGAGACCTGGGTGAAAAAGGTGCGGTAGAAATCGATGAAGCCCTTGAGGATAGTGTCGTATTCTTTCCAGAAGCGGATCTCTTTCAACGCTTCGACGCCGCCCTGCACCTCCCAGCTGGGCAAGCCCTGAGGGTAGCCGGTGAGGGCGATTTTGCAGCTGCCATCTTGGCACGGCCGCAGGATTTGCAGATCAAGCTCGTCGAAGAAGTCACGATACACGTCGCGCATGTGTGCTTGAAACAACGAGTGCTGGCCACCATCGGTGAGGTTGGGGTTGTTCAAGTCGGCGAGCGGCGCATCGCGCAACGCGGCTTTGTTGAAGACGATGAAGTGATTGTGCAGCATACGAATGCTCGGCACGCCGGGTGAGGTGAGCGGCCAGGTCGCATCCAGGCTCGCCTCGCCGGTCAGCACCAGGGTTTCGTCCGGATCAGGGTAGCGCTCCAGCATGTAGTCGAAGATGATCTGGTTCATCCGGTTCCACACGTTCTTCACCTGATCCGGTACCTGGGTGCGGCGCACCGGACGGCCGAGCGGGTCGAGGATGCTCTGCGAAGTGTTGTAAATGATCGAGGCATCGAACTCGTTGCTGTGGCCGAGCGCCTTGCGGTAGAGCAGCAGCCCTTCTGAGTTTTGCAGCAGGCCGTTGTTGTGCGACAGGTCGTTGAGATTCTCGGTGCTGTTGAAAAACTCGTTCGGCTTCATACCGTCTGGCACATCGAGCGGTATCGGGCGAAATGGGGTGACGATCTCTCTTGGGCCGGACTGCATGTGCGCTTTACCTCAAAAATATTTTATGGCGTGATCAATTGAAAATATGAATATGATCAGCGGTGACTGCTGCTTGGGGTATGGTATATGAAGCGGCAGGAGAGGTGAACTGTTGGGGCACTCCGCTAGCCACCTTTAAGTTGCGATTTCCATTTCAGGAGTTGAATTGCCAGCCGATACAATAATCAAGGAAACAGTCGTGTTAGTTCATGGCCTCTGGATGCGTGGCTGGGTGATGGCGTGGTTGGGGTGGCAGCTGCGGCGCTGTGGTTTTCATACCGTCGCTTTTTCTTATCCCTCCGTGCGCGGCACGCTGTCGCAAAACGCGTTGCGCCTGTCGCGCTTTGTCGCGGGGCTGGATGCGCCGCGCATTCATTTTATGGGGCATAGCCTGGGCGGTCTGGTGCTGTTGCAAATGCTGGCCACGCACCCTGATCCGCGCACCGGCCGTGTGCTGCTAGCCGGGTGCCCATACCGCGCCAGCTACGCAGCCAAGAAGCTCGCGCGCAGGTGGCTGGGGCGCTGCCTGATCGGGCGTAGCGTGTTGCAATGCTTGGTCCAGCCGGCGCCGCTGTGTACCGACCAGTACGAAGTGGGCGTGATCGCCGGTTGCAAGCCTCTGGGCGCAGGTAGACTGATAGGCGGGGTGCCGCAGCCCAATGATGGCGTGGTGGTGGTAGAGGAGACGGCTTTGCCAGGTGCAAGCGATCAGATCATGCTTAATGTGTGCCACTCCGGCATGTTGATATCTGAGCAGGTAGCGCGTCAGGCTTGTGCATTTTTGCGCCACGGACATTTTTTACACGATATGGAAGCAAAGTGATGTTACGACTCTCGCGCACACTCAAGCTTGCCTTGGTGCTGGGCCTTGCCGCCTGGCTCGGCGGCTGTGCCAATTTTTCCTATTACGCGCAAGCGGTGGGCGGGCAGCTAGACATCCTGCGCCGTACTCAGCCGATCAGCGAGATCACGGCCGATCAAAACGCCGATCAGAAATTAAAACACACGCTGGCCAAAATCGTGCAGTTGCGCGAATTCGCCAGCCGCGAATTGCAGTTGCCGGATAATCAAAGCTATCTGAGCTACGCCGATCTGGAGCGCCCCTACGTGGTGTGGAATGTGTTCGCCACACCTGAGCTGTCGATCGAGCCCAAAAAAGAGTGCTTCCTGGGGGCGGGTTGTGTGACGTATCGCGGCTTTTTCTCGCAAGTAGAGGCGGAAGGTCACGCGAAAGCGTTGCAGACCGAAGGTTACGATGTCTATGTGGGCGGGGTGCCGGCTTATTCCACATTGGGCTGGTTTAACGATCCGGTGCTGAACACCTTCGTACGCTATTCCGAAACCGAACTCGCGCGGCTGATCTTTCACGAGCTCGCGCATCAAGTGGCGTATGTGAGCGATGACACGACCTTTAATGAATCCTTCGCCACCGCCGTCGAGTTGGAAGGCGTGGGGCGCTGGCTGGCTAGCCACGGCACCGCCGAACAGCGCGCCAAGTTTGATGCGGCGCAAAGTCGGCGCGCGGTTTTCACCGAGGCTGTGCGCAGCAAGCGCAAACAATTGGAGGACTTGTTTGCCTCAAGCGTGAGCGATGCCGAAAAGCGCGCAGGCAAGGCACGCATTTTTGCCGAACTGCGCGCCGAACTGTCCCAGCTAAAAACTGCGACCACGGGAAAGAGTTCCCTGGAGCAATGGCTTGCGCAGGAACTCAACAATGCGCACCTGGCTTCGTTCTCTACTTACACGCAACTGGTGCCCGCATTTCGGGCGCTGCTCATGCAGCAGCAGGGGGATATGGGGCGGTTTTACGCGGCGGTGAAGGAGATGAGTTCGCTGTCGGCGGCTGAGCGAGAGGCGGTGTTGCAAACGTCTGTTAGAAATGTGGCGCAGAGATGAAGTGGTGAGAGTCTGTATTTGTCCTTACTTCGGGTTGCAAATGCCTGGTGCTAATCCAGCTGTCGCGTCATTGGGAATTTCAGACGATTCGGTATTGCTAGCGTACGCTTCCGCTAAAAATACCCATTCCTCCAGGGTGATTTCCTCAACTTGAGGCATCCGGCGCTCCACCGCGCGCCGACGTTCTTTCCAGCCTTTTGGCGACCCCATATCAATTTCCCGCCGGACTTCCACGTATCTGTACTCGAATATTTTCATTTTTGTACTACCCCCAGTTGCAAGTATAGTTAAAATTGAAAATATGATAATTATTGTTAGCAGTTTGAATCTCAACAGATTTCTGAGGCACTTGTTTTAAACAACCCGATTCACATCACATGCGCATAAATTACTCGCCCGCCTTCTACCGCATCGCTCCTTTCGTTGGCTATCTCTTGGTTCTCGCGTTGGAGAGTCAAGCGCAACATCTCTTTGCCGGATTCGATGTGCGTTGGCTGTATCCACTGAAAATTTTGCTGGTAGTGAGCATGCTCGTCGCGTTCCGACAGTTTTATACGGAGCTGCGCGGTTTTAAATTTTCGCTTGGCGATGCCGTTTTGTCTTTGGGCTTGGGCGTGCTCGTATTCGTGGTTTGGGTCGGGCTGGATTTTTCATGGGCGGTGATCGGGGAGCCGGGCGCGGGCTATGATCCGCGCGCTGCAGAGCAGGTCGATTGGCTATTGGCCGGTATACGCCTCGCCGGGGCGGCTTTGGTCGTGCCGCTGATGGAAGAGTTGTTCTGGCGCTCGTTCGTAATGCGCTGGGCAGATAAGAGTGATTTTTTATCCGTGAGTCCGGCTGCCATCACTTGGCGCGCTGTTTTGATTTCGAGTGTGGTGTTCGGTTTCGAGCATCATCAATGGCTGGCGGGGATTTTTGCCGGCTTGGCCTACGCCTGGCTCTATCGCCGCACGGGGCAACTTCACTACGCGATCTTCGCACATGCCGTCACCAATGGCGTGCTCGGCGTTTGGGTGCTGGCGACTGGGCAGTGGCACTATTGGTAAACGGCGCGTTTCTTCTTTCGGCTACTTCAACTTAATTTCCGTCCACAGCCGGCTCATCAAGCGACGTTTGCGCCGATCCAGATCGCGTAGCTGCTCCAAGCGCGCCGCCACTGCTTTATCCGGAAATATGCCCCGGTTCGCCGCGATCGCCGGCTCCACAAAAGGCAAGGCCGCTTGATTAGGATTGCCGGAGCCGGTGAGGTTGGTCAGCTCGGCGGAATTGCGGCCTTCCAGCATGAAGTCGATGAAGCGATGGGCGAGGTCGGGCCGCGGCGCATCGCGCGGGATCACCATGCTGTCCAGCGCCAACACCGCGCCTTCGCGCGGCACGCTGTAGGCGATGTGGATGCCGCGTTTGGCTTGGCGCGCGGCATCGGCGGCTTGAAACATATCGTTGGAATAGCCGTGTACTAGCCAGATATCGCCGGTGGAGAGCAGGCGAATGTAGCTGGTGTTGTTGAAGGCCGCCCAATACGGCTTGGCGCGCATGATGACTTGTGCGGCCTGGCGCCAATGCGCCTCGTCCGCATCGTTGATGGAGTAGCCCAGATATTTCAAGGCGGCGGCGATGAGCTCGCGCTGATCGTCCAACACCGTTACGCGGCCCTTGATACGCGCCAAATATTTCGGCTCGAAGATCGCGGCCCAACTATCGGTGGGGATGCCCAGCGCGCGCATACGCGCTTCGTTGTAGCCAAGCAGGGTGATGGTGTAGGCGTAAGGAATGGAATAGATATTCCCTTGGTCGAACGCTGCATTGAGATACAAAGGGGCGAGGTTGCTGAGGTGCGGCAGCTTGTGTTTGTCGATCGGCTGCAATGCGTTTTGTTTGATCAGCGATTCGACCGCGTTGCCGGTGGGCACCAGCAGATCGTAGCCTTTTGCCCCTGCCGCCAGTTTGGCCAAGAGCTCGTCGTTGGAACCATAGGTATCGTAGGAAACGCGGCAGGCACACTTGGCCTTGAAACGCTCCAGGGTCTGCGGCCCGATGTAGTTATTCCAGTTGTAGATGTGCAGGGTGTCGGCGGCCTGTGCGCCGAGGGCGAGCAACAGCAGCGCGCTGCCAAGTTGGATACGGCGTAATAGTTTCATGCTTTAAGTCCCACTGCGCAGCGCGCTTGGCGCAAGACGCGCAGCAATCGCCAGGATGACCAAGGTGAGCAGCACCAGAATGGTCGATATCGCATTCACCTCGGGCGTGACGGTGATTTTGATCATGGTGTAGATGCGCAAGGGCAGGGTCGAGGCATCCACGCCGGCGGTGAAGAAGGTGATGACGAAATCGTCGATCGACAGCGTGAAGGCCAGCAGTGCGCCGGCCACGATGCCCGGCGCGATCAGCGGCAGGGTGATGTAGCGAAAACTTTGCCAGGGTGTTGCGCCCAGATCGCGCGCCGCTTCCACCAAAGCGGGGTCCATGCCCACTAAGCGCGAGCGCACCACGATGGCCACGAAGGAAATGCAAAACGCGATATGCGCCAGCATGATCGAGGCCAAGCCTAAGGTGAAGTTGATCAGCACAAAGAAAATCAGCAGGCTGACGCCGCTCAAGAGCTCGGGAATTGCGAGCGGCGCCATGATGAGCAAGGGCAGCAGCCGCAGCTTGTAGCGATGCAGCGCCAATCCGGCCAGGGTACCGAGCACGGTGGAAACGGCGCTCGCAACTGCCGCGATCAGCAGCGAGTGGTAGGCCGCGCGCAGCATCTCATCATCCTGCAACAGCACTTGGTACCAGTGCAGGGTAAACCCGCTCCATTGCGTGCCCAGCTTGGAGGCGTTGAAGGAATGCAAGATCACGATCAACAGCGGCAGGTAGAGAAAAGCGTACACGCCAATCGCAGCCAGCCAGCGCAAGGTGGCGGGTTGTCTAATCATAGATGCGCCCCCCTGCGCGCCGTGCGGCCCATGCGGCGGCTGCGGTGAGTGCCAGCACGAGGATCGTCATCACGATGGAGAGCGCGCTGCCGAAGGGCCAATCGCGTGCTTCCAAGAACTGCATTTTGATCACATTGCCGATCATGATGCCGCTGGTGCCACCCAAGATATCCGGCACAGCAAAGGCGCCCAAGGCCGGAATAAAAACCAGGATGGCGCCGGCGATGACGCCGGGGCGCGACAGCGGGAAAGTGATTTGCCAAAAACATTGCCAGGGTTTCGCCCCGAGATCGCGCGCCGCATCCAGCAAGGCCGGATCGTGCTTTTCCAGATTGGCATATAAAGGCAGGATCATGAATGGCAAATGCACGTAAATCAGCCCGATCAACACCGCAAACGGCGAAAACAGCAGCGACACCGGCTCCAGGTGCAACCACGCCAACACGCCGTTTACCAGGCGCGACAGTCCGGCCTGCGGCCCGAGGATAATCATCCAGGCATAGATGCGCACCAGAAAATTGCTCCAGAACGGCAAGATCACCAACAGCAGCAGCGCATTGCGCCAGCGCTTGGGGCTCTTCGCGATGGTGAGCGCGAGCGGATAAGCCAAGATCAGGCAGCACAGCGTCACCACCACGGCATAGGCCAAGGATTTCAAGAACAGCCAAGCGTAGAGCGTCGTTGCGGCCAAGTCGGTGTAATTGTCGAGCGTCAGATCGAAATGCAGCCCTTGCGCATCCCTAAGCAAAAGCGGCGCCAAGCCGCCCTCTGCGCCGGGCCAGCCGAACGAGGCCGCCACCATGATCAAAGTCGGCGCGACAAACAGCAGCAGCAAGTAGAGCCACGGCGGGCCGCCGATCAGCCAGCGCGTGAGGCGCTCCTGGCTAGGCATTGAGGAATCTTCCTGCCGTGTCGTGCCAGGCGAGTTGTACGGAGTCGCCGATGTCGAAGCTGCGTCCACCGCTAGTATTGGGCAGCAAGACTTGCAGCGTCAGCCCCTCATCCAGTTCCACCATATAACGCGTGACGTCGCCGAGATAGAGTTGGTGGCGGATCTTACCGCTAAAATAATTTTCGTCGGGGGTGTGATCGATAGCGAAGCGCAGTTTCTCCGGGCGCAGCGCCAATACGCCGGCTTGACCTATCTGCACCGGCTGCTCGAGCTGCGCGCTCACCGTTCCTAGCCCTTTGGCCGATAGTTGGACTCGCGCGCCATCAATCACCGCCACCTCGGCATCGATCAGATTGCAATTGCCGATGAAGTCGGCAACGAATCGATTGAGGGGGAATTCGTAGATCTTGTCCGGCACATCCACTTGGATAACTTTCCCCTCGTTCATCACGGCGATGCGATGCGACAAGGCGAGCGCCTCGCTCTGATCGTGAGTGACATAGACGAAGGTGATGCCCACTTCTTGCTGGAGCTTGATGAGCTCCACCCGCATCTGTTCGCGCAGCTTGAGATCGAGTGCTGCCAGCGGTTCATCCAACAAAAGAATTTCAGGCTGATCGATCAGCGCCCGCGCAATGGCGACACGCTGCCGCTGTCCGCCGGATAACGCATCCGGATAGCGGCTGGCCATTTGCGGCAGCTTCACTTCATCGAGCGCAGCTTGGACGCGCGTTTGGATTTCCGATTTGGAAACGCTGCGCATGCGCAGCGGAAAGCCGATATTCTCGGCCACGCTCATATGGGGAAACAAAGCATAACTTTGAAACACCGTGTGAATGGGCCGCGCTTCGGGCGGGAAGCTGGACATGTCGCGCTCGCCCAGAAAGATTTGACCTTGATCCAACGGTTCGAAGCCGGCAATCAAGCGCAGCAGCGTAGTTTTTCCACAGCCCGAGGGGCCGAGCAGGGTGAAAAATTCGCCGGCTTCAATTTGCAGGCTCACGCCCTGTACGGCACCAAGCTCACCGAACCAACGACTGGCATTACGAATGTCGAGAAGGGGCATGGATGTGATTGACGATGCTGTGAGTTATTTCACAAGCATAGTCAAAATATCTGCGAGCAACTCAATAAAGGTTGATGCTGGATTTTCAAAAACATGGAGAGCGCAGCGTAGACTTAGCTGCGCACGAGAGGTGCAGGAGGCTTAACTACCGTAGATCTGATTGTAAGCAGCCAGCGCCTGAGCAACTTGTTTATTCGGCTTGGCTGGGTCGCCCAGGCCGAACTCGGCTTGTAATGAATCTTTGTGGTCGGCGATGTAGTGAATGGCGCGGCTGAGATTGTTGAGCCGGTTGGGGATGAAATTGCCCTCGGCGTTAAGCAAATCGGCCGACTTGGCAAAATTTGCGCTGAATTCTTGCACCGTGTTCACGGCAGCTTGTTTGTCGCGCGCTAACACGGCGTCTAATTTGCCGCTGTCGAGCGTTGCCTGTTTGGTGAGGGGGTCGATGGTGATGCCCAGATCACTCAGGCCATTCAAGCCATCCTTGGCGCCAAAGAATTTATATTTAACGCTTTGCTCCAGTTCGTACAAAGAGATCTCCGCTGCCTGGACCCCTTCGAGCATGCCCCCATTCTGCACACTGGGTTTGAAGCGCTGAACCAGGCTGTTGTATTCGGCGGCGAAGCTTTGTAACTGAGCTTGGATGTCGCTATTGGGGGTGGATGCGGTGATGCCGCTCAAGTGCTGGCCAACGGCCTCTATATGCTCGACGTAACCACTCATTTTGCTCATTTCCGAAAACTCGGCTTTGTGCAAGACGTCACGATTATTAATCGTGCTCATCATTTTGAAAGCCGACTCTGGATCGAATAGCGCCGAATTGCGGCCGGTCGAGGGAGAACCCTTCGCTTGGGCGAGTAAGGAGACGGCGTCGGTCGGCGAATGACTTGCAGCACGTTTTTGCGCCATCAATGCCGAGAAAAAATCCCCCTTGGGATCATCGCTTGAACCAAAAAGCGAACCAATCATCTGCGATTTAAAACCCGCGATGTTTTGTAAGATTGAGAGGGGTGAGATGTCCATAAGGTTGAATCCTTAGCTAGTGATGCATTTCCCCAGGAGGGTGGTAGTACTAGAAGAGCAAACATCGTGCCTAGGGTCAAATGTGCTTGTGTAGCGCCGGCAATCCTTGCCGGCTAATATCTACGCCACCCGCAGCGGCAATAATTCTCGTGCGCTGGACTGTAGCCCCGGCAATTTTTGCCGTGGTAGCGGCAAGCTTGGCAGGTATGGAAACGCTTGGGTGCTTGGGGGGAACGAGCGACGATTGCGCTAAATGCGGGGTAGCGCGCTGGTGAATCAAATGCATTGATCCCGCTTGCCCTTTAGATGAGCAAGCGGGATCGGCTTTACTTCAAACGCGGGGGGTGTTACTTGATCACGTGCCAGACATCTTTGACGTTATCACCCAGCTTATCGCCCGCTTTTTGATCCTTAGCGAACAGATAGACGGGCTTGCCTTTGTAAGCCAACTGCTTGCTGCCATCGTCGCGGATGATGACGGAGTAATCGCCGCTCACGTTTCCGACGGGGGCGGCTGGCGGCCACAGGGCGGCACAGGGGCCATTACAAGTGCTTTTGCCGCTGTTGGCGGTGTCTTTATCAAAGGTGTAGAGCGTCATGCCGGCGCTATCGACCAACACGCCATCAGCCATCTTTGCGGGTGGGTAGCTAGCGCAACCCGCGAAGGCCAGGGCCAGTAGTGCGGCGATTAGATATTTTGCAATGCGATTCATTTTCCATCTCCTGAAATTAAAGTTTTGGGCCTTACAGTGGGGTAAACAGCCGGCCAGACTGTTTTATTCCAGGAGGAGAGCGATATTTTTCAAACTTGACTAGCCCATAGTCGGGTAATCGATATACCCCTTGGCGCCAGGCGTATAAAACGTGGCCATATCTGGCGTGTTTTCCGCCGCGCCGGTTTTCCAGCGGGCTACCAAGTCGGGATTGGCCAGGAACGGGCGCCCCACGGCGATGAGATCGCATTTGCCCGCCGCCAAGTCGCGCTCTGCGCGGGCAGCATCGTAGCCACCGGAGAGAATCAGCGTGCGCTGGAACGTCTTGCGGAAGGTCGCCTTGATTGAATCGGGCACCGGCGGCGCCCCCATCGGCGAGTGATCCACGAGGTGAATATAGACCAACGCCCGCGCGTTGAGTTGTTGCGCCAGATAGGTGTACTCCGCTTCCATCGCATCGTACAAGGGCATGTCATTGAACACGCCAAACGGCGAGAGGCGGATGCCGACTTTGTCTTTGCCAATGGCGGCGATCACCGCGTCGGCTAATTCGAGCACAAAGCGCGCGCGGTTTTCAATCGCACCGCCGTAACGATCCGTGCGCAGATTTGAGTTCGGACGGATGAATTGTTCCAGCAGATAGCCATTGGCGCTGTGCAGTTCGATGCCATCCATTCCCGCTGCGATGGCGTTTTTCGCGGCCTGGACAAATTCTGCGATGGCGGTCTGGATGTCTGCTTCGTTCATCGCTTGGGGTACGGGGTGGGGCTGCAATCCTTCGGCATCGGTGTACATCTCACCGGCGGCCGCCACGGCCGAAGGCGCCAATATGCGTGCGCCCGCTGGCAGATTAAGCGGGTGGCCGATGCGCCCGGTGTGCATGAGCTGCATGAACAGCTTCGCGCCCTGGGGGTGAACCGCGTCGGAAATGTGCTTCCAGCCTTCTGTCTGGGCGGGGGAAAAGATCCCCGGAATGCGCGGGTAGCCTAAGCCATTGGGAGAGGGAGAGGTGCCCTCCGTGATGATGAGCCCGGCAGAAGCGCGTTGCGTGTAGTACTGCGCCATGAGTGCGTTGGGAATGTTGTCGATGGCACGGTTGCGCGTCAGCGGCGCCATGACCAGCCGATTTTGTAAGGCCAGCGATCCAAGAACGGTTTCAGAAAACAGCAGCGGCATGGCATATTCCTTCAATGGGTGGTTCGGCGATTTAAACATAGTCGCCAATAAACTTGCTGAGAAGCTGCCGTCATAGTATTTAGTGAGTCAACGATAGCGATTTCAACAAACTGTTTCAATTAAAGCGAATGCAAACACAGTAAGGAATAAGCGATATGACCGAAAAACGCCTGATCAATATCGAAACTAAAATGACTGATTTGGAAGATACCGTGCAGGAATTGAACAAGACGGTATATCAGCAACAGAAGAAAATCGACCAGCTGCAAGCGATGTGCGAATCCTTGGTCGCGCACGTGCGGGAGCTGTCAGAGTCAGCACGCGACGGCGGCGCGGGAAACGAGCGGCCGCCGCATTATTAATGCTGACCATGGGCGTTTCATTCCCCCTTTGCTATTTGAAGCCTTGCCACGCCGCTGCCCCTAATCCGTCTTTTAATCCGCCCATTATTTTCTATACTGAAATCTCCAAAATTAATGAGGAGTTTAGTCATGAACATGCGAATTGCAGTGCCGCTAATCTTGTTGGTAGCCCTAGCGGGGGGCTGTGCGGATATGGGGGGTCTGAGTGGTACGACGTATGGTGAATCGAGTGGCACGACGGCCGGCCAGTCAGATCGCTATGGAACCATTACGCATCTGGGAAACGTGCAGGTCGATGATAAGTACAAGCTAGGGGTCGGAACAGCCGTGGGCGCCGTTGCGGGCGGCATTCTTGGCTCACAAGTGGGCGACAGCACCACTGCAACCGTTGCGGGTGCGGTATTGGGCGGCTTAGCCGGGACGTATGCAGAAAGCAAATATAAAAAACAGGACGCGCAGAAGGTAACGGTGAGGATGAATACCGGCGGGAGTGTGACGATCCTACAGCCGGTGGATGGTCGCCTCAGGGATGGGATGAATGTGCGCGTGGAAGGCAGCGGCGAGAACGCCCGGGTGGTGCCACGGTAACGCTGAATTGGAAACGGGGGAGCCTACTTCCCCATTTCCAGCTTATAGCGCTGCCGCGCCTCTTCTGCTTTGCGCGCGTCGGCGACTTCGCGCATCACACCGCGCACATCGGCCGGCCTCTGGTCGCGCTCGAAGTGACCTGTCAGTGCGCTATCAGGCAGGAGCTTGCCGCTTTTGTAGAGCGACCAGATTTCCATGGCGTAGTCGGTGGTCAACAGCTCGGGCGCAAATTGGCCGAAGTAAGTGGCTAAGTTATTGACATCACGTTCGAGCATGCTGAAGGCGTTGTTGTTGCCTGCGGCGTCGACGGCTTGTGGCAGGTCGATGATGACCGGGCCGTGTTCATCCACCAGCACGTTGTATTCTGATAAATCCCCATGCACGATGCCCGCACACAACATGCGTACGACTTGCGTAATCAGCGTGCGGTGATATTCACGCGCGAGGTCTGGTGGTAATTGGATATCGTTGAGCCGAGGGGCCGCATCGCCGTTGGCGTCGGTGATCAACTCCATCAGCAGCACGCCTTCGTGAAAATTATACGGCTGCGGTACGCGCACCCCTGCGGCGGCGAGGCGATACAGGGCATCTACTTCGGCGCTTTGCCAGGCTTCTTCCGTTGCCTGGCGGCCATACTTGCTGCCCTTTTCCATGGCGCGAGCGCGACGGCTGTTTTTGGTTTTGCGGCCTTCGGTGTAATCCACGCTCTGGCGAAAGGCGCGTTTGTTGGCTTCTTTGTACACCTTGGCGCAGCGGATCTCTTCGCCACAGCGTACTACGTACACCATGGCTTCTTTGCCGCTCATCAACTGACGCAGCACTTCATCGACTAGACCGTCTTCGACCAGCGGTTCAATTCTTTTGGGCGTTTTCATTTGTCCTGATCAAATTTGAGCGAAACGGAATTGATGCAATAGCGCAGTCCCGTCGGGTTCGGGCCATCATCAAACACATGACCTAAATGCGCACCGCATTTATTGCATAACGCTTCCGTGCGGGCCATCGCCAAACTCTTGTCGGTTTCGGTGGCGACATGCTCCGCCGCGATGGGCGCCCAAAAACTCGGCCAGCCGGTTCCCGAATCAAACTTGGTGTCGGAGCTGAATAGCGGCTCACCGCAACAAGCGCAGCGATACTGGCCTTTATCTTTGCTGTCCCAGTATTGCCCGGTAAACGCGCGCTCGGTGCCTTTTTCCCGGCATACACGGTATTGCTCAGGGCTGAGCTCGGCTTGCCATTCTTGCTTGCTCTTGGAAACTTTATCGCTCATGGGTATGGGTCTTTTTTGTCCTTTAGTGCTTTAACCTGAAACCGCTAACCTACAGCGCCCAAGGGTTGAACACTTGCGGGTATGGCGCGAAATCTTGCACGTTGCGGGTGACCATGGTGAGGCCGTGGCATTGGGCGGTGGCCATAAGCAGGCCGTCCATCACCGGCAGGGGCTGCCCGGCCAGTTCGGCATGGGCGGCAATTTGCGCCCAGACGTGGAGCGCTGCGGCGTCGAGTGGCAGGATGCGCCCGGCGAAGCGCTGCTCCACCTTGCCCAGCCAGGCGGTGAGTTTCTGGCTGCGGCGCGGGTCGGCTTTGCGCAGTTTGAGGATGCCTTTTTCGATTTCCCCCAGGGTGATGACACTGATGAACAGGCTGGCTTCGTCCTGCTCGTCCAGCCAGGCGATCACTTCTGGCGCGGGGGCTTTTTTGGCGTATTCGGAAAGCGCGCAAGTATCGAGCAGCCAGCTCATAGCTCGACGTTGCGTCCGGTGTCGCGGCTGCGGGGGAAATCCAGGTCTTCGACAGCCAGGTCGGGGCGCAGCAGCGCGGCGGAGAGCTTGCCCCGGCGGCGCGTGAGCCGGGCGTATTCTTCTGCCGAAACTACCACCGCAGTCGGCTTGCCATGCACCGTGACCACCTGAGCGTCACCGCCCGCCGCCCGTTTGATGAGCTGGCTGAAGTTGCCCTTTGCTTCTTGCAATTGCCATTCGCTGTGCATATTACCCTCCATTAATTCTGTCCAGTCTGGCCAGAATTTAGCATAAAGCTTGCGGTTTGGCTATGCCTAACTTCATTTCCGAAGCTCAGATCGAGCAAGCGCTGGAAAAGTTGTTTGACCGGAGGCAGGCTGCTGACATCGACGCCGCAATGGCTGGATAATGGCAATTCATTCATCGTATCGGGAGCGTGCCATGAGCGTATTTTACATTCGTCGTTTGTTGTGCTGCTTTGGCTTGTTGTTGAGTTTGATGCCGGCGCTCTCGCTGGCGGCAGGCAAGGTTGAAGGCCAAGTGACAGTGCAGTGGTTGGGCCATGCGGCTTTCAAGCTCACCTCCTTATCTGGCAAGGTGATTTTGATTGATCCGTTTATCACCAAGAACCCTAAGCTCTCTGCCGAACAAAAAGATCTGACTAAGCTGGGCAAGATAGACCTGATTCTGATCACGCACGCGCACGGCGATCACGTGGGCGATGGGCCGGCGCTGGCCAAGCAGCACAATGCGCCGCTGTATGGGCCAGCAGGCTTAAACAACACGCTGGTCGCTTTGGGCGAATTGCCCGCTGAATTGGCCCCGCGTTTCAATAAAGGCGGGGTGATTACGCCCCTGGGCGAAGGCATCAAGATCACCATGACTCGCGCCGAGCACAGCTCTGAATATATGTGGAGCAATCCCAAAACCAGCCAAGCCGAGGTGCACGTAGGCGGGGAGCCGGCAGGCTTTATCATCGAGTTTGAAAACGGCTTTAAGATTTACCACATGGGCGACACGGGCCTATTCGGCGACATGAGTTTGATCAGCCACTACTATCAGCCGGATTTGGTGATGATCCCCATCGGCGGGCATTTCGTGATGAACCCAAAAGATGCCGCTTTTGCGACGACGCATTACCTCAAGCCAAAATACGCGATTCCCATGCACTACGGCACCAACCCCAACCTCAAAGGCACGCCGGAGGAATACATTGAGATGCTAGGAAAGAGTACGACCAAAGTGTTGAATATGAAGTTTTGGGAAGTGGTGAAGTTTTAACGGTGGAATGTCGACAAGCCTTGTGCTAAAAAAAGGTATCCGTAATGCGTAATAGTATGGATCGGTGGGTTCCTTGAATAACTGCTGGGTGGCAATCAAGCCGCACATTACTTTCAACCAAGAGGAGAAATTCGTCATGGGTAACTATGTCATTATTGGTCGTTCACAGGCGGCTTTATTGTTTTTGTTGAGCCTTATCGGCTCCTTCGCACTCGCACAAGCGCCGGTTCCTGAGCTGGCACTGACGCGGACTGCCCATGATGCGCAGCTTAAGTGGGGACCCTGCCCGCCGTTCTTGC
Organism: Pseudomonadota bacterium; assembly: GCA_038042985.1. Taxonomy (GTDB): domain Bacteria; phylum Pseudomonadota; class Gammaproteobacteria; order Burkholderiales; family Thiobacteraceae; genus RBG-16-58-11. Next base: position 67,117 of record JBBTCZ010000004.1, read on the forward strand.
CCAAAGGATGTGCGATCGCCGTTCTTCACGGCGACCCTGCAAAAGACAACGTCGATGTGTTCTTTAAAGTGCCCGCCAAGTCGACCATCCCGCTCCATTGGCATACTTCTGCAGAGCGCATGGTGCTGGTTGCCGGCAAGCTTCATGTCACCTATGACGGTCAGAAGACGGTCATTCTCAAGCCGGGGACTTATGCGTATGGCCCCGCCAAACGACCGCACAAGGGTTTCTGCGCAAGCGCCGTCCCCTGCGTCCTCTTCATTGCCTTTGAATCGCCGTTAGATGCAGTGCCGGTCGAGATCGCAGGAAAATAGTGATATTGCGGCTATTTGTGTGATCCAGTTCCTGACTGAAATCAGCCGCGCATTACGGATACCCAAAATATTTAGATAGTCGGCAGCGTGATCCGCGCTTCCAAGCCGCCCCCCGGCCGCGCTAGCAGTTCGAGTTTTCCACCATGCATGCGCGCGATGTGTTCCACGATCGCGAGCCCCAGGCCCGCGCCGGATTGGCCGCTGCGCGCGCTATTCAGACGCGAGAAGGGTTGCAGTGCAGCATCCACTGCTTGAGTTGGTATGCCCGGTCCGCGATCCAATACCGAGATGGTAATTGCGTTGCCGCTGTGCGCGGTCTGGATCGCGACCTCCGTGCCGCCATGATTTAGTGCATTGTCCAACAGGTTGCTCAGTAGGCGCTGCATGGCAAGTGGGCGCAGTGCGAGGGTGGGCAGTGTACCGAGCTCGGTTGTGATGGGCTTGCCGCTGCGGGCATAGCGCGCGCAGGTCGCTTCAATCAACTGATTTAAATCCACTGTTTCCAGCGGCTCGCTTTCCAGTCCGCGAGCAAAAGCTAGGAATTGGCCGACGATGGCGTCCATGTCCTCGATGTCTTGCACCATGCCGCTTTGCGTGGCGACATCGACTTTCCCTTGCAGCATTTCCACCGCCAGGCGCAAGCGGGTGAGCGGGGTGCGCAGGTCGTGCGAGACACCGGCCAGCATCACGGTGCGTGCTTGATGCAGGCGCAGCAGATCGGCGTTCATTTGATTGAAGCTGCGGGTGAGGGTGCGCAGCTCCGCCGGGCCTTGCTCGGGAATTGGATCGGCTTGTTCGCCCAGGCCGATTTTGGTGGCGGCTTGGGCCAAGGCTTGCACCGGGCGATTGATGCGCGAGGCGATGAACCATGCGCCGATGAGCGCCAGCACCAGGCTCAACGTACCCCACATGACCCACTGCAGCGGAATCATGCGCGCCACTTGTACGCGCGGCATGGCAACCCAGTATTCATCGTCTTCGATCTTGAAGCTGACCCACAGACCGGGAACACCGCGCCGCCCGAAAGAGACTTGGGTGTCTGCGCCCAAGCGCTGCTTGATGTGCTGCTGCACTAATTTAAAGAAAGGGCGCTGCGGTTGAAGGCCGGCCGACTCGCCGGGGAAAGCGGGATAAATCCGGATGCCTTCTTGTTGATGCAGCTCCATCAAGAAGAAGCGCCGTTTGGCAGGCTGCACTGCGATCAGCGCAGTGCGCGTCAACTGCACTACGCTGGATGCTTGCTGGGCAATTTGCTGGGCGCGCGGCTCGCGTTCGAGCCAGCGCACCATGAAGAACCAGGCAAGCTGGCTGATGATGATCAAAAGTGCTAACAGCATCACCGTGCGCCACAGCAAGGATTGCGGCCAAAGTTTCATGGCGCGGGCACCCCATCGGGCACGAACACGTAGCCGAAGCCCCACACGGTTTGGATGTAGCGCGGCTTGGCCGGGTCGTCTTCGATCAGCTTGCGCAGGCGGGAGATTTGTACGTCGATGCTGCGGTCGAATGCTTCGTGTTCGCGGCCACGCGCCAGCGCCATCAGCTTGTCGCGCGATAAGGGTTGGCGCGCGTGGGTGACGAGTATCTTGAGCAGGGCGAATTCGCCGGTGGTGAGCGCAAGCGCGCTGCCTTGTTTGCTGAAGCCGCGCGTCGCCAGATCGAGCAGGAAGGGGCCGAATGTCACGCTGCCTTGCTGCGCCTCCGGCGCACCGGGCAGGGCGGGCGCTTGGCGGCGCAAAATGGCGTGGATGCGCGCCAGCAACTCGCGCGGATTGAAGGGCTTGGGCAGGTAATCGTCCGCGCCCATCTCCAGGCCGACAATGCGATCGATTTCGTCGCCCTTGGCGGTGAGCATGATGATGGGAATGCGCTCGCCGTTGCCACGCAGCCGCCGGCAAATGCTCAAGCCATCTTCACCCGGCAGCATGAGATCGAGCACGATAAGATCATAGTGGCTGCGTGTCAGCTTCTTATCCATCTCCGCGCCATCATTCACCAACTCCACGGCAAAACCTTGCTCGGCCAAGTATTTGCCGAGCAGGTCGCGCAGGCGGAGATCGTCGTCCACCACTAATAAACGATGTTGAGGGGAATTCATGGTGCTTATGCTAACGGGAGCCGGCCTGCGGGAGAAGCACAATGTGACGAGATGTTGCACGGACGGCGCTTCGTAACAAATTTTTACAATTGCACCCTGGACGGAAACAGATTATTTACAGCCAGGGGCTACGATGCAGCCATCGGGAAAGCGTATCTCGATTTCACCTAACTTTTAAGGAGTTTACTCATGAAAACGACTATTAGCTTGCTGTTAGCTTCCCTCGCCCTTATCGCCGGCCAAGCCTATGCCGAACAAGGTGCGCGCCAACACCGCCCGCGCGACCCCGGCGTGAATCAGCGCCAACATAATCAGGAACATCGGATCAAGCAAGGCGTGCGCTCCGGGCAGCTGACCAAGGAAGAAACCATAGACTTGCGCAGCGAGAAGAAGGCGATTCGCCAGGAAGAACGCGCTTACAAGGCCGACGGCAAACTGACTAAAGAAGAACGCAAAGATCTGCATCAAGATATGAATGATCTTTCCAAGGACATCTACCAAGAGAAACACGATGGCGATGTGCGTCCGAAAGCAGTTAAATAAGCATCAACTGAACAGGAGAAAAACATGAGCAAATATCTCTCGATGTTATTAGCGCTTGGCCTATCGGGTGCGGTGATCGGCGCCGAACCACCGGCCAAGGCTGAGCGTGGGGCCCAACCCTGCGTGGACAAGAAACAACATTTTCAAAAACTTGATCTGGATAAGAATGGCGCAATTAGCCGCGAGGAGGCCAAGGCGCATCCACGCATGGAAAAGAACTTCGAGGCTATGGACGCCGATAAGGACGGTCAAGTGACAGAGACCGAATCTCGTGACTACGCCAAAACGCGCATGGAGCAGCATCGCGAAAAGGCGAAGACGGAGATGAAGGCGCGCTGGGATAAGGCAGACGCGAACCATGATGGCATGCTGAGCCGCGAAGAAGCCAAAGCCTCGCCCTCTATCGCGAAACATTTTGATGCGATGGATGCCGATAAGAATGGCCAAGTCAGTGCACAGGAAATAGCCGACTACATGAAAGCGCATCGGCCGCGTGAAGGTGGCGGTCGGGGTTAAGGCGCTCTCCTATGCGCGCACTTCTTTATTTGCTGCTTACTTGCGCCACGTTCACCACGCAAGCGGCGGTCATGGGCTATGACGATGCGCGCCACTTGTTGGCGCGCACCGGCTTTGCGCCGACCGAGTCGGAAGTGCAAACCTACGCCAAGCTTTCTCGCGCACAAGCGGTCGATAAGCTGCTGAGCGAGACGCGCGCCGAGGCGCAAACGCTGCCGCCGTCATGGGTGAGTGAGCCGCCGACGCCATTGCGCGCCATCAAAGATTTGTCGGAGGAAGAGCGCAAGCAATTCCAACGTCAGCAGATGGAGCGTGGCGTGGCGCTGCGCAGCTGGTGGTACCAGGAAATGCTCGTCACCCCTACACCGCTCACTGAGCGCATGACCTTGTTTTGGCACAACCACTTCGTCTCCAGCCAGCAAAAGGTCAAATCGGCGCAGCTCATGTATCGCCAGCATGTGCTGCTGCGCAGCTACGCGCTGGGGAATTTCGGCGAGCTGCTGCATGCGGTGTCGAAAGACCCGGCGATGATCGTATATCTGGATAACGCAACCAATCGGCGGGGCCAGCCAAACGAGAATTTCGCGCGTGAAGTGATGGAGCTATTCACCCTCGGCGTGGGGCATTACACCGAGCAAGACATCAAGGAAGCGGCGCGCGCATTCTCCGGCTGGAGTTTGGATCGCAGCAACGGCGAGTTCCGCTTCTATCGTCTCCTGCACGACGGTGGCACGAAGACGGTGCTGGGGCGAAGCGGGGATTTCGACGGCGATGACGTGCTCGATATATTGTTGGCGCAGCCGCAAACCGCCGAATTCATCAGCGCGAAACTCTGGCGCGAGTTCGTCTCGCCCGATCCCGATGTGAAAGAAGTGCAACGCCTCGCGCAGACCTTTCGCGAATCGCGTTACGAAATGAAACCGCTGCTGCGCGCCTTGTTTACCAGCGAGGCATTTTACGCACCGGCCAATCGCGCGCGGCTCATCAAGTCGCCGGTGGACTTGCTGGTGGGCACGCTGCGCCAATTCGGCATCGAAGGCCTGGATACGCGGCTGCTGGTTTTCTCCGGACGGCAGTTGAATCAAGATTTATTCGGGCCCCCCAATGTAAAGGGCTGGCCGGGCGGGGACGATTGGATCAACAGCACCACGCTACTGGCGCGCAAGCAATTCATGGAGCGCATTTTCCGCGCGGAGGAAATGCCGCTCGATCGGCGCACGTTGCGCGCGGAGTTGGGGCCGGGTGCTGCGCGCGCGATGGCGGGGCAGGCCATGTTGGCGAACTTGCGCTTCGATGCGGCGGCATTTTTCGGTGCGTTCAAAGGCGGCGAGGAACAACGGCGCGCCAGCGTGGAACGTCTGGTGTTAAGCAGCCCGGCTTCCCACAAACCATCTGCGAGCGAGCGCATCGAGTTTATCCGCCAACTCGTGCTCGATCCCGTTTACCAATTGAAATAGATAGGAACATAGCCATGTTGCGTCGTGACTTTCTGCAGGGCCTTGGCCTGATCCCGCTTGTCAGTACCTTCCCCAATCTGGCATTCGCCGCTGCACCGGCGGCAAATTACCAGCGCTTGCTGGTATTGATCGAGTTGAAGGGCGGTAACGATGGCCTGAATACCGTGGTGCCTTATGCCGATCCGGCTTATTACGCCTTGCGCCCACGTATCGGCATCAAGCGCGACGAGGTGATTCAACTCGACGAAAAGTTCGCCCTGCATCCGGCGCTGCTGCCCTTGAAAAATCTATGGGATAAGCGCGAATTGGCCATCGTGCACGGCTTGGGTTATCCGCAACCGAATTTATCGCATTTTCGCTCGATCGAGATTTGGGATACCGCGTCTGCTTCCAACGAATATCTGAACGATGGCTGGCTGACGCGCACATTTGCCGCAAGTCCGGTGCCGAAATCCTACGCGGCCGATGGCGTGGTGATCGGTTCGCAGGATTTTGGCCCCTTGTCCGGGGCCGGTGGGCGCGCGATCGCCTTGACCAATACGGAACAATTTTTACGCCAGGCGCGCTTGGCGGACGAGGCGCAGGCCCAGACCCAGACCCAGACCAAAAATGCTGCCTTGGCGCATATTATGAAAGTAGAAGGCGATATCGTGCAGGCGGCGAGCGGCTTGGCCGGCAATCATGCATTTCGCACCGAATTTCCCCAGCATGCCTTGGGCAATGCCCTCAAAACCGCTGCCCAGGTGGTTGCCGGTAAAGCCGGGGTGGCGGTGGTGCGCGTTACGCACAATGGTTTCGATACCCATCAAGGCCAAGCGAATATTCAACAGCGGCTGCTGAAAGAATTAGCCGAGGGCTTGGCCAGCTTCCAATCGGCGCTGCAGGAGATCAATCGTTGGGACAACACGCTCATCATGAGCTATGCCGAATTTGGCCGCCGCGCGCAAGAGAATGGCAGCAACGGCACCGATCATGGCACGGCGAATGAGCATTTCGTGCTGGGAGGGAAAGTGAAAGGCGGCTTGCATGGCCAAGCGCCGAGCCTGACCCGGCTCGAAGGCGGCAACCTAGTGCATAGCGTGGATTTTCGCAGCCTGTATGCGACGGTGATCGAAAAATGGTGGGGCGCGGATGCGAAATCCGTGCTGGGCGGTAAGTACCCCACGCTGGATCTATTACGGCCTTCCTAAAGGCTGGGTAGTGAACACTTCTATATAATGCGCGAATGCGTCTGCTCGCGCTCGACACGTCTACCGAATATCTTTCCCTCGCGCTCTATCTCGACGGCGAGATCATCTGCCGCGAGTCGCATGCGGGTATTCGTCATTCCGAGCTGATCCTGCCGATGCTGGAGGTGTTGTTGGTCGAGGCCGGGGTGAGCTTGACTAGCCTCGACGGCATCGCCTTTGGCCAGGGGCCGGGTACTTTTACGGGCATTCGCATCGGCTGCGGCGTGGCTCAAGGATTGGCCTTTGGCGCGGATTTGCCGGTGGTGGGCATTGCTACTTTGCTGGCGCTGGCCGAAACCGTGGAGCAGGATTGCGTCATCGCCTGTCTCGACGCGCGCATGGGCGAGGTATATCACGCCGTTTACCGGCGCGAGGCGGGCGACTGGCGCGAAATTCATGTCCCCGGTTTGTATGCGCCGCGCGCGGTGCCCACCGTTGAAGGCTTCGATTGGGTCGGCGTCGGCAGCGGTTTTCGAGTGGGCGAGGGCGCGTTGCGCCAACGCTTCGCGGGACAGCTGAGCCAGGTGTTCGATGATCGCTTTCCGCATGCACGCGAGATCGCAAGCTTGGGCAGCCGGCAGTTAAACTTAGGCCGTGGCGTGCCCGCGTGGGAAGCGGCCCCGCTGTATATTCGCGACAAAGTCGCACTGAAAATGAGCGAACGATGAGCGCAGTGCCCAGCCAAGCTTTTTCTTTTCGCCCCATGCACAAAGACGATGTGGATGCGGTGATGGCGCTCGAGCGCACCTTGTATTCATTCCCCTGGACGCCGGGCAATTTTCGCGATTCGCTCGATGCCGGGTATAGCTGCTGGGTGTATGAATTCGGCTCGCATCTGGTGGGCTATGCAGTACTGATGCTGGCGGTGGGGGAGGCGCATGTGCTCAACATCGCCATCGGTGCTGACTGGCAGCGCCAAGGGTTGGGGCGGCGGCTGATGCAGCACCTGATCAAAGTGTCACGCGAATACCGGGCCGAGATGATGTTTTTGGAAGTGCGTCCTTCAAATATCGCGGCACAGCGTTTATATGAAGAGATCGGTTTCAACGAAATCGCTACACGCAAACATTATTATCCGGCACATGACGGGCGTGAGGATGCGATTTTGATGGGGATGGCGCTATGAAGCCTTTGTCGCAGGAATGGCTGGCGGAGTTGAATTTGTCGCCGCTGTGGCGACAGCGGGGTACATCCGATGAAGTTGTAGCGCCGGCATCCCTGCCGGCAACTCCAAAAAATTTCGTTCAAGGCATCCACAATCGCGGTTATCTCCCCCACCTCAAAGCCGAAGGCGGCATCTATTTCGTCACCTTCCGGCTGGCGGATAGTTTGCCGCAAAGCGCGCTGGATGAGTTGGAACGCAGCGCGCCGGAAACCCGCTCGAAACAAATTGAAACTTATCTCGATGCCGGGCATGGCGAGTGTTGCTTGCGCAAGCCTGAGATTGCTCAAATCGTGATCCAGGCGCTCAAACAGTTCGAAGGCGAGCGCTACGTACTGCACGATTGGGTGGTGATGCCGAACCATGTGCACTTGGTGATTGAGCCGCGCGGCGCACATGCCTTGAGCGATATTTTGCACAGCTTGAAATCCTTCACCGCGACCGAGGCGAACCGATGCTTGGGCCGCCATGGCGCTTTCTGGCAGCATGAGAGTTACGACCGCTTGATACGCGGGCAAGAGGAGCTTGATCGCTGCGTGGAGTACGTTCGGCAAAACTCTGTGCGCGCCAATCTGGCCGAGGCGCCGGAACAGTACGCGTATGGGTGTTCTGGGTATGTTGCCGGCAGGGATGCCGGCGCTACGACAGGCGAACTTGTAGCGCCGGCATTAACCCCTGATGAGATCGCCCAACTAGACTGGCCGCAGCTCAAGCAAGCGGTGGCGACCTGCACCGCCTGCGCGCTGCACGCGCAACGCACCCAAGCTGTGTTCGGCGTCGGCGACGAGCAAGCGGATTGGTTGTTCGTGGGCGAGGCGCCAGGCGCGGAAGAGGACCTGCAAGGCGAGCCGTTCGTGGGCCAAGCCGGGAAGTTGCTCGACAATATGCTGGCCAGCATCGAACTCAAGCGCGGCGAGAAGGTGTATATCGCCAACGTGGTGAAATGCCGTCCGCCTGACAACCGCAACCCCGATGCGGCTGAAGTGCTTGCTTGCGCGCCTTATCTCGACCGTCAAATTGCGTTGATGCAACCGAAGCTGATCGTGGCTTTGGGCAAGGTGGCGGCTGTTCGCTTGCTGGGCAAGGATGCCACCATCGCCAGCCTGCGCGGCCAAGTCTTGGACTATCACGGCACGCCGCTGATTATTACTTATCATCCCGCCTACTTGCTGCGCAGCCTGACGGATAAGGCGCGCGCCTGGGAAGATTTGTGTTTCGCGCGGCAGACTTTTCGGGGCTTGATGAAGCAAGCTGCCGCCACCATTTAATTTTTATTCCCTTTCACATCAGGAGATACCGCCATGCGCCAGATTGCGATTATTGCCACCTTGCTGCTCACCACGCTTTTGAGCGGTTGCGGCTACAACACTTTGCAGCAGAACGACGAATCCATCAAAGCGTCTTGGGCCGAAGTGCTGAATCAGTATCAACGCCGCGCCGACTTGGTGCCGAATCTGGTCAAAGTGGTAGAAGGCTACGCCGCGCATGAACGGAGCATTTTGGTGCAAGTCACCGAAGCGCGCGCGAAAGTTGGGACGATTCAAGCCACGCCCGAACTCATCAACGATGAGCAGGCGTTTGCCAAATTCCAACAGGCCCAAGGCCAGCTCTCCAGCGCCTTGTCGCGCTTGATCGCGGTGGTGGAGAATTATCCGCAACTCAAGGCGGATACCCAGTTTCTTGCTTTGCAGACGCAACTGGAAGGCACCGAGAATCGCATCACGGTCGCACGCAACCGCTACATCAAGGCGGTGGAAGGGTACAACGTGACGGTGCGTTCGTTCCCGAGCAATCTCACGGCCATGCTGTTCGGCTTCAAGGTTAAGCCCACTTTCGCGCCGGAAAATGAAAAAGAAATTTCCAAAGCGCCTAAGGTGGATTTCGGTACCGCGCCCGCGCGCTAAGTCTTTATGAATTTCCGGGCGCGCCTTGCGCGCTGGCTATGCTTCTTCGCACTGCCCCTTGCCTTGGTGGGCTTCCCTGCCGTGTCTCAAGAGCAAGTGGCCGTGCCGCCGCGCGCGGCGCGCGTCACCGACCTCACCCAAACATTGAGCACGCCGCAACAGCAAGCGCTGGAACAAAAGCTCGCCGCGCTTGAAGCGCAAAAGGGCAGCCAGATCGCGGTGCTGATTGTGCCCACTACGAAACCCGAAGAGATCGAGCAATATTCAATTCGCGTGGCCGAGGCTTGGAAGCTCGGACGCAAAGGCATCGATGACGGGGTGATCCTGCTGGTGGCGAAAGACGATCGCACCCTGCGCATCGATGTCGGTTATGGACTGGAGGGGGCCATACCGGATATCGCCGCCAAGCGCATTATCGAAGAGGTCATTACGCCGCGCTTTCGTACTGGGGATTTTTATGGCGGCATCGATCAAGGGGTGGATCGGCTAATTGGATTGATCAACGGCGAAGCACTTCCTCCACCCAAGCCAAGCAGCTGGATAGGCGCGAATTCTTTTGAAAACATATTTCCGCTGGCCTTGTTTTTGATCTTCGTTGTGGGTGGCGTACTGCGCGCAATTTTTGGGCGCTTGCTCGGCGCAAGCATTGCATCTGTGGTGGCAGGCATTGGCGCTTGGATGCTCATCGGCAGCCTGGTCAGCGCGCTGATTGCGGGTGCGCTGGCCTTTTTCTTTATCTTGTCCGGTATCAGCGGAATCGGACACGGTGGAGGTCGTGGCGGTGGTGGGTTGGGTGGCGGCGGGTTTTCCGGCGGGGGTGGCGGTTTTGGCGGGGGTGGTGCTTCCGGGCGCTGGTAGAGGAGCGAGCAATGAACTTGAAACGGCTATTAAAGCATTTGGTGCTACCCCCTTGGCTGGTGCGACGCGCGTTCGCGCCGGCGACGATGCGCGCGATCGAAGCGGCCATCGCCACCGGCGAAATGCGTCACCTCGGGCAAATTCGATTCGCCGTGGAGGAGACTTTGGCGCCGGCCGCGCTCTGGCGTGGCAAGACCGGGCATGAGCGTGCGCTGGAGGTATTTGCCGATCTCCGCGTATGGGATACGGAGCATAACAATGGCGTGCTGGTGTATCTGCTGCTGGCAGATCGGGATGTGGAGATCGTCGCGGACCGCGGCATTCATCGCGCGGTGGGCGAGGAGGCCTGGGAAGAAATTTGCCGCACCATGGAAGCGGCGCTACACGCGGGGCAATTCGAAACCGCTGTGGTGAGGGGTATCGAGGCAATCGGCGCGCTGTTGGCGGCACACTACCCACGCCATGAGCCGGGGGCGAATGAATTGCCCGATATGCCGGTCGTGTTGTAGTGGCTTAGCGCGATTCTTGCGCAGCACAGAAAAGGGCAAGCGGACGCCGCTTACTAGGGATGGGTGCTGGTGCGTGCCACGTCGAGCAGTTTGTCGATTTCCGCGCCGTGGCGGGTCACGTTACAGCGGTGCCAATTCATGATGAAGAGCATGATGGTGGAGACGAACAGCCCAAAAATGATGACCGCGCCATTGACGGACACATCCGCCTTTTGCAGCAGATAGTAGGTGCCGACCATGACCAGAATGCCGGCATTCTCGTTAAAGTTTTGCACCGCGATCGAATGCCCGGCGCCCACCAGAATATGGCCGCGGTGCTGCAATAGCGCATTCATCGGCACCACGAAGAAGCCAGCGATGGCGCCGATCAAGATCATCAATATCATCACGAACGGCAGGTAGGTCACGGCGACCATGCTGATGACGAAGACGCCCATCATCGCCCCCACCGGCAGCACTTTGACTGATTTGTGTATGGGGACGACGCGCGCCGCTGTAATCGCACCGATCGCCACGCCGATGGCGACCACGCCTTGCAGCATGGATGCCTTATCAAGCGAGAGCCCCAATGCAACTTTGGCCCAATCCAGCACGATGAATTGCAAAGTGGCGCCGGCGGCCCAGAATAGGGTGGTGACGGCCAGTGAGATTTGTCCTAATTTGTCCGTCCATAGCAATCTCACGCAATGGCTGAAATCACGCACCAGGAACCAAGGGTTGCGTTTGACCGGTTTGTGATCGACGCCGGTGTTGGGCACATATAAATTGAACAAGGCGGCCAATAAGTAAAATACCGCAATCACACTGATCGCCATTTCCGGTGCGGTATCGATGCCGGTCGTTATCCCTGGCAGGTCAAATTGCGCCAGTTGGGCGCTGATCGAAGGGTTGATCAACACACCACCAAGCACGGTGCCGAGGATGATCGCGGCGACGGTCAGCCCCTCGATCCAGGCATTCGCCAGCACGAGCTGATTGGGCGGCAAGAGTTCGGTGAGAATGCCGTATTTGGCCGGAGAATAAGCCGCCGCACCGAGCCCGACAATGCCATAGGCGAGCAAGGGATGGACGTTGAACAGCAACAGCAGGCATCCGCCTATTTTGATTGTGTTGCTGATCAGCATCACTTGCCCTTTGGGCATGGAGTCGGCAAACGCGCCGACGAAGGGCGCCAGCAGCACATAGGAAACCGTGAAATAAAACTTGAGTAGCGGCGAATACTCGGGATGATGGAAAAAATCAATCAGCAGCAAAATTGCGGCGATGAGCAGCGCATTGTCGGCAAGGGCGGAGCAGAATTGCGCCGCCATGATGATGTAGAAACCGCGGTTCATTCAGTACGATTTTGCAGCGGCGCCCGAAGGGCATACCGCAAGTAGAAAGCGCGTTTATACCACACAACAGGTGACGATCGTAAGTTAGGCAGACGCCAAGACATCAATGATGTTTGGCAACTCGTCGCGCCAAGCTTTTTACCGCATTCTGCTCAAATAACCTATAATCTCCCGCCTATTTCACTCATTCCCCTCATTAATTCATGTCATTTGAAAGTTTAGGTTTATCCCCCGATATCCTGCGTGCGATTGCTGATGCGGGCTATACCGAGCCAACGCCGATTCAGGCGCAGGCGATCCCCGTCGTGCTGTCGGGTAAGGACGTCATGGCGGGTGCGCAAACCGGCACCGGCAAGACTGCGAGTTTTACGCTACCCATGCTGCACAAGCTGGCCGTGCATCAGAACACCAGCACCTCACCCGCGCGACACCAGGTGCGCGGTCTCATTTTAGCGCCGACGCGCGAGCTGGCGGCCCAGGTCGAGGCCAGCGTACGTACGTACAGCAAATATCTCTCGCTGCGCTCAACCTCAGTGTACGGCGGGGTGCACATCGATCCGCAAATCGCGGAACTGCGGCGCGGCGTGGAAATTCTGGTGGCGACCCCTGGCCGCTTACTTGACCACTTACATCAAAAAAGCGTGAACCTGTCGCAAGTGGAATTCCTGGTGCTGGATGAAGCCGACCGCATGCTGGATATGGGCTTTATGCCCGACATTCGGCGCATTTTTAGTTATCTGCCACCGCGCCGGCAAAATTTGCTGTTTTCGGCCACCTTCGCCGAAGAGATCAAGCGCCTGGCTAACGATTTCATGCACGACCCGCAGTTGATTGAAGTCGCGCGCCGCAACGCCACCGCCGACACCGTTACGCAGGTTGCGTATCCGGTGGCGAATGATCACAAACGGCGCTTACTGGCGCAGATCATCAAAAACGAAGATCTAAAACAAGTACTGATTTTTACTAATACCAAGACCGGCGCGAACCGGCTCGCCCAGCAATTGATACACGAGAACATCAACGCCGTAGCGATCCACTCGGATAAAACCCAGCAGGCGCGTATGCAAGCGCTGGCCGAATTTAAAGAAGGCAAGATCCAGGCATTGGTCGCGACCGACATCGCTGCCCGTGGTTTGGATATCGATGATTTGCCGTGCGTGGTGAATTTCGAGTTGCCGCACAGCGCGGAAGACTACGTGCATCGCGTCGGTCGCACCGGCCGCGCCGGTACAAGCGGGAAAGCGATTTCGCTGGTGAGCCCGGAAGAAAAACGCTATTTAAGTGATATCGAGCAACTGATCAAGCGCGCCATTCCGCTCGAGGCCTTGCCGGGCTACGGTGCGGAACACCTCATCGAAGCCGCAGGCCATGACCGCTACCGCGAAAGAAGCAACGAGCGGGCCCGGCCTCGGCCTGTCGTGGCGCGGAATGTCGAACCTGAGCCGCGCATCGAGCCTTCATTTGCGTCTGGGCTTGAGCCTGAAATTGAGCCGAGCCCAGAAATAAAAAGGGCGCCGATTCGGCGCCCTGGGCAGAAACGTGAAGTAGCGGCTTTACTCTTGCCACCCCGCAGCATCCCCGCCGCGGAATAGCCAAGCCAACAGCATCGGCATTTCATTCGATTGCGTTTCTGCATTGGCCGTGGCCTCAGCCTTGTTTTCAGATGCAGGCGCGGCCGGTGCAGCAGCTTCCAACTTTTTCTCAGATGCGTCCATTACCGGCGCTTCGCTCACCATTTGTGATTTTAGGTCCTCAGTCCCCGCAAGGGGGACGCCGGTGGGTGCCCCGCTGCTATGCAGCGCCCCTTCCGCAGCCTCGGCTTTTTTGACCGGCGCGGGTTCGTCTTCCAGCTGCTCTCGTGGTGGGTTGCCGTCATAGATCAGACTACGTCGTTGCTGAATGTAAGCATCGCGCAAGAAGGTATAGGGGTCGAGTGCTGCTTCGTCCAGCACCTTTTCAGCATCCAATAGCCGCGCACGGCGGTCGATCACGCGCAGTGCACCTAACGTGTTGCGGGTTGGAATATGGTTTAAATTTAAAACCGGATCTAGCTTGTAATAGGCCACCAAGCCGACGGTATCACGCACATTGCTAGGCCCAAGCAGCGGCAGCATTAGGAAGGGGCCGTCACCGATTCCCCAATAGCCTAAAGTTTGGCCAAAATCCTCATTGTGCTTTTCCAGTCCGAAACTGGTGGCCACATCGAACAGGCCGCCAATGCCGAAAGTCGTATTGGCGATCAAACGTGCCACATCGGAAGCTGCCTGGCTGAATTTAAACTGGAGCAGATTATTGACCGCGATCAAGGCATCGTCGATGTTGGAGAAGAAGTTTCCCACCCCGGTGCGCACCGGATTCGGCAAGACGGCCTTATAGCCTTTTGCCACCGGTTTAAAGACAGCTTCGTCAACTGTGTCGTTGAACTGATATATGCCACGGTTAAGGGGTTCCAGCGGATCACGCGGGTCGCCATTGGTGGCACAACCGGAAAGCGCAATCACTATCCCGAGTAGGGCAAGTTTGGGTAGAAATAGTATTTTCATATTGTTATTAAGAGTGAACAGGGTAAATTTAGGGGCAAATATATCAGCTAAGTACATTGTTTGGAACAGGTTTCTTGCTAAATACTATTAACGGCATTGCGCGAATAATACTTTAGAGGCAAATATTTAAGAAACGGCAAACCGGGCCGCTAAGTGGTCTAACCCAACGTTTTTTTGGAAAATTTTAATCAGGAGCATTTAGGGCTAAATTTTTTGTCGGTCCTGCCGCTAATCCAAACCATGGCACTCAAAGGCATCACAATCGGTACCCTGGCCCGCAAGGCGAGCGTGAATATCGAAACCATTCGTTACTACCAGCGGCGCGGCCTATTGCAGGAGCCGCCCAAGCCGGTGGAAGGCTATCGCCTGTATCCGCTGGACTCGATCCAACGGATTCTCTTTATCAAACGCGCGCAGCGATTGGGCTTTAGCCTGGAAGAAATCATTAATCTGATTCATTTAGGCGAGGGCAGTTGCAGCGACGTGAAAAGCGTGGCGATGCAAAAGCTTTCTTTGATCGAGGATCGATTGACCGACTTGGGGCGGATGCGCCAGACCTTGCTGGATTTGGTCCAACGCTGCGATACCGACCAAAGTCAGCCGGGCTGTCCCCTAGTGGCGAGCCTTGCCGAGCGCGAATACGAAACAGGTTAGTCGTATGCCGCCGCACGGCGAATCGAGGGAGATGCGGTTTATTTTCACGCAAGCCACTTAGCCCATTTTCCCGCAATGCCGATGCCTCGTTTTTTTCATCACTCTCAATACACCATTTCCATCGGATTTGTCCTCGTACTTATCCTGATGGCTGCGATCGCGGTCATTGGTCTCACGCGTATGGCTGCGATCAACGAGCGCATGAACGCGATCGTCAGCCAATACAATGTCAAAACCGATTTAGTCGCCACGATGCGGAATGCAGCGCGCGAGCGTTCCATCAGCCTGCATCGTATGGCGTTGATGCTGGATCCCTTCGATCGCGATGATGAGTATTTGTATTTCCGCAAGATGGCAGCCGAATTTCTCAAGGCGCGCGATGCGCTGAAAGTCATGCCCTTAAGCGAGCTAGAACAAAAGACGTTTGAAGAATCGCAGGGTTTGACGCGCCAAGCGTCATTGACTCAAGAAGCAGTGTACAACCTTGTCGTTGCACAACGCTTAGATGAAGCAAATGCGCTGCTGCTTATGGAGGCCGTCCCAGCGCAAAATCAAGTCCTAGCATCCCTAAGCAAACTCCTGGAATATCAGCGGCAGGCGACGAGCGAAGCCGTGGGATCCGCACGGCGCGAGTACGAAAAAGCCTTTTACAGCATGGGCGGCCTGGGCTTGCTCTCGATAGGGCTCGGCGTCGTGATCGCCGTCATGGTCGTGCGGCGCACGACATTAGCGGAAAAAGCACTGTTCCATGAGAAAGAGCGCGCCGAAGTCACCCTCCATTCCATCGCAGATGCAGTAATCACCACCAATGGCGATGGAGTGGTCGAATACATGAACCCGATCGCCGAGCAGCTTACCGGCTGGCAAATCGCGGACGCACGTGGCCATCCGATCGATCAAGTGTTTCGGGTAATCAATGAACTTAACCGCGAGGAGATCAAGAACCCGGTTTCCGGATGCAAGATCGAGGGCCGTGTGGTGAACATTGATCCGCATGGGGTACTGGTTGCGCGTGATGGAACGGAATATGCGATCGAAGATTCGGCGGCGCCGATTCGCGACAGCCGTGGTGCGGTGATCGGTTATGTGGTGGTTTTTCATGATGTGAGCCACGCGCGGCATTTGGCGCGTCAACTTTCCTGGCAAGCCAGCCACGACGCGCTCACGGGGCTTGGCAATCGGCTTGAATTCGAATCGGTCATGGCGCAGATGTGGGAGAGCGCTAAATTCCATAGTAAGCACCATGCGCTGGTGTATATGGATCTCGATCAATTCAAAATCGTGAACGACACCTGCGGCCATGCCGCCGGCGACGAGTTGCTGCGGCAACTGGCGGTGATCATCTCGGCCAAGGTACGCGAGGGAGACAGCTTATTCCGCCTCGGCGGCGACGAATTCGCGATCCTGCTCAATGGCTGCCCGATCAACCGCGCTGAAAGCATTGCGAACGAGATTCGCCTCGTGGTCGAAGAATTCCGTTTCATGTGGCAAGACAAATCGTTTGGTATCGGCGTAAGCATTGGCCTGGTACCGATTACGGTCGATAGCGTGAGCATGGCATCCCTGCTCGCAGCAGCCGATGCGGCGTGCTACACCGCAAAGGAAAAAGGCCGCAATCGCGTACAAGTATACGAGCCGAGCGACACCGAGTTGGCCATGCGTGAAGGTGAAATGCAGTGGCTGCCGCGCATCAATCGCGCGATGGAGGAAGATCGGCTGCAGTTGTATTACCAAAAAATTGCCAATGTGCGTGACGGCGATGTGATGGGCGGCACCCAATATGAGCTATTGCTGCGCATGCTGGATGAGCATGGCGCCATCATCCCGCCGCAGGCCTTTATTCCCGCGGCCGAGCGTTATAACCTGATGCCCAGTGTTGACCGTTGGGTGATCCGCCATGCCCTGGACTGGATCACGCGGCACGCGGCCCAAGTCAAAGATATCTCCACGATCTATATCAACCTCTCTGGGCAATCGCTGAATGATGACAAGTTCCTCGATTTTGTGACCGCGCAAATCAAACGCCTGGATGGCTTGGGCATCAAAATCGGATTCGAAATTACCGAAACGGCTGCCATTGCGAACCTTAGCCGAGCAATGCGCTTGATGGGCACGCTCAAGGATCTCGGATGCAGTTTCGCTTTGGACGATTTTGGTAGCGGGATGTCTTCCTTTGCCTACCTGAAGAACCTGCCGGTGGATAAAATTAAAATCGATGGCGTATTCGTGCGCGACATGCTGTTTGATCGGGTGGATTACGCCATGGTTGAAGCGATCAATCGTATCGGCCATTTGATGGGCATTCAGACAGTGGCCGAATTCGTTGAGAACGACGCGATCCTGCATCGACTAAAAGAACTAGGCGTCGATTATGCGCAGGGCTTCGGCATACATCGTCCCGAGCCTTTGGCGCTGCTCTTTGCCGAGCCAAGGCCGGCGCACTCGGCCGCTATCGCGCGTTAGTTGTTTTAAAATCCGTATAAAATACACTCCATGCATTCGCGCATTCAGACTGTGCTGGCCGGTGATGTCGGTGGCACAAAAACGTTACTGGCCTTGGCGCATTGGGACGCCGGGCGGCTTCGCATCGAGCGCGAAGCGCGCTTTAGCACTGGTGACTACACCGCGCTCACCCCGATGGTGCGTGAATTTCTGGCCGGGGCCACGCCGCATGCCGCCTGTTTCGGCCTGGCATGCCCTATCAGCGGCCGTCGCATCAAACTTACGAACGCCGCATTCTGGATTGATGCAGACGAGATCGCGCATGAGTGTGGCATCGGTCAAGTACGCTTGATCAACGACTTTGCCGCCATCGGCTATGGCTTGGATGCGCTGACGACAAACGAATTGGAAATCTTGCAAAGCGGATCGATTCGCCCGCAGGCGCCGCGCGCCTTACTCGGCGCCGGCACGGGCCTGGGTCAGGCGATTTTGGTTTGGCAAAACGATCACTACGAAGTGCTGAGCACCGAAGGCGGCCATGTCGATTTCGCGCCGGTGGACGAAGTCCAGATCGCGTTATGGCACGCGCTCAGCGCGCAATATGGCCATGTCTCGTATGAACGCTTGCTATCGGGTCAAGGTTTGAACGATATATTTCATCATCTGGCCGCGACACGCAGCCCTACGCCCGAATTACTTGCCGCGCTGCAAGGTGGAGACCCGGCGGCAATCATTTCTGAATTCGGCTTGAGTTGTCGCGATGCCGTCGCGGAAGAAACGCTGGAACTATTCGCACGCATCTACGGCCAACAAGCCGGCAATCTCGCGCTTACCACGCTCGCCGAAGGTGGCGTCTATATCGCCGGCGGCATTGCGCCCAAACTGATTCAGCTGCTAAAAGCGGGTGAGTTCATGGAAGCATTCCGCGCCAAGGGGCGGTATCGGGAATGGCTATCCGGCTTGCAGGTTGCGGTGGTGATGAATCCGAAGGTGGGTTTGTTGGGTGCAGCGCTAGCCGCCGGTCATTGACATAAAGCGCACTACTTTTGCCGGCTGTTCGCGAAACTCATGCCGCTCGGGCTTTTGCGCGATGGCTTGCAGTATAGCCTGTTCGATGTCTGCATCAGTAGCGCCCTCACGTAGCAATGGGCGTAATTCCACACGGTCATTTTGGCCTAAACACATATACAGCGTGCCATCCACCGCCAAGCGCACGCGGTTACAAGTGTCGCAGAAGTGTTGGGAAATCGGCGTGATGAACCCCATTGAAAACGTGCCATCGCGCGTTTGCAGATAGCGCGCGGGTCCGCCGCCGGATGACATGCCATCAATCAGACCAAAACGCGCGCGCAACCGTTCTTTTACAGGCTGCAAATCGAGAAGCTGCGCTTGACGACCGGTGTTGCCCATCGGCATGGTCTCTATTAGCCGCAGTACATAGCCTTGCGCAATGCAGTATTCCACCATGGCGTCGATTTCGTCGTCATTGATTCCTAGCAACGCCACCATGTTTATTTTGATGGGTGCGAAACCTGCGCGTTTCGCCGCATCTAATCCCGCCAGTATTCTGGGCAAGACATCGCGGCCTGTCACCTGCGCGATGCGATCCGCGCGCAGGGAATCGAGGCTTACGTTGATGCGCGAAATGCCGGCTTGGAACAGGGCATCGGCGTGCTTATCGAGTTGCGTGGCATTGGTGCTGAGGGATAGATCGTTTAGACCGGGTAATTGTTTCAGGCGTCCCGCCAATTCGGGCAGATTGCGGCGTAGCAGCGGTTCGCCGCCGGTGAGGCGCACGCGCGACACGCCCAGGCGGGCAAAGGCGCCCACCACGCGCTCAATTTCGTCGAAGTTCAGCCAATGCGCCGGCTCTTCGAAATCATTGAAACCTTCAGGTATGCAATAGGTGCAGCGCAAGTCACAGCGGTCGGTTACCGACAGACGCAGGTATTCGATGGCGCGGCCAAAACGGTCTATTAACATGGTGACTAGTATTGTAGCGCTATATTTGGCAGAATATAACCCTTTCGTGTGATGCGTTAAATATAAGGGGTTTCATGAACGTTTTCGGCTTTGCCGGCTACAGCGGCAGCGGCAAGACCACGCTGCTGGAGCGCTTGATCCCATTTCTTACCGCGCACGGCCTGACCCTAGCGTTGATCAAGCATGCCCACCATGATTTCGACATCGATCAAGCGGGCAAGGATTCCTACCGCCATCGTCAAGCCGGGGCGACCGAGGTGCTGGTGAGTTCCGCCCAGCGTTGGGCCTTGATGCATGAGTTGCGTGGTGCGGAGGAGCCCAGCTTGCAAGCGCATTTGGCGCGGCTCTCGCCGTGCGATCTGGTGCTGGTAGAAGGCTTCAAGCGCGAGCCGATTCCCAAGCTGGAGATTCATCGTCAGGAAAATGCCAAGCCGTTGTTGCTTACGCAAGATCCGCACATTATTGCGATTGCGACCGATGCGCCGATTGAGACTTCACTGCCGATTTTCGATTTGAATGCCATCGAGGCAATCGGCCTTTTTATTTTAAAAACGACAGGACTACGATGAGCAAGCCAAACCAAGCCACACTGCTGTCGGTGGATGAAGCGCTGGATTTTTTACTGAGCCAAGCGCACCCGGTAGAAGCCGTGGAAGAAGCGCTGACCCTGGATGCGCTCGGCCGTGTGTTGGCAGCAGCACAAGTTTCCACCATCAGCGTGCCGCCGCTCGACAACAGCGCCATGGATGGCTATGCGGTCCGCGCCGCTGATTTAAATTCAAGCGGTGATACGCGCTTGCCGGTGACGCAGCGCATTCCGGCAGGTTCGGTGGGAAGCGCATTGCTGCCACAGAGCGCGGCGCGGATCTTCACCGGCGCACCCATCCCCCCCGGCGCCGATGCGGTCGTGATGCAGGAAGACACGACCCAAGAGAATGATGTTGTGACCATTCAGCGTGCGGTTCCGTCCGGTAATAACATTCGCCGCGCCGGCGAAGATATCGCCCCCGGCAGCACCATTCTCCAAGCCGGCGTCCGGCTCGGTCCGCAGCACTTGGGCTTGGCCGCTTCGGTCGGTTTGGCGCGCTTGCCGGTGTATCGCAAGCTCAAAATCGCAACGTTTTTTACCGGTGACGAAATCGTCATGCCGGGGCAGCCGCTTGCGCCAGGACAAATTTACAATTCGAATCGCTTTACCTTGAATGGCCTCCTGCATTCAATGGGATTCGATGTGGTGGATCTCGGCATCGTGCCGGATGATTTGGAGGCCACTGTCAGCGTGCTGGCGCGCGCGGCGAGCCAAGCAGATGTGATTCTCACCAGCGGCGGCGTGTCGGTGGGCGAGGAAGATCACGTCAAAGCCGCAGTCGAGCGCTTGGGCGAAATTGCGATGTGGCGTATCAGTATGAAGCCGGGCAAACCGCTGGCCTTCGGCCGTATTGAGAATGCCTCCTTCATCGGCCTGCCCGGCAATCCGGTCTCGGTCTTTGTCACCTTCTGCATTTTTGCGCGGCCCTTTCTGTTGCGCGCGCAGGGTGTGATGGATATCGCGCCGCGCGGCTTCTGGGTCGAGGCGGCATTCGATTGGCCCCGGCCTGATCGCCGGCGCGAGTATCTGCGGGCGCGTCTACTGCGTGAGGATGTGGGCACCAGCCGCGTCGAGATTTATCCACATCAAGGCTCGGGGGTGCTGACTTCCACCGTGTGGGGCGAAGGCTTGCTCGACGTGCCGGCGGGCGCCACCATCACACGCGGCGACCGGGTATTTTTTATGCCTTTTTCCGAGTTGCTGGCATGAGCGTGACCATCTTATATTTTGCGCGACTGCGCGAGACGCTGGGGATGACGCAGGAGAAAATTGAGTTGCCAGCCCATGCGGCCAGCGTGGCAGGGCTGCTCGACCATCTGCGTGCGCGCGGCGAAGAATGGCACGCAGCGCTGGCGCCGACCCAGTCGTATCGCGTGGCGGTGAATCAAGACATGGCAGATATCACCACACCGGTGTGCGATGGTGACGAGGTGGCGATATTTCCACCAGTGACCGGCGGCTGATATGCCGGTGCGCGTGCAGGAAGCCGACTTCGATTTAAGCACCGAGATCAATGCATTCCGCGCCGGTCGGCCCGAGATCGGCGCCATCGCCGTCTTCGTCGGGCTGGTGCGCGACGTGAATGTGGGCAGCGCTGTTTCCGGCCTCACGCTCGAACATTATCCCGCCATGACGCAAAAAGCGCTTGAGGGAATCGTGGCGCAAGCCACGCAACGTTGGGAGATCATCGACGCGCTGGTGATTCATCGCGTCGGGCACTTACAGCCGATGGATCAAATCGTGCTGGTCGCCGTAGCGAGCGCGCATCGGGGTGATGCATTCCATGCGTGTGAATTCATCATGGATTACCTGAAAACCCAAGCGCCGTTTTGGAAACAAGAGCAAACGCCAGATGGCGCGCGTTGGGTCGAGGCGAAAGCGTCGGATGATTCCGCCGCCGCGCGCTGGATTAAAAAATGAAATCGCCCAGCATCCGTATCCTATTTGGTGCCGCAAGCTCGCTCGGCCCAGGCAAAATCGCGCTCTTGGAATCGATCAGCCGCGCTGGCTCGATCTCCGGCGCGGCGCGCGAAATGGGCATGTCCTATCGCCGCGCCTGGCTGCTGGTGGAGGCGATGAATACGGCATTCACGCAACCCGTGGTGATGGCAGTTACCGGCGGCAAGCGCGGCGGCGGAGCCGAAGTGACGGCTTTCGGCCTTTCCTTGCTGGAGCGCTATCGCAAGATTGAAGCCAAAGCCGCAGCGGCAGTGGTGGTTGATTTGAAGGCCTTGGCCAAGATGTTGGTGCAACGCGAATAGGCGGCCGCAGCCTATCAAGTTTTGATGATATTTGCCGCTGTTATAAAGTTCAGGCCTTTGTTATTCTTGATCTATTCATAAACCATCAAAGGATGCTCAATGCGCCCCATCACACTTAAGTTAATGGGTTTAATTTTGCTCGTATTTTCCGTCAGCGCGTTCGCAGGCGGAAAACATATGGTGATCTATACCTCGAAGGACGGCTTTGATACGGTCAAAAGCGCTGTTACCGAAGCGATTGCCGGTCAGGGTCTAGTGATCAACACCACTTCGCACATCGGCGAAATGCTGGAGCGCACCGGCAAGGACATGGGGGGCGCGAAGCAAATTTTTGTAAAAGCGGAATCAATCGAGTTTTGTAGCGCCACGGTGTCACGCAAGACCATGGAAGCCGACCCGCACAATATCGTATTTTGCCCTTACATCATTTCGATCTATGTTTTGCCAAATGAACCCAATAAGACCTATGTCTCGTATCGCAAGCCAGAACCGGTCGGTACGCGAGCATCGAAGGCATCGCTAAAGGAAGTCGAGAAGCTGTTGCGCTCGATTATTGAGGAAGCGCTTAATTAAACGACGCTCGCTACCATGAATCCGCTATCGATCATTATCACAGGCGTCGCGCTGGCCGCAATGTTAGGCGCGGTGGGTGTATTGCTCATCAATCGGCGCCAGGATAAACGGCGTGGTGCGGCGGAGGACGCGGTCGCGAAAGCGGCGCAGGATTATTTTGCGCGTTTCCAGATTCGCGCCCGCACTGCCGGCGCCCTATTGCCGGACGATAGCATGGTGCTGATGGTGGAGACACCGCCGCATAAGAAATTGCGTTTTTCCTACATCATCGAACCGCCGATCAAGAATTACATCCGCGTACAAACCGGTGTTGAAGTGGTGCGCATTTTCTGGCGCTTTCCGATTCCACCCAAGCAAACCAGCGCACCAGACGTGAAATATGCCGATCCTGACACCATGCAACTTGATACGGCGCAGCCAAGCGTGAATGCAACCGCCGCCCCGCCGCCCCTACCGAAGGAAGCGGATTTGGAAACGGACGATTATTTCCATCAGCATCAGACCTATCACATCGAAGAAGTGAGTTGGGAAAACTTCTCGACCGTCACCCAGAGCCCGGCTGAAGCAAGCACCGAAGACCCAAAGCCAGCGGTTACAAAAAAATAAACTCAGCAAACTGTTTAGCCGCGAATTAACGCGAATTATCGCTAATTAAACCCCGGCACACCTATAACGATCAATTTTGCAGTGCTTCAAAAAATTAGCGTAAATTCGCGTTAATTAGCGGCAAAATAAAGGTTCCCTTTCGTGCAGCCCCTCGATCAACTTCTCCTATTTTCTGCTTCGCTTCTGGCGAATTGGTTTTCCGCGCTCTCCGGCGGCGGCGCGGGCTTGATTCAATTTCCCATGTTGATTTTCCTCGGCTTGCCGTTCGGGGTCGCGCTGGCAACGCATAAGGTGGCGAGTGTCGCCTTGGGCTTAGGCGCGACGCTGCGCCATTGGAAGGAAAGCCACCTGGAGCGGCGCTTTTCGCTGATCATCTTGGGTGCCGGCTTGCCCGGTGTGATGCTCGGGGCCAGCCTGATTCTGCGCGTGCCGGAGCGCTGGGCGACCTTAGCGCTCGGCGTGCTGACGATGGCGCTAGGGATTTACTCGGTGCTGAAGCCCAAGCTTGGAATGGAACACACACCGAAAAACCGCGAAGGTGCGGCCCTGGGTGTCGGTGTGGCGGGCTTGTTCGTAATTGGCGTGCTGAATGGTTCGATCACTTCTGGCACCGGGCTCTTCCTCACCATGTGGCTGATCCGTCATTTCGGCTTGGACTACAAACGCGCCGTGGCTTACACCTTAGTGCTGTGCGGCCTGTTCTGGAACGGCACCGGTGCGGTGATATTAGGTTTGCTAGGAAATATTGCTTGGGACTGGATGCCGGCGCTGCTCGCCGGCTCACTCATCGGCGGCTATCTCGGCAGCCACTTCGCGATCAAAAAAGGCAATCGCTGGATCAAGCGCGCATTCGAAATCGTGACGATTTTGATCGGGGCGAAGTTGTTGTGGGGATGAAGAATTAGGTCAATTGGCCGCGAATTTTCGCGAATGAAAAATCTACTGCTAATCTGTGAAAAGCCCTGGTGGTTTTAATTGGCGAAATTCGCGTTAATTCGCGGCAAAAATGCTTTTCGCTTTACCCATACACCCACTGATTCAACAACAAGCGCGCCGCGTCGATCACTTCTGAAGCGGTCAGGCCGATCGGTCCGATATTTTTTGCGCTCAATTCATCCGCCGCCGCGCCGTGCAGGAATACCGCCAGCAGCAGCGCATCGCGCGGGATCATGCCTTGTGCCAGCAGCGCGCCGATGATCCCCGCCAATACATCGCCGGTGCCGGCGCTGGCTAGGCCCGGATTGCCGCTACCGTTGAGATACCACGCGCCATTGGGTTGGGCGCAAACACTGCCCGCGCCTTTCAGCACGACGAAGCTGTTCAGGCGAGTGGCGAGCATGGTTGCGACATCCACGCGCTGGTAGCGCACGACATCAGTGGAAGCGCCGATCAGTCGTGCCGCTTCTGCCGGGTGCGGGGTGATGATGGTTTTTGCCTTGCGTTTCGACACATGATCTTGCAACGCGGTGTCTTGCGCCAGCAGATTGAGTGCATCGGCATCCAACACCAAGGGCAGCTCGGATTCAATAGCTTGCTTTAGCCATTGCAGCGCATGCGCCGATTGACCCATGCCGGGGCCGGCCACGAGGCAGGTGAGGTGGCGTAGTTCCAGCAAATCGTGCGCCGAACGCAACATCAATTCTGCTTGCAAACCATCGATGCGCGGCGCGCTCTCGTCGATCAAACCGAGATAGACGCGTCCTGCGCCGAGCTTTAACGCGGCGCGCCCGGCGAGTAAGGCAGCACCCGTCATGCCGGGCGCGCCGCCGAGGATGCCGACGCTACCGAACAGCGCTTTGTGGCTATTGAGCGGGCGCGGTGGCAGCAGCTTCGCCACCAATGGTCGCTCGAGCAGCCAGCCGCTGGGCGTGCACAGTAATGGCGTGTCGATCCCCAAAGTACGCAGCCAGATATTGCCGCTATGATCCGGCCCGTCGCCGGTAAGCAAGCCTGGCTTTAATGCAAGGAAAGTTACGGTATGCGCGGCGCGGATCACCGGCCCCATGGCATGGCCGGAATCGGCGTTCAATCCACTGGGGATATCCAGGGCAAGAATCGGCACGCCCAAGCGATTGGCTTGGTTCACCAGCTCGGCATACGCGCCTTCCAATGGCCGGGTGAGGCCGATGCCAAATAAGCCATCGATCACCAAGCCCCAGCGCCCATGCTCCGGAATGGCGTCGAGACAGGCCCCACCGGCGTCGATCCAGGCTTGATAAGCCGCGTGGGCATCGGCTTCGATCTGAGCTGGATCGCCGCTAAAGACGACATCTACCTTGTGCCACCACGCTTTTAATTGCGTTGCCGCGACAAAGGCATCGCCGCCGTTATTGCCAGGGCCGGCCAGTACCAGGATGGCTGAGCCATCATCCGGCGCCAGATCGCGCGCGATTTCGGCCGCCGCCAGCCCGGCGCGCGCCATGAGCGGCGGTGGGCTGGGCATGCGCCTCGCTTGAGCTTCGATCTCGCGCATCTGATCGGTGCTATAAATAGGGTTGGGGAAGGGAGTTTTTTCAGGATTCATGGGGCTAAATATCGGCAGAAATTTGCCGAAATATACCATGATGAGGGTGAACTCACTGGGCAAAGGAGCTTAATCATGAAAGATGAAAAGACCAATCCATCTGGCGCGCCCATCGCAGCATGCGATGTCGATCATCGCTGCGCTATCGTGTCCTGCACGACCTGCCTGTCGGAAATACCCACCGATGTGGCGTTGACCTTTGAAGGGCCGGATTACGTGCAGCACTTCTGTGGCCTCGATTGTCTGGAGGCGTGGAAGCGTAAGCAGGCGAAATAGCGCCGCCTTCAGACATCCCGCTTCAGGTTTCAGTGAGCCGGGCACGGGTTTCGGGTAAAATTTCGTTTTTCCGCATTAAAGCGATCCCCGAACCATGTCCCAGTTAATCCAGTTGCGTGGCCGCAACGCCTTATCCGCTTTTCGTCACGAAAAACTCAAACAAGCGCTCGCGCATGCGCTACCCGCAATCCAGGCGGTGCATGCCGAGTTTTGGCATTTTGTCGCGCTGCGCCGCACGCTCAGCGCTGACGAGCGCGAAACCCTGGAACAGATACTGACCTATGGCCCGCATACCGAGCAGGGCGATAAGCGTGGCCATCTGGTGCTGGTGACGCCGCGCATCGGCACGATTTCACCGTGGTCCACCAAGGCGACCAATATCGCTCAACAATGCGGGCTGGACGCGGTGGTGCGCATCGAGCGCGGCGTGGCCTGGTATTTCCGCAAGGCCGGCTGGGCGCCACTGACCCGCGAGGAGAACCACGCGGTGTACCCGCTGATCCATGATCGCATGACCGAAACCGTGCTCAATGACATGGAAGGCGTGAGCAAGCTGTTCGATCAACATCAGCCCTTGCCGCTCACCAGCGTGGATGTTATCGGCGGCGGGCGCGAGGCCTTGGTAGCCGCCAATCGCGAGCTGGGCTTGGCGCTGTCGCCGGATGAAATCGATTATCTGGTTGAAAACTTCACGCGCTTAGGGCGCAATCCCGCCGATGTCGAACTGATGATGTTTGCGCAGGCCAACTCCGAGCATTGCCGGCATAAGATATTCAACGCCGATTGGATAATCGACGGCACGCCGCAAACTGATACGCTGTTCGGCATGATCCGCAATACGCATGCAATGAGCCCAGCCGGCACCTTGGTCGCGTATTCGGATAATTCCTCCGTGATCGAAGGCGCGATGATCGATCGCTTTTATCCCCATTCGGGCAGCACGGTGTACGGCTATACCCATGAGCCAACGCATATTCTGATGAAGGTGGAGACGCATAATCATCCCACCGCGATTTCGCCTTTCCCTGGGGCCGCCACCGGTTCTGGCGGTGAGATTCGCGATGAGGGCGCAACTGGCATCGGTTCCAAGCCTAAGGCAGGCTTGTGCGGCTTTTCGGTTTCCAATCTCGCCATTCCTGGCCAGGAGCAGCCGTGGGAAGCGAATCCCATTGGTAAACCCTCACGCATTGCTTCCGCATTCCAAATCATGATCGAGGGGCCAATCGGCGCTGCTTCTTTCAACAACGAGTTCGGCCGGCCCAATCTCGCCGGATATTTCCGCACCTATGAACAAGCAGTGGCAGGGGAGATGCGCGGCTATCACAAGCCGATCATGCTGGCCGGCGGCGTCGGCAATATCTCGGAAGCCCATGTTGAAAAGCGCGACGTGAGTGAAGGTGCGCTGCTGATCCAGATCGGCGGGCCGGGCATGTTGATCGGCCTCGGCGGTGGCGCAGCATCGAGCATGGATACCGGGGCCAACGTCGAAAGCCTCGATTTCGATTCGGTGCAACGTGGCAATCCGGAGATGCAACGCCGTGCGCAAGAGGTGATCGATCGTTGCTGGCAATTGGGCGCGGATAATCCGATTCTCTCGGTGCACGATGTGGGCGCGGGCGGCTTGTCCAACGCGCTGCCGGAAATAGTGCATGCCTGCGGTCGTGGCGGCCATTTCAAACTGCGCGAGATCCCCAGCGAAGAGCCTGGTATGTCGCCGATGCAGATTTGGTGCAACGAAGCGCAAGAGCGTTATGTGTTGGCAATCAAGCCCGAGAGCCTGGCGCAATTCCAAGCGATGTGCGAGCGCGAGCGTTGCCCATTTGCGGTGCTGGGTGTGGCCACGCGCGAGCATCATTTGGTGGTGGAAGACAGCCACTTCGGCAATAAGCCGGTGGATGTAGATTTGTCGGTGATCTTGGGCAAGCCGCCGAAGATGACGCGCGATGTGACGCATGTGCAGCGTGCATTGATGCCGATCGATTTGACGCCGATGCAATTAAACGAAGCCACACTACGTGTGCTGCGCTTACCGGCGGTGGCGAATAAAACTTTCCTTATTTCCATCGGTGATCGCACGGTGGGTGGCTTTACCGCGCGCGATCAAATGGTCGGCCCGTGGCAAGTGCCGGTGGCCGACTGCGCCGTGACCTTGATGGGGTATCACACTTATCAAGGCGAGGCGTTCGCCTTGGGCGAGCGCACGCCGCTGGCCTTGATCGACGCCCCGGCTTCCGGGCGCATGGCAGTGGGCGAGGCGATCACCAATTTGGCGGCGGCGCCGATTGCGAAGCTATCCGACATCAAGCTCTCTGCCAATTGGATGGCCCCGGCCGGGCACCCGGGCGAGGATGCGGCCTTGTTCGATACGGTCAAAGCAGTGGGCATGGAGCTATGCCCGCAGCTTGGCATCAGCATCCCGGTGGGCAAAGATTCAATGTCGATGAAGACAGTGTGGGACGAGGGCGATGGCAAAAAAGAAGTCACCGCGCCAGTGTCGCTCATCGTCACCGGCTTCGCGCCGGTACACGACGCGCGCAAAACCTTGACGCCGCAATTGCGCACGGATT
This sequence comes from Pseudomonadota bacterium, assembly GCA_038042985.1. GTDB lineage: Bacteria > Pseudomonadota > Gammaproteobacteria > Burkholderiales > Thiobacteraceae > RBG-16-58-11. The sequence continues at coordinate 96,059 of JBBTCZ010000004.1, forward strand.
GCGGCGACACCGATTTGATCTTGATCGATCTCGGCGCAGGACGTTGTCGCTTAGGCGGCTCGGCCTTGGCGCAGGTGTACAAGCAGATCGGCGACTGCTGCCCGGATGTGGTGGATGCCGCCAAGCTCAAAGCATTTTTTGAGACGGTGCAGGCGCTGAATCACGACGGTAAATTGCTCGCTTATCACGACCGCGCCGACGGCGGCTTGTTTGTGACCCTGTGCGAAATGGCGTTTGCTGGTCATAGCGGCATCACCTTGGATTTGGATGAGCTGTGTTTTGAGCGTGTGCGCAACGATGTCGAGCGTCATGGCGAAGAAGAACCGCAGCTCGCGCCGGGCGAATATTCGCAACGCATCTTCGGCGTGTTGTTCAACGAAGAGTTGGGCGCGGTGCTGCAAGTGCGGCGCGGGGATACCCAAGCGGTGTTGGACGCCTTTTTTGCTGCGGATCTGCGTAGTGAATTGCATGTGATCGGCACGCTGAACAGCGATGACCATATCTGCTTTATGCGCCAGGAGACGACGATTTACGATGCCGCGCGCATCGATTTGCAGCGCGTCTGGTCCGAGACCACGTATCACATGCAGCGCATGCGCGATAACCCCGAGTGCGCACAGCAAGAATTCGATCGCCTATTGGATGCAAGCGATCCAGGCCTGTCTGTCGCCCTGACTTATGATTTGAATGCGGACATCGCCGCGCCTTTTATCATGACCGGCCAGCGTCCACGAATGGCTGTGTTGCGCGAGCAAGGCGTCAATGGCCAAGTGGAAATGGCGGCGGCGTTCGATCGTGCCGGGTTCGAAGCGGTGGACGTGCATATGAGCGATATCATCGCAGGGCGCGTATCGCTGGCGGATTTCAAAGGCTTCGTCGCTTGCGGCGGCTTTTCATATGGCGACGTGCTGGGCGCGGGGGAGGGCTGGGCCAAGTCCATCCTGTTCAACCGCCGCGCACGCGACGAGTTCGAGGCGTTTTTTCAACGTGACGATTCGTTCGCCTTGGGCATTTGCAATGGCTGCCAGATGATGAGCAACCTGCACAGCATCATTCCAGGCGCAACCCACTGGCCGCATTTCGTGCGCAACAAGTCGGAGCAATTCGAAGCACGTTTCGTGCTGGTGGAAGTGCAACCTAGCCCCGCTATCGTGTTTGACGGCATGGCCGGCAGCCACATGCCGGTCGCAGTGGCGCACGGCGAGGGTTATGCCGAGTTCGCCAAAGGGGTGGACCTAGCGCAGGCGCAAGTCGCGCTGCGCTTTGTCGATCACCGAGCACAGCCGACTGAAACCTATCCGCAGAACCCCAACGGCTCGCCCCAAGGCATCACCGGCCTCACCACGCCGGACGGTCGCTTCACCATCATGATGCCGCACCCCGAGCGCGTGTTCCGCGCGGTGCAACATTCCTGGCATCCGCATGGCTGGCAGGAAGACGGCCCGTGGATGCGGATGTTCCGCAACGCGCGCAAGTGGGTGGGGTAAACCTTTCTTAGCCGCGAATTAACGCAAATTGACGCGAACAAAACAGCACCGACCTCTTATCGTTGTTGGTTCTAATTCGTGCAAATTCGCGTTAATTCGCGGCAAAGTTTTTTCGCCCTTGCTTGAAATCAGTTTCCCCAACCCCTATTTTTAAATCCATGTAACCGGAAAGTGCCTCGATGCAATACAAGGACTATTACAAAATTCTCGGTGTGGAGCGCGGGGCTTCGGAGGCGGAGATCAAAAAGGCCTACCGTAAGCTTGCGCGCAAATATCATCCCGACGTGTCTAAAGAAAAGGACGCAGAGGAAAAATTTAAAGCGGTAAACGAGGCGAACGATGTCCTGAGCGATCAGGAGAAGCGCGCCGCCTACGATCAACTGGGGCAACACAAACCGGGCCAAAATTTCCGGCCGCCACCGGGTTGGGAGCAGCAATTCGGGCAGGGCGCGGGCGATTCCGGCAATATGGATTTTGGTGACTTGTTTGCGCAGATGTTCGGCGGCGGTATGGGCGGGACGACGCATGGGCGGCGCGGCGGGCGCGGTCAAGCCGGGCAGGATTTTGAGCTGGCATTGGAAATCAGCCTGGAAGAAGCCTATCAAGGCGGAGAGAAAACCTTGCAACTCGAAGTGCCTGAACCGAGCGCGCAGGGGTTCATGGTGCGCGTGCCGCGCACGATCAAGGTACGCATTCCAAAAGGCGCGACCGAGGGACAGCGTCTGCGCTTGCCGGGCAAGGGTGGCTCCGGCATGCATGGCGGAAAAGCGGGCGATCTATTTTTGCGTATTGCCTTCCAACCGCACCAGTGGTTTAAGCCCAGCGGACACGATCTCAATTTGGATGTCCCGCTCACGCCGTGGGAAGCAGCACTGGGCGCCCAAGTGGAAATCCCCACCTTGGCGGGGAAAGTGCGGCTGAAGGTCAAGCCGGGTAGCCGTTCAGGGCAAAAGATGCGGCTCACCGGTAAGGGCTTGCCTAAAGCGGGCGATACTTTTGGCGATCTGTATTGCGTGTTCCAGATCGTGACGCCAGAACCGTTGAGCGACGAAGAGCGGAAATTGTTCGAAGCGTTGCAACAGACATCGAGTTTTAATCCGCGCAGCTTTTAGATCGTTTTTTGGACGAAAAAAAACGGCGCTGCAATCTGCAGCGCCGTTTTCATTTTGATTGCCTGAATTACTTTTTCTCAGCAGGAGCAGGCTGTGCCGGCTTGTCGGTTGGTGCGCTCGGAACCGGGATAGTGGTCGCGGCCGGGGCTTGCGCACCTTTGTACTCAATCTTGGCTTTGGCGCGCAAATCTTCGATGTGCTTACGCAATTGTTCTTGCTGTACGCGCGGGGCGAGATTGGCTTTTACTTCGTCAAAAGCCGGCATGTCTTTGACGTCTTCCAGCTTGATGATGTGAAATCCGAATTGGGTTTGCACTGGCGTTTTGACGGTCTCGCCTTTTTTCAAGGCCACCATGGCGTCGGCAAACGGTTTTACAAAGCGCGCTGGCGGGTTGAAGCCCAAATCGCCGCCTTTTTCTTTCGATCCTTGATCGAGTGATTTGCTGCTGGCCAGCTTGTCGAATTTCGCGCCTTTTTTGAGTTGGGCGAGAATGTCCAGCGCTTCCTTCTCGGTCTTCACGAGGATGTGGCGCGCGTGATACTGCTTGTCGCCCATTTGGGTTTTGATCTTGTCGTACTCCGCCTTGAGCAGGTCGTCGGAAGCCGGATGGGTTTTGGAAAAATCCTGCAGGTAGGCGTTAACGACGATGGCCATTTCTGCGAGTTCGACTTGCTGCTTCACTTCTGGACGCTTGTTAAAGCCTTGCTTGATGGCGTCTTGGCGCGCGACTTCTCGGCCAACCAACTCTTCCAATACCGCTTTGCGCACTTCCGGCGTGTCGGGTGCATTTTGCATGGCCGCTTGTTTCATGAAGTTGTCTACCATGGATTGGTGGAGCGGCGTGCCATTGACGGTGACAACGACGGTTTCTGTGCTGCCGGCTTTCTTGTCTTCTTGGGCGTTGCAGGCATTCAGCAGCACCAGGCTACCGAGCGCGAGCAGGGCAATGCGGGCTTTGACGTTACGCATAGTGATTCCTTTATTAGTCGTGGGTTGAAAAAAATTCGTCCGGGGTGTGGGCTTTGATGCTTAAGGCGTGAATCTGTTTGTGCATCAGGTCGCCGAGCAACTCGTATATTTTGCGGTGACGCGCAAGGGTCGCTTGCCCCGCAAACTGCTCTGACACAAGCGTAAGAAAAAAGTGCCCGCCGCCACTTTTGGCGCCGGCGTGGCCGGCATGGCTGGCACTATCGTCTTGGATTTCGATATGGGAGGGATGGAGCGGCGCTAGCCGGGCTTGCATGGTTTCGATGATGTTCATGCGGGGAATACTTTCTTAAAGGGTTTGACGCTGACGCCGGCGTACACGCCCGCAGCGACATAGGGATCGGCATCGGCCCAGGTTTGTGCGGCTTGCTGCGAGGAAAATTCGGCCACAATCAAGCTGCCGGTGAAACCCGCCGGGCCGGGATCAATGCTGTCGATAGCGGGGAAGGGGCCGGCAAGCAGCAGTCGGCCATCATCTTGCAGTTTTTTGAGACGCTCCAGATGCGCGGGGCGCACGGAGAGGCGCTGCTCCAGACTATTGGCGATGTCTTCGCCGATGATGGCGTAGAGCATTAGGGGTTTTCTCCTTCTTCCATGTGCTTGGAGAGCATCACACCTTGTAGCACGATGAATACCAGCATCAGCCCCATGAAGCCGAACAATTTGAAATTGACCCAGGTGGATTCAGAATAGTTAAACGCCACATACAAATTGAGCACGCCCATGCTGGCGAAGAACAGCACCCAGCTCAGATTGAGGCGGCGCCATACCGGCGAAGGCAGTTTGACTTGGCCTTTCATCATGACGCTGATGAGGTTCTTTTTAAATACGAAATCGGACACCAACAGCGTCACGGCAAACAGCCAATACAGTACGGTGGGTTTCCATTTGATGAAGGTCGGATCATGCAGCCACAAAGTTGCGCCGCCGAACACGACGATCAGTCCCAGGCTGACCCATAGCATGGCATCTACTTTGCCATGCCGAAACCACACCCAGCCGATTTGCACGAACGTGGCGACGATCGCAATGGCCGTCGCGATGAGAATCGGTATTTGCTTGATATCCGCGTGGTAGCCGATCGCCATGGCCAGTGCGTTGGCCTGTTCAGGATCGCTGCCCGCCAGCTTAAACGCGGCAAAAAACAGAATGATGGGAAATAGGTCGAATAAAATTTTCATAGTGTGCTTAGTGTCTGACGGTCCAGCGCGTGAAATATTCTTGCATCAGGTTTTTGACGATCGGGCCATAGACGGGTTTGTCCGATTGGCGCAGCCCTTCCTCGAAAAAGCCCGGGGCATCCTCTGGCAGATTGCGGCCTAGGGTGTCGAAGGCTTCACTCATCAACTGTGCATCCTGGGTACGGGTGGCGACAATGGCGCAATTGAAATTCAGCGCACGCCAAGGCCGGCCGGGATTGGATTTATCCAGGTCTTGTTTGATCGGCTGTGCGGCATGCTCCAGCACCACCTGCATGGCGCGGTACAGTGCGCGCAGCGTGTCTTCCGCTGAGATTGTGTTGGCTTGAGCGGCGAAGCCATTGACCACCGTGTCTAGCGCGCGGATCTCGCCCTCATGCCGTACGACCCAAAGCGCGATGCCGACCGCGACTTTTTCCATGTCGGCTTTAGCCTGCTGCAATTCCAGGCGCTCGGCCCAGGTGGCAAGGTCGGCGGCGATATTGACGCCATGCTCGCCCAGTTCGCTCGGGTCATCGTAGGAGAGGGGGCCGTATTCGCCGTTCTCCCGATCCAGCTTGTCGAAAACATATAACAACTGCGTCAGCGCTTCGGCCAATTGGCCGGGGCTGACTTCGCTCGGAAGCATGCCGCGTTCGGTGAAACGCGATTCGATAGCCTGCACGGCACTGGAGAACAGGGTTTGGATTGCTTGCAGTTCGGTCATGGGATCCGCCCGGCGAAAGCCAAGCAGGGTGCATATGAAGCTGGCAAGTTTAACATGGGCAAAACAGACAGAATAGCGGCGTTTTGTTAGAATTCCCTTTTATTTACCTGCTTTCACCCCGCTTGATCAAAGTTGACCTCCACAGCCATTCCACCATTTCTGATGGTCTGATGACCCCGCGCGAGTTGGTGCACCATGCTGCCGCTCAAGGTGTACAGGTGCTAGCCCTGACCGATCACGATGACGTGGCAGGCATTCCCGAGGCGCGGGAAGCGGCGCGGCTCATCGGCATGACCCTGATCGCAGGCACCGAAATTTCCGTGACTTGGCGCAACCGTACCCTGCATATCTTGGGTTTGCGCATCGATCCGGCGCACCCCGCGTTGCAACAAGGTTTGGCGCGGCTGCGCGCCTCGCGCGCCACCCGCGCGCAAGGCATCGCCGACGAGTTGACTAAAGCCGGCATCATGGGCAGCTTGGAAGGCGCCTATGAACACGCTCCTGAAGGCATTATCAGCCGCACGCATTTCGCGCGGTTTTTGATCCAGCAGGGCCACGCCAAAGACATGAAGAGTGTATTCAAGCGCTATTTGGTTAAAGGCAAACCTGGCTACGTGCCGCATATTTGGGCCACGCTGGAAGAAGCTGTGAGCTGGATACTCGGGGCGGGCGGCCTGCCAGTCATTGCCCACCCCGGTCGCTACGACTTGGGCAGCACCTTGATGAATGCCTTGTTTACCGAATTCAAGTTACTCGGCGGCGCTGGCATTGAAGTCGTGTCGGGCAGCCACCACATCGACAACTATGAACAGTTCACCCAGCTGGCCGAGAAATTCGGTTTGCGCGCCTCGCGCGGCTCGGACTATCACGGCCCCGGCCATAGCTATCGGGATATGGGCAAATTGCCCGATTTACCCAGCCGCTGCCAACCGGTGTGGCAAGATTGGGAAGAGGTGCTGGCACTCGCAGCGTGATACGGGGCGATGATTCGCCCCGGCCTCTCTAAAATCTTATGGCGCAATATTTCACTATTCATCCCGAAAATCCCCAGCCGCGGCTTATTCGCCAAGCGGCTGAGATCATGCGCGCCGGCGGCGTGATCGTGTACCCCACCGATTCTTGCTACGCCTTTGGTTGCCACATTGGCGATAAGGATGCGGAGCAGCGCATCCGCGAGATTCGGCAAGTCGATAAAAATCATCATTTCACTTTGGTGTGTCGTGACCTGGCCGAAATTGCGCACTACGCACGCCTGGATAATCAACAGTTTCGCCTGCTCAAATCCGCCACGCCCGGTAGCTACACCTTCATTCTGGAAGCCACGCGTGAAGTACCGCGCCGCTTGCAGCATCCCAAGCGCGCCACGATCGGGCTGCGTATTCCGCAGCACCCGGTGGCGCAGGCGCTGTTGGCCGAATTGAACGAGCCGATTTTAAGCTCGACCCTGATCCTGCCAGGCGATGAGCTACCGTTAAACGACCCGGATGAAATACGTGAACGCGTGGAAAAACAAGTCGCGCTGATTCTCGATGGCGGCGCGTGCGGTGTGGAGCCAACCACCGTGATCGACCTCACCGGCGAGATGCCGGTTGTAGTGCGCAAAGGCCGTGGCAGCCTGCTACCGTTTGGTTTGGAGCACTGATGAGTAAGGTGGCTTAATGGATTTTTCCAGCATCATCGTACAGATTTCAGTTCTCGTTTTGCCGGTGTTGTTCGCCATTACCTTGCATGAAGCGGCGCACGGCTATGTGGCAAAATATTTCGGCGATCTCACCGCGTATCAAGCGGGGCGCATCAGCTTGAATCCGCTGCGCCACATCGATCCCATCGGCACCATACTCGTGCCGCTGGTGGTGTATTTCAGCACGGCGGCGGCGGGCCAGGGTTTTCTATTTGGCTGGGCCAAGCCGGTGCCAGTGAATTTCGCGCGGCTGCGGAATCCGAAAAAGGATATGTTATGGGTCGCCGCAGCGGGACCGGCGGCCAATTTGCTGATGGCCGTGGTGTGGATTTGGATCGCGAATGGCGCGTTGCAAACCGGTGGCGGGACGGCCAGCACTTGGTTTTATGCCATGTCCCAGGCCGGTATTCTGATCAACGTCGTGCTGATGGTGCTGAACCTGTTTCCGCTGCCGCCGCTCGACGGGGGGCGCATCGCAGTCAGCCTGCTGCCTCATCCCTACGCTTATCGCTTTGCGCGCATCGAACCCTACGGCATGATTATTCTGGTGGTGTTGCTGATCAGCGGCGTGCTCGGCGTGTTATTGGGGCCATTCGTTTTCTATACCCGCGCCTTATTATTATTTCTTTTTGGTTCTTAAGGAAAGTCTACTATGTTCGTTGAACGCGTGCTCTCCGGCATGCGCCCCACCGGTAGCCTGCATCTGGGTCACTACCACGGGGTGCTCAAAAACTGGATTCAATTACAGCACGAATACGAGTGCCTATTCTTCGTCGCCGACTGGCATGCGCTTACCACCCACTACGACAATCCATACAGCATCGAAAAAAGCGTGTGGGACATGGTGATCGATTGGCTCGCAGCCGGGGTCGATCCTTCTCAAGCGACTTTGTTCATTCAATCGCGCGTGCCGGAGCACGCCGAGCTGCATCTGCTGCTCTCCATGATGACGCCGCTTGGCTGGCTGGAGCGCGTGCCGACGTATAAAGACCAGCAGGAAAAACTCACCGAAAAAGATCTTTCGACCTACGGTTTCCTCGGTTATCCCTTGCTGCAAAGTGCCGACATCTTGATCTATCGCGCGAACCAAGTGCCGGTGGGCGAAGATCAGGTGCCGCACATCGAATTCACGCGCGAAATCGCGCGCCGCTTCAATCATCTCTATGGGCGCGAGCCGGGGTTCGAGGAAAAAGCATTGCAAGCCGTCAAAAAACTCGGCTCGAAAAAAGGTAAGCTGTACGACGAGTTGCGCAACCGCTATCAGGAACAAGGCGACGACGAGGCGCTGGAGTCGGCTCAAGCGCTGCTGCACGAAGCGCAGAATCTTTCCATGGGCGACCGGGAGCGTCTGTTCGGCTACCTGGAAGGCGGCGGCAAAATGATCCTGGCCGAACCGCAAGCGCTGCTCACCGCCGCCGCAAAAATGCCTGGCCTGGACGGACAGAAAATGTCCAAGTCCTACAACAACACGATAGCTTTAAGAGAAGACACCGACAGCGTCGTGAAAAAAATCCGCACCATGCCCACCGACCCCGCGCGCGTGCGCCGCACCGACGTTGGCGACCCGGCAAAATGCCCGGTGTGGCAATTTCACCTCGTGTATTCGGATCAAGCGATTCAGGATTGGGTGGTGCAAGGCTGCAAGAGCGCCGGCATCGGCTGCCTGGAATGTAAGCAACCGGTGATCGACGCCGTGTTGGAAGAACAAAAGCCCATGCACGAGCGCGCCAAACCCTATGAAGAAGACCCGACCTTGACTCGTAACCTGATTGCCGACGGCTGCGAAAAAGCGCGCGAACTGGCGCAAGAGACGTTGAGGGATGTGCGGGAGGCGATGGGGTTGAATTACAGTTAGGGTTGCTTATTGATGATTTCATAAGTAGCGACAAAGTTACGAGATGTCGATGTACCTCTGTTGTTGACTTGGTTTTCGGGGCCCCTTGCTGTGCCGCCGAGTAGCGCAGGCATGCCGGGGGAAGTCGGCGAGCACTGTCTGAGCACGTGTCCGCGCAGCGGATCGTGCGAGTTGCGCAGCCGCCCGGCATGGCGAGCAACGCAGGGAACCCCCAGCGTTTTTGCTGGGGGCGGTGCAGGGGGTGCCTTTCTTTTTGGTTAGCTTTTTCTTGGGCAAGCAAGAAAAAGTAACTGCCCCGCCGGGGCATTACCGGCCCCTAAAACAAAAAGCGCGTAGCGCACATACTCGGCCTGCGCACTTCCAGAGCTATGTTTTTAAAAGAGAAAATTATCCGGTCTTGGCTTGAGATATAATCCTTCCCCATATCAAGAGCACCCCCGTTGCCCTTAATCACAAACCACCAGACATGACCGAAACCACGCTCGCCGAACCGCAACCTCTAGCCCGCGTCTACGGCGAACCCATCCTGCAAATGCCGCTGGATTTGTATATCCCGCCGGATGCGCTGGAGGTGATCCTCGACGCCTTCGAGGGGCCGCTCGATCTGCTCTTGTATTTAATCCGACGCCACAATCTGGATGTGCTGGATATTCCGATGGCGGAGCTGTGCCGGCAGTACATGGTGTATGTGGAGATGCTGCGTCACACTCAGTTGGAGTTGGCGGCGGAGTATCTGGTGATGGCGGCGGTGATGACCGAGATCAAATCGCGCATGTTGTTGCCGCGCCCGCCGAAGGCGACCGACAACCCAGAGGCTGACCCACGTGCGGAGTTGGTGCGGCGCTTGCTCGAATACGAGCAAATGAAATATGCGGCGCGCAAATTGGACGAGTTGCCGCAAGTAGGGCGCGAAATCAGCTTGGTGCAGGTGTATATCGAGCACGTTGCGGTGGAGCGTCTGCCGGATGTGAATGTGCTGGATTTGCAAACGGCGTGGGAAGCAGTGGTAGCACGCGCCAAGCAGAGCAAACACCATCGCATCACGCGCCAGGAATTATCAGTGCGCGAACACATGACGCGCGTACTGCGCGCATTGACGCATGGCAAGTTCGTGGAATTTATCGAATTGTTTAATCCGGAGGCGGGCGTGCCGGAATTGGTGGTGACCTTCCTAGCCATTTTGGAGTTGGCGAAGGAACGGCTGATCGAGGTCACCCAACAAGAAACCTATGCGCCCATTTATATAAAACGCCTTGAGAGTAAAAGCGATGAACGAGAATCTGAGTGAAATGAAATTGATTCTGGAGACCGCGCTGTTGGTGAGCCAAGAGCCGCTAACACTGCATCAACTCGGTAAGTTGCTAGAGACCGAGGCTGAAATCGATGCAGATAACCTGCGCAAGCTGTTGGATGAGCTTAAGGCGGATTGGTCCGATCGTGGGGTGGAGTTGACGCAGGTGGCGAGCGGCTGGCGCTTTCAAGCGCGGCCGGAGTTTCAGCGCCACATCAATAAACTCAGCCCTGAGAAACCTCCCAAATATTCGCGTGCGGTATTGGAGACGCTGTCCATCATCGCCTATCGCCAACCAGTGACGCGCGGCGATATCGAAGACATTCGCGGGGTGGCGGTATCGCCGAATATTCTTAAAACGCTGGAAGGGCGCGGTTGGATCGATGCGATCGGCCACCGCGATACGCCCGGCCAGCCTGCGCTCTACGCCACCACCAAACAATTCCTGGATGATCTCAACCTGCGTTCCTTGCAAGAGTTGCCCTCGCTCGATCAGTTTGTTGTGAATGAACAAATGCTGATCGCCGAGGCGCTGCCTGAAGCCGAATCACCCCTCCCACCTGAAACATCAAACACAGAATCCAATGTCGGAGCGGCTGCATAAGCTACTCGCCGCGGCGGGGGTAGGTTCTCGTCGCGAAATGGAGGAGTGGATCAGCGCGGGCCGCATCACGGTCAATGGCGCGGTGGCCACACTCGGACTCAGCATCGAGACCACCGATCGCATCATGATCGACAAAAGGCCGTTTCGCTTCAAACGTGAGCTAAAAAGCGGCCTAGCCCGCCCGCCTCGTGTACTGATTTACAACAAACCCGAAGGCGAAATCGTCTCGCGCGATGATCCAGAAGGCCGCACCAGCGTCTTCCAGCAATTGCCGCGTATTAAGGGTGCAAAATGGATTTCAGTTGGGCGGCTAGATATCAACAGCGGCGGTCTGCTGCTGTTTACGACCTCCGGCGACTTGGCTAATCGCTTGATGCACCCGAGCTATGAGATCGAGCGCGAATACGCCGTACGCGTGATGGGCGTGCTGAGCAAAACGCAAATGCAGCGTTTAGTCGATGGCGTTCAGCTAGAAGATGGAATCGCCAAGTTCGACTATATCGAGGATCGCGGCGGCGAAGGTTCCAACCACTGGTATCACGTGGTGTTGAAGGAAGGCCACAAGCGCGAGGTGCGTCGTATCTTTCAAGCAGCTGGGCTCATGGTTTCACGGTTGCTGCGCGTGCGTTATGGCGATATCCGTTTACCTCCACGCATCAAGCGTGGACAATTACTCGAATTGGAACTCCCGCAAGTTAACGCATTGCTTACATCAGTTGGTTTGATTGAAGCGCCAAAGGAGAAACCGCATGCCCAGAGAAATGTTACCCAGAGGAATGTTAAAAGCCGCGAAGATACTCTTGCTCGGAATGCTGTTCCTCGCAAGCCAGGCCGTCCTGGCGAAAGAGAAGCCGGTAAAACCAGCACCGAACGGAAGCCAAGCGGCCGCGCCCAGCCTCGCACTGGGCGAAACAGTAGTGAAGATGGCGCTCGCCCAAGGCGTAAGCCTCGATGACGCTGCGGAGTCGATGAAGCTGCGCGCCAACGGTCTCAATATGCAACTGGTCGCCGAACTGCCGCTGTCAAAGCAAGTCGCGGCGATTACCGGAAAGACCGAGCGCCGTGCGACGATTTATCAATTCTGCGACGCCCTCACCGCGCGCAAAATGCTCGATTACAGCTTGGATTTCGCCGCCTATCTGCCATGCCGCATCGCGCTGGTGGAAGATGAAAAAGGGCAAGGCTTTCTGGTGATGATGGATCTCAATCTGCTGATCAATGCATCCAAACTGGATCCAAATTTAAAAGCCAAGGCGATTGAGGTGCGGGATAGCCTGCTGAATATCATGAAGGCCGGCGCCAACGGCGAGCTGTAACGGCATTTTCAGCGCATTTAAAAAAACAGCGCCCCGGAGAGTGGTTTTTCTCCGGGGCGTTGTCTTTAAAAAATAGTGCGCGCTTAACTTCTCTTTTTCTTATTCGCCAGGCGATCAATGACCCCTGCCGCCCAATCCTTGCCCCCCAGGCCAAACGCGATAGCCAGCGCCAAACTCGCTGCGCCAAAGGTGATGGCGAACGCCGTGGTCAGCATCTGGGTGCCAATGCCGAGTTGCTCCAAGGCCACGAATACCACGAATAATTGAATCGCGTATTCGGTGATCGTACTGATGGTGAGTGCACCATCGACGCCGATGTTTTTAAGATAGGCGAACACCATGCGGTTCACGGCGCGGGCCAGCAGGGTGCCAAAGACGAGCACGACGATGGCGATGATGATGTGGGGGATATACAGCACCACTTGATTAAACAACTCCGTCACTCTCGAAAGACCCAAGCTGTCGGATACCAGAATGACAACGACCAGCATCACCAGCCAATACACCAACTCCGAGAGCAAATTAGTGAGCGATATTTCCATTTCGCCATATTTGAGAAAGGCCTCGATGCCGGATTTTTCTGCAAGTCGGTCGAAATGCATGACGCGCAGGAATTGGCGAAATCCGGCGCGCAGCAGTTTGGCGACGATCCAGCCGAAAATGAGCAACACCAAGGCGGCGAGCAATTGCGGGACGAATTCGGCCAATTTGGACCAAAATGAATTAAGCGAATTGACGAAAATATCGAGTTGTTGCTGCATGGCTCCTCCAATGAATCGTGGGTGAATCGTGGGGAATCGTGGCGTCCGTCGGTAACTTAAGAACGCATTAAAGACGGACTGGCGGGCTTTGTCAAAGCACTTACTAGGTGGTTAATTGCTCGCGTGTCACGATGAATACGCAATCGGTGCCAGCGCTCATTTCCGGCCAGGTAAATTCGATCTCGGGGAAGGCCGTTTCAAGCGCCAAGCGATGGTGGCCCAGCTCCACGACGAGTACCCCACCGGCGTTCAAATGCTGGGGCGCCTGTTTCAAAATCACCCGAACGTGATCCAAGCCATCCTGGCCGCTGGCTAGTGCTAACGTCGGTTCGTGCCGATATTCCTGCGGCAAGGCCGCCATCGCCGCTTGATCGACATAGGGCGGGTTGCTGACGATGACATCGTAGGTACGGCCTGAAAGTGCAGCGAAAAGATCGGACTCAATCGGGGATACTTGCTGGGCTAATCCGTAATCGCTGATATTGCGCCCAGCAACGTCCAGCGCATCGGGCGAGAGATCGACCGCGTCCACTTGCGCATGGGGGAAGGCATGCGCTAACAAAATTGCGAGGCAGCCTGAGCCGGTGCATAAATCCAGCGCGCTTGTGACGCTCTCCGGATCCGCCACCCACGGTGCGAGTTGCTCACGCAACAGCTCGGCAATGAAGGAGCGCGGCACAATCACCCGCTCATCGACATAGAATTTAAAATCGCCCAACCAAGCTTCATGCGTCAGATAAGCAGCGGGTACGCGTTTGACGATGCGTTGTTCGATGAGATGCAACGCGCTTTCTACTTCTGGCTGCAATAATTTGGCATCCAGAAACGGATCGAGGCGGTCATGCGGCAGGTGTAGCGTGTGCAGGATCAAATACGCAGCTTCATCCAGTGCGTTGAGACAGCCGTGGCCGAAAAATAGCTCGGCTTCATTGAAGCGGCTGACCGCGAAACGCAATAAGTCGCGCGGGGTGGTGAGTTGGGTTATGGCTTGCTTGAACATGGGGCGTTTACTTGAGCAGTTTTTCAAGCGTGCGCTGATAAATCTCGCGCAGCGGTTCGATGTGATCCAGCTCCACGCACTCGTTGAGCTTGTGGATGGTGGCATTGCGCGGGCCGAGCTCGATTACCTGCGGGCAAATGTCGGCGATGAAACGTCCGTCCGAGGTGCCGCCGGAGGTGGAAAGCTCGGTCGCTATGCCAGTCACTTCTTTAATCGCAGCAGAAATGGCGTCCACCAGATTGCCGCGCCCGGTGAGGTAGGGCTTGGAATATTCCCATTCGATGCTGTAATCGAGCCCATGCCGATCGAGCAGGGCGAGCACGCGTGATTTGAGGCTCTCCACCGTGCTGGCGGTGCAGAAGCGGAAATTAAACAGAATCTCGACCTCGCCCGGGATGACGTTGGTCGCACCAGTGCCGCCGCGCATATTGGAGATTTGCCACGTGGTGGGCGGAAAAAATTCATTGCCTTTGTCCCATTCGGTGGCGGCGAGTTCGGCAATCGCGGGCGCCGCCAGATGGATGGGGTTCTTGGCGAGATGCGGGTAGGCGATGTGGCCTTGGATACCTTTGACGATTAATTGTCCGGAGAGCGAGCCGCGCCGGCCGTTTTTTACGGTGTCGCCTAGCTTGTCCACGCAGGTCGGCTCGCCCACGATGCAATAGTCGATCAATTCATTGCGCGCTTGCAGCGTCTCCACCACTTTCACCGTGCCGTCCACCGCAATGCCTTCTTCGTCCGAGGTGATGAGCAAGGCGATTGAGCCGGCGTGGTTCGGGTGCTGTGCCACGAAGCCTTCGATTGCCGTGATAAAAGCCGCGAGAGAGGTTTTCATATCCGCAGCACCTCGGCCATACAGCTTGCCATCGCGCTCGGTGGGGGTGAAAGGCTCGCTCACCCATTGCTCGACCGGGCCGGTGGGCACCACATCGGTATGGCCGGCGAAGCAGAGGACAGGCCCGGCCGTGCCGCGCCGCGCCCAGAAATTATCCACATTGCCGAAGCGCATAGATTCGATCTTGAAACCCAAAGCTTTCAAGCGTTCGATCAGGATTTCCTGGCAGCCGGCATCATCCGGCGTGAGCGAGCGGCGCGCGATCAGCGCCTTGGCGAGTGATAATGTGCTACTTGGCATTGAGTCCGGCCTCGATGAGTTGAATGGGGTCGGCAAACAAGCGCGCGAGGGCGATGTGCAAATGCTTCATGATTTTTCTCCAAAGATGTTTTGGTATTCGGTTTCATTGAAGCCCAAAATCAGTTTGCCCTTGTGCTCGAAAGCGGGGCGCTTGATGACACTCGGTTTGTCCCGCGCCAGTTGGATGGCCGAGGCATCGTCCGTAATTTGCGCCTTCTCCGCGTCACTGAGCTTGCGCCAGGTTTGGCCCTTGCGGTTGATCACGCTCTCCCAGCCTGCCTTGGTCATCCACTTGGCGAGCACTACCGCATCCACGCCCTGTTTTTTATAGTCGTGGAATTCGTAGTCCACGTCGTGTGCGTCGAGCCAGGTGCGGGCTTTCTTGACCGTGTCGCAGTTGGGGATGCCGTAGAGTTTCATCATTAAGACCTTTTCACCACGGAGTACACAGAGTACACGGAGTTAATTCGAATGTTTTTCCTCCGTGTACTCTGTGTACTCCGTGGTTCAAGATTTAGGTTTACACTCCGCGCAACAGCTCGTTGATGCCGACCTTCGACAGGGTTTTCGCATCCACCTTTTTTACGATCACCGCGCAATACAAGCTATAGCTGCCATCTTTCGAGGGCAGGTTGCCCGATACCACCACGGATCCAGCAGGGATGCGGCCATAGGTGACTTCGCCGGTTTCGCGGTCGTAGATTTTGGTCGATTGGCCGATGTACACACCCATCGAGATCACGGAATTGTCTTCGACGATCACGCCTTCCACGACTTCGGAGCGCGCGCCGATGAAGCAGTTGTCACCGATGATGGTGGGATTGGCTTGCACCGGTTCCAGCACGCCGCCGATGCCGACGCCGCCGGAGAGATGCACGTTCTTGCCGATCTGCGCACAGGAGCCGACGGTGGCCCAGGTATCGACCATGGTGCCTTCGTCGACATAAGCGCCGATGTTGACGTAGGAGGGCATCAGCACCACGTTCTTGGCGATGTAGGAGCCTTTGCGCACCGAGGCGGGCGGCACCACGCGGAAGCCGCCTTCGCGGAAATCCGTCGAATTGTAATCGGAGAATTTAGACGGCACTTTGTCAAAATAATTGGTAAAGCCGCCCTTGATGAAGAAGTTGTCCTGCATGCGGAACGACAGCAGCACGGCCTTCTTTAGCCATTGGTGGGTGACCCACTGGCCATCGATTTTTTCTGCAACGCGCAATGTTCCCTTATCGAGCTGATCGATGACGACTTCGACCGCTTCCTTGGTCTTGGCATCAACGCTGCGTGGGGTGATGTCGGCACGGCGTTCAAAAGCTTCGTCGATGGTGGCTTGAATGTCTTGCATGAGAATTCCTAAATGATGTGGATTTAATTGTGGCTAAAGGGTTTGAACAAAGGTTTTGATGCGTTGCGCGGCTTGCAGGCATTCGGCTTCACTCGCCACCAGCGCGATGCGTACGAAGTTCGCGCCGGGATTTACCCCGTGCGCCTCGCGTGCGAGAAAGCTGCCCGGTAAAACCGTGACATTATAGTCCCGGTGCAAGGCCCGCGCGAATTCGGTATCGGCCATGGGCGCTTTCACCCAGTAGTAGAACGCCGCATCCGGCATGTCCAGTTCCAGCGTTCCGGCCAACTCGGCTTTGAAGGCGGCGAATTTCAGTCGATACAAACGGCGATTCTCGATGACATGCGCTTCGTCTCGCCACGCGGCAAGGCTCGCCATCTGCACCGTCGGGCTCATGGCGCAGCCGTGGTAGGTGCGGTAGAGCAAAAACTTTTCCAGAATCTCCGCATCGCCCGCGACGAAGCCGGAGCGCATGCCCGGGACATTGGAGCGTTTGGAGAGGCTGCTGAATACGACCAAATTGACAAAATCCTTGCGTCCCAACTGCTGCGCGGCTTGCAGCGCGCCCAGCGGCGGATGGGCTTCATCGAAGTAGATTTCCGAATAGCATTCGTCAGAGGCGATCACAAAGTTGTAGCGATCGGACAGGGCGAACAACTCGCGCCAATCTTCCAGCGTCATGACGCGGCCGGTGGGGTTGCCGGGCGAGCACACATATACGAGCTGGGTGCGTTGCAGCACTTCAGCGGGCACGGCACCGAAATCCATGCGGTAGCCGTTGCTGGGCAATGTGTTGAGGTAATAGGGCGTGGCCCCGGCCAGCAAGGCCGCGCCTTCATAGATTTGGTAGAAGGGATTGGGCGAGATGATGACCGGCTGTTTGGCGCGATCGATGATGGCTTGGGCGAAAGCGAATAGCGCCTCGCGGCTGCCATTCACCGGTAATACTTGGGTCTGCGGGTTGATGTGCGGTATTTGATAGCGTTTTTCCAGCCATTGCGCGATGCCGGCGCGTAGCCCATCCGCGCCTTGCGTCGCGGGATATGTCGCCAAGCCATCCAAGTTTTGAATCAGCGCCTCGCGGATTAACGTGGGCGTAGCATGCTTGGGTTCGCCGATGGATAAGTTGATCGGTGTAAAATCCGCGTGAGGCGTGATGCCGTGAAACAGCGTGCGCAGCCGCTGGAACGGATAAGGTTGAAGCTTGGCGAGATCAGGATTCACAGCGGCACACGCGAAAAAAATATCATTATAAGGGTAAGCCGAATGCCGACCAACCGCAGTCTCTATGCCATTTCCGGCTTGCTCACCGGTGCCACCGTGTGGGGCGTGGTGTGGTATCCGTTTCGCCTGCTGGATGGCATGGGGGTGAATGGCATTGCTTCTACGCTGGTCGTGTTTGCAATCGCGTTGTCTATCGGCCTCATCGTGTATCGCCATGCCTTGCGCGAAATCAACCCGAGCGCGGCGCGCTTAATCTGGATCGGGCTGGCCGCGGGGTGGACCAATCTGGCGTATGTGGTGGCGGTGATTCACGGTGAAGTGGTGCGCGTCATGCTGTTGTTTTATCTCGCCCCCTTGTGGACGGTGTTCTTCGCGCGTTATTTCCTGGATGAGCGTTTAAATAAGGCCTCGATCCTGGTCATGGCGCTGGCGCTTTCCGGCGCAGTGGTCATGTTGTGGCATCCGGAACTCGGCAAACCCTGGCCGAAAAGCGGCGCGGAATGGATCGCGATTACAGCGGGTATCGCCTTCGCCCTGACCAATGTGCTTACGCGCCAAGCGGCGCAATTTTCCGTGCAATTGAAAGCGCTCGCGGTCTGGAGCGGGGTGGTGGGGGTGGCCTTGATCTGGGCCTTGATCGAGCCGCCGCAGTGGCAAGCGGTGGCACAGCTTGAAGTGGCGGGTTATGGCTTGCTGTTCCTCGTCGGGCTGGTCATTTTCATCGCCACTGCAGCCATGCAATTTGGACTCACCCACACGCCGGCGAATCAAGCCATCGTGATTTTGCTGTTCGAATTGGTGGTGGTCGCGGTGTCATCCTATTACTTGGCGCACGAGGTTCTTAGCCCGCAAGAATGGGTTGGCGGTGCGATGATCGTAGCGGCGAGCATATTTTCCGGCATGCTGGAAAAAGAAAAATCGGCGGCCGCATGAAAATTACACAACTACTGCATAGCTCGATCTTGGTGGAGGATATTGAGCACGCGCGAGCGTTTTATGAAGGGGTATTGGGATTAACCCCGAGCGCCAAGCGTCCGGACTTAGGCTATCCCGGCGTGTGGTACGAATTGGGCGCGCAACAGATTCACGTACTCGCCTTGGCCAACGCGCCGCAGCCGATCCACGCCGAACATGGCGGGCGCGACCGGCATATCGCGCTGGCGATCGACGATATCGCCGCGCTCAAAGCCAAACTCGATGAGATGAAGATTGCTTACACCCTGAGCCGCTCCGGGCGTCGTGCCTTGTTTTGCCGCGACCCGGATGGAAATGCCTTGGAGTTTGTGGAAAGCTAGCGCGATCGCGCATGCAATGCGCGGCGATGGTAACGAAACAGCGTGCGCTCCAGCCACTCTTGTACTTCTTCGCTCAGATGTATCAACTTGGCGTGAACTTTGGTGCCTTGCGTGCCGGTGACATGCACCGGCAACGCGAGCGGCCAGTGCAGGCGCGGTGACAGAAACAGGGTGAGCACGCCTTCGCTCCCGGCCGCAATGGGTGAGGCTGCGTCCCATACCACTTCATGCGCCCCGAGTGTGACCTCCACCCTGGGTGGAGCGGGTTGCTGTTTGCGCATCAGTTCACCCACCAATTGCAGCAGCAAGTCGACTTTGGCTTCCAAGCGCCCCGCAGCATGTTCCCCTGTCGCACTGGTATCTTTTTCCTCATGGCTCTCCAATGCAGCAAGCGCATGCAGGCAGATGAGATTGCCGTGCATCCATTCGGCTAGTAAGGGCTGGGGAAAAGTCTGGACCGCAGCCCAAGCGAGCGGCAGGTGGGCATGCAGTGTAATTCCGGTTTCGCTCATAGTTTCAGGATAGCAGTTTATTGCCATATTGCGCCAAGCGCGCCGCGCCATAAGCCGCTTCGCCGTGCAAGGCGGGGGTAACCGGCACGCCTAACAAGCGTTCGCGCAGCTTGCTCCAAGCCTCGTTCTTAGCGCCGCCGCCCGCGGAGAGGACGCGTTTGACCGGTGTGGCGCCGAGTTGGGCGAGTAAAGCGTAGCCCTGGGATTCGATGCGGGCGATGCCTTCCAATAGACCATGCAGGAAATGCACATCGTTTGCCGGGCGCGGGGCGAGTCGTGGCGCGAGATGCGGGTCGTTGACCGGAAAGCGTTCGCCGGATTTGGGTAAGGGATAATAATCTAGCCCAGTCGGACAAGCCGGGTCGATCTGTCGAGATAGGTCAGCCAAGGCCGCATCATCAAAAAACTTTCTCAACACCGCCCCACCCGTGTTCGATGCGCCACCCGCCAACCAGAGCGAGCCTAGGCGGTGGCTGTAAATGCCATAGCGCACATCCTCTACCCGCTTGGTCGAGAGCAGTTTCAGCACCAGTGTGGAGCCGAGTGAAGTGACGGCATCCCCCGGCGTGTCTGCGCCGCTGGCGATGAAGGCGGCGATGCTGTCCGTGGTACCGGCGCGCACGCAGCAGGTAGGAGGAATATCCAATTTTCTGGCCACCTCCCGCGCTACCGTGCCGAGCACGGTGCCGGGCGCAAGCACCCGCGGCAAATAGGCCGCCACACCGAGCGGGCGCATCCAATCGGGCCAAGCCAAGGCGGCGGCGTCATAGCCCAGCTTCAAAGCGTTGTGGTAGTCGGTGCAGCCCGGCTTGCCGGTGAGCATGGCGGCAAGCCAACTTGCTTGGTCGGTGAAATAGCCGGGGGCCTCGGTGTGGGGCAGCTTGAGTGCATAGAGCAATTTGGCGAGGCTGGAGGTTGACGTTGCAGCGATGTGGCCACGCGGCGCGCTGGCAGCAATACTTTCGGCTTCGAGCTGTGCGTGGTCGTCGTTATACAGTAGCGGCGGATGCAGGGGCGTGTTGGTTTCATCGCACAGCAACACGGTGGACGAGGTGCCATCGATAGCGATGGCGGCAAGCCGATGCCGCACCGGGGCGGGCAGGGTGGCGAATAGCCAAGTCAGCGCCTGTAGCCAGCTTTGCCATTGCGCGAGATTATAGGAACAATGCGCTTGTGCGACGAGGGTGCCGTCTGCGTCGATTACCTGGGCGCGCGCGCCGCTGGTGCCGAAATCGAGGCCGAGGTAAAGCGGTTTAGCCACGTGTATTCGAGTTTTGCGCAAAGCTCGATAAATCTACCACTGGTTCTGGTTTCCAACCTTTTTTGCGATGTTCCGTCACCACATTGGTAAATATCCCGCCCCGCACATAAAACTTGGCCGTGAGCCTCATGAAGCGCGGCTTAGTGGCTTTCACCAGGTCGTCCAAAATGCGGTTGGTCACCGCCTCATGAAACGCGCCTTCGTTGCGGAATGACCAGATATAGAGCTTCAAGCTCTTCAATTCCACGCATTGTTTATCCGGGATGTAGTCCAGAAACAGGGTCGCGAAGTCCGGCTGACCGGTCTTGGGGCACAGGCAGGTGAACTCGGGAATCTCCATATGGATATGAAAATCCCGGTTCGGGTTGGGATTATCGAATGTTTCCAGTGACTTGCTAGGTTTGCTCGGCATTTGTCGTTTCTATATCCAAATTAGGGTCAAAATCAGGGTCAAAATTAGGTAAAATTATAACCCTGCCTGACGGCTTAGGAGGATGCCTCCGCGGAGTAAGCCGTCTCAATTCCATAAAATAACGAAGCCCGATTGTGCGTCTCACTCATATAAAGCTTGCTGGTTTTAAATCTTTCGTCGATCCCACGACCATTCACGTCCCCGGCCAACTGGTCGGCGTCGTCGGCCCCAACGGCTGTGGTAAATCCAATGTAATAGATGCCGTGCGTTGGGTGCTGGGGGAATCTTCGGCTAAACATCTGCGCGGCGAGACTATGCAGGATGTGCTGTTCAACGGCTCCGGCGGCCGCAATCCGGTGTCGCGCGCCAGCGTCGAGCTGGTATTCGACAACAGCCTGGGTCGCGCCGGTGGCCAATGGTCGGCTTATGCCGAAGTCTCGGTCAAGCGCGTGCTGGATCGCAATGGCGACTCCAATTACCACATTAATAATATCCATGTGCGTCGCCGCGATGTCATGGATATGTTCCTCGGCACTGGGGTCGGCGCACGCGCCTACGCCATCATCGAGCAGGGCATGATTTCGCGCGTAATCGACGCCAAGCCGGAAGAGCTGCGCGTGTTTCTGGAAGAAGCGGCCGGCGTGTCGATTTACAAAGAACGCCGGCGCGAGACAGAGAATCGGCTGCGCGATACGCGCGAGAACCTGGCCCGCGTCGAAGATATCCGCATCGAGTTAGGCAGCCAGTTGGAGCGACTGAGCGCCCAGGCCGAAGTTGCCAAGCATTATCACGCCTTGCATGAGCAGATGACCAACTCGCAGCACATGCTGTGGTTCCTGCGCAAACGCGAAGCGCAAGCGCAATGGGAAAAAGCCACACGCGAAGTGGCGCGTTTGGTGAACGAACTCGAAGCCGAAACTGCGCGCTTGAGAGAAGCCGAGAGCCGCATGGAAGCCGCGCGCGCCGAGCATTACACCGCGAGCGATCAGTTGCATGCCGTACAGAGCGAGGTGTACGCGGCGAATGCCGAAGTGGCCAAGCTCGAGCAGCAAATCCAGCACCAACGCGATAGCCGCAACCGCATCAACCAGCAAATCACTTCGCTCGAACAACAACTCGCGCAGCACGACACCCAGCGGGCCCAGGCCAACGAGCAACTCGCCGATTGGCGTGAACAACTCGAGGGCGCCGTGAAAGCAGCCGCCGAGACGGCTGAGGCGGCGAGCTTCGAGCGCAATAAACTCCCCGCCGCGCAAGCTGCCTTTGATGCCGCCCAAGCGCGCAATGCCGAATTGCAACGCCAGCTGTCTGAAGCCGAGCAAAGCCGACGCGTGGAAGAAACCCATTTTGCCCATGCCGAGAAAGCGCTGGAGCAATACCGCGCCCGTCTGGCGCGCTTGCAGCAAGAACAAGCACAACTGACCCGCCCCGATAGCGCGCAATTGGCCGCGCTACAAGCGCAAGTGGCCAACCTGACCGGCCAACTGAATACGGCGCGCAGCGAATACAGCGAAAAACATCAGCGCCAGCCTGATGCCGAACGCGCCGTGCGCGAGGCGCAGCGCAAGGTGTCCGAACATTTACAAAACCTCGCCCGCCTCGAAGCCCGCGTGCAGACGCTGACCCAGATGCAGAGCAATCTCGACCAAGACGAGAAGCTCAAGGCTTGGCTCGATAAGCACCAGTTGGCGAGCTTCTCCCGCCTGTGGAAGAGTTTGGAGATCGAGGCCGGTTGGGACATTGCCTTGGAAGGCGTGTTGCGCGACCGCGTCAATTCGGTGGTGCTGAACGATGTCAGCGCCGCCTCCCAATGGATGAGTGATATGCCGCCGGCAGCGATCAGCGTCGTGGACGGCGCTGCGGGCAGCATGAATGACGGTGATACCAGTTCCACTCTCACCCCGCTGAGCCGCTATGTGCGCTGGCGTGGCCAGGGCGGCGGCTGTGTGGCCGACTGGCTGCATGGCGTGTATGCGGTGGCGGATTGCAGCGAAGCCCTGTCGCGGCGCAATGAGCTTCGGCCGGGCGAGTTGATCGTGTGCCAAGCGGGCCATGTGGTGACGCGCCATGGCGTGAGTTTCCACGGCGAGCAATCGCCGCTGCATTCGGTACTGATGCGCCAACGCGAAATCGAAACGCTGCAGGCGGAAATTCAAGCCGGCAAGAATGCGCAAAGCGGCATTGAGGCCGGCGTGACCGAAGCTGAGGAGCGTAGCGCCACACTGAAGACCGAACTCGCGACCGGGCAGGCTGAGATCAGCCGCGTGCAGCAAGAGCTGCATCGGGTGCAAATGGATGCCCAACGCATGGCGCAACTGGAGCAGCAAGCGGCACAGCGCGGCGGCTCCATTGAGCGTGAAATCGGCGAAGTCACTGCCGCGCTGGGCACGGAGGAAACGAATCGTGCGCGTATCGGCGAAAACCTAAAAACCCAGCGCATCGCGATTGAAGCTTTGCTGATCGACATGCAAGACGCTAAGATCGTACGCGAGGAAGCCACAGCCACCCTCAGTCGACAGCGCGAAGCTTTGGCGCAGGCCGAGCGCGCCGCGCAAGAAGCGGCGTTCAACGAACGTGCCGCGCGCGCCAAAATCCAGGAGTTGGAAAACATCGCGCGCCTGGCCGAAGAAAGCCTAAACCGCATTAACACCGAGAAATCGAAGCTAAGCCAGGAACGCGATGGGCTGGATGAGGCACCGCTTAAGCTTGCCCTGGATCGCGCACTCGAAACGCGTCAAGCGGCGGAGTTGAAACTCGCCACGGCGCGCGATGTGCTGGCGCAGGCGACGCTCGCGCTGCAAGCGGTGGAGCAAGCGCGCCTCGGTTCCGAGCAGCGGCACGACCCGCTGCGCGACAAATTGGAGCAAGCGCGACTCAAGGAACAGGAAGCGCGTCTGGCCGACGAGCAAGCCGCCGCGCAACTGCAAGAAGCGGCGGCGGATCTTGAGCAGTTGGCCCAGCAAGCGGAAAAGGGCGCCAAAGCCGATCATCTGCAACGTGAAATCAATCGCCTCAAACTGGAAATCGAAGCGTTGGGTGCAGTGAATCTGGCGGCGCTGGATGAGTTGCAAGCGGCGGGCGAGCGCAAGCAGTATCTCGATGCGCAATCAGCGGATCTGATGGAAGCGGTCGACACGCTCGACCAAGCGATTCGCAAAATTGACCATGAAACGCGTGAGCGCCTGCAAGCCACTTACGACACGGTCAACGGCTACTTCAAGGAATTGTTCCCGAGTATTTTCGGCGGTGGCCATGCGGAACTGGTGCTAACCGGCGATGAAATACTCGACGCGGGGGTGCAGATCATTGCGCAGCCGCCGGGCAAGCGTAACAACTCGATCCACTTGCTGTCGGGTGGTGAGAAAGCGCTGACCGCGCTGGCCCTGGTGTTCTCGCTGTTCCGCCTCAACCCGGCGCCGTTCTGCCTGCTGGACGAAGTGGACGCCCCCTTGGATGATGCCAACACCGAGCGATATTGCGAGCTGGTGAAGAAAATGTCGGAGCACACGCAATTCATGTTCATCACCCATAACAAGATCACCATGGAAATGGCGGAGCAATTGGTGGGCGTGACCATGCCTGAATCCGGCGTATCGCGCATTGTGGCGGTGGATGTCGAGGTCGCCATGAAAATGCAAGAACAAGCCGTCGCCTAATGGCCATGGCCCACTGGAAACAAAAAATATAATGAGCGATTTGCATTTAAGCTTGATGGGCTTCGGACTCTTGGTCATTATCGGAGTCGTGGTTTATAACTGGATTCAGGAGCGCAAGTTCCGCAAGATCGCGCAACAACGCTTTCAAGCGCCGCGCGAAGATGTGCTGATGACCGGCCCTGATCCTTCCCCTAATCCATCCATGGGTGCGACGACTCTCGGCCGCGCTACGCTGAATGATGTGCGCATCGAGCCAAAGTTGAGCGAGGAAGATTCAGATGTGCTTGAATCCGAGCTTGAGTCCGATGTTGAACCCGAGGTTGAGGCAACGCCGGTAGCACCTCCAGCGAGAACACGAAAAGCCGAGGGTGAAATACCGGCGCCGATTGACGTCAATATTGACTATGTCGTGCGTCTGGATTTTGCAGAGCCGGTAGAAGCCGCCGCATTGCGTACCGCGCTGGGCGCGTCGAATCTGGGCAAAACGCTCATTTGGCGCGGGCTTGATGCCACCGGCCAATGGGATGACGTGACGAGCGCGCGCGATCACGTGGCGTTTTCCGCCTTGTATGGCGCGTTGCAACTGGCGGATCGAGCTGGCGCGCTGACGAGCGAGGAGATCACGCAATTTTCCAGCCAAGTCCAACAGGCGGCAGAGACTTTAATGGCGGTGGCACAAATGCCGGAGCGACAGCTTGCGCTTGATACAGCCGCCAAGTTGGATGAGTTTTGCGCCGATGTGGATATTTTGGTGGGTATTAATGTGATCGCGCTGGATCAGGATACCTTCCCGGGCACCAAAATCCGCGCACTGGCCGAGGCGGGCGGTTTTAAGCTGGCCAGCGATGGCACGTATCAATACCAAGATGATCACGGAGTGGTGTTGTACACCTTGACCAACCAAGAATCGGCGCCGTTCAAAATGCAGGAAATGAAATATCTGAACACCCATGGCCTAACGTTGTTGTTCGATGTGCCGCGCATTCCGAATGGTTTGCGTTCATTCGACCACATGATTCAGTTCGCGCACCAATTGTCCGATTCACTCAAAGGCATGCTGGTGGACGACAATCTGCGCCCGCTGACCGACGAAGGCATCGCCAAGATCAAGCAGCAGATTTCGATGATATACGGCAAGATGGATAAGCACGGCATCCCCGCCGGTTCGGCACGCGCGCAGCGCTTGTTTTCCTGAGTGATTGCCATTTGGCCGCGAATTAACGCTAATTTTCGCTAATTAAACCAAATAGGCCGGGGTCAAAATTGGCGATAATTAGCGTTAATTCGCGGCTAACTGTTTTCTATTTAGGTTGCTTCCCGCCATGACTATCCCGCACGCAGTTGTCGCACGAGTCAAGCAACTGCGTGAGGAAATCGAGACCCACAATTACCGTTATTACGTGCTCGACGCACCGACGATTCCGGATGCGGAATTCGATAAACTGTTCCGGGAATTGCAGGCACTCGAAGCCGACTATCCGTCCCTTGCTACTCCTGGTTCACCCACCCAGCGCGTAGGCGCTAGCCCCATTACCGAATTCGCCCAAGTGACGCATCGAGTGCCGATGTTGTCGCTCAACAATGCATTCGAGGACGAGGAGGTCGAGGCCTTTGACCGCCGCGTGCGCGAAGGGTTGGGACGCGACAACATCGACTATGCGGTTGAACCTAAATTCGATGGTCTCGCATTGAGCTTGGTGTATGAACAGGGTGTGCTCACCCAAGCAGCGACTCGCGGTGACGGCTATACCGGCGAGGATGTGACGGCGAATATCCGCACGATTCATGCCATTCCCTTAAAGTTGCATGCCACGCACCCGCCACGCCTGCTCGAAGTGCGCGGCGAAGTGCTGATGCTGAAGCGCGATTTCGAGCGCTTGAACGCCGCGCAACGCGCCAAGCAGGAAAAGGAATTCGCCAATCCACGCAATGCCGCCGCCGGCTCGCTGCGCCAACTCGACCCGCGCATCAGCGCGTCGCGCAATCTGACTTTTTTTGCCTATGCCATCGGCGCGGTAGAGGGCGCGCCATTGCCGCGTCTGCAAAGCCAAGTCATGGATTGGCTGGCCGAGCTGCATTTTCCAGTTTGTTCTGAGCGGCGCGTGGTGACAGGAGTAAGCGGCTTATTGACGTATTACCGCACAATCGGCGCCAAGCGGGAATCGCTGCCGTATGAAATCGACGGTGTGGTGTACAAGGTGAACGATCTCGCCGCGCAAAATGAGCTAGGGTTTGTTTCGCGTGCACCGCGTTTCGCCGTGGCGCATAAGTACCCTGCGCAAGAGATGATGACCGAGGTGCTGGATATCGACGTGCAAGTCGGCCGTACCGGCGCCATCACGCCGGTGGCGCGGTTACAGCCGGTGTTTGTCGGCGGCGTGACGGTGACCAATGCCACCCTGCACAATGAAGACGAAGTGCGGCGCAAGGACGTCCACATTGGTGATTTCGTGATCGTGCGCCGCGCCGGCGATGTAATCCCGGAAGTGGTGAGTGTAGTGAAAGAGAAGCGGCCAGCAGAAGTGCGCCCCTTCGCGATGCCGACCCTGTGTCCGGTGTGCGGCTCGCATATCATTAAATTGCCGGACGAAGCGGTGGCGCGCTGCAGCGGCGGGCTGTTTTGCCCGGCGCAACGCAAGCAGGCCTTGCTGCATTTTGCCAGCCGCCGTGCGCTGGATATCGAAGGGCTGGGCGATAAATTGGTCGAACAGTTGGTGGATAGCGGCCTGGTGCATACCCCGGCCGATATCTACACATTAGACATGCAATCGCTGGCGAATTTGGAACGCATGGCGGAAAAGTCGGCGTCGAATATTTTGGCCGCGATTGAACAAAGCAAACAGGCCACGCTGGAACGCTTCATCTACGCGCTGGGCATCCGTAATGTAGGCGAAGCCACCGCCAAAGCGCTGGCGCGTTACTTTGGCTCACTCGACAGCTTGCTGGATGCCGACCAAGCGCAATTGACTGAAGTGTCGGACATTGGCCCGATCGTGGCCGAGAGCATCGCACAATTTTTTGCTGAGCCGCACAACCGGGAAGTCATCGCACTCTTACGCGCCGCTGGCGTGAGCTGGTCCGAAGGCAAGGGTAAGCAGGCGATGGCACAAACCCTGATCACCGGCAAAACGTTTGTGCTAACGGGTACCTTGCCTGCACTATCGCGCGAGCAAGCTCGGGAAATGATCGAGGCCGTAGGCGGCAAGGTGGTCGGCAGCGTATCGAAAAAGACCGACTATGTCGTGGTGGGCAGTGACGCCGGCAGCAAGCTGGCCAAGGCGCAAGAACTGGGCGTGCCTTTACTGGATGAGGATGGCCTGCGTGCGTTATTGGATCAGGCATAGTCATTAATCTTCCATCAATTACTGCTAAAATCCAGCGCCATCCAAGGAGCGATCCCAGTCATGACAAAAAAAATCCGCAAAGCCGTGTTTCCTGTAGCCGGGATGGGCACGCGCTTTTTGCCCGCGACCAAGGCCAGCCCGAAGGAGATGCTGCCGATCGTGGATAAACCGCTGATTCAATATGCAGTGGAGGAGGCGATCGCCGCAGGGATCACCGAAATGATTTTCGTCACCGGCCGCAATAAGCGCGCCATCGAAGACCACTTCGACAAAGCTTATGAATTGGAAGCGGAGTTGGTGGCGCGAGGTAAAGAAAATATCCTGGAACAATTGCGCAGTATCTTGCCGTCCAATGTCACCTGCGTATATACCCGCCAAGCGGAAGCCTTGGGGTTGGGGCATGCGGTGCTGTGTGCCGCTTCGGTGGTGGGCGACGAACCATTCGCGGTGATCTTGGCCGATGACTTGATCGACGGCAACCCGCCGGCGCTGAAACAGATGATGGCTTTGTACGAAGAGCACGCCAGTTCGGTGTTGGGGGTGGAAAATGTGCCGCGCGCGAATACTGGCGCCTACGGTATTGTGGATAGCCACGCGGTTTCCGATCGCGTGCATCGCGTGACCGGCATTGTGGAAAAACCCAAACCGGAGGCGGCACCGTCTACCCTGGCGGTAGTTGGGCGCTACATCCTGACGCCGCGTATATTTCGCATGCTGGAGCAGGTGAAGCCCGGCGCCGGGGGCGAAATCCAGCTCACCGACGGCATCGCCGCACTGATTGAATACGAGGCGATTTTTGCCTATCAGTTTGATGGAGTGCGCTACGATTGCGGCAGTAAAATGGGTTACCTGCAAGCGACAATGGGCTATGCTTTAAAACACCCCGAAATCGGCGAACAATTCCGGGAATATCTGACGTCGCTGCATTGCGATGTACCGCAACGCTGAACCTGAAGGAGCGTCGCTATGGCTAACAAGCTCATGATTGTGATGGTGAACACCGATCTCAAGAATCGTGCGGAATTAGGCGCGCCATTTTTTCAAGCCACGGTGGCGGCAGCGATGGAATATGAAGTTGAAATAATTTTAACTGCGGGCTCGGGCGAGTTGGCGATACGCGGCGTGGCCGAAAAATTGCACGTCAAAGAGGGTTCCACCACCAGCGTGTACGACTTCATCAAGGATGCGCACGAGGCCGGAGTGAAATTCAAGGTATGCACGCCGACCCTGGAGCTATGGGGCGAAGATATCATTCCGGAAATCGACGAAACCGTGGGTGGCTCCTATGTCATCCAGCAGGCGATGGACGATAACACCGTGACGTTTACCTACTGAATATTGCATGCATACCCGGGAACAGGCATTGGAAATATTACATTCGGCGGAGCGGCTTTGCTCCGCCGAATTCGTATCCGACTCGGTGTCGCGCGTGGCGCAAGAAATTACCGCCCAGCTCGGCGAGCGCTATCCCCTCGTGCTGTCGGTGATGGGTGGCGCGATTGTCTTCGCCGGCCAATTGTTGCCGCAACTGCGCTTTCCGCTTGATCTTGATTACATTCACGCCACGCGTTACCGCAACAGCACGCTGGGCCAGGATATTGCCTGGAAGGTGATGCCGAAGGAAGATGTGAAAGGCCGCGTGGTGCTGGTAATAGACGATATCCTGGACGAGGGCCATACACTGGCGGCGGTGCGCGACAAGTTGTTGCAGTTGGGCGCTGCGGAAATTTATTGCGCCGTGCTGGCGGATAAGGAAATTGGCCAAGTCAAACCGATCCAGGCCGACTACGTCGGCTTGCATCTCCCGAATCGCTATGTATTCGGCTGCGGTATGGATGTGCATGGCATGTGGCGCAACTTGCCGGAAATCTATGCGCTGAAGGAATGAACGCGCCTGCAGACGCTGGGGCAATATGTTAAAGTTCATCATCGCAACCTCGAATAAATACGAATGAACACCCATGTAAAACGTATAGGTTTTTTAGTGTTTATTCGTCCCCCGGTGGGTAGGCTACGCGCTGGTTTTAAAGTTTTTTATAATCATTCCTTAAGACAAACCCTATGCTCTCAATTATCGGCGGCTCCGGCCTGACCCAACTCGCCAATCTCGAAATCACCCATCGCCAAGTGATCCGCACGCCCTTCGGCGAGCCCTCCGGCGCGCTGACCATGGGTCGGCTTTCGAACGAGGAAATTATTTTTTTGGCGCGGCACGGTTACGGCCATACCATTCCGCCACACGAAGTGAATTACCGCGCCAATATTTGGGCGATCCATTCGCGCGGCGTCAAAGATCTGGTGTCAGTGGCCTCGGTCGGCGGCATTCATGCGGATTTGAAGCCGGGCACGATTGTGATACCGGATCAAATCATCGATTACACCCATGGCCGAAAAACTACGTTTCGCGAGGGCAAGGACAAACCGGTGGTGCACATGGATTTCACCGAACCCTATTGCCAAAAAATGCGCGAGCTTTGTTTGCGCGCAGCGCAGGCGGCGGGCGAGGCCTGTATTGATGGCGGCGTCTATGCGGCGGTGCAAGGGCCGCGCTTGGAATCGAAAGCAGAAATCAATCGCTTGGAGCGCGACGGCGCCACCATGGTGGGTATGACCGGCATGCCGGAAGCCGGGCTCGCCAAGGAAATCGGGCTGTGTTACGCCACGATCGGCGTGGTGGCGAATTTTGCCGCAGGCCGCGGCTCGAGCAAGGACGCAGTCCATTACGATGAAGTCGAAGCGGTGTTGAAGCAATCCATGCAGCGCGTGCGCAACATCCTCGAGCATCTGGTTGCCTTGCACGCCAGCTAGGCCATGAGTGTTAGAGAAATTCTCCGTATGGGCGACCCCCGTCTGCTGCGGGTCGCGGAATTAGTAGATCGCTTCGACACACCAGAACTTCACGCGCTCATCCAGGACCTACGCGATACCATGGCAGCGGAGAGTGGCGCGGGCCTCGCCGCTCCACAAATCGGCGTCAACCAGCAGCTGGTGATTTTTGGCGTGGAGCACAATCCGCGTTATCCCGATGCCGAACAAGTGCCATTCACGATTCTGCTCAATCCCACGCTATACAAGTTGGATGAGGAGATGGAAGACGGCTGGGAAGGCTGCCTTTCGGTACCGGGTATGCGCGGTGTCGTGCCGCGTTTCAAACGCTTGCGCTATACCGGTGTGGATGCTGCCGGCAATCCCATCGACCGCACAGTGGAAGGTTTCCACGCGCGCGTGGTGCAGCACGAGTGCGATCATCTGTATGGCGTGCTGTATCCGATGCGGATGAAAGATATGCGCCAATTTGGGTTCACTGATGTGCTCTTCCCCGAGCAGGACGCGTCGGATGACTAATTTCTCTGCAGTTAGAGTCAATTCAAAGCTTAAGAAGCGTCAAAGCAAACCGATAATGTTCTAAACTACGGCCTGCGATGTAATTCTTGATATATATTCAATTGATAAATAAGGTTAATTAATGGTTTCGAGCAGCAAACAGCCGGTCGACGTTCTGTTTATCAACCCCGGCAATCGCCGTGCGGTTTATCAAAAACTGGGGGATGATTTCTCAGCCATCGAGCCACCCTCGCTCGCTGGCTTATTCGCGACCTATGTCCGCAACAAAGGCTTAAGCGTGGCCATTGTCGATGCCCCGGCGTTCAACCTCAGCCCGGAGGAAGCCGCGCAACAAGTGGCCGATCAATACGATCCGGTGTTGATCGCCATGGTGGTGTATGGCTTCCAGCCCTCGGCCTCGACCCAGAATATGCCCTCCGCCGGCGAAACTTGCCGCGCGTTGAAAGCGCTTGATCCGAACTACAAGATCTTGATGACCGGCACTCACCCCGCCGCGCTACCCGAGCGCACGATGCGCGAAGAAGCGTGCGATTATGTGTGCGATCGCGAAGGCCCGGAGACCATTCTGAAAACTGCGCAAGCCTTGAAAGCTGCGCAACCCCCCAAGCTCAACGACATTCCCAGCCTTTGGTATCGGGTTGGTGACGTGATCATGAATAACCCCCCGGCGCCGCTGATGGATGATCTGGATACCGAGATGCCGAGCGTGGCGTGGGATTTGCTGCCGATGGATCAATATCGCGCGCATAACTGGCATTGCTTCGAGCATATCGCCCAACGCCAGCCCTATGTATCGCTGCATACCAGCCTCGGTTGCCCGTATAAATGCTCGTTCTGCTGCATCAATGCACCCTTCGGCAAGCCGTCATATCGCATGTGGTCGCCGGATACGGTAATTAAAGAAATTGACGAGTTGGTGAATAAATATGGTGTGAAAAACATCAAGTTCGTGGACGAGATGTTTGTGCTGAACAAAAACCACGTGATCGGCATCTGCGACCACATCATCGAGCGCGGCTACGATCTCAACATCTGGGCCTATGCGCGGGTGGATACGGTGAAGGACGAGTTTCTGGACAAGCTCAACCGCGCCGGTTTCCGCTGGCTGGCCTTGGGCATCGAATCCGGTTCAAAGCATGTGCGCGATGGCGTGGAGAAGGGCCGCTTCGGCCTGGATGAGATTCTGCAAGTGGTGCGCAAGATTCAGGATGCGGGCATCAACGTCATCGGCAATTACATCTTCGGCCTGCCCGACGACACCTTTGAATCGATGCAGGAAACGCTCGACCTCGCGATCGAGGCCAATTGTGAATTCGCCAACTTCTATTGCGCCATGGCTTATCCCGGCTCCAAGCTCTATACCATGGCGCTGGAAAAGGGCTGGGAGCTGCCGGATAGCTGGATCGGCTACTCGCAACACAGCTTTGAAACCATGCCGCTGCGCACCGACGTGCTGACCGCGGCCGAGGTATTGAAATTCCGCGATGAAGCCTTTATGACTTATTTCAAGAACCCACGCTATCTGGCGCTGGTCGAGAAAAAATTTGGGCCGGAAGTGTTGCAGCACATCGAGCAAATGACCCAGATTCAACTCAAGCGAAAACTGTATCCCCCGGAGGGGAGGCTCCGCGCTTCCCCCGGGGGGGAGGCTCTGCGCCCATGATTATCAGTCGCACCCCCTTTCGCATTTCTTTTTTCGGCGGCGGCACGGATTATCCCGCCTGGTACCGCGAACACGGCGGTGCAGTGCTGGCGACGGCGATCGACAAATACTGCTACATCAGTTGCCGCTATCTGCCGCCTTTTTTCGAGCATAAATACCGCATCGTCTATTCCCGCATCGAAAATGTGATGGAGGTGTCGCAGATCGAGCATCCGGCGGCGCGCGAGGTGCTGCAATGGATGAATTGCGTGCGCGGGATCGAAGTGCATCATGACGGTGATTTGCCGGCGCGCTCCGGGCTCGGTTCCAGCTCTTCCTTCACGGTTGGCTTAATCAATGCACTGATGGCGATGAAGGGCGAACACGTCACCAAAGAAAAGCTGTTGCAGCATGCGCTGCATGTCGAGCAGGATCTGATCCAGGAGAATGTCGGCTCGCAAGATCAAGTGTCTGCGGCCTATGGCGGGTTCAACAAGATCGAGTTCCACCAGGACGGCACGATAGACGTCAATCCGGTGATCTTGCGCCCAGAGCGGCGCGAGTCGCTGGAATCGCATTTGATGCTGTTTTTCACTGGCATTTCGCGCTATGCCTCGGACGTGGCCAAGGCCAAAATTGACAATCTCAATCAACGCAAGACCGAGTTGCGCATGATGCGTGCGCTGGTGGATGAAGCGCTCAGCATTCTCGGACGCGAAACGGACGACCTCGATGATTTCGGCAAACTTCTGAATGAAAATTGGCAATACAAGCGCAAATTGTCGGACAAGGTGACCACCCCCGAGATAGACCAAATCTATGATGCAGCCATGTCGGCGGGTGCGCTCGGCGGCAAGCTGCTGGGTGCGGGGGGTGGCGGCTTCCTGATGTTTTTTGCGCGCCCCGAGCAGCATGCTGCGATCCGTGAAAAATTAAAGGGCTTGATCTATGTGCCGATTAAATTCGACACATCGGGTAGCAAGATCGTGATGTATCAACCGAATGGATTGGGTTAACCATGATTCGTTACGACTACCACGGTAGCGGTTTCGCCGGCTGGCAGGAAAAGCTAAGTCGTTACGAGCCTGCGTTTCTGCTCAAGCTGTTCCACGACATGCTGCGCATCCGCATCATCGAGGAAGAAATCGAGCGCCGCTATTGGCAAGACCATATGAAGTCTCCGATCCATTTGGTGATCGGCCAAGAGGCGACATCGGTCGGCGCTTGCGCCGCCTTAACTCGTGCCGATTTGCTCTACGCCAGCCATCGCACGCATGGCAATTATTTGGCCAAAGGCGGCGATCTAAAAGCCATGTTGTGCGAGATGCATTGCCGCATCAACGGCTGTGTCGGGTCGCGCGGCGGTTCGATGCATTTAATGGATAAATCGGTCGGCATGGCCGGTAGCTCCGCCATTGTCGCGGGTGTTATACCGATCGCCACCGGCACGGCGCTCGCGGCACAGATGCAAGAAGAGAGTTATGTGACGACGGTTTTTCTCGGCGACGCTGCCGTCGAAGAAGGATCCGTATCCGAGGCACTCAACTTTGCGGCCTTAAAGCAACTCCCCATTATCTATTTCTGTGAAAACAATTTTTACTCGGTGCAATCGCCACTCTATACGCGTCAGCCTAAGCGTGAGATCTACAAATGGGCAGCCAGCTATGGCATGCCGAGCGTGGTGGTGGATGGCACTAATGTCTTGGCGGTGCATGAGGCCATGCAAGTAGCCGTGACGCGCGCCAAACAAGGCGGTGGGCCGACTTTCATCGAATCGCCGGTGTATCGTTTCCGCGCGCATGGCGGTGCGGGCGATGACAGCAAAACAGGCTATCGAGACGTCGCCGAGCGCGAGGCTTGGGAAAAAGTTTGTCCGATTGAAACCTACTTCGCATTCCTGAAAACGGCAGGCCTGATCGATGAGCAGGCGCGCAAAGTCATGGCGGGTGAAGCCATGGCGGAGACGATGGAAGCCTTCGACTTCGCACTCGCCAGCCCCAATCCAAGCGAAGCCGATTTGTACACGCATGTGTACGCTGATTGAGAGGTAGACCCCATGCCGTGGGATGAAGGTTTAGTCAATTCACTGGTGTATGACGCACCCGATCCGAAAGAGGGACGGGTGTTGGGCTATGCCAAAGCCGTGAACGAGGCGTTGGAAATCGCACTCAAGCAAGATTCGTCAGTGTTCGTGTTCGGCCAAGGCGTGGATGACCCGACCGCGATGTTTGGTGTGACCAAAGATCTGCAAGTTAAATTCGGCGATAAACGCGTATTCGATTCGCCTTTGTCGGAAGAGGGCATGATGGGCGTGAGTACCGGTGCTGCGATGAACGGCATGCGCCCCGTGTTCATGCATAACCGGCCGGATTTTATTCTGCTGGCGTTCAACCAGTTGGTGACGCACGCCGCGAAAATGCATTACATGGACAACGGCCTGACCAAAGTGCCCATGGTGGTGTGGGCCGCCATCGGTCGCGGCTGGGGCTCGGGCGCGCAGCATTCGCAAGCGATTCAAGGCTTATTGCTCGGGGTGCCGGGCTTGAAAATCGTGATGCCGAGCACGCCCTATGACGCCAAAGGCCTGATGCTTTCCGCCATCCTCGACAACAATCCGGTGCTGGTGTTCGAACATCGCTGGCTGATGAAAAAGGACGGCATCGTGCCTGAAGGCTTTTACCGCGTGCCGCTAGGCAAAGGCATCTATCGTCGGCGCGGCAAGGATGTGACCATCGTCGGCGCATCCCACGCCTTGGAGCTGGGCTTGCAAGCCGCCAACAAATTGGCCGCCGAGGGCATCGACGCCGAAGTGATCGACCTGCGCACGATTAAACCTTTGGACGAAGAAATCATCGCCGAGTCACTAAAAAAAACCGGACGCCTGGTGGTGGTGGACACGGGTTGGTCCATGGGCGGCGTGTGCGCCGAGATCGGCTGTCTCGCCGCCGAAAAATGGTTCGATTCGCTCAAAGCGCCAGTGCGCCGCATTGGCCTACCGGATATACCGCACCCGGCCGGTTATACGCTGGAACAGTTTTTCTATCCGGATGTGAAACGCATCAGCCAAACCATTCGCGAACTCGTTCATCAATAGCTATTAAGCCAATAAATAATAAGTAAGGATCACCATGTTTTACGAATTAGCCAGCACCTCCTGGGGTACCGAAGAAATCGACGCCATGCAGCGCGTGATACAAACCGGCTTATTCACCATGGGCGCGAACGTACGCCAATTTGAAGAAGATTTCGCCAAGAAATTCGGCTCCAAGCACGCCTTGATGGTCAGTTCTGGTTCGGCCGCGAATCTGGTCGGCGTCGGCGCGCTGTTCTTTAAAAAAGATCGCCATTTGCAGCGCGGGGACGAAGTGATTGTGCCGGCGATATCCTGGTCCACGACCTACTATCCGCTGCAGCAATACGGCCTGCGCTTGCGTTTTGTGGATGTTGAGCTCGATACACTCAATATGGATGTGTCCAAGCTCGAAGCGGCGTTGACCCCCAAGACACGCATGGTGATGGCGGTAAGCATCCTCGGCAACCCGGCGGCGCTGGATGTGATGCGCGCGTTTTGCGACAAGCATGGCTTGTATCTTTTTGAAGACAATTGCGAGTCGATGGGTGCGACGCTGAATGGCCAGCTTACCGGCACCTTTGGCGACATCGGTACCTTCAGTTCTTTCTTCTCGCATCACATCGCCACCATGGAAGGCGGCGTGGTGGTGACCGATAATACCGAGCTGTATCACATCGCCAAATCACTGCGCGCACATGGATGGACGCGCGATTTGCCGGCGGATTCCGATATCTATGAGAAGCGCGACGATGACTTTTACGAAGCCTATCGTTTCATTTTGCCTGGCTACAATGCGCGGCCGCTGGAGCTATCAGGGGCGATTGGGGTTGAGCAGATCAAAAAACTCGACGGCATGATCACCGTACGGCGCAAGAATGCATCGCTGTTTACTAAATTGTTTAAAGGGGATGAGCGTTTCATCATCCAGCGCGAAAATGGCAAGAGTTCTTGGTTCGCATTCACCGTGATTCTGAATCCGAAATTCGATATCGATCGCAAGCGTGTGATGCAAGCGCTGAAAGACGCCGATATCGGCTACCGTATTATCACCGGCGGCTGTTTCCTGCGTCACGACGTAATCAAGTATTTTGACTACGACACCGTTGGCCCCATGGTGAACGCCAACTTGGCGCATGATCGAGGCTTCTTCGTCGGCAATCATCCACAAGACATTACACCGCAGATCACGCGCTTCCATGAAGTGCTGACGCGCGCTGCCAGTTAAGTAGAAACGGCATGGAAGCATTGATTCTCGCCGGGGGCCTCGGCACGCGTTTGCGCGAAGCCGTGCCGGATGTTCCCAAACCGATGGCGCCGATTCGCAACCGGCCTTTCCTTGAACACCAGATGGATTATTGGATCGGGCAGGGCGTCACGCGCTTTATTTTGTCGGTCGGCTATAAGCATGAATTGATCGAAGCGCATTTCGGCGACGCGTATCGGCAATGTCCTGTTGCATATGCGCGTGAAGCAAGCCCGTTGGGCACAGGCGGTGGGTTACTGTTAGGACTAAACCAGGCACATGAGGACGTGGTTTTAGTTTTGAACGGCGACACATTCTTCGAAGTGAATCTGACTGATTTGCGCGATCGGCATGACACGTTGCTAGCCGATGTGACCATCGCGCTGCGGCGCATTGCGCATAATGATCGCTATGGTGAAGTGGCGCTGGATGCGCAGGGCCATGTTACCGCCTTCAACGCGGCGGCAAGCGGTGGCGAAGGTATAATCAACGGCGGTGTGTATTTGATGCGTCCTGCCGTGCTGCTGGGTTTGGGATTCGCACCGGGCAATAAAGTCGCGCTGGAACAGGATTTATTCCCCCGCCTTTTAAACACCGGAAAACGTCTCGCAGGATTGATCAGCGACACAAATTTTATCGATATCGGCATACCGGAGGACTATTACCGCGCCGCCGATGTGTTACCGAACTAAAGTAAATGACCCCACACGACCGACTCCTTAAAAATTTGCACGCCTCCATTGCTGCCAAACAAGCTTTGTTGAGCAATGCCCCGGTGCAAGCTGCCTTCAGTCAGGCGGTCGCCGTGGTGGTGGACGCCTATCGTCACGGCGGACGGTTGTATATCGCAGGCAACGGTGGTTCAGCGGCAGATGCTCAGCACCTCGCGGCGGAATTCGTGAGTAAACTGGCGCGGGATCGCGCACCGCTGCCCGCCGAAGCCTTGACCACCGACAGCTCGATTATCACCGCCATCGGCAATGACTATGGCTACGATGAAATTTTCGCACGACAGCTGGCGGGCAAGGCGCGCAAGGGTGACGTGTTTCTCGGCATCACCACTTCAGGCAAATCGCCCAATATTTTAAAAGCGCTGACCACAGCGCGCGCGATGGGTGTGCCCAGCATCGTTTTCTGTGGCCGCGACGGCGGGCAAGCTGTGCCTTTGGCTGATCATTGCGTGATCGTGCCGGGCACGGAAACCAGCACTATCCAAGAATTGCATATTCTGCTCGCGCATACCTTGTGCGAAAGCGTAGAAGCAGCGATGTTTTTTGAATAATAGATTTTCGATTTTCAGGAGAAATTAAAGATGAAACACATTCTAGTCACAGGCGGTGCGGGTTATCTGGGTTCGACCATGGTGCCGGAGCTGCTCAATGCCGGTTACAAAGTCACGGTCATAGACAACTTCATGTTCAAGCAGACCAGCCTCAACCACGTTTGCCATCATCCCAATTTCGAAGTGGTGAAGGGTGATATCCGCGTCGAGAGCGCCATGTTGCCGCTGATGAAAAAAGCTGACGTGATTATTCCGCTTGCGGCACTGGTCGGCGCACCGCTGTGTACCAAAGACCCGGTAGGCGCGACCACCATCAATCACGATGCCATCATGATGATGTTAAAGCATGTGTCCAAGGATCAAATCCTGCTCATGCCTACTACTAACAGCGCCTATGGCACCGGCGATGAAAATAATTACTGCACCGAAGAATCCCCTTTGCGCCCGATTTCGCAATACGCGATCGAGAAAGTGGAAATCGAAAAGGCTTTTATGGAGCACTCGAATTCGATCAGCTTTCGCCTGGCCACCGTGTTCGGCATGTCGCCGCGCATGCGCATCGACCTGTTGGTCAACGACTTCACCTACCGCGCGGTATACGACCGCTTCGTGGTCTTGTTCGAGAGCCAGTTCAAGCGCAACTACATCCACGTGCGCGACGTGATGCGCGTGTTCATGCACGCGCTGGACAACTACGACACGATGAAGGGGCAGATTTATAACGTGGGCTTGTCCGACGCCAATGTGTCGAAGAAAGAACTGTGCGAGCACATCGCCAAGCATGTGCCTGAATTCGTCTATCTCGATGCCCCCGTCGGCAAAGATCCAGACCAGCGCAACTACATCGTCTCCAACGCCAAGATCGAAGCCACCGGCTTCAAGCAGCAATACTCGCTGGATGCGGGCATCGCCGAGTTGATCAAAGGCTACACGATGATTCGCAACTCGCTTTACGGTAATTTGTAGCGTTGCAATTGCGTTTAGTCCCTTGGAAAACTTCGACTACCTGATCGTCGGCGCTGGCATTGTCGGCCTCACCGTCGCCTGGGAGTTGAAGCGGCGCGACCCCGCCACCCGCATCCTGATTCTGGAAAAGGAGCCGGATGTCGGCTACCACGCCAGCGGCCGCAACAGCGGCGTGTTGCACTCCGGCATCTACTACGCCGCCGATACGCTCAAAGCCAAGTTCTGCTCCAAAGGTGCGGCGCGCATGCGCGAATTCGCCGCTGAGCATGGCATTCATTGCGAACGCTCAGGCAAAGTCATCATCGCCACCAGCCAGCAAGACTTGATTACGCTTGAACGCCTGCTTAAGAACGCACGCGATAACGGCATCCGCGCCGAGAAGCTGGACGCCGGCGGCATCCGCCAGATCGAGCCACATGCTTATGCGTACGAAGCCGGCATCTACAGCCCCGACACAGCAGTGATCGACAGCCCCGGCGTGGTGGCTAAACTGCGCGATTTGCTGCGCGGGCAGGGGGTCATCATTCACTTTAATGCCGGGGTAAATGCGGTCGATACCCAGCAAAAAACTGTCGATGCCGACCAGCACCGCTATGGCTATGGTTATCTATTCAACTGCGCGGGTGCGAGCGCGGATCGTGTTGCGCGTTTTTTCAATGTCGGCGCGCAATACGCGCTGCTACCCTTTAAAGGCTTGTACTACAAGCTGCGTCCGGAGCGCGGCGATCTGGTGAAGAGCAGTAT
Organism: Pseudomonadota bacterium; assembly: GCA_038042985.1. Classification (GTDB taxonomy): domain Bacteria; phylum Pseudomonadota; class Gammaproteobacteria; order Burkholderiales; family Thiobacteraceae; genus RBG-16-58-11. Next base: position 136,535 of record JBBTCZ010000004.1, read on the forward strand.
CTACCCGGTGCCGGATATCAATTTACCGTTTCTCGGCGTGCATCTCACGCGCGTGATCAGCGGCGATGTGTATGTGGGGCCAACCGCCATTCCCGCTTGGGGACGGGAGAATTACGGCTTACTCTCGGGTTTGCATCTGGGCGAGTCCATCAATATCGCTTGGCATCTGCTGCAAATGTATGCGGCCAATCATCAGCATTTTCGAGCGCTGGTACATGCCGAGATGGCGAAATACAGCAAGGCGAATTTCCTGGCAGCCGCGCGTAAATTGGTACCTGAAGTGCGCGCCGATGATCTGCTGCCATGCAACAAAGTCGGCATTCGTCCACAATTGGTGAACTTGCAACAAAAGCGTTTGGAAATGGATTTTGTGCTGGAGCAAACCGCTGACTCGCTGCATGTGTTGAATTCCATTTCGCCTGCCTTTACTTGTTCATTCGCATTCGCCGAATCGATTGTGGATCAGCACCAGAAGAAAGTCGCCGCATGAGCGAGAAACTGCCCCCCATTAAACTGCATGCGCACCGGCTGGTGGCCGAGAATTTGCGCTTTGAATTGTTCTTCGATCACATCGAGGCGCCTGACGGCCAACAGGTCGAAAACTATTTAGTCGTTGCGCCGCGCGTTAAAACGGATCAGCTCGTCACCGGCGTATCCGTGTTTCCAGTCTGGGAAGAGAAGGTGGCCTTAGTGCGAGTCTATCGCCACCCGCTACGCGCCTATTGCTGGGAATTGCCGCGCGGCTTTATCGATGAAGGCGAAGCGCCGGAAGTTTCGGCAAGGCGTGAGTTGGAAGAGGAAACCGGCCTCACCTGCCGCCCGGAGGATCTGCAATCGTTAGGTTTGTACGCGCCGGAAGCCGGCACCCTGGCGGCCCGGGTGCATTTATTCATTGCCCACCATTGCACGCGTAACCGTGAATTTAGCGCCGAGGAATTTGGTCACCATGCGCTACAATTCTTTACGCTGGACGAAATCGATAAGCTAATCGAAAGCGGCGAAATTCAAGAGCCCGGCACCCTCATCGCTTACTACCGTTACAAGAGCCATGTCTAAATCTGCAATTTTCATCGACCGCGACGGTACGCTCAACGTCGAAAAGAACTATCTTCACCTTTGGCAAGATTGGGAGTGGATACCCGGCGCGGTAGAGGCGGTCAAGCGCTTCAATGCAGCGGGCTATCTGGTCATCGTCACTTCGAACCAAGCCGGTGTAGCGCGTGGATTGTATGGCGAAGCGGATATCGATGCCTTACACCGTCAAGTCGATGCCGATTTGCAGCGCCAGGGCGGGCAGATCGACGCTTATTACTATTGCCCGCATCATCCCGAACATGGCGCGGTACGCGACTGCGATTGCCGCAAGCCCGAGCCCGGCATGCTGTTGCAAGCCGCGCGTGAACACGATGTGGACCTCGTAGGCTCGTACATGATCGGCGACAAAGTGAGCGATGTTGAAGCCGGGCTGAATGCCGGCGTGACGCCAATCTTGGTTGAGACGGGCTATGGCGCAGAAGCGCGCATCGAGTTGCCGCCCAATGTATTAGTCGTGCGTGACATTGGTGCGGCGTGTGATTGGATATTAGAGTGAAATAACATGCAAAGTTTATGGAACGATCAAGAAGCCGCCCAATATCAGGGTGATTTACCGCTACGGGTTTACACCTCGCGCTTGCTCGGCCGAGATAAAACGCTGGTGCTGCACGGTGGCGGCAATACTTCAGTCAAAATCACCGAGTCCAATATCCTGGGTGAAGACGAGCAACGCCTGTACGTCAAAGGCAGCGGCTGGGATTTGGAATTCATCGAAGCGGCAGGCTTCTCACCAGTGCAGTTGGACTACATGCTGAAGCTGGCCAAACTCCCAACGCTACCCGATCCACAAATGGTGAACGAACTCGTCACCCATATGACGCGCGCCTCCGCGCCTACGCCATCGGTCGAAACCATCCTGCACGCGCTGCTGCCGTACAAATATGTCGATCACACGCATGCCGACGCGGTGATCGCCATCACCAATACCGCCAAGGGCGAAGCGCGCATCCGCGAGATCTACGGCCAGGATGTAGTGGTCATTCCCTATGTGATGCCGGGTTTCGATTTAGCGCGTCTGGTGGCGGAGATTTTTGCGCGCGAAGCTAATGAGAAAACCCAGGGCATGGTGTTGCTCAATCACGGCATCTTCTCCTTCGGCAATACTGCGCGTGAAGCCTATGAGCGCATGATCGCGCTGGTGTCGCGCGCGGAAGCCTATTTGGCGTCGCATCAGGCCTGGCAACTCGTCGCGCCGAAAGTCGTCACCCCCGATCTTCCCTTGCGTAACGATATCGCCGCATTGCGCAAGTCAGTGTCAGCCATGCTTGGTGCACCGGCAATTCTGGCGACTGATCAGACTGGAAAGTATTTAGCCTTTTCCCAACGACCCGATGCCAGTGTGATCGCATGCCAAGGCCCCGCGACACCGGATCATGTGATCCGCACCAAGCGCACCCCGATGCTGGGCCGCGATCTGAAGGAATACGCCATGCAATACCGCGCTTATTTTGATGCGCATGCAATGCTCGCAATAGAACCCAAGACCATGCTCGATCCCGCACCGCGCGTCATTCTCGATGCGGAATTCGGCCTCTGCACAATCGCGCGTAGCGCGAAAGACGCGGGTATCGTTGCCGACATTTACGATCACACCATCGATATCATTCTGCGCGCGACCGCGCTCGGCGGATTCCAGGCACTGCCCGCCAAAGATATTTTCGATGTGGAATACTGGGACTTGGAACAGGCCAAGCTTAAGAAAAGTGGCAAGCCATTAGCGTTCGCGGGCGAAGTCGCGCTGGTGACCGGCGCTGCCTCCGGCATCGGCAAGGCCTGCGTCGAATCCTTACTTGCGCGCGGCGCGGCGGTGGTGGGGCTGGATATCAATCCCGCGATTGCCTCGCTATTCAAGCGTGCCGATTTCCTCGGCATACGCTGCGACATCTCCAGCGATAGCGAAATTCAATCCGCGCTGGAGCAAACCGTGCGCCGCTTCGGCGGGCTCGACATGCTGGTATTAAATGCCGGTATTTTCCCCGGCGGCTGTCGCATCGATCAACTCAGCTCCGAAGAATGGCGCAAGGTGATGAGCGTGAATCTGGACGCGAATCTCTCTTTCATGCGTGAGGCTTACCCCTTGCTCAAACTCGCGCCGCGCTATGGTCGTGTGGTGGTGATCGGTTCCAAGAACGTGCCCGCACCCGGCCCGGGGGCAGCAGCCTATTCGGCTTCCAAAGCCGCACTCAATCAGCTCATGCGCGTTGCCGCCTTGGAGTGGGGCGCAGATGGCATCCGCATCAACACCCTTCACCCCAATGCCGTGTTCGACACCGGCATCTGGACTGAGGAAGTCTTGGCCGCACGCGCGAAACATTACGGCCTCACTGTGGATGAATACAAACGCAACAATGTCTTGAAAACCGAAGTGACCAGCCAGGATGTGGCGGAACTTGCCGCAGAATTATGCGGGTCGCTGTTTGCCAAGACCACCGCTGCGCAAGTGCCGGTGGATGGTGGAAACGATAGGGTGATTTGATATGGCGAGTTCGATGGTCGAAACCATGCGTTGGCGGGACGGCAAGTTGGAGATGATAGACCAGCGCGTATTGCCTGCCCGATTCGAGTTTCTTGCTTACGATTCAGCGGCGAGTGTTGCCGAGGGTATACGTAGCATGGTGGTGCGGGGTGCGCCGGCCATTGGTTGTGCGGCGGCTTATGGCGTGGCATTGGAGGCGCTCAGGTTGGCGCCATCATATTTAGTCGAGCCGTTTACCAAGCAACTTGAAATCGGCTTTGGGGTATTGGCGCAAAGCCGCCCTACAGCAGTCAACCTATTTTGGGCATTAGCGCGTATGCGCCGTGTGTGGCAAGCAATGGGATCGCTCGAACCGCTTCAGCTTGCACAGGGGCTATTAAAAGAAGCGCATGAGATTTTGGCTGAAGATGTTCGCATTAACCGCGCGATGGGTGAGCACGGCGCCTTATTGTTGAATGACCAGGCACGGGTGCTGACGCACTGCAACGCCGGGGCGTTGGCGACGGCGGGCCATGGCACTGCTTTAGGTGTGATTCGTTCAGCCGTCGAGGCAGGGAAACGCATCGCTGTTATTGCGGACGAGACGCGTCCTTTTTTGCAGGGCGCACGGCTTACGGCTTGGGAGATGATGCAGGAGAAAATTCCTGTGACACTCATCACCGATGGTATGGCAGGGCATCTGATGAGCCGAGGAGAAATCGATGCGGTCATCGTGGGTGCAGATCGTATCGCGGCGAACGGCGATGTCGCGAACAAGATCGGCACTTATATGGTGGCCGTATTGGCGCAACGCCACGGCATTCCGTTTTATGTCGCCGCGCCGCTATCCACGATTGATCTGGAGATCGAAAGCGGTGCGGGAATTCCCATCGAAGAACGTGACGCCTCGGAGGTGTATGGATTTAGAGAGAGTCGTTGGGCGCCGGAAGGGGTGGCTGTGCGCAATCCCGCTTTCGATGTCACTCCCGCTGAGTTGGTGACGGCCTTGATTACGGAAAAGGGGGTGGTGCATGCACCGAATGCTGCGCAAATTCTCGTACTGTTCCAAACGTCTAAAAAATAGGCAGGTAGAAAGCGATCATTGAAGGTTTTTGGAAGCATCGATTCTTTTGTCGAAACGGGCGAAACCAGCCTCAAGCTGGGTAGGCTGGTGGCGAATTTCGAGTTTTTGAAAGCGTTACTGACATACGGATCTTGAATCGCCCCCAGTTTACTAGACACCTCTGAGCCTATAAATTTGGCTAAACGGA
>JBBTCZ010000005.1:0-1692 GCA_038042985.1 Pseudomonadota bacterium
TACGCCCCCGCTTCGACTAAGTGTTTCATCCACCTAAAGGGGCATCGTATGAAATTCGGCATTCGCACTGTATCGGCCATGGCCGCCGTCATCGCTTTGATCGCGGCTGGTTTATCGTATTGGGCCGGAGAACAAGTAGGCATGGCCGGCAAAGCAGGCAACGATGCGCGCGAGGCCACGTTCAAGTCATACCGTATTGCCCAATCATTGAAATCATTGGCCGCCGGGTATGAGCTGACGATGAACGAGTTCTACTCAACGGTTTTAGAATTTCCTGCGTACCAGAAAAAATCCGCTGCGCAAAAAACGGCCATTGAAACCGAGTTGGCTGCCCTTGCTACGCTGCAAGAGGGCGGCGTGGCTACCGCGGCTGAACTCACGCGGCTTTACAAAGAGATGGATAGCTTCCGCCTTGGTTTAGAGGGCGCCATGACCAGCGCGGATAAGGATTGGGATCGCGCACGTGAAGCGCTATTCAAAATAAATGTGTTGTCTACCCAAGCGATTTATCAAGCTGATTTGCTCGGTCAAAGCGCCAACGAGCGTGCCACGGCACTGGATATGAGCGGGCAAGCCTATCAGGCGCAAGCACTCCTGCTATTGCGTATCGCGGCACTACTGGCTTTGGTGACGGGGATCGTGATGTTGGTCAACGCCATTCGTGTGGGCGGCGCACGCGCTTAGTCTTAGAACAGCGAATGAACCGTTTTGGGGGTTTAAACATGAATCCCCGCCCGGGCCAACACCCAGACCATACACACATAGCCGATTGCCGTGACGCACGATGCCGCCGCCAAGCTCACCCAGAAGCCCCAACCGGCGCGCAGCATCAGCGGCAACAACACGAATAACAGCAGGGAAGGAATCACCAGCCAAAAAATGCCTTGCGAGAGCGTGGTGATTTTTTGGATATCCCCCGTTTCCAGATAAAGCCAGACGAATGCCAATAAGGAAGTTAAGGGCAGCGACGCCAACGCCGCTGCCCAGAATGAACTGCGCTTGGCAATCTCGGCCACGGCGACAATCACCCCGGCGGACAGCGCGACTTTGATGGTGTACTGAATTAGGGACATGAAATACGCTCGAATATTCGCAAATTAGGCAGGCTGCAATATAGCATTAGCCCTAATATATCCGGCAAATCATGGGGCTTGCTTAAGCCATTTTTATGCCACTTATGCACAAAACCGTTAAATTTCATAAATCCATAAGCAAATCAAATGGATCGCTTTTCTGGCCGCGCATCTATATGATTTATAATAATTATTCAAATAGCCGCAGCGCCATTGATTTTCCATCTCTTGACATCAAACGCAATCTACGCTCCCTCTATTAAAAATATGCACAAAGTTATCCACAGGCTGGAATGGCCCGTATTTAGGCCTCTTCCGAGTAAGCTTTTAGCGCCGTGCGGGAAATAAGCGGGCCGGGGAAGATTCATGCAAATTACCCCTGAAAAAATCGCACAGATTGCGGTGGATGTTCCACTCTCGCGGCAGTTCGATTACCTCGCACCGGGAATCAGTCAGGCAGATATCGGCCGTCGTGCCTTGGTGCCGTTCGGTCGGCGGTTGGTAGTGGGCGTGATTGTCGGGATCGCGCATGAGCCCACCGACCCTGCGTTTCAACTCAAACGCGTGAAGGAAATATTTTACGATGTGCCGCCGCTGCCGCCAGCGGTTTTAAAGCTCG
>JBBTCZ010000006.1:0-33208 GCA_038042985.1 Pseudomonadota bacterium
CTGACGTGGTAGGTCAACTGGCCAGTTTGAACTGGCCGACCAAGCGTTGTAATTCGCTGGCGGTTCCCGACAAAGTATCCGAGGCTTGTTTCACATGATGAATGCTCGCGGCGTTTTCTTCGGTCAAGCTGGATATTTCTTCCATATTGCGCGCGGTTTCCTCGCTGGCGATGGATTGCTCGTTTGTCGCCGACGCGATTTGGTGCGCTAGGGTCGTCACGCGCACCGCGGCATCGATAACTTGGGTCAAGGTATCGTTGGTGGAATTGCTATAGCTGGCGCCGTTTTCGACTTCATGTTTGACCGTTTCCATCGAGCGTACCGATGTCCCAGTTTTACTGCTGATGGTTTCTACCATGCTGGTGATGTCGGCGGTGCTCAGTGCAGTGCGCTCGGCAAGTTTTCTGACTTCATCCGCCACGACGGCGAACCCTCGGCCTTGCTCCCCAGCGCGGGCGGCTTCAATCGCCGCATTCAGTGCGAGCAGGTTAGTTTGATCTGCGATGTCTTTGATGACTTTTGTGATTTCATTAATTTTTCCAATCGCTTGACTGAGTTCGGTGATGACCGCACTCGTCGATTCGACCGTATCCACAATGCGGCGGGTAGCTTCCATGCTTTTAGCCATATTCCCCTTGCCATCTTCAACAATGGATTGGGTTTTAGTAGAAGCCTCGACCACATTGGTAGCACCAGAGGAGATTTCCGTCACCGCGACGCTCATCTGCTCCATCGCAGCGCTGACTTGCATCACTCGATCCGCCTGGGTGTCGGCGCGCTGGGTGACGCGCTCCGTTTCCTTGGACAAATCTGCTGACGAGGACGCGACATCATCCGCCGCATGTTTCACGCCGCTGATGATATTGCGCAATTGATCTACTGTTTGGTTGATCGAATCCGCCATCGAACCCAATTCATCTTTTTGAGGTATATGCGCCTTGACGCCCAAATCACCTTGTGCGACATCGCGCAGTACTTGATTGAGCGTGCCAATATTACGGTTCAGCATGGTCACGAGCCGGACCACGAATGCCAGTAAGAGGAGCAAATTGACCCCCCCTACGACGAGGGAGATGGTGGTTAATTTTTTTCCTAGGGCAAGATTCTTTTCATAGGTCTTTTTAACCGCTGCTTCCTGGGCCGGGATCAATTGGCCGATGGGTTTGAGCAAATTACGGTTTATCAAGGGCCATTCTTCCTGCAACGGCGCCATCAACGCGTCTTTATTGCCTGCCGCATAGATCTTGTCGAGTTTCTCGAAGAATGGGTCGAGCGCGGTAATCTGCTTGTCAATTTTGGTGATCAGTTCTTTGTCTTGATCTGTGACTTGGATATCCGCCACCTTGTGCTTGAACTCGGCCCAGATTTTGGGAACGCGAGCGCGGGCTTCTTTCAATTGATCGCCTGAGCCTTTGATGGAAACCTGATCAAGCGGAACCGCCACCAGTCTAAAGCGTACTTCCTTAAGCACGGCATCCATTTCTTGCAGCAACGTTAAGGGTTGTACATTGTTTTCATAGACTTCGGCCAAGGCGGAAGAGCCTTGGCGAATCGAATAGACGTTCATTCCGACCAATGTCAAAATGATAACCACCGTCATGACGGCAACACCGATCAATTGAAATTTGATAGTTAACTTGTTCAGCATGTTAGTTATTCTCCTGATCCGAATGCTTAAAAACCACGACGTAGTTTTTTATATTTAATTTACGCGCTTGGTCACTTTACTAACGGCAGGATGCGCTCTTCCTTTAGTACGGATTGTCTTGGGTGGATGAAATTAAATGCATTTATAATCAATAGCATTGCTATTAATATGGGTTTTTGGAGCGGCTGACAATAAAATGCGTGCGATCCGCTTAAAAATATCTCAGCGCCTTAGTCCAATGCCACCAAATCCAGGGCTAACTCATGGAAAATGCCTATAAAGTTGAATGGATTAGCCCAAACATGCTATTATTCTGGGCTTCATTCCGGCGCCGTCGGGATGAAAATTCGCACACTCGCTTCACATAAAGGGTGCCGCGTCCTGAAGCGCTAACTGGGCTCAGGCCGGTGTCAAGCAAGCGGGTGGAGGACTTAACCCTTTATTAGGAGTACTTCCATGTCTGTAACTATGCGTCAAATGCTGGAGGCCGGTGTTCATTTCGGCCATCAATGCCGTTATTGGAACCCCAAAATGGCTCCCTATATCTTCGGGGAGCGCAACAAGATCCACATTATCAACCTCGAAAAGAGCTTGCCGCTGTACCAGGACGCGCTCGGCTATGTACGCAAGCTAGTGGCGAATAAAGGTACCGTGATGTTTGTCGGCACCAAGCGCCAAGCACGTGAAATCGTGCAGGAAGAAGCCGAACGCTGCGGCATGCCATTCGTGACCCAACGTTGGTTGGGCGGCATGCTCACCAATTTCAAGACCGTGAAACAATCGGTAAAGCGTTTGCGCGAATTGGAGCAAATGACGCAGGACGGTACGCTAGAAAAGCTATCGAAAAAAGAAGCTTTGGGCTACAGCCGCGAACTGGACAAGCTGATGCGCAGTATGGGCGGCATCAAGGAGATGAACGGCCTGCCTGACGCCATCGTGATCATTGACGTCGGTTATCAAAAAGGCGCGGTGACCGAAGCGAATAAATTAAGCATCCCGCTGGTCGGCGTGGTGGATTCCAACAATTCGCCGGACGGCGTGACTTATGTCATTCCTGGCAATGATGACTCCAGCCGCGCGATCCGCCTTTACATGCGTGGTTTTGCTGATGCTGTGTTGGAAGGTAAGTCGCAGGTCACGCAGGAAATCGTCGCCGAAGATTTTGCCGAGGCGAACGAAACGCCTGCCGCCTAAGCAATGCAGACACAAAAAGGGGCGGTAGCCCCTTTTTCAATCGTACCCAATCTTTGAATTTGTTTTAAGGAGCTAGACATGGCAGAAATCACCGCGAGCATGGTGAAAGAACTGCGCGAGCGTACCGGGCTCGGCATGATGGAGTGCAAAAAAGCCTTGGCAGAAGCCGATGGCGACATGAAAAAAGCCGAAGATTTGATGCGCATCAAGAGCGGCGCCAAGGCCAACAAGGCCGCCAGCCGCATTGCGGCCGAAGGCGTGATCGGCAGCTTTATCAGCGCCGATGGCAAACTGGGCGCGCTGGTCGAATTGAACTGCGAGACTGACTTCGTGGCGAAAAATGATGAATTCGCCGCCTTGGCCAAGGAAACCGCGAAACTAGTCGCGGATCACAACCCGTCCGACCTCGAAGCGTTGTCCAATCTGAAGCTGGCTTCCGGCCAAACCGTGGAAGAGGCGCGCAAGTCGCTGGTGATGAAGCTGGGCGAAAATATGACGCTACGCCGCATGGCGCGTTTCGACACTTCGGGTCGCTTATCGGTTTACCTACATGGCAACAAGATTGGCGTGATGGTGGATCTGCAGGGCGGTGACGAGTCATTGGGTAAAGATCTGGCGATGCAGATCGCCGCCTCCAAGCCAATGTGCGTGTCCCGCGACCAAGTAGCGGCCGATGTGATCGCGCGCGAAGCGGAAATTGCCAAGGCACGCGCAGTAGAAGCCGGCAAGCCGGCCAATCTCCTGGATAAGATCGTGGAAGGCAGCATCAACAAGTTCCTGGCGGAAAATACCTTGCTTGGTCAGATTTTCGTTAAGGACGAAAAGTTTACCATCGAGAAACTGCTCGCATCCAAAAACGCCCAAGTCAACACTTTCCAGATGTTCATCGTAGGTGAAGGCATCGAGAAAAAAGTCGTCGATTTCGCGGCAGAAGTCGCTGCAGCAGGCCAAGTTTAAACGCATGGCGCAGCTGAAATACAAGCGCATTCTGCTTAAGCTCAGCGGCGAAGCGCTGATGGGCGACGGCGCCTACGGCATCGACCGCGCCACTATCGATCGCATGGTGGCCGAGGTGGCGGCGGTGGTGAAGTTGGGCGTGCAAGTGGCGGTGGTGATCGGGGGCGGCAATATTTTTCGCGGTGTGGCGCCGGGTGCTGCCGGCATGGATCGCGCCACCGCCGACTACATGGGCATGCTGGCCACGGTGATGAATGCGCTGGCCTTGCAAGACGCGATGCGCCGCATTGGCTTGGTGAGCCGGGTGCAATCGGCGCTGACCATCGAGCAAGTGGCCGAGCCGTATATTCGCGGTAAGGCCTTGCGCTATCTGGAAGAAGGCAAGGTGGTGATTTTCGGTGCCGGCACCGGCAATCCATTTTTTACCACCGATACCGCCGCGTCGCTGCGTGGCATGGAAATGAATGTGGACATCGTGGTCAAGGCGACCAAGGTGGACGGTATTTACACCGATGACCCGAAGAAAAATCCGGCGGCTACACGTTTCACCCATTTGACCTTCGATGAGGCGATCAACCGCAATTTGAAGGTGATGGACGCGACCGCCTTTGCGCTTTGCCGTGAGCAAAATCTGCCGATTTGTGTGTTAAGTATCTTCAAGGACGGTGCGTTGCAACGTTTCGTGCTGGGCGAGGATGAAGGTACGCTAGTGACGGTTTCCTAGGAGGTTGGCAATGAGCACCACGCAAGAAGTCAAAAATACTGCCGAACAAAAAATGCAAAAGTCGGTCGACGCGCTGAAAAACGACCTCGGTAAGATCCGCACCGGCCGTGCGCATGCCGGCCTGTTGGATCATGTGATGGTCGATTACTACGGCAGCATGGTGCCGATCGCGCAAGTGGCGAATGTCACAGTAGTCGATGCGCGCACCCTCGGTGTCTCGCCGTGGGAAAAAAAATTAGTGGGCGCGATAGAAAAGGCGATTCGCGATTCTGATCTGGGGCTGAACCCGGCTTCGCAAGGCGACTTGATTCGCGTGCCGATGCCGGCGCTGACGGAAGAGCGGCGACGCGACTTGACCAAGGTGGTGAAAAGCGAAGGGGAGGATGCCAAAATCGCGGTGCGCAATGTGCGGCGCGATGCCAATGCCGCCCTGAAAGAGCTGCTCAAGCAAAAAACCGTGAGCGAGGACGATGAGCGCCGCGCGCAAGAAGAAGTTCAAAAGCTCACCGACCGCTTCGTGGCGGAGATCGACAAGATGCTTCAGAGCAAGGAAGCGGAATTGCTGGCCATCTAGGCCATCTTTTCCGTACCACTTTCCGTGGCCTTTTTTAGAAGCTCCACGCGCACCGTTCCCGAGGCGCGCGACATTCCCAAACACATCGCTATCATCATGGATGGCAACGGGCGCTGGGCCAAGCGCCGACTGCTACCGCGCATCGAAGGCCATCGGCGCGGCGTGGAAGCGGTGCGCGACGTGATTCGTTCCTGTGCCGATATGGGGGTCGAGTATCTAACCCTGTTCGCGTTTTCCAGTGAAAACTGGCGCCGCCCGCAAGAGGAAGTGTCGCTCTTGATGCAGCTTTTCGTCATGGCCTTGGAACGCGAAGTCATCAAGCTGCATGAGAATGAAATTCGCTTCAAAGTGATCGGCGATCTGACGCCATTCGAGCCGCGTTTGCAGCAACTGATTCACGACGGTGAAGCCTTGACTGCGAAAAATCCGCGCCTCACGCTCACTATCGCCGCGAACTACGGTGGCCGCTGGGATATTCTGCAAGCAGCGAATCGCTTGTTGGTCGAGCGCCCGGAATTAGCGCAGGGTTTTACTGAGGAAGACTTAGCACCCTTCCTATCCATGGCTTACGCACCGGAGCCGGATTTGTTCATTCGCACCGGCGGTGAGCAGCGCATCAGCAACTTTCTGTTGTGGCAGCTTGCTTATTCCGAATTGTATTTCACCGACACGCTTTGGCCGGATTTCGATACGAAGTCGCTGCAGGCCGCTATTGATTCTTATCAAAACCGCGAGCGTCGCTTCGGCCGCACCAGTGAACAGTTGAAGGACAATGCTTAAACAACGCGTGTGGGCGGCGCTGGTGTTGATCCTCGCTTTTCTGGCGGCGCTGTTTTATTTCCCTCCCACCGCATGGGCCTTCCTGATGGGCGCGATTGCGCTTGGGGCCGCCTGGGAATGGGCGCGGCTCTGCGGCTTGTCAGGTCTGCTCCGTGGGCTGTATGTATTGCTCGTAGGCGGTGCGATAGCAGCGTTCTATATTGTTTCCGGCGCACGCATGATGCAAGGCTTATGGCTGGTCGCACTACTGTTCTGGTTTCTCCTCGCGCCGATGTGGCTGATCAAGCATTGGACAATTCGACATCGTGGTTTTTTGCTGCTTATCGGCATGATCGTGCTGCTGCCAACTTGGTTCGCCTTCGTCCAGTTACGTGACATCAATGCTTTGTTGTTACTGTTCCTCATGGGCTTAGTTTGGGCGGCCGACATCGCGGCCTATTTCACCGGTCGACAATGGGGCAAACATAAGCTCGCGCCGCGCATTAGCCCGGGCAAAACCTGGGAAGGGGTGGTCGGCGCCTTCGTTGCGGCGATACTGTATGTGGGCCTCTGGCAAATATTTGCTCCGGAAACGTTGGCGCGTTTTTCCGCCGTGTCATGGTGGGGGCAGAGTCTGGTCGCCATGCTGTTGGTGGCAATCAGTATCACCGGCGATTTATTCGAATCGCACCTCAAGCGCGTGGCGGGCGTAAAAGATAGCGGTAGTTTAATTCCAGGGCATGGCGGGATTTTGGATCGAATCGACAGCCAAACCTCGGTGTTGCCGGTGGCCATGGCTTTGATTTACTTTGCTGGTTTGGGGACATGAACATACAGAGCATCACCGTGCTTGGCGCCACCGGCTCGATCGGCATGAGCACGCTGGATGTGATCGCGCGCCATCCGCAGCGGTTTCGCGTGCATGCCCTGAGCGCGAATCGGCAATGGGAGCGTTTATTCGAGCAATGCCGACAATTTCAGCCGCGCTATGCAGTACTGTTGGATGCAGCGGCGGCAGAGCAGTTACAGGCAAAGATGAAATTAGCCGGCCTCGATACTGAGGTGCTGCAAGGCCTGGCTGCACTGGAGCAAGTCGCGAGTGATCCAAGCGTGGATGCCGTCATGGCGGCGATTGTCGGCGCGGCAGGCTTACAGCCGGCGCTGGCGGCAGCGCGTGCCGGAAAGCGGGTGTTGCTGGCGAACAAAGAAGCCCTGGTCATGTCTGGCCAGATTTTCATGCAAGCCGTGCATGATTATGGCGCAACCCTGTTGCCGATCGATAGCGAACATAACGCGATTTTCCAATCTCTACCCCGCGGCGGCAATGGTGATTTGCGCGCAATGGGCGTGCGGCGCATTCTGCTGACCGCATCAGGCGGGCCATTCCGATCTGTCCCCATCGAGGCATTGGCGCAAGTTACGCCGGCGCAAGCTTGCGCGCATCCGAACTGGGTGATGGGACGAAAAATCTCGGTCGATTCCGCCACCATGATGAACAAAGGCCTCGAGGTGATCGAGGCGCATTGGCTATTCAACGCGCCCGTCGATCAAATTCAAGTCGTGATCCATCCGCAAAGCGTGATTCACTCCATGGTGGAATACATCGACGGCTCGGTCATTGCACAGCTCGGCAATCCCGATATGCGCACACCGATTGCCTATGCGCTGGGATTTCCCGAGCGCATCGAGAGCGGCGTGTCGGCATTGGATTTGTTTCAGGTGGCTCGGCTGGATTTCGAGGCGCCGGATGCGCGGCGCTTCCCTTGCATCGAGTTAGCCTATGCAGCCTTGCGCGCCGGCGGCACAGCGCCTGCGGTGCTGAATGCCGCGAATGAAATCGCCGTTGCCGCTTTCCTCGATGCGCAATTACCGTTTCAAGCGATTGCCTCGGTGATCGAGCACACGCTGGCTGCGATCCCCCTGGGCGCGGTAGAGACGTTGGAACAAGTACTGGCGGCGGATGCTGCGGCGCGCCTTATCGCGCAGGAGCAAGTCGTGCGGAGCCAAGCAACATGTTGACCGTGGCCGCTTTTCTCCTGGCACTCGTGGTGCTGATCGTGTTCCACGAGTACGGACATTATTTGGCGGCGCGTTTATGCGGCGTGAAGGTGCTGCGCTTCTCGGTCGGTTTCGGCAAGCCGCTCCTGCTCAAGCAATTCACCCCGGGCGGTACCGAATGGGTGGTGGCCAGCATTCCCTTGGGCGGTTTCGTCAAAATGCTGGGCGAACAGGATGATCTGGTGACTCCGGAAGAGCTGCCTTATGCATTCAACCGCCAATCCTTGGCGAAACGATTTTTTATTGTGGCAGCAGGGCCCTTGGCGAATTTTCTGCTGGCCATCTTGCTGTATTGGGGATTATTCATGTCAGGTATGCCTGGCCAGCGCGCGATTTTAGAGATGCCAGGCGCGGGCACCCCTGCGGCGCTTGCGGGCATCGAGCGCTGGGACACAATCGAGCAAATCGATGGCGTTCCCACCACCACATGGGAAGAGGTGAATTGGCGACTGGCGCAAAAAATTGTCGAGGGCGGCGCAGTCGATTTAACCCTGCGCAACCCACAAGACCAAACACGAGTTAAGCGATTGGCCTTGGATGCGGTGACAGGTAACGATCTGGATCGCGATTTTTTGGCCAAGCTGGGTTTGGCGCCAGCCAAGAAGGTGCAAGCGCGCCTGGGAAAAGTGCTGCCTGAATCGCCCGCTGCGCTGGCCGGCTTGCGAGCTGGTGATGTCGTGCGTGTAGTAGATGGGAAGCCCATCGTGGATTGGAATGGTTTCACGGAACAGATTCGCGCCCAACCGGGCAAGCGCGTGCGATTGGAGGTGGCGCGCGAAGGGCGAACGTTCGTCCTGGAAGTCACGCCTAAGCACGAGCAGGTAGCGGGAAAAGAAATCGGCCGCATCGGCGTGGCGCCTGATGTGCTGGTGACGGTGCAGTATCCCTTCGGCCAAGCTTTGTCGCATGCCTTGGTGAAATGCTGGGATACCAGCGTCTTCAGCTTGCAGATGCTCGGGCGCATGATTACCGGGGATGTGTCGTGGCGCAACTTGAGCGGACCGCTGACCATCGCGCAGGTCGCGGGAGAAACGGCGCAGATCGGCTGGCTACCCTATCTGATCTTTATCGCGCTGGTGAGCGTCAGTCTGGGGGTCATCAATCTGCTACCGGTGCCTATCCTGGATGGGGGGCATTTGATGTATTATATTGTCGAATTCATCAAAGGCAGCCCGGTATCAAGCCAAGCCATGGACTTCGGGCAGCGCGTGGGAATTGCAGTGCTAGTACTCTTGATGTCGGTAGCCCTTTACAACGATATTGTTCGTCAATTCGGTCCATAACACACAATGAAAATTCGGCCGTTATTTTTGCTTCTATTGGTTTGCTGTGCAGGACGCGCGTGGGCGTTTGAGCCGTTCGTCATCAAGGACATTCGGGTTGAAGGCATTCAGCGTACCGAGGCCGGCACGGTCTTCAGTTATATGCCAGTCAAGGCGGGCGATACCCTGGACGACGAAAAAGCCGCCGCCACCATCAAAGCACTATTCGCCACTGGCTTTTTCAAAGACGTGCGCTTGGAATATGAAGGGGGTGTATTGATCGTGCAGGTGCAAGAACGGCCTGCCGTCGGCTTGATCGAGTTCAAGGGGATCAAGGAGTTCAATAAAGATCAGTTGAAAGATGGCCTCAAACAAACTGGCTTGGCGGAAGGTCGAGTATTCGACCGTAGTCTGTTGGAAAAAGCCGAGCAGGAAATGAAGCGTCAGTATTTGTCGCGTGGCAAATATGCGGCGGAGATCAAAACCACGGTGACGCCGCTGGAACGCAATCGCGTTGCGGTGCAGTTCGATGTGGACGAGGGCGAGGTCGCTAAGATTCGCCAGATCAATATCGTCGGCGCCGAAGCATTTCGCGAGAAAGATTTGCTGAGATTGTTCACCCTTACACCGCCGAATTTGCTCAGCTGGTATACCAAAAACGATCAATATTCCAAGCAGAAATTATCTGGTGATTTGGAGACCTTGCGCTCGCATTACCTCAATCGCGGCTATCTCGAATTCGCGATTGATTCGACCCAAGTACAAATTGGCGCCGACAAGAAGGACATTTACATTACCCTCAATATTACCGAAGGTAAGCGTTATACGATTTCTGACATAAAGGTAGCCGGCGAGCCGATTATTGGCGAGGCGGAGTTACGTAAATTAGTAAAAATGCGTTCGGGGGAGGTGTTTTCACGAGAAAGGCTGACTGAATCTACCAAGGCCATCGCGGATCGCTTGGGCAATGACGGCTTTGCGTTCGCCAACGTGAATGCAGTGCCGGAACTGGATAAAATCAATCAGCGTGTCGCATTCACTTTCTTTGTGGATCCCGGCCGTAAAGTCTATGTGCGCCATATCAATGTGTCCGGGAATGTGCGCACACGGGATGAAGTGATTCGGCGTGAAATACGTCAGTCCGAGAGCGGCTGGTATGCGCAAGATAAAATTAATCGCTCCCGTGAACGCCTCGACAACCTGGGTTATTTTAAAGAAGTAAACATCGAGACCCCGGCGGTGCCCGGCACCACTGACCAAGTGGATATGAATATCGCAGTGGAAGAGAAATCAACCGGCAACATTCTCGCGGGGGCAGGCTTTTCCAGTAGTGAAGGCTTCGTGCTAAGCGGTTCGGTGTCGCAATCCAACGTATTGGGTTCGGGCAATCACCTCGCGGTGCAAGTCAATACCAGCAAGGTCAATAAAACTTACTCACTTTCCTATACTAATCCCTATTATACCGATGATGGCGTCAGCCTCGGCTTTGATGCCTATCTGCGCAAGACAGATGCGAGCTCACTCTCCATCTCCGCTTACTCCACTTCGTCCATCGGATTGGGTGCGCGCTCCGGTATTCCGCTGAATGAGACGGATAGCATCAACTTCGGTCTGGGGGTCGATAGTACCAAACTCGATTTACGCGACAACGCTTCCACGCTTTACCGCGACTTTGTCAACCGCTCCGGCTCTAGCTATTCCACTTTGCGTGGCGATGCGAGTTGGGCGCGCGACACGTTGGATAGCCGCACCTCTCCAACCCGTGGCATCGTGCAGAGTGCCTACGGCGAGATAGGGTTGCCGGGCGGAACGCTGCACTACTACAAGGTCAATTACCAACATCAGTGGTATCACCCGCTCGCACGGGACTACACATTAAGGTTGAATGGCGAAATTGGCATCGCCAACGGATTGGCGAACGACCCGCTCCCATTCTTCAAAAATTACTATGCGGGGGGGATATCCTCTGTGCGTGGATTCAAATCCGGCACGCTGGGGCCCAAGGATAGCAATGGCGAGGCCATTGGCGGCGGCCGTCGTTTGGTGGGGAATGCAGAGATATACTTCCCGATGCCCGGCCTTGGGCAAGATAAATCGATTCGCTTGAGTGCGTTCATGGATGTGGGCACCATCGTGGCGGCCAACGACTCATTCAGCACGAGTGACGTACGTTATTCCACGGGGCTTGGCGTCAACTGGGTTTCTCCGGTGGGGCCGCTACGTTTTAGTTTGGCTAAACCCCTCAATTCCAAGTCCGGTGATAAAACCGAAGTCTTCCAGTTTCAATTAGGTAGTGTGTTCTAGGAGTAATGCAGCGTGAATGGAAAAATATTATTGATGGCCCTGGTGTTTGTTCTATCGACCCCTTGGGCAATGGCCGCCGATTCGAAGATCGGTTTCGTGAACACCGAACGTATTTTCCGCGAATCGGCGCCAGCGGTTCGGGCAAGCAAGAAACTGGAGAAGGAATTCGCCGCGCGCGAGCAAGAAATTCAAAAATTGGCCAAGCAATTTCGCGATTTGCAAGCGCACCTGGAGAAGGAGACCGTCACCATGAGCGAAGGCGATCGCCGCAACAAGGAGCGTGACCTCGCCAACTTAAATCGCGATTTGCAGCGTTCTCAGCGCGAATTTCGCGAGGACTTGAATGTGCGTCAAAACGAAGAGCGTGCAGCGTTCCAAGATCGGGTCAATAAAGCGATTGGCGATCTTGCCGAGAAAGAAAAATTTGATCTGGTATTGCAAGAAGCAGTCTATGTCAGCACCCGCATCGACATTACCGACAAAGTGTTGCGTGCGCTGGCGGATAAATAGCGCACGGTGGGCCAGAATACCGGAGTCAGCTTAAGTGATTTAGTCCGAACTTTCGGGGGCGAGTTGCTGGGCAGCGGTGATCAAGTGTTTACCGGCATCGGCACCCTGGCGAGTGCCGGCCCGTCTGAAATCGCATTTCTTTCCAACAGCAAATATCGTCATCAACTCTCCGCCACGCGCGCGGGCGCCGTGATTCTGGGTCAGGCGGATCGAGATGCGACGCTGCTGCCAAGGATTGTGGCGGACAACCCTTATGCCTATCAGGCAAAGATTTCAACTTTTTTTAATCCATTGCAACGTCCCGCTGCCGGCATTCATCCTAGCGCGGTCGTGGATGAATCGGCGCATCTCGGCGCCGGCGTCGCCATTGGCGCGCATGCGGTGATCGGACGCGGCGCACGCATCGGCGACCGTGCGGTGATCGGTGCGGGCTGTCAGGTGGGCGAGGGCGTGACCATTGGTGCCGAGAGTTTTTTGTATCCCAGCGTGGTGGTTTATCGGGGTTGTCAAATCGGCGCGCGGGGCATTGTGCATGCGGGCGTGGTGATTGGCTCCGATGGCTTTGGCTTTGCTCAAGATAAGGAGCAATGGATTAAAGTCCCACAAACCGGCCGGGTGATCTGCGGCGACGATGTCGAGATCGGCGCGAATACCACAGTCGATCGCGGCGCGTTGGATGACACCGTAATCGAGGATGGTGTGAAGATAGACAACCTGGTTCATGTGGCGCACAACGTGCGAATTGGGGCGCACACCGCCATCGCCGCCTGCGCCGGCATTGCCGGCAGTGCGGTGATCGGCAAGGGATGCAGGATCGGCGGCGCGGCGATGATCGTCGGGCATATACGCATCGCGGACGGCATCACGGTCTCGCCGGGAACGATGGCGACTAAATCCCTGACTGAACCCGGCACCTACAGCGCCATCTGGGCTGCTGAGCCGCATCGCGAGTGGTTGAAACATGCGGCGCAATTGCGACGCATGGAAGAACTATCCAATCGCGTGCGTGAATTGGAAAAAAAATTAGAAGCCTTGGAAAGGAAACCGTCGTGAGCGCCATGGATATCCATGAAATTATGCAATATCTCCCCCATCGTTTCCCGTTTTTGATGTTGGATCGGGTAGAACTGGTGGAGCCAGGCACGCGTATCGTAGCGATCAAAAATGTGACGATTAACGAACCCTTCTTCCCGGGGCATTTCCCTACTCGGCCGGTGATGCCTGGGGTGTTGATTCTAGAGGCGATGGCGCAAGCCGCAGCGATCTTGTCGTTCAAATCTGCGGACAAGAAACCGGATGTAAATTCAGTTTACTACTTCGTCGGCATCGACAAAGCGCGCTTCAAAAAGCCGGTGGAGCCAGGGGATCAGTTACGGCTCGAGGTGCATTTTGAGCGCTCGATCAAAAGCATTTGGAAATATTCGGCCAAGGCCCACGTGGGTGAAAACGTCGTGGCGGTGGCCGAGTTAATGTGCACGGTGCGTAACGTCGAATGATACATGCGACCGCCATTGTCCATCCGCGCGCTCATCTCGGCGCCAATGTCAGTATCGGGCCCTATACCATCATCGGCGAACATGTGGAGCTGGGTGACGGCACGCAGGTTGGCGCGCATGCTGTGATCACTGGCCATACACGCATTGGTCGCGAAAATAGAATTTTTCAATTTGTGTCCCTCGGCGAAATACCGCAAGACAAAAAATACGCCGGCGAGCCTACGCGCTTGGAAATCGGCGACCGCAATATGATTCGTGAATTTTGCACATTCAATATTGGAACTGCTCAAGATGCAGGCGTGACGCGCATCGGCAACGATAATTGGATCATGGCCTATGTGCATATCGCGCATGATTGCGCAGTGGGGAACCACACGATTTTTGCCAATAACGCCTCCTTGGCGGGACATGTGCAAATTGCGGACCATGTCATACTCGGCGGATTTACCGGCGTGCATCAATTTTGTAAAATCGGTGCCCATGTCATTACCGCAGTGAGTTGCGCGGTATACAAAGACGTGCCGCCGTATGTCATGGCGGCGGGTTGCGATGGCGCAAAGCCGAATGGCATCAATAGTGAAGGTTTGAAACGCCGTGGTTTTACGCCCGACGCCATCGCCGCAGTGAAGCAAGCTTATAAAACCCTATACCGTAAGGGTTTGACCTTAGAAGAAGCGAAAGCCGCATTATTGGATCAAGCGCGCGAGCATCCTGAGGTACAGCCAATACTGGATTTCCTCGACACTTCTACACGCGGCATTATTCGTTAAATCGCAATGGGTACGATCCGTATCGCTATTGTCGCCGGTGAGGCGTCGGGAGATTTGTTGGGCAGCCACCTGGTGGTGGCTTTGCGCGCCCGCCTGCCGCAGGCGGAATTCATCGGCATTGCTGGGCCTAAAATGATGGCGGCTGGCGTGCGATCTTTGTTCCCGATGGAAAAATTATCGGTGATCGGCTTTCACGAAGTCATTCGGAATCTGTTCTCCCTGCTGGCCATGCGCCGCGAACTCAAGCGCAAATTATTAGCATTTCAGCCACATGTGTATATTGGAGTGGATGCGCCGGACTTTAATTTTGGCGTGGAATGCGCATTGCGCAAGCGGGGAATTCCCACCATGCATTTTGCCAGCCCTTCGATCTGGGCTTGGCGCGGCGGACGGATTCATAAAATCAAGCGCGCCGTCGATCATATGCTGGTTTTGTTCCCGTTTGAAAAAGCCATCTATGATCAAGCCGGCATCGCTGCGACCTTCGTCGGTCATCCGATGGCCGACACCATTCCCCTGGAAGACATGGGGAGCGCAGTGCGCGAACAACTGAAGCTGAGCCAAACTGCCAAGATTGTGGCTTTACTGCCCGGCAGCCGCCGCAGTGAGTTACACATGCACGCGGATTTATTCGTGCAAACTGCGCAGCGACTACAGGAACTGATCCCAGAGGTACAGTTTTTGGCGCCGCTGCCAACGAAAGAGACGCGCCAACTGTTTGAGGAAGCGCTGTACCGCAATCAGGCGCAGGAATTGCCGCTCACCATCTTGTTCGGTCATGCCCAGGAAGCGATGGCCGCCGCCGATTGTGTGCTGGTCAAATCCGGCACCGCGACCTTGGAGGCGGCTTTACTGAAACGGCCGATGGTGATTACTTATCGCATCCCCAAGTCCACTTATTTTTTGGTCAAGCGACGTTTCTATCTACCGTATTTTGGAATGCCGAATGTGCTGGCCGGACGTTTTATCGTACCGGAACTGATGCAGGATCAAGCCACGCCCGAGAATTTGGCGCAGGCGCTGAAAACGTGGCTGGAAGACAAAGCGGCGCGAGAAAGCTTGCAAGATGAATTTCAGCGCATGCATATCGAGCTCAGGCAAAACACTGCACAGCGCGCATCTGATGCTGTGCTTGGTTTATTGCAGGCGAGGGGCGCATGTTAGTGTGCGGTGTGGATGAAGCGGGCAGAGGGCCTTTGGTCGGCGCGGTGTTTGCGGCGGCAGTGATTCTCGATCCGGCGCGACCGATTCAAGGCTTGGCCGATTCCAAAAAATTATCCGAAAAGCGGCGTGAGGCCTTGGAAATTGAGATCAAGGAATTTGCCCTAGCCTGGGCGATTGCCAGCGCGAGTGCGGAAGAAATCGATCGGCTGAATATTCTGCAGGCCACCCTGTTGGCCATGCAGCGCGCGGTGTCCGGGTTGACGCTGCAACCCACGCGCGCCCTGATCGATGGCAATCGCTGTCCCAAGCTTGCCATGGCAGCGCAAGCGATCGTGAAAGGCGATGCCACGGTGCCCGAAATCTCGGCCGCATCGATCCTGGCCAAAACCGCGCGCGATGCCGAAATGCGGCTGCTGCATGCGCGGTTTCCCCAGTATGGCTTCGCTCAACACAAAGGCTACCCGACCCTGGTGCACATCGAAGCGTTGCAGGCACACGGCGTCTGTCCGGAACACCGACGCAGCTTTGGGCCGGTGGCGCGCATTTTGAATAAACCTTGAAGGGCGATGAACCCCGTGTGCCCCGTGGTATTGATTTCGTTTTTATTGATCATTAGGAGCACAAAATGGATCAACGTATCGCTGTGTTATTGCATGTCTTGAGCGTGGTGGTGTGGGTCGGCGGCATGTTCTTCGCCTATGTTGCCTTGCGCCCAGCAGCGGCGCAAACGCTTGAGCCGCCGCAACGCTTGCCCTTGTGGGCGGCGACATTCGAACGCTTCTTCCCGTGGGTTTGGCTATCGCTGGCTGCGCTTTTGGGCAGCGGCCTGTATCTGATCGCCGCTTATGGTGGGTTTGGCGCGGTGGGTTTGTATATCCACGCTATGTTGGCGCTCGGCCTCGTCATGACGTTGATTTTCTCCCATGTGTATTTCGCGCTCTTCCAGCGCTTAAAAAAAGGCGTTGCGGCGCAGGAATGGAAACCTGCCGCGGCCGCGCTGGCGCAGATTCGCGTGCTGATCGGAATTAACCTAAGTATCGGAATTGCCGTTATTTTTATCGCGATCCTGGGAAAGCTGTGGGTTTGATCTAAAGCATTGCCGAAATTTGACGTAGTTATACCCAGGCTATAGCTACGTCGGCACCTCCCGCCTGAGTTCTACATTGCGGAGCAGGGTTTAATATGCCCTCGCCGAGCGTGGCCAAGCCCCTATTTTTTTCAAATCGCCGGGTTAGCGAGGCCAGAATCCATGTTTGTCATTGTCGGTTACATCATAGTACTGCTCTCGGTTCTGGGCGGTTTCGTGCTCGCAGGCGGCCATATGGCCTCTCTGATGCAGCCAGTGGAATTCCTCATGATCGGCGGGGCAGCGGCAGGCGCCTTTGTCGTCGCCTATGGCGGCAAGCCCATGAAGGCGACTTTGAAAGCGCTTCCAACCATCTTCAAGCCCTCCAAATACACCAAGGCTTTGTATATGGAGCTGCTTTCACTTTTGTTCGAAATTCTGGCCAAGGTGCGCAAAGAAGGTTTGATGTCGATCGAGAACGACGTGGAAAACCCGCATGAAAGCCCACTGTTCTCCAAATATCCGGCGGTGGCCGCCGATCATCATGTAATCGAATTCATTACCGACTATTTGCGGCTGATGGTAAGCGGCAGCTTGAATGCATTCGAGATCGAGAACCTGATGGACAACGAGATCGAGACCCACCACCACGAAGGTGAAATACCCGTTAACGCCGTCGCCAAAGTGGGTGACGCCATGCCGGCATTCGGCATCGTGGCAGCCGTAATGGGCGTGGTGCACACCATGGCATCTGTCGGGATCCCACCGGCGGAACTGGGGATTCTTATTGCGAATGCACTGGTCGGCACCTTCCTCGGAATTCTGCTCGCCTATGGCTTCGTTGGCCCGCTGTCGACGATCTTGGAATTCAAGCTCAGCGAATCGACTAAATTCTATCAATGCATCAAAGTCACCTTGCTCGCGAGCTTAAACGGCTACGCGCCACAGGTAGCGGTCGAGTTTGGACGAAAAATACTGTACTCCACCGAGCGGCCCACCTTCAGCGAGCTAGAAGATGAAGTTAAATCGCGCAAGGGCAAGTAAGGCGCTATGAGCGACGATTCCCAACGTCCGATAATCGTCAAGCGCATCAAAAAGCATGGGCACGGCGCCCATGGTGGTGCGTGGAAAATCGCCTATGCGGATTTTGTCACCGCGATGATGGCGTTTTTCTTGTTGATGTGGCTACTAGGCTCTACCTCGAAGGGTGATCTTAGTGGTATTTCAGAGTACTTCAGCCAACCCATGAAGGTTGCCCTGCTTGGCGGGGAAGGAAGCGGTGACGCAACCAGCTTGATCAAGGGTGGCGGTAAGGATTTGACGCGCAAAGCGGGGCAGGAAAATAAGGCCAACATGCCCGCGAAAAAGAAAACCCAGGATCCGGAAGCGGGCAAGAACGAGGCGATTCGCCAAGAGAAAGTAAAGCTCGAAGAATTAAAAACCAAGTTCGAAAAGAAAATCGAATCGCAAAGCGTTCTCAAGCAATTCAAAAAACAACTCATGATCGACATTACCGCCGAAGGGTTACGTATCCAGATCGTGGATGAGAAAAGCCGCCCCATGTTCAGCATCGGCAGCGCGAAGTTGCAGCCATATGCGAAAGAAATCCTGAGCGAGATATCCAAGGTGCTAAACGATGTTCCCAACACTATCAGCTTGTCCGGTCACACCGATGCCACCCCGTATTCCGGGGGCGAGCGCGGTTACAGCAACTGGGAATTGTCCGCTGATCGGGCCAACGCCTGCCGTCGCGAGTTGGTGAGTGGTGGTATCGAGGATGGGAAAATTCTGCGCGTGGTGGGCTTGGGGTCGGCGGTGCTATTCGATAAGACCGATCCTGGGAACCCCATTAACCGTCGCATCAGCATCATCGTGATGAACAAACAGACCGAAGAAGCAGTGAGAAACGATGGTGGAAAACTCGAAGTTAAGGCAAGCAATCTTAAGGAAGCGGAAAAACATGATCCCGCGCCCATTGCCCAGCCTTGAAATGGATCAGCCGCGCCGCATGCCGCCGGTATTTTCAGCGGCTTTGGCGCAGTTGCTGGCCATCGCGTTGACTGGCTTCATCCTATTAAGCCTACGCTTTGTGGGATTGGAAATGGGCATCGTCCCGCTTCTACTGACGCAAAGCGTGCTGGCGGTAGCAGTCAGTTTTTTGATGGGTATGCCCATCTGGTGGTTAGCGATCCAAGCTATTTTTGTACCGGCACTGGCCTCAGTGCTGACGTTGTCCATCGCGCCCGCTTGGTTTTTAGGCGGATTTGTTTTACTCGTCTTGGTCTACGGCAGTACCTATACAACCCAGGTTCCCTTGTACTTGTCACGGCGTCGGGTATGGCTGGCTATCCAGTACCAGCTGCCACAGGCACCCGGCTTGCGCGTGCTCGATCTGGGTTCGGGCTTGGGTGGCTTGGTTCACCACTTGGCTGATGCGCGGCCAGACAGCCATGTGAGCGGGATTGAATCTGCGCCGCTGCCGTGCTGGATCAGCAAGCTGCGGATGATGGGCCGTTCCAATGCCAATATTGAATGGGGCGATTTTTGGCGTACTGATTTGGGCGGGTACGATGTGGTGTGTGCCTATTTGTCGCCGGTGCCGATGCCAGCCTTATGGCAAAAAGTGAAACGCGAAATGCGTCCGGGCACCCTGTTCATCAGCTATCGCTTCACCATTCCCGGTGTGATGCCTGCTCAGGTCGTGGAAATGAATGACCTAGGGCAAACCGAGCTTTACGTGTGGCGTGTCTAACGTCATCGAGCGTCGGCGATGGCCTCCTCAGTCCAGGACTTAATCGAGCAACTCGGTAGCGCCGATTTACCCATCTTGTCCGTGAGCGCTGTCGAATTCGACAAGCTTGCCGTGCGCGGCGAGCGTGCCGAACCCGCCGATATCGTTGATGTTGTGCTGCACGATCCCTTCTTTACGCTCAATGTGCTACGCGCGATGGGTAAGCGTAAACGCGGCCGGCTGGCAGGCGAGGTCACGACCATAGAACACGCGGTCATGATGTTTGGCGCCAAGCCACTGTTCGAGCGCTTTGCCAATCCCCTCATTATCGAGAACCAATTCAAATCTAATCCGCGCGCGCTATTGCAACTGCGCCGCGCTTTATCGCGCGCACATCATGCGGCCTGCCAAGCACGCGATTGGGCCATTTGCCATCAGGACATCGAATCGGAAGAAGTCTATATTGCTGCATCGCTCAACGATATTGCGGAACAATTGTTGTGTTATCTGATGCCGGAGGCGGCGGAGAAATTAACGGAGGAAATTCGCCGTGACCCAGAGGGTACGCGCGCGGCACAACAGGCGATATTCGGATTCGATTTGCGCGCCCTGCATGTGGAAATTGTGCGCGCCTTCCAGCTCCCCGATTTGTTGCAAGACCTAAGCGACCCCGCCAATATGGAAAAGCCACGTGCACAAAATGTGCAGTTAGCGGCCTCGGTTGCGCGCCATGCTGAATTCGGTTGGCATGGCGCTGCGCTGGAACGCGATATGGAGGCGGTAGCGGTGTTATTGCGCCTGCCATTGGATGAAGTGGTGGGCCATATTCATCGTACCGCCGCCCTGGCGGCGCGTGCTTGGCAGTGGTACAAAGCGCCGCCCGCCGCCCGCTGGTTGCCGCTACTGCCACCGCCGGCGCAAGGGAAAGTGGCTGAGACATCAAGCACAACAATGCCCGCCGTGTTTGGCTCTACCCAGGAAGTCATGGCCTGGGCGATGCGCGCGCTGCAGGAACAAGCCGGTTTGAATCGCGCCGTGTTTGCGTTGCGCACTCCGGATGGCCAGCATCTGCGCGCTAAGTTTGCGCTGGGCGTTGAGCCGGGATCGCCTTTCGCGCAGTTCGAGATCGGCTTAGCCAAGCAGCATTTGTTTGCGCATCTCCTGAGCAAACCGCAAAGCGTTTGGTTCAACCAGCAGAATCAAGCCAACTTGCAACATTTTGTCACCACTGACCTTAGTAGCGTGGTCGGTAGCGGTGAATTTTTCGCCAGCTCGCTTTTT
Source organism: Pseudomonadota bacterium (assembly GCA_038042985.1). GTDB lineage: Bacteria > Pseudomonadota > Gammaproteobacteria > Burkholderiales > Thiobacteraceae > RBG-16-58-11. The sequence continues at coordinate 20,499 of JBBTCZ010000006.1, forward strand.
CTCGGCGCAAAACCGTTCGGTTTATTTTATGGCGACCGGCGCGATGCGGTAGGCGGGGGATTGGATGAACGCGGCTATCAAGCCTTTAAAGAGATCGGCGCGAAAGTAAGCCAGGCCTTGAATCAACTCGCCGGGAAAAAATCGTAACGATTTTAGCGTGCTGGTCTGAGCTTTGCCATCAACGCGCGGATCGACAGTGATTTTCACGCTGGGCGCTTCGGGTTAGACTGTGCGCCAATGAAAACACAGAATCTCTGGTTTCTTCGACGCGACGACCAAGTGAGTGGGCCGTTTCCGGCTAAGCTGATTAGCCGCGATTTGATGCTGGGGCGAGTGCAAGCCTCGGATGAAGCGAGCGTGGATCAAGTGTTTTGGTCGCCGGTAGGGGAGGTTCCCGATTTTAAATCCCGGATTAAGGTCAAACAACGCGTAGTCGGCCCGGCAGATTCGCCCATGGATTGGTATGAAGAGCGGCGCCAAGCAGCATTACGCTGGGCGGACGAGCGACATAGCCGAGATCGGCGCGATGTGATCGAGACTAATCCGTTCATGATGAACAAGCGCCGTGCTGATCGCCGCCTCCTTACCGAAAGCGCTGAATGGGCGGCGCTGCGTCTACGCCATGCGGAGTGGGAGGCTGAACTAAAATATCGGCGTGACCGTTTTTTCGGCGTGGCCATGGTGTTGCTTGCACTGCTCGCCTTGGCGGTTTATGCGGTGTTCAACTTGGCGCCGGTCAATCCAGTGAAAGTCGGCTTTCACGGCCCCTATGCCGCTTGTTCTGAACCCGCTGCCAGCCAAGTCAATTGGGCGCGCTGCGACAAAAATGGCGCCTGGCTCAAGGGTGTGGACCTGACAAGCGCTTTACTTAGCGAAGCCCGCTTTAACGCCGCGAATCTGAGCCATAGCAATCTTTCCTATGCCAATCTGACGGGTGCCGATCTGAGTTTTGCTAATCTGCAGCAAACGAAACTGGTTGGCGCCAATCTCACCTCGGCCAATTTGACCTACGCCGAGTTGCGCGATGCTGATTTGCGCCATGCCGACCTGCGCGGTGCCAAGCTGGATGCCGCCACCCTGATTGGTGCGCGCCTGGACGACGCCACATGGACCGATGGCCGGCAGTGCGCGGTGATTTCGGTTGGTGAGTGCAAGTAAATGGTTAAGCACATCACCTCCGCCGAAAACCCACAATACAAGCTGCTCAAGAAAATCGCCTCATCCTCGCGTGAGCGGCGCCAGTGTGGGAAAACACTACTCGATGGCGTGCATTTGTTGAATGCGTTGGCGGATGCGGGTGGCACGGCCGATTTAATTGCGTTAAAGGCGAGCAAGGACACCGATGCGGAAATCGAGCGTTGCCTGAGCCGCTTTCCCGATGTGCCACGTCTTTTATTCAGCGAGGTGCTTTTCAATTCACTATCGCCTGTCGAGCATCCTACCGGCGTGCTGGGCTTGATCAATACACCAACGCCCGCCAAACATCAGCGCCAGTTCTGCGTGCTGCTGGAAGCGATTCAGGATCCGGGCAACCTCGGCACGATGCTGCGCACGGCAGCAGCAGCGGGGGTGGATGCGGTGTATCTCTCCAAGGGTTGCGCTGAAGCCTGGTCGCCCAAGGCGCTACGCGCGGGCATGGGGGCGCAATTTGCCTTGGCCTTATATGAACACGCCGATCTGGTCTTGATCGCACGTGAGTTGAAATCCCTCGTGGCAACCTCGCTCGAAGCTCAGCAAACCATTTACGATTTGGATCTTAGCGGCCCGGTAGCCTTTGTGTTCGGCAATGAGGGCGCGGGTCTTTCGTCAGCGTTACTTGATGCTGCAACACATCAAGTCAAAATCCCCATGCCGGGCAAAGTGGAATCGTTGAATGTGGCTGCGGCAGCGGCGGTGTGTTTGTTCGAGTGCGTGCGTCAGCGCGGGGGCAAGCCGCGTTGATGCATGATCGAGGAAGCGATTTCCTCGATCGACATGCGGCTGGAATCGAGATAGGGGATGCCCTGCATTTTGAACAGCGTTTCCCCTTGGCGCACTTCGGCGCGGCAGGTGTCTAAGCGAGCATAATCGCTATTGGGTTTGCGCTCTTGGCGGATCAGCATGAGCCGCTCCGGGCTAATGGTCAGGCCAAACAGCTTGGATTTGAACGGCTGCAGCGGCCTGGGCAACTGCATCGATTCGAAATCATCCGGCGTCAGCGGATAGTTCGCGGCATACAGGCTGTATTGCAGCGCGAGATACAGGCAGGTGGGCGTTTTGCCGCAGCGCGATACGCCGACGAGAATGAGCTCGGCCTGATCCAGATGGCTGCCCAGCCCATCGTCGTGCGTGAGCCCGAAATTCACCGCATTAATACGCGATAGATAATTCGGGCTCATGCCGTGCGCCTTGCCGACCGCGCCCGAGGGTTTTTCGCCTAGCTCCGCTTCCAGCGGCGTAATAAACGTGTCGAAATAATCGATAAACAAGGCGTTGGCGCCAGCAACCGTGGCGCGTAAATCCGGCTGCAAGATAGAGCTGAAGACGATGGGGCGCTGGCCGGTTTCCGTTATGCTGCGGTTGACCCAGTCACGCGCGGCCTCGGCGCGCTTGGGTGTATCGATGAAAGGTAGCGTGTGGCGCTCGAATTCAATATGATCGAACTGCGTGAGCAAGCTTTTACCGAGCGCTTCAGCGGTGATGCCGGTGCGGTCGGATATAAAATAAACGATGCGTTTTCCAGTCATCAAATCACTTTACAGGGGCCGCCATGAGCAATCAACCCTACGTGCTTCCATTCGAGCAGCTGGGCATTCACGATGTGCCGAGCGTCGGCGGCAAGAATGCCTCGCTCGGCGAGATGATTCAAAACTTGTCGCACCTCGGCGTGCGCGTGCCCGGCGGTTTTGCCACCACGGCGCAGGCCTTCCGTGATTTTCTTGACCATAACCATCTCACTCAGCGCATCAACCAGACCTTGAACACGCTCGACGTGAGCGATGTCACGACACTCGCTCAGGTGGGCAAGCAGATTCGGCAATGGGTGGTGGAGGCACCGCTACAACCAGCTTTGGAACAAGCGATCCGCACCGCCTGGCAGCAAATGGCAGAAGCTACAGTGGGCGAGCTCTCGGTCGCGGTGCGCTCAAGCGCCACGGCGGAAGATTTGCCCGATGCATCTTTCGCCGGGCAGCAAGAGACCTATCTCAACGTGGTCGGCATCGATGCGGTGCTGCTCAAGGTGCGCGAAGTATTCGCCTCGCTCTATAACGATCGGGCAATCTCCTATCGTGTACACCATGGCTTCGAGCATGCCGATGTGGCCTTGTCCGCCGGCGTACAGCGCATGGTGCGCAGCGATTTGGCTGCGAGCGGGGTGATCTTTACCATCGACACCGAATCCGGCTTTCCCGATGTGGTGTTCATCACTTCGTCTTATGGCTTGGGCGAGATGGTGGTGCAAGGCGCGGTGAACCCGGATGAGTTCTATGTGCATAAACCGCTGCTGGCCGCCAACAAGTTTGCCGTGGTACGGCGTAGCCTCGGGTCCAAAGCCAAGCGCATGGTTTATGGAACGGAAGGCGCGGATACGCATATCGAAGATATCGCGCCCGCCGAGCGCAATCGCTTTTCCATTTCTGATGCCGACGTGCTGGAGCTGGCGCGCGCCGCTGTCACCATCGAGCAGCATTATGGCCGCCCCATGGATATCGAATGGGCCAAGGATGGCCAAGACGGCCTGCTCTACATCGTGCAAGCGCGGCCGGAGACGGTGAAAGCGCGCGCCTCGAAGGACATGCTGCGCCAATATCACTTGAAGCAGCACTCTGCCGTGCTGGTCTCGGGCCGCGCCATTGGTGGCCGTGTCGGCAGCGGGCAGGTGAAGGTGATTTTGCATGCCGCCGAAATGAGCAAGGTGCAAGCGGGCGATGTGCTGGTGACCGATATGACCGATCCCGATTGGGAGCCGGTAATGAAACGCGCTGCGGCCATCGTCACCAATCGCGGCGGGCGCACCTGCCATGCGGCCATCGTGGCGCGCGAGCTGGGTATCCCGGCGGTTGTGGGCTGCGGCGATGCGACGGAAAAGCTCAGCGATGGCCAGGCAGTCACGGTGTCATGCGCCGAGGGCGATGAAGGTTTCGTCTATGCCGGCTTGCTGGAGACCGAAGTACGCGAAGTGAGCTTGGGCGCCATGCCCAAAGCCCCGGTCAAAATCATGATGAACGTGGGCAACCCCGAGCGAGCTTTCGATTTTGCCAGCCTGCCCAATGACGGGGTCGGCTTGGCGCGGCTCGAATTCATCATCAACCGCATGATCGGCATCCACCCCAAGGCGGTGCTGGAATACCCGGCGTTGCCGACTGAACTCAAACGCACCGTGGAAGAAATGTGCGCCGGCTACGCCGACCCGGTGAGTTTTTATGTGGATCGTTTGACGGAGGGGGTCGCGACCATCGCCGCCGCCTTCTGGCCCAAGCCGGTGATCGTGCGCCTGTCCGATTTCAAATCCAACGAATACGCCAATCTGGTGGGCGGCGAACGCTACGAGCCAAAAGAAGAAAACCCCATGCTCGGCTTTCGCGGCGCCTCGCGTTACTTAGCCCCCGCGTTCCAAGATTGCTTCGCGCTCGAATGCCGCGCCATGAAAAAGGTGCGCGAAGAAATGGGGCTGGTGAATGTCGAACTGATGATCCCCTTCGTACGCACAGTGGAAGAGGGCAAAGGCGTCATCGACCTGCTCGCGCAACATGGACTGAAGCGCGGCGAACATGGCTTGCGCGTCATCATGATGTGCGAGATACCCTCCAATGTGATTCTGGCCGAGGAATTTTTACAGCACTACGACGGCTTTTCCATCGGCTCCAACGATCTGACCCAACTGACACTTGGTATAGATCGCGATTCGGGCCTGGTCGCCGCCGCCTTCGACGAACGCAATGCAGCAGTGAAAGCGCTGTTATCGCAAGCGATCCAAGCCTGCCGCAAAGCCGGAAAGTATGTCGGCATCTGCGGCCAAGGCCCATCAGATCATCCCGATTTGGCGGAATGGTTGGTAGCGCAGGGAATAGAGAGTATCTCTTTGAATCCAGACACAGTTGTCGAGACTTGGCTACGTTTGGCCAAGCAATAAATTACATCCCTTACATTGTGAGGGCAGGGCTTTTGGCGTATTATGAACTCCCGTCTGTACTATCAAATTCTCCATGACAAAATTCGTTTTTATCACAGGCGGGGTCGTTTCATCTTTGGGTAAGGGGATTGCTGCCGCATCCCTCGCCGCCATCCTCGAATCCCGCAAGATCAAAGTCACGCTGCTCAAGCTTGACCCCTATATCAATGTCGATCCCGGCACCATGAGCCCGTTCCAGCACGGCGAGGTATTCGTGACCGAAGACGGCGCGGAAACCGATCTCGATCTGGGGCACTACGAGCGTTTCGTCAGCAGCAAAATGGGCAAGCGCAATAATTTCACCACCGGTCAAATCTACGACAGCGTGATCAAAAAAGAGCGCCGTGGCGATTATTTGGGCGGCACGGTGCAAGTCATTCCGCATATCACCGACGAAATCAAGCACTCTATCCGGCTTGGCGCTGGCGATGCCGAAGTGGCGGTGGTGGAAATCGGCGGCACGGTGGGCGATATCGAATCGTTGCCGTTTTTGGAAGCGATACGCCAAATGGCGATCGAGGTGGGGCGCAATAACGCCTGCTTTATTCATCTGACGCTGGTGCCCTATATCCCCAGCGCGGGCGAAATCAAGACCAAGCCCACCCAACACTCTGTCAAAGAGTTGCGCGGTATCGGTATTCAACCCGATGTGCTGCTGTGCCGCGCGGATCGCCCTTTGCCGCCGGATGAACGGCGCAAGATCGCGCTGTTTACCAATGTGCTGGAAGAGGCCGTGATTTCCGCCGTTGATGTGGACAGCATCTACAAAATCCCACGCATTCTGCATGATCAACGCCTGGATGAGATCGTCTGCCATAAGCTGGATTTAAATCCGCCGCCGGCCGATCTGTCGCAATGGGATCAGCTGATTTACGACAAAGAGCATCCCGAGCATGCAGTGGATATTGCGCTGGTCGGCAAATATGTTGACCTGACCGAATCGTACAAATCGCTGTCGGAGTCCTTGATTCACGCCGGCATCCACACCAAGAGCAAGGTCAATATCCACTACATCGATTCCGAAACGCTGGAAGGCGGCGATGTGTCAGCGCTCGCCGGCATGAACGCGATTCTGGTACCGGGCGGATTCGGCATGCGGGGTGTGGAAGGCAAGATCAACGCTATTCGCTATGCACGCGAGAATAAGATTCCCTACCTCGGCATCTGCCTCGGCATGCAGTTGGCGGTGATTGAATACGCGCGCGATGTGGCGGGCATGCCCAGCGCGCATAGCACTGAATTTGATCCCGACACACCCTATCCGGTAGTGGCTTTGATCACCGAATGGCTCGACCGCTCGGGTCATGTCGAGCAACGCACCGAAACCTCGCATCTGGGCGGCACCATGCGACTTGGCGGTCAAGCGTGCGACTTGGTGCCGGGTAGTCTTGCCCGCACTATTTACGCTAAAGATACGATCACTGAGCGCCATCGCCATCGCTATGAAGTCAACAATAGCCTATTGCAAAAGCTCGAGCAGGCCGGCCTGAAGGTGAGCGGACGTTCGCAGGGGGTGGAGCATTTGTGCGAGATGATTGAGCTGCCCAACCATCCTTGGTTTGTGGCGGTACAGTTTCATCCCGAATTCACTTCCACGCCAAGATACGGCCATCCCTTGTTTTCATCCTTTATCCGTGCGGCTGTGCAACAGCACGAACAATCACCTAGCGAAGTTACCGCCCAGAAGGCGCTCTCATGAAATTATGCAGTTTTAATGTCGGTCTCGATCAGCCTTTGTTTCTAATTGCCGGCCCATGCGTGATCGAGTCGAAACAACTTGCGCTGGATACTGCCGGCCAATTGAAGGAAATCTGTGCCGACTTGGGCATCCCCTTCATTTTCAAATCGTCCTATGACAAAGCCAACCGCAGCGCCGGTGTTTCGTTTCGCGGCTTGGGCATGAGTGAAGGCCTGCGGATTTTAGACGAGGTACGGCGGCAGATCGGCGTGCCGGTGTTGACTGACGTGCATGCGGAAGATGAAATAAATGAAGTCGCAGCGGTGGTGGATGTACTGCAAACGCCTGCGTTTTTGTGCCGCCAGACTGATTTCATTCAAGCGTGCGCCGCGACGGGAAAACCGGTGAATATCAAAAAAGGCCAGTTCTTAGCACCTTGGGATATGAAAAACGTAGTGGATAAAGCCAAAGCGGCCAACGGCGGCGCGGATACCATCATGGTATGCGAGCGTGGCGCGTCCTTTGGCTACAACACCTTGGTATCCGATATGCGCGGCTTGGCCATTATGCGCAACACCGGCTGCCCGGTCGTGTTCGATGCAACTCACTCCGTGCAACAGCCAGGCGGGTTGGGTACCAAGAGCGGCGGTCAGCGTGAATTCGTGCCGGTGTTGGCGCGTGCAGCTGTAGCATCTGGCGTCGCGGGTGTTTTCATGGAGACGCATCCAAATCCTGAAGTAGCCTTGTCGGATGGTCCCAATGCCTGGCCTTTGCCGCGCATGAAAGAATTGCTGAGTACGCTGAAAGAGCTCGATATGCTGGTCAAGAAGACTGGGTTTATTGAAACTGAATTTATGAATAGTTAGGAATAAAAAAATGAGTGCAATCGTTGATGTGATCGCGCGCGAGATTCTGGATTCGCGCGGCAACCCCACTGTGGAAGCGGATGTGTTGTTGGAGTCCGGCGTGATTGGCCGCGCCTCTGTGCCTTCCGGCGCCTCGACCGGCAGCAAGGAAGCCGTTGAATTGCGCGACGGAGATAAGCAGCGCTATAACGGCAAAGGCGTGCTGCGCGCGGTGGAAAATGTGAACACCGAAATTTGCGAAGCGATCATCGGCCTCGATGCGGAAGAGCAGACATTCATCGACCGAACCCTGATTGATCTCGACGGTACGGAGAACAAGGCGCGCCTAGGCGCGAACGCGATTCTAGCCGTGTCGCTGGCGGTGGCCAAAGCAGCCGCCGAAGAATCCGGCTTGCCGCTCTATCGTTACCTCGGCGGCGCGGGGCAAATGCAATTGCCGGTGCCGATGATGAATATCATCAACGGCGGCGCACACGCCAACAACAGCATCGACATGCAAGAATTCATGATCATTCCGGTCGGCGCGCAAAGCTTCCGCGAAGCGCTGCGTTATGGCGCGGAAGTATTCCATGCGCTGAGAAAAATTCTCGATGGCCAAGGCCATGTCACGACGGTGGGCGACGAAGGTGGTTTTGCACCAAATCTGGAGAATAACGAAGCCGCGCTCAAAGTCATCATGGAAGCGATCAAGGCTGCGGGTTACACGCCCGGTGCCGATATCGCTATTGGCATCGATTGCGCCAGTTCCGAGTTTTATGAAAATGAACGCTATACCCTGGCCTCGGAAAAACGCGCGCTGACCTCGGCTGAATTTACCGATCTCTTGGCTAGCTGGTGCGACAAGTATCCGATCATCAGTATTGAAGACGGCATGAGCGAGCATGACTGGGCGGGCTGGAAATTGCTCACCGATAAACTCGGCAAGAAAGTGCAGCTAGTTGGCGACGATCTATTCGTGACCAACACTAAGATTCTGCGCGAGGGTATCCAGCAGGGCGTGGCGAACTCGATCTTGATCAAAATCAACCAAATCGGCACGCTGACCGAGACCTTTGCCGCGATCGAAATGGCCAAGCGCGCCGGCTACACCGCCGTAGTGTCGCACCGCTCGGGCGAGACCGAGGATACGACGATCGCCGACATTGCCGTCGCCACCAACGCGCTGCAAATCAAGACCGGCTCGCTCTCACGTTCTGATCGCATGGCCAAATACAACCAACTACTGCGCATCGAGGAAGAGCTCGGCGATAGCGCCACCTATCCCGGCCGCGAGGCGTTCTACCAAATCAGCTGATGAACCTGCGCTGGCTCACCCTTATTCTGGTTGGGCTGATTGCCGCGCTGCAATATCCTTTGTGGCTGGGCAAAGGCAGCTGGCTCAAGGCATGGGAAGTCGACCAAGAGCTTTCCAAGCAGAAGCTGGAAAATACTCGCCTCAAAGCCCGCAACAGTTCATTGGAGGCGGAAGTCAAAGACCTGAAGACGGGTTATGGCGCCATCGAAGAGCGCGCTCGATCCGAGTTGGGCATGCTGAAGCAGGACGAGATATTTTTTCAGGTGCTGGAAGAGGCTAAGCCGGTCGTAACGCCGCTTTCACCTACGGCCAAATCCCCAGCTAAACCCCCAGTCAAGCCGAACTAAGCTACGAAGCATTCGAGATGGCGCAGACCATCGCCGTGCACGAAACGGATGATGCCCGCCTTGTCTTCCGCCCGTTTAAGCGCGGTCTCGAATTCCGCGCTGGACGGCACATTCTCGTAGATTTCCATCCACAGCAATGGCTCGCCACGTTTTTTCAGCAGCCGACCGGCGACGCTGAAATGCGCTTCCATCTCATATTGGATTTGCTTGACCGCAGCGTCGGCTTCCAGCGTGCGCTCAGGATCAACGCGATAATAAATGTAGTAGTGGAACATGGTTGAAGGTGATCTGCTTACGCCGGAATGGCATAAGGCAGCACGCCTAATTTCAGCGTGGGTCCATCCATAGATTTCCAGTGAATGGCGTTGCCTTCCACGCTCGCTATTTGAATCACCGCCAGTACGTCATAGCCACCGGTAGGCGCGGGCGCGGCGTTAACGATCATGCCGGCCGCTTGATCGGGTAAGTCGGCGCTGAATAATTCATCCCCCGGAGCAGGGGCAGTATCCAACTTCAGATTGCCAACATACATGCGGCGTTTGAGTTTGCCCAAGTATTGGGTGCGGGCCACGATTTCCTGACCGGGATAGCAGCCTTTCTTGAAGTTCACGCCGCCAATCAATTCATAGTTGACCATCTGCGGCACGAAAGCTTCCTGCGTGCCGGGCAAAATGGTGGGGATGCCGGCGCGTATCATCAGCCCGTCCCAGACGGCCGTGCCCACCGGTTTGGCCTGCTGCGTCAGTTTGTTCCATATTGTGCTGGCTTGATCTGGCGAAATCAGTAGTTCGAATAGGTCGCCGGGTAAACGCAGAATGCTTCCACTCGCATGATGCGCCAAACCATGCACGGTGGACGGCGCTTCGCCCAGCACGCTGGTCACCACCGCTTGCGCGCCCGCTCCACCCACGCCTAGACGTACCCAGGCATCGCTTACGTCGCTGACTTTTACTTTCGAACGTAGCACGAACATACTGAGGCGCTTTTGAATCGGCTCGCGCAAGCTGGCGGGCAATTGCGCGACATAACTATTCGGCGCGTCTTGCCAAAGCAGGAAATTAGCGATCATGCGGCCCTTGGGGGAGCAGTAGCTGGTGAGTTGACTATTGCCGCCATCAAGCAGGCGCAGGTCGTTGGAGAGCTGGCCTTGCAAATAGGTTTGCGCGTCTTCGCCCGCGAACTGGATCAGGCTTAGGTTGGATAGATCAGCTACAATGGTTTGATCAAGCGCATAGCGCAATTCGGCCGACGCGTTGCCAAAATGCTGAACACGACCGTTTTGCATGACGGCGCCGAGGGATTCGAGAAAAGTTTGCCAGCTTGCATTCATGTCGGATAAAGCCTGTGAAAAATAGGGTTAAAATACTTGGCCAAGGTTCGTTAACATAATGGCGATCCAAGCATTTTACAAGCGCGCATGAAATCTAATCGCCCTGTTTATCTTAATTTACGCCACATCCGGCAGCCTCTGCCGGCCATCGTTTCTTTTTTGCATCGGGTCAGTGGTGCATTTTTATTTCTGGGTATTCCTCTTTTACTCATCGTATTCGAAGCTTCTCTGGCGGGGCAGGATTCATTTGTCGCGATGCTCAACAATCCGCTGATCAAGTTTGCGTTATTCACCTTGCTCACGGCGTATTTTTATCACTTCTTTGCGGGCCTACGTTTTTTATTGCTCGATCTAGGCTGGGGCGTGGCGCTCGCGCAAGCACGTCGTGCATCGTGTGCGGTGTTATTGGCGGCGGCTTTCTGCGCGGCTACGCTCGGAGCCTGGCTATGGTGAAACGCATCGTCTCCGGCGCGCACTATGGTTTAAAAGATTGGCTGGTACAGCGCTTCACCGCGGTAATCATGCTGATTTATACCTTGGCCTTACTAGGCTGGCTGATCATGCAGCGACCGGTGGATTACGACACTTGGCGCGCCTTGTTCGGTGCGGCCTGGATGCGCTATTTCACCCTGTTGTTTGCCTTCAGCCTGTTGCTCCACGCCTGGGTCGGCGTGCGCGATATCCTGATGGATTATGTGCACTCGACCCGGCTGCGCTTACCTTTGCAAGTTGCCACCATTGTGGCGTTGCTGATTTATTCGATGTGGGCGATGAATATTTTGTGGAGCGTCGCATGAGTTTGCCCAAGCGCACCTTCGACGCCTTGGTGATCGGCGCCGGCGGCGGCGGTTTGCGCGCAGCGCTGCAACTCGCCGATGCCGATTTAAAAGTCGCGGTCGTGTCCAAGGTATTTCCTACCCGCTCGCATACTGTGGCCGCACAGGGCGGCATCAACGCCGCGCTCGGTAATGTCTCGCCCGACAACTGGCATTGGCATATGTACGACACCATCAAGGGCTCGGACTATCTGGGGGACCAGGACGCCATCGAATTCATGTGCCGCGCGGCGGCGCAGACGGTGCGCGAACTGGAACATTACGGCTTGCCGTTCTCGCGCCTGGATAACGGCAAGATCTACCAGCGCACCTTCGGCGGCCAATCCGCCCACTTTGGCCAAGGCCAAGCGGTGCGCGCCTGCGCCGCCGCCGATCGAACCGGCCACGCCATGCTGCACACGCTGTATCAGCAGAACATTCGCGCCAAGACACATTTCTTCGATGAGTTTTACGCCCTTGATCTGGTGAAGGATGAAGAAGGCTATGTATTGGGGGTGGTGGCCTTGGAAATCGAAACTGGCGAGCCGCTGCTAATTGAAGCGCGCACCACGCTGCTCGCGACCGGCGGTGCGGCGCGCATTTTCCGCACCTCGACCAATGCGCTGATCAACACCGGCGATGGCTTGGGCATGGCGCTGCGCGCCGGCATTCCGCTGCAAGATATGGAGTTTTTCCAATTTCACCCGACCGGTATCGCGGGTGTGGGCAATCTGATTTCCGAAGCGGCACGTGGCGAGGGCGGGTTTTTGGTGAACCGGCACGGCGAGCGCTTCATGCAGCGCTATGCGCCGGAGACTACCGATTTGGCCAGCCGCGATGTGGTGAGTCGCGCCATTGTCACGGAAGTGCGCGCGGGCAACGGCTGCGGCGAGCAGGGTGATCATGTGTGGCTCAAGCTGGATCATCTGGGCGCGGACAAAATCAAATCGCGCCTGCCCGGCATCCGTGATTTGGCACGGCGCTTCGCTCACGCCGATCCGATCGAGGCGCCAATTCCGGTCTTCCCCACCGCGCATTACATGATGGGCGGCATCCCGAGCAATCGTCACGGCCAAGTCGTAGCACCTACCGCCACTGGCCCAGAAGAAGCCGTGCCGGGGCTGTATGCGGTGGGCGAATGCGCCTGCGTGTCGGTGCATGGCGCCAATCGCTTGGGCGGCAATTCGCTGCTCGATATCGTGGTGTTCGGCCGCGCCGCCGGCAGCCA
>JBBTCZ010000007.1:0-35904 GCA_038042985.1 Pseudomonadota bacterium
CGCAAAGCGATCCAATACGCCATCGACAATGGGCGCAAATCGGTGACCCTGGTGCACAAGGGCAACATCATGAAGTTCACCGAGGGCGGCTTCAAGAAATGGGGCTACGAACTCGCCAAGCGCGAATTTGGCGGCGTGGAAATCGACGGCGGGCCGTGGCTCAAATTGCCAAACGGCATCGTGATCAAGGACGTGATCGCCGATGCTTTCTTGCAACAAATCCTGCTGCGCCCGGAAGATTACGACGTGATCGCCACGCTCAATCTCAACGGTGATTATGTTTCAGACGCGCTGGCGGCGCAGGTGGGCGGCATCGGTATTGCGCCGGGCGCGAATCTGTCCGATTCAGTCGCCATGTTCGAAGCCACGCACGGCACTGCGCCTAAGTACGCCGGGCAGGATTACGTGAACCCTGGTTCCATCGTGTTATCCGCAGAAATGATGTTGCGTCATCTCGGTTGGGCCGAAGCCGCGGATCTCATTATCCAGGGCATGGAAAAAGCGATTCTCGGTAAGCTCGTCACTTACGATTTCGCGCGGCTGATGCCGGGCGCCACGCAAGTTTCCTGCTCCGCCTTTGGCCAGCGGATCATTGAGCAAATGGGGGCTTAATGTGTTGAGGGGTCTTGCGGGGGCGTAACCCCCGCCTGGCGCAGCAGCACGATTAACTCGTCGGCAACGCTACCCAACTCTTCGCGCAGGGCTTCCAACCCTTCGAGGAGATCGGCGGCTTCGTTTAAGTCGGCGCTTGGCGGCAAAGCCGCCTGAGGGACATCGGGAACCATATTAGCCTCGTTACCGGCGCATCCCACGTGCGGCGGGATTTGCGAAGAGATGTGCCATTAGTCCAATCTAGCACAGCGTTTCAGTTTTTCCAGGTGCGTGTCATGCAATGGACGCGCCCCCCATAAGCACCTATGGTTAAAGCATTTATGAACGATAATTGTGCTATCGTTTAACCCGCTATAGTTTGTTTCTCGCATCAATTCAAGGTGAGGTAAAGAGGCATGAACGCACCCAATGTCAAAATGCATCCGGCGGCGCAGCCGCAAGTGTCCGCCAAGCGCTATGCGATCGTGCTCGCGGGCGGATCCGGCACGCGCTTGTGGCCTTTGTCGCGCTCGTCGAAGCCGAAACAACTGCTGTGCTTGAACGGTGCAGAGAGTTTGCTGCAACAAACGGTGCGGCGCGTGTTGCCGATGGTGGAAGCCTCGCATGTGGTCACCGTCACCTCGGCCGAATACCGGTTCGAAGTCGCAGGCCAATTGCTGGCGCTGGACGCGGCACTGGCGGGGGGCGTTTTAGCCGAACCGATGGGCCGCAACACCTTGCCCGCGATTGCCTGGGCCGTGGCGCGCATTGCACGCGAAACACCGGATGCGCTGATCGGCGTGTTCTCCTCGGACCATGCGGTGGCCAATGACGACGCGTTCTTGCGCGCCTGGCAGTCGGCCGAAGCCGCGGCGAAAGAAGGCTATGTCGCGCTGTTCGGCATGCAGCCCACCGAGGCCGCCACCGGCTATGGCTATATTCAAAGCGGCAAGCCGCTGGCCGGCGCGAATAGCGGCCCTTTGTCCGAAGTGCATCAAGCCGCGCGCTTCGTGGAGAAGCCTGATCTCGCTACGGCGCAAGGCTATCTCACCGAGGGCGGCTATTACTGGAATGGCGGCATGTTCGTGTTCCGTGCCGATCGTTTTATGGAGATGGTCAAACAATATCAACCGCAAATATTTGCTGCGACACAGGCCTTGGCGGAGAAAAACGAAGCCCAAGCCGCCGCCGATGTGTACGCGAGCATGCCCGATCTTTCTATCGACTATGGCTTATTGGAGTTGGCCGACAACGTCGCGGTAGTGCCGGTGGATATGGGCTGGAGCGATCTTGGTTCGTGGGAATCGATTTACCAGCAGCGCGGCAAGGATGCACAGGGCAATATGCTGGAGGGCGATGTCTTGGCGATCGACAGCCAAGACAATCTGTTGTGGAGCGAGCACGGTTTGGTTGCGACATTGGGCGTGGCCAATCTGGCGGTGGTGCAAACGCGTGATGCGACTTTGATCTGCCCGCGTGAACGCGTACAGGATTTGAAACAACTGGTCGCCGCAGTGAAAGAATCGCATGCGCACCTGACTGAAATTCATCTCACCGTGACGCGTCCCTGGGGCAGTTACACGATTTTAGAAGAAGGCCCCGGCTATAAAATCAAACGCATCTTGGTGAATCCCGGCGCCAAGCTCTCGATGCAGATGCACTACCACCGCTCCGAACACTGGGTGGTGATCGACGGCACCGCGCGCATCACCAACGGCGAGCAGGATATCTACCTGGAAGAAAACCAATCCACCTATATTCCCAAGACCAACCGCCACCGGCTGGAAAATCCGGGCAAGGTGGACCTGCAAATCATCGAAATCCAAAGTGGCCCCTATTTGGAAGAAGACGATATCGTGCGCTTCGATGATGTCTATGGACGTATTCCTGGCTAACAGACGGAGCATCAATTGAGCGCTTCCCCCTTTGCCATCGTACCGGCCTGGCTCAAGGACTTTCGCGCCATCGCGGTCGCGCTGATTGCCGATGACGGCCGCATCGTGGAAGCGAATGAGGGCTTTCTGATGACTTTGGCCGGCATCACCGAAGGTTTCTCCACTTCCAATTTCATTGAACCCAGCTTCAATTTGTTGTGTCACAGCCCACCCCAGGCGGATGGCCTGATTTATCACGGCTTGCTCACGCTCGGCGCGCCGGAAGGCGCGCAGCGCTCCTTTTCCGGCCGCGTGTATCGCATGAATCAGATGCTGTTTGTCGCGGCGGAAATGGATATCTCCGCCTTCGAGCAAATGAACGATGAAATCGGCAAGCTGAAAAAGGAGCTGGATGATGTGCGGCGCCAGCTCTCCAAACGCAATCACGCCTTGCAGTCGGCCTTGGAGGAGATGAGCGAGATAAAGCGCCACGATCAGACGACCGGGCTCGCCAATCGCGTCATTCTGGATCAACGCATGGAAGAGGAAATCAAGCGTTGGGAGCGTTCGCGCCGGCCCTTGGCGTTGATGTTGATGGACATGGATGGCTTCACCCAAATCAACGCCGATTACGGGCGCGAAGTGGGCGATGAAGTGCTGAAGCATGTCGCCACCGTGGTCATGCAAGTCGTACGCTCGGTCGATGTGGCAGTGCGCTATGGCGGCCAGGAGTTCGCCATCCTGTTGCCCGAGACCAACGAAATGGGCGCCCTGATCGTGGCCGAACGGCTGCGCATGGAATTGGAAGGCCAGATCATGCTGCCGGTGCTGGAACCGGCGACCGCGAGTTTCGGCGTGGCGATCTATCTTTCCGGCGAGCAACGCGAAGAACTGTACGCCCGCGCCTGGCGCGCGCTCAAACATGCGAAGGCACATGGCAAAAACGCCATCACCATGGCGGGCGTGGTGGGCGAGTGCGATCATCTCTACCAAAGCGGTTCGCCCCAATTATTGGACAGCGAATAAAGTCCATGTATAAAACCATCGAGCAATTCGTCGGCAACACGCCGCTGGTCAAACTCAAGCGCCTGCCGGGTGAGACCAGCAACACCGTGCTGGTGAAGCTCGAAGGAAACAATCCCGCCGGCTCGGTGAAAGATCGGCCGGCGCTGTTCATGATTCAGCATGCCGAGGCGCGCGGCGAGATCCAGCCGGGCGACACGCTGATCGAAGCGACCAGCGGCAACACCGGCATCGCGCTGGCGATGGCGGCGGCGATGCGCGGCTACCGCATGATCTTGGTGATGCCGGAGCACATGAGCGTGGAGCGGCGCCAAGTGATGCGCGCATTCGGCGCGGAGATTGTGCTCACCTCCCAGGCGGGCAGCATGGAAGAAGCCATTGATACGGCGAACCGGATGCAGGCCGAGGGCCGTGGCCGCATCCTCGACCAATTTGGCAATCAGGATAATCCGCAAGCGCATTACGAGGGCACCGGCCCCGAGATTTGGCGCGACACCGCGGGGCAAGTCACGCACTTCGTGTCCAGCATGGGCACCACCGGCACCATCATGGGCTGCTCGCGCTTTCTCAAAGAAAAAAATCCCGCCCTCCAAGTCATTGGCGTGCAGCCGGAAGAAGGCTCGCAAATCCCCGGCATTCGTAAATGGACTGAAGAATATCTGCCCAAAATCTACGACCCCCAGCGCGTAGATCGCCTGCTGTATGTGAACCAAACCGAAGCCGAGGAAATGACCCGCCGCTTGGCGCGCGAAGAAGGTATTTTTGCCGGCATCTCTTCCGGCGGCGCACTCGCGGCGGCGCTCAAAGTGTCGGCGCAAGTGCAGCATGCCGTCATCGTTTCCATCGTGTGCGATCGTGGCGATCGGTATCTCTCCACCGGCGTATTTCCCGCTTAAGCGCGTGCGCTTTTTCGGCGGTTTTTTCACGCTTGTTTTCTGCCTCAGCGCATCCGCGCAGGAACTGCGGCTCAGCATCGACGACATGGTTGCGCCCTCATTCAGTCTGCGCGGGATTTCGGCGCAACTCACCCTTTCTGCGCCATCTAAGCTGGATATCACCATCGCCCAAGCGACGCTGCAAGGCCGCGAGTGGCGCAAGCTCGCGCTCCACTGCCCGGATGCGCGTGTCGAGCGCGATCTGATCGAGTGCCGGCGCGGCACACTGGATGTTGGCGAAAAAATACCCCTGACCTTTCAATACCGTCCCGGCGCGCGCAGCTTTGCGCTCACCTTGTTTCCGGGATCCGCCGAACGCTGGCAGGCGCAGTTGATCTGGCGCGGCGGTAATCTTGCTGCGAGCTGGGAGGTGAAGAATGGTAAGGCCGTGCGTTTGAATCCATGGCTGCCCGAGCAAAGTGTGCGTTTCAGTCAAGGCGTGTTAGACCTGACGGGCAAGCTGGAAATAGGTGACAAGGGCAAGCTCGATGTCTCGGCCATCCTGCGCAATGGCGCATTCAGCGATGCGGCGGGCACCCGCGCCGGCGAGAAGCTGGCCGGCACCCTAACGCTCCAAGGCGTGCGTGCGGGCGCATGGCGCTGGAATATGGCGGCGGCTTGGCGCGAGGGCGAAGTTTTCTGGCAGCCGTTTTATTTTGCGCCCGGCGAGCGCCGCTTATCGGCGCAAGGGTCATGGGGGGAAGCGCAAGCGGTGATCGATCAAGCGCAATTGGAATGGACCGGCATCGGTACGGCGCAGTTGAGCGGCGCATGGAATCGCGCTGCGGGCCGCATCGAGCATTTGCAAGTGACAGCCAAGTCCATGGCATTGGATCCGCTCTACCGCACGTTTGTGAAACCTTGGGCGCAAGATGGCGTGTTGAGCAAGCTGGCGCTGAGCGGGGTAGGGGATGGCGCCGCTAGCATCAAGCAAGGCGTCTTGGACGAAGCGACCCTGGTGATTCGTCAGGGCGGGCTGAAACATGAAGAAAAGTTGTTCGGCCTAGCGGGCATCGATGCGAGTTTGGCTTGGCAGCAAAACCAAGCGCGCGAAAATCGCATCAATGTAATGAGCGGCGAAGTGGGTAAATTGCCGCTAGGCGCATTTAGCGTCCGCGCCACGCTGGCGCTGGATCGGATTTCGATGGCGCCGCTCAGGCTGCCCATTTTGGATGGCGCACTCACGATGGAAGGGGTGGAAGCGCAGCGTGAAAATAACGATTGGCGCTGGACTTTAAGTGCCGCATTGCAGCCGATTTCCATGCAGCGTTTGTCACAGGCTTTGCAACTGCCGGCGATGCACGGCACGCTGTCGGCTGTCATCCCGCAGGTGCATTACGAGCGGCAGTCGTTGACGGTGGGCGGCGCGCTGTTGTTTAAAGTGTTCGACGGCGCCGTGGTGGTGAAAGATCTGCGTGCGACCGATCTGCTCAGCCCGACGCCGCATGTGTATGCCAATATTGATATGCGCAACTTGGATTTGGATTTGCTGACGCGAACTTTCTCCTTCGGCAATATGCAAGGCCGTTTGGACGTGTCGGTCAATGCCTTGGAATTATTCGGCTGGCGCCCGGTCAAATTCGATGCAAAGGTGGCGAGCAGCGCAGGCGATTACCCGCGTAAAATTTCGCAGCGTGCGGTGGAGAACATTTCGTCGTTGGGCGGTGCGGGTGGGGCGGCGGCGCTGCAAAGAAGCTTTTTACGTTTCTTCGATCAATTCGGCTATGAGCGGATCGGCTTGTCGTGCCGGCTAGAACGCGGTGTGTGCGAGATGGCGGGGATCGAAGATGTGCCGCAGGGTTATTTGATCGTGAAAGGCGGCGGGATACCGGCCTTGTCGGTGATCGGCTACAATCGCCGCGTGGGCTGGGACGAATTGCTGGCGCGCATCCAGCGCGCCACCCAGGGCGGCAAACCAATCGTGCAATGAGGAGCAATATGCAAAAACGCGGCATAGCAAATTTATGGGGAAGTGTCGGGGCAATCGGGCTGCTGCTGGCCGGTTGCGTGACGATCAATATTTATTTTCCCGCCGCTGCGGCAGAAAAGGCGGCGGACAAGATTATCGATGAAGTCTGGCAATTGAAGCAGGAAGCCAAACCGGCTACCCCGGCAGCGGAAAATAAAGGAGAGGCGAAATGAACAAGTGGATGAGTTTATGCTTTATCGGCATGCTTGCCTTCGCCAGCGCCGCCTTGGCGGCGGCCGATCTGGAAATCAACACCCCGGCCATCACTGCGCTCAAGAATTCGATGCAAGCACGCCATGGCCAGTTGACGGCGCATTATGCGAGCGGGGCAGTGGGGCTGACGCGTGATGGCAATGTCGCGCTACGCGATGCGAGTTCGGTGCCATTAGCAGCGCGCCAAAGCGTGAACGGATTGGTGGCGGACGAGAACCGCGACCGCGCTAGCTTGTACCGGGAAATCGCCAGCGCCAATGGTCATCCCGAATGGGAAGCGGAAGTGCGCTCGACGTTTGCTCAGCGCTGGATCGACAAAGCCGCCAGCGGCTGGTGGGTGCAGAACGCGGGCGGGGCGTGGGTTAAGAAGTAAGGGGGGAGGCATCCGCCGCTTGCGCCCAGACATCGGTGGCGGTGGATGAGATGCGCGGGGGATATTCCAGACGTAATACTTCGTTTAACAAGGTCAACTCTAGCCAAGTGTCGTCAGTAAAACCTTGGCGTTCAACGCGGGCGGATTCCTTGAACAGTAAGGTATTGAGATATTCCGTGGCTTGGTTGCCATCGCGCCAGACTTCCGTCAGCTTGGCTGCGATATGAGGAAACCGCTGCTCCAGTGTGCTTTGCATGCTATCCCTCGCTTTCCTGGGTTGAAATTAAATCTGACGCCCTATTCCAAATGAATTTTTCGCCTATTTATTAGGCGTGTCAAGACTAATACAAACGGGTTAATTTATGGTCCCTGTACTCGCGTTCGATATCGAAACCATTCCGGATACGGCGGGGTTGGCCAAGCTGTATGCGCTGCCGCCGGATACGCCCGCCGACGAAGTGGCGGAAATCGCCTTTCAGCGCCGGCGCGTGGCGACCGGCAGCGATTTTCTACAACTCCATGTGCATCGGGTGCTGGTGATTTCTTGCGCGCTGCGTTCGGACGA
Organism: Pseudomonadota bacterium; assembly: GCA_038042985.1. Lineage (GTDB taxonomy): Bacteria > Pseudomonadota > Gammaproteobacteria > Burkholderiales > Thiobacteraceae > RBG-16-58-11. Next base: position 7,544 of record JBBTCZ010000007.1, read on the forward strand.
AGGCTTCCGTGTCTGGTCCTTATCCGGCGAGGATGAGGCGGCGAATGTGCAGCGCTTCTTCGATGGCATCGAGAAATACACGCCGCAACTGGTGTCCTGGAACGGCGGCGGCTTCGATCTGCCGGTGCTGCACTACCGGGCCATGGTGCATGGCATCAGCGCGCCGCGCTATTGGGATATGGGCGAGGATGACCGCGATTTCAAATGGAATAATTACCTCAGCCGCTACCACTCGCGACATTTGGATCTGATGGATTTGTTGGCGCTGTACCAGCCGCGCGCCAATGTGGGCTTGGATGACTTATCCAAGTTGGTCGGCTTCCCCGGCAAGCTCGGCATGGATGGCGCGCAAGTGTGGCCCGCCTATCGGCGCGGGGAAACAGAGGCTATTCGTGATTATTGCGAAACCGATGCGGTGAATACTTACCTGCTGTATATGCGTTTCCAATTATTGCGCGGCCAATTCACGCCCGAGCGCTATCGCCAGGAATGCGAGATCGTGCGCGCGCAATTGACGGCCTTGGATTTGCCGCATTGGCAGGAATTCCTGGCGGCCTGGCCATGAGGCTGCGTTATCACCGTACTTGGCTCGCCTTGGGCGGACTGTGGGTCGCCATCGTGATGATTCTCTCGCTCATGCCCAACCCGCCCGATCCGCTGTCCTTCGAGCAGAGCGACAAGCTTTCGCATTTTCTGGCCTACGGATGGCTAATGTTGTGGTTCTGTCAGTTGTATACCGGCACCGCGCGGCGTTGGGGATTAGCAATCGCCTTTGTAGCACTAGGCGTGGGGCTGGAGTTTTTGCAGAGCCTGACTCCCGATCGCATGTATGAAGTGCTCGATATGGCCGCCAATACCGGCGGCGTGCTGTTGGGCGGGTTGCTCGCGGCCACGCCCTTGGCGCAAGGCTTGCACGCGATCGAAGCGCGCTGTTTGACGCGGAGCGCATGATGCCGGTGACCCCTGTAATAATCGAGTCGCTTGATCACGAAGGCCGCGGCGTCGCCCACTATGATGACAAGACGCTATTCATCGAGGGTGCGCTGCCCGGTGAGCAAGTCGAGTATTCGGTCTATCGCAAGAAGCCGACCTTCGCCTTCGCGCAGATGACGCGACTCCTGCGCGAAAGCTTCACCCGCGTTCATCCGCGCTGCCCGCATTACGGCGTGTGCGGCGGATGCAGCCTGCAACACATGGAGGCATCGGCCCAGGTCGCGGCGAAGCAACGTATCCTGGAAAACAATCTGTGGCATATCGGCCGTGTTAAACCCGCGCAACTGCTCGCGCCGATCCACGGCCCGAGCTGGGGCTATCGTCATCGGGCGCGCCTATCGGCGCGGCATGTGGAGAAGAAGGGTGGCGTGCTGGTCGGTTTTCATGAGCGCAAGAGCAGTTTCATCGCCGACATGCACCAATGCGAAGTGATGCCGCCGCGCATGTCGCGCTTGATCGATCCGCTGCGGGAATTGATCGGGCGACTGTCGCAGCCGGATCGCATTCCGCAAATTGAAATCGCCTTGAGTGACGATGTGGATGTGCTGGTGCTGCGCGTCATGGAGCCGCTGTCCCCTACCGATGAAGACGCCTTGCGCGCCTTTGCCGATCAATACACCATCCAGTGGTGGCTGCAATCGAAGGGACCGGATACGGTACATCCGTTTTATCCGCTGAATAGCCCCGCCTTGTGTTACCGCTTGCCGGAATTCGCGATTGAAATGCCGTTTTCCCCCATCGATTTTACGCAGGTGAATCCGTTCGTGAACCAAGTGCTGGTGCGGCGTGCGGTGGGACTGCTCGACCCGCAGCCGAATGAGCGCATCGCGGATTTGTTTTGCGGCCTGGGTAACTTCACCCTGCCGATTGCGCGCCGCGGTGCCGAGGTCGTGGGCTTCGAAGGCAGCGCGTCGCTGGTCGCACGCGCGGCGGCCAATAGCGCGCACAACGGCTTGAGCCAGCGCACGCAGTTTCAAACCGCGAATTTGTTTGAAGTGACTGAAGAATCATTTGCCGCGTGGGGGCGCTTCGATAAATTACTGATCGATCCGCCACGAGATGGCGCGGCCGAGCTGGTCAAGGCGCTCGCAGGCGAATTGCCGCAGCGCATTGTGTATATCTCCTGCAACCCGGCAACCTTGGCGCGTGACGCGAATGTCCTAGTACATACCAAAGGTTATCGGCTAGCGAGTGCGGGCATCGCCAATATGTTTCCGCATACGGCGCATGTGGAGTCGATCGCACTGTTCGAACGCTGAAAAGAAAACGGGGCGGTCAGGCCGCCCCGTTTAAAGTTTTTTTGCGAATACTGTTAGTCGCGCTCGCCCATGAAAGCGCCGAGCAGGTGCAGCAGGCTGGTGAATAAATTGTAGATCGAAACGTATAAGCTCACGGTGGCCAGGACATAGTTGGTTTCACCACCGTTAATGATTTCGCCGGTCTGCCACAGAATCATGCCGCACATGAGGAAAGCAAACATGGCCGAGACCGTGAGCGCCAGCGCAGGCATGGGGTAGCCTGCCATTGCCGCAACCAGCGATACGATGCCGGCAACGAAGGCGATCAACACGCCGATCATCAGGAAGCTGCGCATAAAGCTGAAGTCACGCCGCGAAACCAGGGCATATCCCGACAGACCGGCAAAAGCGACGCCGGTAATGCCCAGCGCGAGCATGACGATTTGCGAGCCATTGGAAAAGCTTAGGTAGTGGGTAATCACCGGACCCAAGCCAAAGCCGAGCAAGCCCGTAATGGCAAATACGGTAATAATCCCAGCGCTAGAATTTGCTGTGCGTGGCATCACAAACCAGAGCAGACCCAGCGCGACAAGGCTGGACACCAAGCTCACGCCATAGGGTACGGCCAGCGCCATGGAGACGCCGGTCATCGCCGCGCTGAAAAGCAGGGTCATGGCGAGCAGCATATAAGTATTACGCAACACCTTCTGCGAATCCGAGGCAATGACCTGGCCACCGGCAGTGGTGGCGCCAAATTGATATTGATTTTGCGGTTGCATGAATCCCTCCTTGGGTTAGCAAAAACTGTAGGTAAGACTACCTAAGCCAAGTGAAAGTTTCAATAGCCCATTGGTTTCATTTCACTCGGCGGGTTATTATGTAGCCCATTGATTTTGGTGGAGCTTGGCAACGGTCGGCGCTAAAACCAGCGTATCGAAGAAGTAACAGAAATACTAGGAAGCGTGGCAGAGTGGTCGATTGCACCGGTCTTGAAAACCGGCAAGGGGCAACCCTTCGTGAGTTCGAATCTCACCGCTTCCGCCACTTTTTTGTTTTCTGCCAAGGAGATACACATGCTGAAGGAATTTAAAGCATTCGCCATGCGCGGCAATGTGGTCGATATGGCGGTCGGTATTATCATTGGCGCGGCATTCGGCGCCATTGTCAAATCGCTGGTGGACGATGTGATCATGCCGCCGATCGGCATGCTGATGGGTAATGTGGATTTTTCCAATCTGTATGTGGTGCTGAAAGAAGGCGCCGCAGCGGCGGCGCCCTATGCCTCGCTGGCCGATGCCAAAAAAGCCGGTGCGGTGACCATCAACTATGGCGTGTTCATCAATAGCGTGATCAGTTTCCTGATCGTCGCCTTCGCCGTCTTTATGTTGATTCGTAATATCAATCGGCTCAAGCAAGAAGAAGCGCCTGCCGCCGCCACGACCAAAGATTGTCCTTTCTGTGCTTCGGCGATTCCCCTCAAAGCAACGCGCTGCCCGCACTGTACCTCTGAGTTGAAATGATTGACGCGGGTGCGCTCGAACGGATCTGCCATTTCCGTTGGCGCGCCCCTGATCTCGCCACCGCCGGCCAGCCGCTGGAAGAGGAGTTGCGCGCGGTGGCCGATGCTGGATTCGAAGTTGTCATCAATCTGGCCTTACTCGACGCTGAGTATTCCCTGCCCGATGAACCTGGATTAGTACATTCCTTGGGCATGGCGTTCTTTCATATTCCCGTTACCTGGGAAAGTCCCACGCTGGAAAATTTGCAGCAGTTTTTCACGCTGATGCGCCAAGCGCAGGGCCGCAAAATTTTTCTGCATTGCGCCGCGAATATGCGCGTGAGCGTTTTCCTCGCGCTCTACCGTATGCTCCATCTCAACTGGTCCTATGCGGACGCGATGGCCCAGGTGACGGATGTCTGGGAGCCAGACGCAGTATGGAAGGCCTTCATTCAAAAGGCATTAAGCCCCGCCGGCCAGTATTAAATCCCAACTTATAGCGCGCGTTTCAATATTATTTTTGTTAGGTAGCGCCGGCTTCCAGCCGGCATGCCGGCAAGGATGCCGGCGTTACCGCGCTACGCAGCTTTAACATCGGTGCGGCTGCGTCCTGCGCGCTTGGCCTCGAGCAATGCCTGATCGGCGCGCGCCAGCGCGGCGTTCTCGGATTGATCCTGGCGGCTGTATTCGGAAAGCCCACCGCTCCAAGACAAGTGATGCATTACATTCGGCTGTAATTCGAGGCGCGAGGGCATATTCGCTCGCAGCCGCTGCGCCAGCTCCTCGGCTTTTTTGAGCGGCGTGTTGGGGAATAACACGCAGAACTCATCACCGCCCAAGCGCGCGACAAAATCGCTGGAACGTAAATGATCTTTCAGTATCTTGCCGAATTGCACGATGAGTTGGTCACCCGCATCGTGCCCGTAGCTATCGTTGACGTGCTTGAAATTGTCGATATCGAGAATCAACAAGCTGTGCGCCCAGCCTTCATTCACACGCGCAAATACCTCATGTTGCTTGGCCTCGAAGCTACGCCGGTTGCTGACTTGCGATAGATGGTCGATGCCGGCCGAATTCACCACGCGTTGATGTTTGTTGACCATCATTTTGGCCAATTGATACATGACTTGATAGCCGTTTTGAAGCTCGCGCAGCTCAACCGGATAGCGCTTGCGCAAACGCTCATGCGTTACATCGGAGAAGAGCTTGGTGAATATGGTTAGGTCATCTTGCAGCATGCGGTTGCCGAGGCGGTAAGCGAGCCACACGCAGAGCGCGAGCAGTACGATCAGCACGCTCCCCACCCCAAAATAGCTGCGGCGCAAATCAGCGGCTAGCCCGGTCGCTGCCGGTTTGTGCCACATCATCAAACGCCACGGCGTACCCTCCAGCATGATGGCTATGGGCGAGCTACTGAATTTGAGCTGCTCATTGCCACGCTTGAGCAGGGTGTCCGATACGCCATTCACTTGCTGCAACTCGGCATAGCCATCGATCAGCGGCGTGGCGGCGAATAAAGCGCCGACTTCGGACAGATTGCGCTCGACCAATACGAATCCGGCGATTCCGCCATCCGTATCTCGAACCGGCTCGCTCAAGGCCAAGCTCAGCGATTCGGCGCGTAGTGCGGCACCCTGATTTGAGGCAGCGCGCGCTTTTTCGATCATGCGCTTTTGTTGTGCGCCAAGCGCGCTGGGGATAAGTGTTTGGCCTTTGGCCTGATCGCTGGTGATGAGCTGAATTTCGCCCAGTTCAGGTTGCAGGCTGGTAAGGGTGGCCATCAGTTCACGCCGCTCGGCCGCATCGGTGGATTTTAAAATGCGCAAAGTCAGCGGGGATTGGGCGATCGCTTTGGTGCCACGGGTCCATTGCCGAGTGGATTCGACGATCTGATTCGCGAGCAATTGCGGCGCATAAACGGGGGCGCGTTCGCGGCTATGGCGCTCGGCATCCGTCGTGCTGCGATAGAGCATCAGCCCCGCGCTGGCGATGAGCGTCAGCGCGGCGAGAAACGCGATCAGAAAATATCGGGCCAAGGAGGGCTTCATCAAGTGCGCATACCTTGTTTAGCCACCGAAATATCTCGGCGAGCTGGTTCAACTAGCGTTTGGCTTGCGCTGCCGTGACAGACGATCAGTGCTTGCCGGTACTACCGAATCCGCCGTCACCGCGTTCGCTCGCGCTAAACGATTCGACGATATTAAAATTAATGCGCTGTACCGGAACGATCACGAGTTGTGCGATGCGCTCCATCGGGTTGAGCGTAAAGGTCGCTTGACCCCGATTCCAACAGGAGACGAACAACTGACCTTGATAATCCGAATCGATTAGCCCGACCAAGTTTCCGAGCACGATGCCGTGCTTGTGACCGAGGCCGGAACGCGGCAGGATCACGGCCGCATAAGCGTTGTCCGCGATATGAATTGCCATGCCGGTGGGGATGAGTTCGGTTTGGCCGGGCTTGAGTTCGATCGGATGGTCAATGCAGGCGCGTAAATCCAAGCCCGCAGAACCGGGCGTGGCATAGGCTGGCAACTGATCCTTGATGCGTGGATCAAGGATCATTAAGTCGATTTTCTGCACGATAGTTTCTTTATTTTTATCTGGCCCAAGCAGGCCAGTTTTAATTGAATGCTGCTCCTGCGATTATTATGCCGCAGGTATGGGTCGAGCGGAAAGCGAACTTGTGAAGCCGTACCTTATAACAAGCTTGCGATATGTTTGATAACTTGGCGTGCAGAAAGGAGTTTTGGCTGGCGCGGCAGGGCGTGGCTACCGTTCGAATCGATCAAAATTAAGGTGGATTCGTCTTGCCCCAAGGCGTCCTGCGCGCGGTTGGCGATGATGAGCGGAATCGCCTTCGTGGCGCGCTTGGCTTGCGCGTGTTCGGATAGCTTCTCGGTTTCCGCGGCGAACCCGACGCAGAATGGCGCTTTGGGCAGTGCCGCTACCTTGGCCAAGATATCGGGGTTGGATTCAAGCGTCAGCGTGGGGGCGGTTTTGGTTTTCTTCAGTTTTTGTTGGGCGATATGCGCCACACGGTAATCGGCTACTGCCGCCACGCCGATGAAAATATCCATTTTCTTAATCCCGCGCATTACTTCATCGTGCATCTCCTGCGCGGTGGTGACGGAGATCATGCGCACATTCGGTGGTGTAGTGAGTGCAGTTGGGCCTGACACGAGGGTCACCGTAGCGCCCGCTTCCCATGCGGCCCGTGCTAGGGCATAGCCCATCTTGCCGGAAGACAGATTGGTGATGCCGCGCACCGGGTCGATCGGTTCATAGGTGGGGCCGGCCGTGATCATCACGTGCTTGCCCGCGATCAGTTTGGGTTGGAACAAGGCTTCGAGTTCGATCAAGAGGGTTTCCGGTTCGAGCATGCGCCCCATGCCCAATTCACCGCAAGCTTGTTCGCCGCTCGCCGGGCCGATTACATTGATACCGTCTTGGCGAATTTGTACGAGGTTGCGCTGCGTCGCCAGGTTGTCCCACATTTGTTTGTTCATTGCGGGCGCCACGGCCAGCGGGCAAGCGCGTGCAAGACACAGGGTAGAGAGCAAATCATCGGCTAGGCCATGCGCCAGCTTGGCGATAAAGTTAGCGCTTGTTGGCGCAATCAAGATTGCATCCGCTTCGCGCGAGAGACGAATGTGGTCCATGCCATCGCCGCTTGCTTCGCCCCAAAGCTTCATCAACACCGGCTTACCTGAGAGCGCTTGCAGCGTCGCTGCACCGATAAAATGCTGTGCGGCCTCGGTCATCACGCATTGCACGTCGTAGCCTGCCTTAACCAGGAGGCGCACCAACTCCGCCGCCTTGTACGCGGCAATGCCCCCGGTGATACCAAGCAATATGCGTTTGGAATGCAATTCAGTCATAATCATTGGCATTTTACGGGAAAGGGGTAGGCATGGCGATTACCGATTGGCCGGCGCAAGAACGACCGCGCGAACGATTGCTGGCGCAGGGGCCGCATGCCTTGTCGGATGCGGAACTGCTGGCGATTTTTTTACGCACCGGGATGAGCGGCAAAAGTGCGGTTGATCTCGCGCGCGAGTTGCTGCAAAGTTTTGGCAGCCTGACCGCGCTCACGCACGCCAGCGAGGCGGCATTTTGTGCCGTGCCGGGTTTGGGCCCGGCAAAATATGCGCAACTGCAAGCCGTGATGGAAATGGCGCGGCGCGCCTTGAAGGAGCAATCGAAGCAACGCGATGCACTTAGTTCGCCACAAGCGGTGCGCGATTATCTGCGACTGCAACTCGGCGCGCGCGAGTACGAAGTGTTCATGGCGGTATTCCTCGATACACAGAACCGTGTCATCGCGATAGAGGAATTGTTTCGCGGTTCCTTGAAAGAAACCAGCGTCTATCCGCGTGAAGTCGTAAAACGCGCGCTGGCGCATAACGCCGCCGCGCTGATCTTCGCCCACAACCATCCGTCGGGTGTGGCGGAACCGAGTCGCGCCGACGAGGCAATCACGCAGGCCTTGAAGCAGGCGCTGGCCTTAGTGGATGTGCGGGTGCTGGATCACTTCATCGTCGCGGCGGGCGGCGGGGTGTCGTTGGCGGAACGGGGGCTGATTTAGAAAAACGATTTAGCCACAGTGGTCACAGAGTTCACAGAGGGAACGCAGGTTGATTTTCTCTGTGTACTCTGTGACCTCTGTGGCAAAAGCTTTTATTGAATTTGTTTGGAAATCTCCACCGCGATATTTTTTGTGCCCAACTTCACCGGCGCGCTCACGCCTTCCAGATCGCCCGGCTGCGGCACAGCGGCGCCGCTTTTAGAAACGCGCGCGACGATCACCACTTCGGGGAAATTAGAAAGTTTCATTTGCGGCGACATCGCCATGCTGTCGTCGAGCATGAAATTTACCGGCAGGTCTTTGACTTGCACGCGCAGCATGGCGAGCGGCATTTTGGGACCTTCCACCGCGCGCGCAAAAACGAACAAGGTGTCTTGCGGCGCGGGTTTGCCTTTCAGCGTGGCCGCTAAGCGTACTTGACCCGACACGCTGGCGCCGGTTTGAGCGCGGACTTGGCCACCCATTTGTTGTTTCAATTCGGCGAGGTTTTGCCGCAACACGGCGGCGCCTTCCGAATCCGGCGGCAGTTGCGCGATGAGTTTTTCCCAGTGCGCGATGGCGTCTTTCGGTTTGCCTGCTTCCTGTGCCGCGAAGCCGGCGAGGTAGAGCGCCTTACCGTTGGTGGGGTCGAGCTTTAATGCTTGGGCAATGAGTTCGGTGGGTTTGCCGGTCAGGGTTTGCCCTTGCGCCATGGCTTGGGCATCGGCGTAGTCGGCAAAGACCTGCGCTTCACGCGGCTGAAGTTCGGCGAGTTTTGCATAGGCTTTCACCGCCTCGGAGTAACGCTCCAGGGCCATGTAAGACTTGCCCAGCATGTCCCAGCCGGTAGGGTCGTTCGGTTGCGCCTGCAGGCGTTGCTCCAGCTTGGGCAGCAGGGTTTCCACCTGCTGCAGTTGCGTGATCATGGGGTCGGTTGCCGGAGGATTGAGCGCGGCTGGATCGAGTGCATTGGGATTGCCGATTTTGAGATAGAGCCCAATGGCCAGGAGCGGAACGATCAAGGCGACGACGATACCGGGCCAGCGTGTGGTCATCACGCTTGCTGTGGGTGCAGATGCTGGCTGTACATCTTGCAACAGGCGCCGTTCCAATTCGTGCTTGGCTAAATCATATTGTGCTTGGGATAGGACGCCGTTTACTAAGTCGGCTTCGAGCTCGGCCTGCTGGTCGGTGTAAATCGCGACATTTGCGGCATCTTGCGCAGGGGCGGCAGTTTGCCGACCGCGAAGCCCGCGCAGCAAGGGCAGCGCGATAATGAAAGCAGCGCAAAGCGCCATGAGGGCGCTCAGCGCGATGAAAATAGTCATGCTTGTTTGTTCTCGGAATGCAGGAGGGATTTAAGGCGCGCGGTTTCTTCGGCGCTGAGCGGAATTTCCTCCAACACCTTACGCCGGCGTTTAAGGAAATAAGTGAGCCCCGCGATAGCCGCAATCAAGATTAAAAAGGGACCGAACCAAAGCAGCCAGGTGGCGGATTTCACGGGTGGCCGGTACAACACGAAGTCGCCGTAGCGTTGCGTGAGATAGTCTTTGATCTGTGCATCGCTCATGCCCTGGCGCATTTTGTCGCGCACCTCGCGCCGCAGGTCGAGCGCCAGATCGGCGCGCGAATCGGCCAGGGTTTCGTTTTGACATACCAGACAACGCAACTCCTTGGCGAGGTGGTTCAGGCGTGCTTCCAGCACCGGGTCTTGCGCGGTGGGCGGCGCTTCGTCCGCTTGAGAAAAGGCCATGAGCGACAGCAAGAAAACACCCAATATGGCGCGCATCATTTCGACAGCTCCTGCACTTTGGGCAATATCTTGTCCTGCAATATTTGCGGGGTGACCGGGCCGATGTGTTTCATGCGGATAACGCCTTGTTTGTCGATGACATAGGTTTCTGGCACGCCATACACGCCGTAGTCGATGCCGATGCGGCCATCGAAATCAGTCACGCTCAGCACATAGGGATTGCCGAATTGCGTTAGCCATTGGAGCGCGTCTGGGCGTTGGTCTTTGTAATTCAGCCCCACGATGGGAACCAGATTGCGTTTTGCCAGCTCGACAAAAACCGGATGTTCCTCGCGGCACGATACGCACCACGAAGCCCAAACGTTGAATAACCAAACTTGGCCGCGCATATCGGCGGGGGAGAATTGCTTGGCCGGCACTTGCAACTGTTGCAGGGTAAATGTGGGCGCGGGTTGGTTGATGAGAGGCGAGGGGATTTCGCGCGGATCGCGAGTGAGGCCAATGGCAAAGAAGATGATAAGCGCAACGAAAACCGCGAAGGGAGCGAGAAAGCGCAGCATCAGGCTTGGCTCCCCACGGGCAACGCGTCTGAGGCTTTCGCACTGCGCTGATGCAAGCGATAGCGCCGATCGGAAATTGCCAGCAAGCCGCCCAGCGCCATCAATACACACCCACCCCAGATCCAATCCACAAAGGGCTTGTGATACACACGCACCGACCAAGCGCCGTTTTCTAGCGGCTCGCCCAGCGCGACATATAAATCGCGTGTGATGCCGGCGTCGATCGCAGCTTCAGTCATGGCCATGCCGGTGGCGAGATAGTTGCGTTTTTCCGGATGCATGGTGGTGACCAACTTACCGTTTTTGGAAATTTCAACGTCGCCAACCCAAGCCTGGTAGTTAGGCCCGGCTTGTTGCGTGGCGCCACGGAAAGTGAAGACATAATTATTCATGGTGACGGTGCTGCCGATATTCATGCGCACGTCGTTTTCGGTTTCATAGCCTTTAACCAAGGTCACGCCGATAATGAAGATCGCTATGCCAAGGTGCGCGAGCTGCATGCCCCACCAACTCGGGGTTTGCTTGGCGATGCGGCTCAGCATGACGCCAGGGGTCTGCGCTAGGCGACTCCAAACCCCATAAACGCCAGCTGCTATTACCCAAAATGCGAGCAATAAACCAAAGCTGATGAGCGGCGTCCACTTGCCGATTATCAACGGCATCAGCAGTGCGCTGATGAGCGCGACGCCGAACGCCCATTTCAAGCGCTTTGCCAATTCCGGCAGAGATTGTTCTTTCCAGCGCGCGAACGGCCCGATACCCATGAGAAAAATCGCGGGCGCCATCAGCGGCATGAACACGGCATCGAAGTAGGGTGGTCCGACCGAAATTTTGCCTAAGTCCAGCGCGTCGATGAACAGGGGGTACAGCGTGCCAAGCAAGACTGCGCCGGTTGCCACCAGCAGCAGCACATTATTGGCCAGTAGAAAAGTTTCGCGTGAGATGAGCGCGAATTTCCCGCCAAGACCAACTTTGGGTGCGCGCCAAGCGAAGAGTAGGAGCGAAGCGCCGATGACGATAGCGAGGAAGATCAAAATAAATACGCCGCGCTTAGGGTCAGTGGCGAAGGCGTGTACCGAGGTGAGCACCCCGGAGCGTACGAGGAAGGTACCCAGCAAGCTCAGCGAAAACGCAGTGATGGCGAGCAGCACGGTCCAGCTTTTGAAGGTGCCGCGCTTCTCGGTGACTGCCAGCGAGTGAATTAACGCGGTGCCCACTAGCCAGGGCAGGAAGGAAGCGTTTTCCACCGGATCCCAGAACCACCAGCCGCCCCAGCCCAGTTCGTAATAGGCCCACCAACTGCCGAGCGCGATGCCCAGGGTGAGAAACATCCAAGCCGCAGTCGTCCACGGCCGAGACCAGCGCGCCCATGCTGCATCGAGCCGGCCGCCCATGAGCGCCGCGAGGGCAAACGCGAAGGCAACGGAAAAACCGACATAGCCGATATAGAGTATCGGCGGATGGATCACCATGCCCGGATCTTGCAGCAGCGGATTCAGATCGCGCCCTTCCATCGCAGCGGGAATTAGGCGGTCGAAGGGGTTGGACACCAGCAGCATGAATAGCAGAAAACCGACGCTGATCAAGCCCATCACGCCCAGCACACGTGCGGCCATTTCTTGCGGCAGATGGCGCGAGAACAATGTGACCAGCAGCGTCCATACCGACAAGGTGAGCGTCCACAATAGAATCGAGCCTTCATGTCCGCCCCATACCGCAGCGAAGCGATACTGCGCGGGTAAGCGCGTGTTGGAATTGGTGGCGACATATTGCACAGAGAAATCGTTCACTAGAAATGCATACGCAAGGCAAGCGAAGGCGATGGCGACGAAGACGAATTGTCCCTGCGCCGCCGGGCGCGCCACCGCCATGAAGTTGGTTTGATTTGTCGCCGCACCGATCAGCGGCAGGATGCCTTGTGCCAGTGCGAGCGTGAGTGCCAGGATGAGCGCGAAATGGCCGAGTTCAGGAATCATAGTTTGGGGGCTTTCCCTGCGTTGAGTTTTTTCGCGTCTTCCAGGGCCTTGGCGGCTTCTGGCGGCATGTAGTTTTCGTCGTGCTTGGCCAGCACTTGATCGGCGACGAAGTGGCCATCAGCACCGAGCTTGCCTTGCGCCACCACGCTTTTACCTTCTTTGAATAAATCGGGCAGGATGCCTTTATAACGCACCGGAATATTGTTTGCGGTATCGGTGACGATGAACTCCACCGTCAGGCCATCGGTTTGACGCTTGAGACTGCCGTCCACCACCAGGCCGCCGAGGCGAAAACTGCGGTTGCTGGGCGCCTCATGGTTCGAGACTTGGGTCGGCGAGTAAAAATAATTCAGATTGCTCTTGAGCGCATTCAACACCAGCCCGGTTGCAACGCCCAGCAGCGACAAGCCGCCGAGTACCCACAATAGTTTTTTATGTCTTGGTTTCATGCTCAACCTTGTTTGTTCAATTTGATGATTTGCGTCAGTCGTTGCCACAGCGTGCGCTTATGGCGCGCCAGCAGGCCCAGTTCCAGGACGATGCAAACCAGCGTGATGAGATACGAGCCCCAGACGTAAAATCCACGCCCGCCCATATCGATAAAATTTGCAAAACTACCCCAGTTCATGGTTTTTGCTCCAGGACTTCCTGTGCCCATACGGTGGATTTTTCACGCTCCAGCATCAGGAGCCGTGCGCGCGACAAGGCCACGGCGATGGAATACATCCAAGCGGCAATGGCCATGATTAGCATGCCCAGCAACATGGTTTTTGCCATGCTCGGCGCGCGGGTAAGACTGACGGATGCGCCTTGATGCAAGGTGTTCCACCATTTTACCGAAAAATAAATAATCGGCACGTTGACCGCGCCGACCAAGGCCAGAATCGCGCCGGCCTTATCGGCGCGGCGCACGTCGTCGATGGCGGCGGTGAGCGACATATAGCCGATATAGAGGAAGAGCAGGATCAACTCGCTGGTCATGCGCGCATCCCATTCCCACCAAGTGCCCCAGGTGGGCTTGCCCCAAAATGCGCCGGTGATCAGCGCAACGAAGGTAAACATCGCGCCGGTCGGCGCCAGTGCCTGCGCCATGATGCTGGACAAGCGGGTATTCATCACCAGACCGAGTCCGGCCCACATCGCCATGACGAGATAAATGAACATCGACATCCAGGCCGCGGGGACGTGGATGAAAATGATGCGATAGGACTCGCCTTGGGTGGCGTCGGTAGGCGCGACAAAGAAGCTGATATACAGGCCAGCGATGGTCAGCATCGCCGCCAGGCCATAGAACCACGGTATCAGCTTGCCCGCGAGCGGATAGAAAGTGGCGGGGGAAGAATATTTAAACCAGTTAATTGACATGCTCTATTCCATTGCAATTCGTAACGCGACCGCAGTGACCCACGGCGCGGTGAGTCCAGTCAATATCAGCAAAGCGCCCAGCAGGGATAAATGGCCTTCCGGACTGACGCCGGCGATATACGACTCGACTGCGCCAGCGCCGAAAATCAGCGCGGGGATGTACAGCGGCAATACCAACAAGGACAGTAACACACCGCCGCCGCGTAAGCCCAAGGTCAACGCTGCGCCGATCGCGCCGATCAGGCTCAATATCGGCGTGCCGAGCAGCAGCGCAAAAAACAAAATAGCCAGCGCCTCGGGCGGTAAATCGAACTGCATGCCCAACACCGGCGCCATCAAGGCCAACGGCAGACCCGACACCAGCCAATGCGCCACGATCTTGCCCAGCACGATCAACGCTAAGGGCTGGGGTGCGAGCAGCATTTGCTCGAGTGTGCCGTCTTGATAGTCGGCCGCAAACAACCGGTTTAACGACAACATCGAAGCGAGCAGCGCCGCGACCCAGACCACCCCCGGTGCAATCAGGCGCAGCGTTTTCATTTCCGGTCCTACGCCCAGGGGAAACAAACTCACCACGATCACGAAAAAGAACAGCGTGGTCAGCACATCCGAGCGGCGTCGGTAGGCGAGCAGTAAATCGCGCCGGATGATGGTAATGAGCACCGTATGCTATTCCAGATCGATGCGGCGCGGGGTGACGCCGGGTACATGAAGCGCCTGGTGGGTGGTCACCACCACCATGCCCTGGTGCGCCAAATGTTCGGCGAGGCGCGATTGAATCAGGTCAACCGCTCCGACATCCAGCGCGGTCAAGGGTTCATCCAGAATCCATAAAGGCGCTTTGGATACCAGCAACCGCGCCAGGGCGACCCGCCGTTTCTGGCCTTGAGACAACACCTTGGCCGGTAAGTGCTCGCGCCCAGCGAGCCCCATTCGCTCCAGCGCATCCAAGGCCTCTTCATCGGTCAGCGGTTCACCCGCCAGATCGGTCGAAATATGCAGGTTTTCCAAAGCGCTCAGTTCTTCCTTGACGGCATGCTGGTGGCCCAGATAAAACAGATGGCGCCGGAAATCTTCGCCTCTAGCGGGCGCGCCTTGCCAATGGATTTCGCCTGCCACGGGGGGGCTCAAACCGCATAACAGCTTGAGCAGACTGGTTTTACCACTACCATTGGGGCCGGCGACCTGCAATAGTTCGCCCGCGCCGAGGGTAAAGCTCAAGTTCGTGAATAGGGTGCGCTCGCCGCGCTGGCAGGTAAGATGGGCCGCTTCCAGCATCGTATTGGGTCGATCGGCGGGGTCGTTTGGGGTCGAAGCCGGGGACGATACCGCCTCTTGAGCCATTTTGCAAACTGCTGTATAGTTGCGCGTTTTTCACCGAAGCAAAGGATTTATCATGGCGCGAGTATGTATCGTCACCGGTAAGGCGCCGATGTCCGGAAACAATGTTTCCCACGCTAATAACAGAACCAAGCGTCGTTTTTTACCGAATCTGCAGTATCGCCGGTTCTGGGTGGAAAGCGAAAACCGCTGGGTGCGTATGCGTTTATCCAACGCTGGGCTACGGACTATCGACAAAAATGGCATCGATGTGGTGCTGGCTGAACTGCGCGCCAAAGGCGAGCGGATTTAAGGATTAGATCATGGCAAAAGGCGGACGCGAAAAAATTAAACTGGAGTCGACTGCGGGCACCGGTCACTTTTACACCACGGACAAAAACAAACGCACCACTCCGGAAAAATTGGAGATGAGCAAGTACGATCCCGTTGCGCGCAAGCATGTGATGTACAAGGAAATCAAACTGAAATAAATGTTCGAGAATAAGTTTTCGAGTTCGGAACGCAAAATACCCCGCCTTGGCGGGGGTATTTTGTTTGGGCGGCGGGGAAGCGTATCAGGCCCTTCAAAGCCGTGGCGCGGAGGCGTAAACACTGTACCGATTGCGCCCGTTGCGCTTGGATTCATAGCAGGCGGCATCGGCGGCGCTGAGCACCATGGACAGACTAACAGTATCTTGATTGATCACCACCATGCCGATACTTAGCCCCACCTTGTGCGGTACCCCTGACCAATCGAGGACGAACGTGTTGATGTGTTGGAGCAGTTCTTTCGCGATCGATTCCGCTTGCTGCATGGTGCAGCGTTCCAACAACAAGCCGAATTCATCGCCGCCCAAGCGCGCCAGCGTGTCGCGCTGCCGGATAGCGTGTTTGAAGAGCACGGCGATTCGACGCAGCAACTCGTCTCCCGCAGCATGGCCGCTGGTGTCGTTGACTTGCTTGAAGTGGTCAAGATCAAGAAACATCAACGCGTGTTCAGTATGATCTTCCCTGGCGGATTGCAGCACGCGGCTTAAACGCCGCTCGAATTCCTGGCGATTAACCAAACCGGTCAAGGCATCGTGCGTTGCTTGGTAGGAAAGCTGCTGTGTCAGTTTGCGTTCCGCAGTGACGTCATGAAATACCATCACTGCTCCAATCGCGTTGCGTTCACGGTCGCGGATTGGCGCAGCAGAATCGGAAATCAAAATTTCTTCTCCATCGCCTCGAATCAACAGACTGGCATTGTTCGTCACGGCATGGGGATTTTCGCGCAAGCAAGATAGCACTGGGTTTTCAACTGGCTTGCGCGTGGCTTCGTTGAGCAGACGCATCAAGTCAGAAATGGGCCGGCCCTTTGCATCAGCGTTACACCAGCCGACTAGTTCTTCCGCGACGGGATTGAGGTAAACCACTTGACCCTTGGCATCGGTCGTGACGACGGCATCGCCGATCGATGCCAGCGTTACTTGAGCACGCTCTTTCTGCTCGAATAGTTTGCGCTCTGCTTTCTTGCGTTGCGCAATTTCTTCTAGCAAATGCAGGTTGGCTTTTTCCAACATTTCAGTGCGCTGCGCCACAATTTCTTCCAAGTGTTCCCGGTAGCGGAAGAGTTCAGTTTCCATCGCGCGTCGTTCGATGACTTCCATTTTCAGATTGATGTTGGCGACTTGTAGCGCTGTGGCGCGTTCGTCAACGTTTTCCGCTAGCAATCGATTGAACTGCTCAATTTCGCGTTGTGCTTGTTGGAACGCCCGATCCAGGCGGTAGAGAGAATACGTGCTCCACGCCGCAAGCGCAGCTAAGCCGAGCGAGAAAAGCAGTAAGGCTAATGATATATTTGTGCGCTGGCCGTAGAGAACAACGGTCAGGCCCAGCGCGCAAACGCAACCAGCAAGTAGCCAAGCTATCGCGCGCGGTGCAGTGAATCGGGCCAGTCGTGTCTGCAGCATGCCCCACCTCGCCAGGTGTTAGGGGGAGAGCAAGCCGAAACTTGCGCTTAGTTCATGCTAGTAAGGAAGGGGCGTTGCGTCCATAAAAAAAGGGCGCCACGCGACAAGCGGGCGCCCCGATGGGTTGGATGGCAGTTTAAGCGTAGCAGCGCAGGCGTTGCGAGAATTGCTGCAGGGCTTCGATACCGCTCGATTCGGCGCGTTTGCACCAGTCATCGAGTTGCTTGACGAGCTGTTCTTGGGTCAGCGTGGAGCGTCCCCACAGAGCGGCCAACTCTTGGCGCATGGCGTAAATCGTGGCGAGCACTTTGCTCGCGCTCAGCGCTTGCTTCAACTCGGCTTGCTCTGGCGCTTTTAGTTCGGTTTCGCCCAGATGCAACCAGCGGCGGAAGGTGATCACGTCGAAATGTACGCCTTGCGCGCGTAAGCGCTGGATTTCCTCGCCCATGATCTGCTTCAGCGATTTAACGTATTTCCCCATCACCTCATAGCGGTGCGTGATGACTGCCTGTACCGTCTCTGCGTCGCAATTGGTTTTAGCTAGATCGAGCTTTACTTTGGGCGCGACACGCTTGACGGTGGCGAGACCGAGAACTTCCATCGTCCGGATATACAGCCAACCGATGTCGAACTCGAACCACTTGCTGGAGAGTTTGGCCGAGGTGGGGTAGGCATGATGGTTGTTGTGCAACTCTTCGCCGCCGATCAGGATGCCCCAAGGTGAGATGTTGGTGCTGGCGTCGTCGGCGGAGAAGTTGCGGTAACCCCAATAGTGGCCGATACCGTTGATGATGCCCGCCGCCGTCACGGGAATCCATGCCATCTGAACTGCCCAAATCGTGAGGCCGAGCGGGCCAAATAACAGAATATTGATGGCGGCCATGAGTGCGATGCCGCGCGCGGAGTACGGGGTATAGACATGGCGCTCGACCCAGTCGTCCGGGGTGCCCTTGCCGTACTTCTCTATAGTCTCTAAGTTTTTCGATTCCTTGCGATACAGCTCAGCGCCTTCCCAAAACACCTTTTTGATGCCGAGAATTTGTGGGCTGTGCGGATCGTCAACGGTTTCGCATGCGGCGTGGTGTTTGCGGTGAATCGCGGCCCACTCTTTGGTCACCATGCCGGTGCTCAGCCAGAGCCAGAAACGGAAGAAATGGCTAATGATAGGGTGTAAATCCAGGGCGCGGTGCGCCTGGCCACGATGCAGGAAAATGGTCACTGCAGCGATGGTAATATGGGTAAAAACTAAGGCTACTACGATGTATCCCCACCAAGGGAGATTAACTAAGCCATTGAACATGAAGGAGATATCCTTTTGTTATGATGATGTAGAAGTCCTGATTTTACCCGAAATAAGGTGTTGGGAAGGGTATTTTGTCAGGCTGATGTTCCATTAACGGCTGGGCCGGCAGAACCTAAAACCCTAATATCGCGCCGAGGGTAAGGAATTTCAATCCCCGCGACCTGAAACCGGCGCCAAATTTCCAGATTCAAAGCTGAGCGCAAGCTGAGCTGCCCCTCCTCCGGGTCGGCTATCCAGATGACCAACTCGAGCATCAAACCGTTGTCGGCGAATTCCCGCAGAAACACCTCGGGGCTGGGATCCTGCAGCACGCGCGGGTTGGCGGCTGCGGCCGCGCACATGAGGCCCATCGCCTGTTCCAAGGGGCTGTCATAACTGATTTGCAGCGGCAGGTTGACGCGCACCTGGCGCGTCGTGAAGGAATGATTGACCACGATGGAGGTAATCAGCGTTTCATTTGGGATAAGCGCCTCAGTGCCGTCGAGCCCCTTCAATACCGTGTAGCGGTTGTTGATCTGGGTGATCTCGCCAAATTTGTTGTCCACCGCGATGATGTCGCCGATGCGCACTGAACGGTCGAGCAGAATAATGAAGCCGCTGATGTAATTGCTGGCAATCTTCTGCAAGCCGAAGCCCAGGCCGACACCGAGCGCGCCACCGAAGATCGAGAGAAAGGTGATGTCGATACCAGCCAAGGGTAGGGCGATTAACACGCCGACCAGGATGAGCAGCGCGCGCGTCACTTTTGAGAGCACGATGCGCAGGTTGAGATCGAAGGTGTCGGCATGCATCACACGCGACTCGATCAGCCGGCTGATCCACAGCGCGATCACCACGGTGACGATCATCGACGCCACGCCTTCCAGCACCAGCAAGAGCGAGATGCGCTGCTTGCCGATGTTGATGCCCAGCTCGTCCAGCGCCTTGAGTACCTCGTGATGCACACCGGAGAGATACAGCGCCAACCCGATCAGCACGATCCAAGTAACGGTTTTTTCGACCAGGAGAATCAAGCCGCTGGGCGCAAACGCGAAGCGCAGTATCTCGCTGGTGCCGCGGATCAAGAGCAGCGACAAGGCCAGCGGAATAACTAGATTGATCAAGGCCACCGGCAGCCAACCCGCGACGACCGATTTGCCGATCAACAGCAATATAAGAGCGAACAGCGGGAACAAGACGCGCCGCAGCGCGATGGATTTTTCGCCGGGCGATGCTTTGCGTGGGAAGTGTTTGCCGAGCGCATAGGCGATCAGCCAAGCGCTCAGCAGGCTGGCGCCGATGGTTGCGAATTGCCACCACAAGCGGGCATCGCCGAGCTCTGCCAGGGCCTCAAGGAATAAATTGTGCGCGTTGGACGAGATCATGGGCGAAAGGGCGTGGCGTGGTTGTGGTGGCGTTGCCAATTCGCGCTATAGGCCTCGGCAAGCGCTTTGTTGCCGCGCAGAATCAGCACGTTCTCGGCATTTTTGAATTGGCCGGAGTAAGTAAAATTCATCGAGCCGGTGACAATTGTCGGATTTGCACTGTCGCCGTCGATCACCATCACTTTGTTGTGCGCGCTTTGATGTTGCTCATCGAGCCAGACGCGCACCCCGGCTTGATGCATCAGGCCGACCTTGTTGTGTTCCAGCCGGCGGATTTGTTCGGCGTCGGCGATTACTTGCACGTCGAGACCGCGCCGCTTCGCCTCGATCAAGGCAAAGGAAATCTCGTTGCTGGTAAAGCTATACGTCAAGACGCGCACCGTCTTGCTCGCTTCGCGCAGGGCTTTTACGATCAAGCCGGTCGCATCTTCCTCGGGCGTGAAGGCGACTTGCACCGTGCCAGTGGCGGGTAGTGGTTTTGTCCCGCTGTCGAGCGCGCTTGCGCTACTGGCGATGGCGCACAGGACGAAGACGAGGAAGTGCTTTTTTTTCATGGATGCTGCCAGTCTAAGTTAGAAGCACGAAAATCTGAATTCGATGCTCAAGTCCGCGTGAACACCGCAGCAAAAAAACCATCCGTGTGATGATCGGCAGGATTGAGTTTAAAAAACTCGCCGGTAACCAAGGGGATGCCGTGGCGCTGCAACAATTCACCTGCATGCAACAGCGAAAAATCCGGATGCTGTTCGAGAAAGGCGCGCACGATTACTTCGTTTTCCGCTTCCAGCAGGCTGCAAGTGGCGTACACCAGTCGTCCGCCCACTTTCACCAGGCGCGCGGCGGAGGCGAGGATCGCGCTTTGTTTGGCGCTTAATTCCAGGATGGACTGCGGCGTCTGTCGCCATTTTAAATCGGGGTTGCGGCGCAAGGTGCCCAGCCCGCTGCACGGCGCATCCACCAGCACGCGATCGATTTTGCCGGCGAGGCGTTTGATGTGGGTGTCGTTTTCACTTTTGATCCATTGCGGGTGGATATTGGAGAGCCCCGAGCGTTTCAAGCGCGGTTTCATTTTCTGTAGTCGCTTCTCCGACACATCAAAGGCATACAGCCGCCCTTGCGAGTTCATCATGGCACCCAAGTGCAGCGTTTTGCCACCTGCGCCCGCGCAGAAATCCACCACCGTGTCGTGGCGCGTCGGCCCTACTAGCAGGCCCAGCAATTGACTGCCTTCGTCTTGCACCTCGATTTTGCCTGCGACGAATAAGCGATTCTTCGACAGCGCAGGTTTCTCGCTCAGGCGCACGCCGATCGGTGAGTAGGGCGTGGCTTGCGCCGCAATGCCGTCGGCCTTGAGTTTGGCCAGCACTTCCTCGCGTGTGGCGAGCAGCGTGTTCACACGTAAATCCAAGGGCGCGGGTTGTTGCAGTGCGCGGCACAAGCGCACTAGTTCTTCTTGCGGCATTTGCGCGCTGAGCATCTCAAACAGCCAATCCGGCAGATCAAGCTGGATCGCAAGCGGAATCTGGCTCATATCGGCCGCCTTCACGGCGGTCAGCCATTCCAGTTCGTCACGCTTGAGTAGCGGCCCGATTTGCCGCAGGCTGACGCCGCCCAGTCGCACCAGAAAGCTCAGCGCCAAGGCGCGCCCGGTATGGTGTTGCGAAAGCGTTTCCAACAAGCGCTTATGCCGCAATACGCCAAAAGCAGTTTCGGCAATGAAGGCGCGATCACGTACGCCGAGTTGCGCGTTCTCACGGAAAAAGCGCGACAACACGACATCGGCGGGTTCCACACCAGGCAGCATCACATTCAGTGCCTCGCTCACCGCTTTGAGCGTTGCGGCGTTGAGTTCCATCAGGATTGCACCGGGGTGTCGGCGGCGGGATTCAACGTCCACTCGCGTGCCAAGCTATAGCCCACCGCGAGCAAGGTTGGGCCAAGAAACACGCCGACGAAACCAAACGCCACCAAGCCACCCAATACCCCGAGCAACACTAAGATGAAGGGCAATGAAGCACCCTGGCTGATCAGGTAAGGCTTCAAGAAATTATCCACACTGGAGACCACGGCTGCACCCCAAACCAACATAAAAATCGCCCAACCGACTTCGCCTTGGTAATACAGCCAGGCGGCGGCCGGGATCCACAGCAGCGGCGGCCCAACCGGCACCACCGATAAGAAGAAAGTGGCGAGGCCTAGCAACAGTGCGCCCGGCACGCCCGCGATCAAAAATCCGATGCCGGCGAGAATGCCTTGCGCGATCGCGGTGCCGAGGATGCCGTTCACCACGCCTTTGACTGTGCTGCCGGCTAATTTCAATAAGGTGCGTGCGCGTTCGCCACCGATGCGTGCCATCGCGGTATCCATCCGTTGCGCCAGCGCCTCGCCATCGCGATACAAGAAAAATAAAATGAACACCGACAGCGCAAGTTGCAGCACCCCATTGCCGAGCGCGATGCTGTGACTCAGCAGCCATTTACTCATCTCCGGTAGTGCGCGTTTGATCGGCTCGACCAACAGGCTGGTGTCGGTTGACGCCGCCAGCCAGAACGCATGTAGCTTTTCACCCACCAAGGGTAGGCCGGCGAGCCAAGTCGGCGGCGCGGGCAAGCCTTGCGCTAGAAAGGTTTGCACCATCTCGTTCAGCCGACCCACGTTGTCGGCCAGCGATGCCACGACAATCACGAACGGCGCCACCAATACAGTGGCAATCGCCAGGCACATCAGCGCCGCCGACCAGCCGCGTCGATGCTTGAGCCAAGTATTGACGCGCAGCAACACCGGCCAAGTCGCATAGCACAACAAACCTGCCCACAGCAGCGCCGTGATGAAAGGCTGCAAGACGAGATAAGTGCCCATGATCAAGAGTACGAGCACGGCAAGGGCAATGAGTTGTTCGATGTTTTTGGATGAATTCATGGCGGGGTACTTGTGTAGTGTTTCACTCTAAACGATGCTTTCAGCGAGTTCCTGAGCGGTCAGCCGCAAGGCGAGCTTGCGCAGGAATAGCCATTCTATTTCAAGCAAGCGTAACGCCGCGGATGACCGCTCAGGAACTCGCCCGGCGGGAGCCCCCCAAAAACGCCATGACCGCGTTGCGCCGCTTGGCAATAGACCGACTATTGCCTGCGCGCCGCGTCTTGTCATGGCGCTTTTGGGGGGGCTCTGAAAGCACCGTTTAGAGTGAAGCACTACACTTGGCGCGGCCATTCTAGCCTGATTGCGCTATGGCGTCTAAAACAGCGTTTTGCAGCCCAAGCGCTAGCTATGCTAATCTCGGCGCCTCTGCATACTCCGAGTGAAACACTATGGAAAACGTCGGCGCAAAAGTCATCAAAACGTTGGCCGCGATTGCGGTGCTCGCGATCCTGTTGTTGGTTGCCTACACTTGGTTGGTATTGAGCTGGAGCTATTCCAGCGGCGAGCGCGCGGGCTATGTGCAAAAGTTCTCGCATAAAGGCTGGCTGTGCAAAACCTGGGAGGGTGAGATGGCGCTGGTGTCGATGCCGGGCACGGTGGCGGAGAAGTTTTATTTCACGGTGCGCGACGATGCGCTTGCCAAGCGCATCAATCCATCCATCGGCCAGCGCGTCGCGTTGTCCTACGAGCAGCACATCGGCGTACCCACTTCCTGCTTTGGCGAAACGCAATATTTTATTAGCGACATCAAAACCGTCGACGAGCCGGGTTTTACACCAAAGCCGGCCGTACCCGTTTTGCCTAAGCCTTAGTCTTCGTCGCTAAGGCACAAGCAAATCCGCAATCACGTGATCGAGTATTTCTCCTTTCTGCGATGCCAGCTTAAAGCGAACCGGCAGATAATGATGATCGACTGCGAGCCAAATATCCGCGTTACCGCCCGCTTCTTGCGCCACTCTTGCCAGATGCTGGGTCCTCAGCGGGCCTAAGGGCGTTTCAATTGTTTCTTCGCCGATCACTTGATAGTCGTATTGATTGAATTTGCGGCCCGTGGTGAGCGCCAGTTTAAACCGCCCGCTGTGCGGCGCGGTCAGCGCCAGTTGATAGAACACTGAGAGTTGATCTTGTGTGCCCTCGCTCAGGGCGACATTGCGGCGCTCATCACTTTTGCCATATTGCAATGATTTGGCTTCCCAATCGAATTCCGCAAACTCGGTGCGCTCACCGCTTTGGCCGCGCTGTATCCAAAATGAAATCGGTTTGAGGCCATTCGCGCTCAGTTCGCCACGGCTGGTGATAATGTAACGCCCGCTAAAAAATAGCGAGAACAGGCCAGTCGCTTCGGTGCTGCTCGTGAGCAGATATTGATTATTGGCCATGCGCCATTTGTGGGTTGTTTTGCCGACTGACATGCCCTGTTCGCCGCGATAGACCGTGTACACCAATTCGAATTGGCTGGGGAAGGCGGGGCGCTTATCGATTGGTGCGGCGAGCGGCGCCGATGTTTCAGGTGTTTGCGCGAGTGGCGCGGGCTCGGATGGCGCGGTGGGCGCGGGCGCCGACGATTGATCTGCGATAACGGCTGGCGTGGCTGGCGCGATAGAGGGCGTTTTCGGCGCGGGCCTGATCGGGCGTCGAACCGGTTGCGGCAGACTAACGGGAGGTGATGGAGGTGTTTGAATGTCTACCGTAAGCGGGGGAGGGGCTGCCCAATTCGGCAGTTCAATCTTGGGTCCGAGCAATAGACTGACATGCAATAACAGCGAGAATGCGATAGCCCAGATAAACGGCCGTCCGCTGCGCATCATCGACCATCGAGCTTTGCGCGCTTCAACACCTGTTCGGTTTGGCCGCCCTTTTTACCGGTCACCACGATTTTGACCGGCGCGGCCCATTGATCGTTAATCCAAAGTGTAATGCCGTCATCGTCTGGCGTACGCTCGCGCTCGTAACGTATCGTTTTGATTTTGCCGATGGGGAGGGTCAATGTTTCTTCGCCACTATATTTGAAAAGTTGATTTTCGATTTTCTTGCCATTGCTCACGGGAAGGGTCTGCGTTTTCGGTGGCTTGGTCAGAAAGCGGAAGTGGTACAGCGCACTAAATCGATCTTGCAGCAGCTCGGGCAGCGCTTGTGATTCAGTCTTGCCCTCATAGGAGAACTCAGCGGTCTTGCCAGTCCAATCAAAGCGCGCAGTCACATCTTTGTTCGGTTTGGTGCTGCGATGATATTCAAAACGCTCCGGTCGAAATCCGCTGGCGCTGTACCCGCCCTCGCTACTCATCAGGATGGTGTCTTTCACGAATATCGCCGCCACGCCCAGCGGAATGGTTTTGCTCTCCAACTTATAGCGTTGCGCGTCGATGGTCAGCGTTTCCTGAATCTCGCCGATCACTTCTTTGCCTCGGCTCACGCTGTAAGTGAACGTAGATTGCGTGGGTGCGGCCACGGCGGGTAGGAGGGTGCTGGCCAGTAAAAGGGCGCATAGCGTTTGGTAAACAGTGCGTTTCAAGTTTGGCATCATGATTAATCCAACGTCTCCACGTCTTTCACGTTGACGCGCCCATCGGGCGTGAGGGTGAGCCGATCTTCGGCAAACCAACGTATCGCCTGCGGATAAATCCGATGTTCTTCTATCAACACCCGTTCCGCGAGCGTTGCGGGGGTGTCGTTCGCTTCCACCGCGACTTCAGCTTGCGCCACGATCGGGCCGTGATCCACTTTGGGGGTGACGAAATGCACAGTGCAGCCGTGCACTTTAACGCCAGCTTTAAGCGCTTGCTCATGCGTCGCCAGGCCAGGAAAGGCGGGCAACAGCGAGGGGTGGATATTGATTAAGCGGCCCTGGTAGTGATTCACAAAACCTTCGGTGAGGATGCGCATGAAGCCAGCGAGTACGACTAAATCCGGTTTGAATGCGTCAATGGTTTGCATCAATCTGGCATCGAATGCCTCGCGTGTATCAAAGTTGCGGTGATCGACTACACGCGTTGCGATGCCTTTGGATTGGGCATAACTCAAACCGCTGGCATCGGCTCGATTGCTGATCACGGCGGCGATGTGCACCGGCAGATTAGCTTCGACAATCGCCTGCATATTGCTGCCGCGACCCGAGATGAGGATGACGATGGTTTTCACTGCACAATCGTTTGCGCTTGCCCAGCCGCGCGCTGTTCAATGCTGCCGATGCGGTACACCGTTTCGCCCGCCGCGCTGAGGCTTTGCATGGCGCGCTCGGCATCATTCGCAGCGACTACCACCACCATGCCGATGCCGCAGTTGAAAGTGCGATGCATCTCGTGCGTCTCGATATTGCCCATCTCTTGCAGCCACTGGAATAGTGGCGGCAAAGGCCAGCTCGATACATCGAGCTTGGCCGTGAGTTCGGGTTGCAAAATGCGTGGAATGTTTTCCAACAAGCCACCCCCCGTGATGTGCGCCATGCCTTTTACGGGCAAAGTTTGCATCAAAGCCAGCAGGGGTTTCACGTAAATGCGCGTAGGCTCAATGATGGTCTCGCCCAGCGTGCGGCCATGGAAATCAGCGTTGAGATCGGCCCCTGTCACTTGCAGCACTTTGCGGATGAGCGAGTAGCCGTTGGAGTGCGCGCCGCTGGAGGCGAGCCCCAGCACCGTATCCCCCGGCTGGATGGTCTTGCCGTTGATGATCTGGCTCTTTTCCACCGCACCCACCGCGAAGCCGGCGAGATCGTATTCGCCCGCTGGATACATGCCCGGCATCTCCGCCGTCTCGCCGCCGATCAATGCGCAGCCGGCGTATTCGCAGCCTTGGGCGATGCCTTTGACCACATCCGTGGCGGTGGCGACATCGAGTTTGCCGCAAGCGAAGTAGTCGAGAAAAAACAGCGGCTCCGCGCCTTGCACCAGAATGTCGTTCACGCTCATCGCCACCAAATCGATGCCGACCGTGTCGTGCTTATTCATTTCGAAGGCGAGTTTCAATTTGGTGCCGACGCCATCGGTGCCGGAAACCAAGACCGGCTCGCGGAATTTTTTCGAAATCTCGAATAGCGCGCCGAAGCCGCCGATGCCGCCCATCACTTCGGGGCGCATCGTGCGCCGGGCCAGCGGTTTAATGTTTTCCACCAGGGCGTCGCCGGCGTCGATATCCACGCCTGCATCGCGGTAGCTCAAGGAATTGGGGGGGTGCGCCGAAGTCAAGATGAGGTTCTCACTGATTGAGTTATGAAGCGTTGCTGGTTAAAGTAGCCGTCTTTGCGTATTTTACCTCAAACCCCGGTTTTGACCGGTTGCCTGATCATGAAACAACTGGTTTTCGATATTGCCCCCCCGCCGCTGCCAAGTTTGCAGAATTTCGTCATCGGCTTGAATGGCGAGGTGCTGGCGACCTTGCGCGCCATGTTGGAAGGTTCTATCCACGAACGCGTCGTTTATCTATGGGGTGGCGCGGGATGCGGCAAAAGCCATCTCCTGCACGGCTTTGCCGCTGCCGCCAGCGCGCATCACCTGCGCTCGTGCTTGGCCCGTGATACGCAAATGTGCACCGAAGATGAAGCCGCGCTGTGTGACGTGCTGTTGGTGGACGATGTGCTGGCGCTCGATGAGCCGAACCAAAATCGCCTGTTCAATATCATGAACCGCCTACGCGATGGCAGCGGCCTGCTGATCGCCAGCGGGCCTTATGCGCCCATGCATCTCAATATCCGGCAAGACCTGGCCAGCCGCTTGGCGCAAGGCTTGGTGTTCCAAGTGAAGTGCCTATCGGATGAGGACAAGGCCCAAGCGCTGATGACCCATGCCCAGGGGCGCGGCTTTACCCTGCCGCGCGATGTGGTGGGGTATTTATTGAAACAGTGGAAGCGGGATTTGCCTTCGTTGATGGCGGTGCTGGAAGCGCTGGACCGCTATTCGCTTGAAATGAAGCGCCCCATCACCGTGCCGCTGGCGCGCGAGGTATTGGCGTTGCTGCTTAAAAGTTCATGAACCACGGGGTACACGGAGTACACGGGGAAACCCAGATATGAATAGCGAAATGATTGCGCTTAACTAGGGATCCCAATTTCCATATAACACGCTCTCCCCGTGCCCCCGTGTGCCCCGTGGTTAAGCTTGGTTCTTTTCTTCCGCCGCGATTTCCGCGCGAATCTGATCCATATCCAGCGTCTTTGCCTTGGTGATAATTTCTTCCAGCGCCGAGCCGGGCAGGGCGCCGGGTTGGGAGAAGATGATGACCTGCTCGCGGAACACCATCAGCGTGGGAATCGAGCGAATCTGAAAATAACCCGCAAGCTCCTGCTCTTCCTCGGTATTCACTTTCGCGAACACCACATCCGCATACTTTTCCGAAATGGCTTCATACACCGGCGCGAAACCTTGGCACGGGCCGCACCACGGCGCCCAGAAATCGAGGATCACGAGATCATGGTTTAGAACCGTTTGTTCGAAATTATCTTTGGTGAGGTCGAGCGTGGCCATGCGAGGACTCCGTGAATGGGGGGGAAGGTGGTTCGGGGGGTGAACAATAGCAAAGTTGGCAGGGACCGGCTAGTGCCAGGAGCGCCAACAGGCATGA
>JBBTCZ010000008.1:0-13433 GCA_038042985.1 Pseudomonadota bacterium
TGCGCGCCGACCGCCAGCCCGAATTCACCCAGGTGGATATCGAGACCTCGTT
This sequence comes from Pseudomonadota bacterium, assembly GCA_038042985.1. Taxonomy (GTDB): domain Bacteria; phylum Pseudomonadota; class Gammaproteobacteria; order Burkholderiales; family Thiobacteraceae; genus RBG-16-58-11. Next base: position 53 of record JBBTCZ010000008.1, read on the forward strand.
CATGAGCGAGGCGGAAATCACCGGCATGGTCGAAGCCATGATCCGCGATATGTTCAAACGGGTGCAGGGCATCGATCTGCCCGATCCTTTCCCGCGCATGACCTATGCGGACGCCATGGCGCGCTACGGCTCGGATAAGCCGGATATGCGCGTGAACCTCGAGCTGACCGAGCTCACCGATGTGATGCGCGAAGTGGAATTCAAAGTGTTCCGCGAAGCGGCGAACCTGAAAGACGGCCGCGTGGCCTGTCTGCGCGTGCCCAAGGGCGGCGAGCTGTCGCGCAAAGACATCGACGATCTGACCGAATTCGCAAAGATCTACGGTGCTAAGGGCCTAGCCTACATCAAGGTAAACGAGTTGGCGAAGGGCATGGAAGGCTTGCAATCGCCCATCGTGAAATTCCTGCCGGAAGCGGCGATAAAAGAAACGCTAGCCCGTTGCGGCGCACAAGACGGCGACATCGTGTTCTTCGGCGCCGATCGCACCAAGATCGTGAACGACACCCTGGGCGCGCTACGCGTCAAAATCGGGTATGAGCGCGGTCACGCCGTGAAGGAATGGAAGCCGTTGTGGGTGGTGGATTTCCCCATGTTTGAATACGACGACCAAGCCGACCGCTGGGTCGCGCTGCATCATCCTTTCACCGCGCCCATGCTCGGCCACGAAGATCTGCTGACATCCGATCCGGGCAAAGCTTTATCGCGCGCCTATGACTTGGTGCTGAACGGCTGGGAAGTGGGCGGCGGCTCGGTGCGTATCCACCAGGAAGCGGTGCAATCGAAAGTATTCCGCGCACTCAAAATCAGCGCCGAAGAAGCACAAGAAAAATTCGGCTTCCTGCTCGATGCCCTGCAATACGGCGCCCCACCGCATGGCGGCTTGGCCTTTGGCCTGGATCGCTTGGTGGCGCTGATGGCGGGCGCGGAATCGATCCGCGACGTGATCGCCTTCCCAAAAACGCAACGCGCCAACGATCTGATGACCCAAGCGCCGAATACCGTATCTGAAGCGCAGTTGAAAGAACTGCATATCCGGTTGCGGCAGGTTGAGGTAAAAACAAGCTCCTAAAAATACTTGAACCGCCAAGAGCGCCAAGAAAGTCACATTCGCTTTCCTTGGCGCTCTTGGCGTCTTGGCGGTTAGGAAGTGGATTTTCTGATCTAGGATTTATGACTACCCCCCACAAAATTCCGGTCTCCGTCCTGGTCGTGATCCACACCCCCGACCTGCAAGTGCTGCTCATGGAGCGCGCCGATCATCCCGGCTACTGGCAATCGGTGACCGGCAGCCTAAACCCGGGCGAGACCCTGCGCGATACGGCGATTCGGGAAGTCGCGGAAGAAACCGGGCTCGATGCCAGCCAGTTTGTGCTGACTGACCGGAACCAGCAGAACCTGTATGAGATTTACCCCGAGTGGCGGCACCGTTACGCGCCAGGCGTCGAGCACAATACCGAACATGTGTGGAGCCTCACGTTGCCAGGCCCCCTGCCAGTAAAGCTAGCGGAGCGGGAACATTTGCGCTTCGCCTGGTATCCCTACCAAGAAGCGGCGCAGCGCTGCTTCTCACCCAGCAATGCGGCAGCGATTTTGATGCTGCCGCAGTGGGTTGAATCAAGTTAAAAAAGGCTTTTTAACCACGGGGGACACGGAGGGCACGGGGAAAACTCAATAAATTGTGTGCCTAAACCATTGCAACCCACTAGGCGCAAAAGTCTTTGGGCTTCCCCGTGCCCTCCGTGTCCCCCGTGGTTAATAACCTTTCTACGCTATACTTTTCCTTATGTCCGACACACTGCACATCACGACCTACAACATCCACAAAGGCTTCTCGCAATTCAACCAGCGCATGATGCTGCATGAACTGAAGGTCCAGTTGCATTTATTGAACCCGGATGTCGTGTTCCTGCAAGAGGTGATCGGCGAGCATCGCGGTCATGCCGGCCGCCATCACAACTGGCCTGAGTTGTCGCAGTATGAATTCCTCGCTGATCAATTGTGGAGCGACTTCGCCTATGGCAAGAACGCCGTCTATCCGGAAGGACACCACGGCAATGTGATTTTGTCGCGCTACCCGATTCTGGAATGGGAAAACATTGATATCTCCACCCACGCCATGGAAAGCCGGGGGCTGTTGCACTGCGTGATCGACGTGCCGGATTGGCAGGAAAAATTGCATTGCGTGAATGTGCATCTCGGCTTGGGCGGCCGCGGCCGCATGAAGCAACTGCAAGCGATCCGCGACCGCATTCAGGAGATGGTGCCGGCGCATGCGCCGCTGTTGATCGCGGGCGATTTCAACGACTGGCGCATCAAGGCCGGCGAGTTCTTGGCGCGTTCATTGCAAGTGCATGAAGTGTTCGAACATCTGCATGGCAAGTCGGCGAAAAGCTATCCTGCCGCGATGCCGCTGCTGCGCCTGGATCGCATTTACTTTCGCGGACTGAAAGTGAAATCCGCGCGGGTGCATCACGGCCGCCCCTGGTCGCGCATCTCGGACCACGCAGTCTTGTCCGCAACTGTCTCCCGGATATGATCCCTTATATCGCCGGCAATCAACTCACTCTGCTCCAGAACAGCACCGAATACATTCCCGCGCTCGAAGCCGCGATCGACCGCGCATCCAGCCACATTTATCTTGAATCGTATATTTACGCCGACGATGCGACCGGGCAGCGTATTTCCACTGCATTGATGCGTGCTGTGCAACGCGGTGTCGCGACCCATTTAATCATCGACGGCTACGGCGCGCAGGACTATCCCGCAAGCGCCCTCCAGGCCTTGCGCGCGGCCGGTGTGGATGCGCTGATTTACCGCGCACAAATCTCCCCTTGGCGCTTCCGCCGCCAACGCTTGCGGCGTCTGCATCGCAAGCTCGCGGTCATCGACCAAACCGTTGCTTTCGTCGGCGGCATCAATATCGTGAACGATGCAGACTCTCCGGGCACCCCCCCCCAATTCGATTTTGCGGTGGCGGTACAAGGACCGCTGGTCGCACCGATTTTGCAGGAGATGCGTAAGTTGCACGCGCATATGCTGCGGATTCGATTGCGCCTGCCCGACACCGCGACCGTGCCGCCTGCTCCACTCCCGGTGGGCAAGATGCGCGCGGCATTCATCCAACGCACCAATCTAAAACATCGGCGCGATATTGAGCGCGCCTATTTACGCGCCATCGGCAAGGCGCATCATGAAATCATTCTGGCCAACTCCTATTTCCTGCCCGGTCGGCGTTTTCGCACAGCCTTGTTGCAGGCCGCCGCGCGCGGTGTGAAAGTAGTGCTGCTGTTGCAAGGCCGCATCGAATTTCGCTTCGTGCACTACGCCACGCGCGCCTTATACGATGAATTGCTGACCGCCGGTATTGAAATTCATGAATACCAGCCCAGCATCCTGCATGCCAAAGTCGCGGTCATCGACCAAGTTTGGGCCACGGTCGGCTCTTCCAATATCGATCCGACCAGCTTGCATCTCTCACGCGAGGCTAATGTCGTGGCGTTCGACCATGCCTTCGCGGCCACCCTGCACGCGAGCTTGTCAGCCGCCATCCAAACATCGTCACGTCGCATGCAGCCGCTGGATTTAGCGCGCAGGACGTGGTGGGAACGCCTGTTATCGCGCTGGGCCTATAGTGGCGTGCGCTTGCTGGCAGAGCTCGTGGGGTATGGCGTGGAAATGAAGTAACGGTCAAATGGCCCCATAAAATGAAAATCGCCATGACCGTTCCCTCTCTCCTAGCTCTCTCCCGCAAGCGGGAGAGAGGGACTTAGGCTCGCTTTGCGAGTTTCTCATTTAACGCGGAGTCATCCACCACTGCGCGGCTGGCGCGCGAAAATAAAAATAATCAAAAAATGCACGAGACCGATGACCACGCCGAGCCATCCGGTCACCAGCCACCAACTGTCCGGGCCGAAGATATTTTCGATGCCATGGCGCCAGAAATAACCCGCGCTGAGCGCACCGGCCACCCAAATCAGCAGCGCGATTGTTGCGCGCATGGGGGTTGAAGAAGTCATTGTTATTCTCCCTATTATTTTTCATAAACACGGCTCTTGAACCACGGGGGTGGAGCCACCTTCACCCCGACTACAACTGCTTCTGAAAATCGCGATAGTTCTGCTTCAAACGCGCTTTCACCTTCCGCCACGGATCACCCCAGGGCAACTTGCTGCGCATGAGCGCAACACACAATTTACGTTGCCCTTCTACATCATCCACATGCACAAACTCCGGTGCGGGGCCGAGGTGGCCGCGGCAATCTGGCCCGCCTTCTAAGCCTTGGTTGTGATAATTGCCCAGCGGCACCGCCAAGGCGATGGTGGGCAACCCGTACACCATCGCTGCTGAACCCTCGCAGCTGCCGCCATCCATGATGCGGCGCTGATGTTGCTGCGGCAGCACCTGCTCCGCCAATTCGGTGAGTATCTGTAAATAATCCGCTTGAAACGGCGTGCGCCGGTCACCCAGCCGCACAATCGGCCCCTTGCCGACTACTGCGCCCGGCAGAGTGCGCGATGCTTCCAGGCTCACGCACACCAGCGCCCGCCGTGCGGCTTGCAGCCAACCCAATTCGAAATGCCCCACCGCGCCGACCAAGCCCACCTCCTCGGCCCGCGTGAGCAAACCGATAAATGGTGGGCGCTGCTTCTGCCCCCGCTTTGCGAATACATCGAGTGCGGTAGCAACAATGCAATACACGCCGATCAGGTCATCCGCCGCCTGGGTGTAAAGCTTGGCGCCGCTTTTCCATACCGGCTTTCTAAATTTGAAACCGCCGAACAGCGACTTCGCACCCGGACGGCGTGGCGCGATCTGCTCAGCCTTCACGTGCACCTCCGCCGTACCGATCGCATAGCCTTTTGGATGCAAGCTTACCTTGCGCAATACGCCTTCGCCCGCCCAACCGTCTTCGGTCGACAACCAGACGCGACTGTCGCGCAATAACTTGGTGGGCGAACCGCCATGCCAGCGAATACGCAGCACATTCGGCTGCACCCAGCGCACACCATGAAAACCGGGGTGATCCATATGCGCAATGAATACGCGCAGCGGGTCATCGCTGCGCGCGCGCAAGAGGCGTTGATAATCGGCCTGTGATGCCGCGCCGACCACGATGTTGCCGATGGGGTCGGTAAAATAGGGAACGCCATTCCGATCCAGCACCTCGGTCACCCAGTTGATCACGTGACTTTCGCGAAACGGCGCCGTGGGCTGGGACAATAGCGTGGTCAGTAATGCTTCGTGTCGTTGGTGCATCGTGCTTCCTAGGCCGCAATCCAGCTATCGTAAATTAGCTGCCCTTACGCTTTTGTTTTCACGTCCTTGAAGATGACCTGATCGATACCTTCAAAGGGGTTGATCCGGTCGAGCAGAAGGATAGTGCGCTTCTCTTCCCCGACAACCATAGCGTAAGTACGATGGAGTTGGTAGCTGCCTGATGCCAGCAAGAGCGACTCCTCATTCTGGTAGGGGGGCTCTTTTTGTAAGTAGATGCCAGGAGTGTGATGGTAAGTTTGGGTATCGGCAGCGGTTTCCCATATGCTCATTTCGTTATCAAGCGGGCGCAGCATGGCGGCATGAGGCCGGTTCGATAAAATTTGAATGCCTGCCTGCGTATTTTCCACCGACTCACTCGCAACGCGACGAATCACCCCGATTTGCCAAGGCGCTGCACCGGGTTGAATGCCAATAATGGTGTGGTTTCGCACCCAATCTTCTTTCAGGCTGGAAATGATCACGCCATAACCCATCTGGCTGATATTTTCCACGACCCAACTCTCCGTCTCATCTTCATAAATGTTAATGCTAAGCGCTGAGGTCGGCGTCATCGCTTGAATGGCTTTCATATGCCGCGCCTTGTCCCGCGTCTTCTCGGTGACGAAGCCGTAGACCTTCATGTCCACTTCTTCTTGATAGGCAATACTTTCATTTGGCGAAGGGAGTGGCTTGGGCGCCGGATTCGGCCGCAATAGGGCGGACTGGGCAAGCTGTTCGCAGAGCGCGCCAAAGCTGTGCACCACACTGATTTGGTCAAATACTTGGGTGCGGTTCGCATGGCGTTTATCAAAATGATGGTGCTCATTGTGCACATCCATTTTGCACCAGCACTGCGATAAATGCGCCATGACTTCCAGCAAATCTTCACGCTTGTAGTGCGAGAAATCGATCGCCCCGAGCGTGGCAGGTACCCCCCCATGCTCTAATTGCTTTAGGCCGACGACCAATGCGCGCACCGCCTCGCCCGAGCCAAAACAGCGCGACATAAAATGGTGCTCGGAAACCGAGGTGAGCCGGACAGGGGTTTTGGGCTTGGAAAAATCCACATGAAAAACCGTACTGCCGCTCGGTATCTGCTCCCAACAAAACGTCCCCGCCAAGTTGTGCGTCAGCAAGTGCGCCAAGTCGATTTGTATCTTGGTCAGATGCTCGGGCGCGGCCACGGCCATCATGAGCAATTTCAACATTTCCTGCGCGATGCTCGTTTGCGCCTTGGCCGTGCTGTTGAGCGTGACCGGCAGCTGCAGCAGCGCACGTTCCTCTGCTAATCGAATCACGAGAAATATCTGATCCCAAAGTTCAGCGGGAATTGGGCGGTAGCGCAAATGCAGCCAATGCGCCTGAAGATCGAGCCGACGCATCGTGCGCATAATCACAATCGCGAGATCTTGGTCATTTTGCTCACCCTTTTGCGGCAAACTCTCAATACAGCGTAAATGCGCGTTGACGGTTGCTTCGAGAAAATCAAAATTCGCATTCCAAATGCGCTCTTCGAACGCTTTGTGCATGCGCGAGGTATCCGTGTATTGGCGGCGCAATGCGCGCTCATATTTCTGCGCGGATTGGTCGATGCGCGCCAAACGCTTCACACGCTCCTTTAGACTGATCCCCTCTGCGTTGGATAAGGCCAACAGCCAGTGTGTGAGTTCCTCCAGCGCCATTGCCGGATTATCAGCAGGGAGCTCCTCGATAATTCGCGTGACACCCGACTCCCGAGCTAAGGGATGGCTGTTTTTCTTATATAAATTGCTAATAAAATCAAGCATATTTAACTTATCACACAACTTTACGACCCCAGGAACGGAATGCCCTGGCAGTCTTTTAAGAAGGAGATAGGCAAGATGCGTGCCCAGGGGAAAAAGGGATAGCGGGAGGTGCTCGCGCACTGCTTACGCGGTTTCCGGCAACAGCCGCGCGCTAAGGGCTGTAAGCGGTAAACCTGGATCAGCTACTTGAATGGTGCTTTTTGAATTAGCGTTTGCCGCCGCCCAAAATAGATCCCAGCACGCCGCGAATGATCCGCCGCCCCACCTCGCTGCCGATGGCGCGCGCAGCACTTTTGGCCAGGGCCTCGCCCACACCCTGCCGCTTGCTGCTTCCCCCACCGAGCACGCCGCCCAGGATGTCGCCCCAACCGCCGCTATCTTTCTCTTGGGTTTGCTTGGCCTCGGTTTCGGCTTGCTGCGCCGCGCGCCCTTTGAGAATCTCATAGGCGGATTCGCGATCCACGGCTTTTTCGTAGATGCCGGCGACGAGCGAACTTTGGATGATTTGGCGGCGGGTGACTTCATCGATCGGCCCGATCTGGCCGTGCGGCGGCATGATCAGCGCGCGCTCGGTGACGGTGGGCCGGCCTTTTTCATCCAGGGTGGAGACCAGTGCCTCGCCCACGCCCAGCTCGGTGATGGCTTGCTCGGCGTTGAATTTAGGATTCTCGCGCATGGTGGTGGCGGCGGCCTTGACCGCTTTTTGGTCGCGCGGAGTGAAGGCGCGCAGCGCGTGCTGCACGCGATTGCCGAGCTGGCCCAGCACGCGATCCGGGATATCGAGCGGGTTTTGCGTCACGAAATACACGCCCACACCCTTTGAGCGCACCAAGCGCACGACTTGCTCGATCTTCTCCAGCAGCGCGTCCGGCGCATCGTTGAACAAGAGATGCGCTTCATCGAAAAAGAACACCAGCTTGGGTTTCTCCGGGTCGCCCACTTCTGGCAAGTTTTCGAATAATTCCGATAGCAACCACAAAAGGAAGGTGGAGTACGCCTTGGGTGATTGCATTAGCTTGTCTGCGGCGAGGATGTTGATTACCCCCTGCCCTTGGGCATCAGTCTGCATAAAATCTTCTAAATTGAGCGTGGGCTCACCGAAGAAGCGATCGCCATTCTGCGTTTCGATCTGCAATAGGCCGCGTTGAATAGCGCCAATCGACGCGGCAGAGACGTTACCGTATTCGGTGGTAAATTGTTTCGCGTTGTCGCCCACGCTTTGCAGCATGGCGCGCAGGTCTTTCAGGTCAAGCAGCAGCAGGCCGTTATCGTCTGCGATCTTGAATACCAGGTTGAGCACGCCTTCCTGGGTCTCGTTCAGATTGAGCATGCGCCCCATCAACAGCGGACCCATCTCGGATACGGTACTGCGCACCGGATGGCCCAACTCGCCAAAAACATCCCAAAACGTAACCGGGCAACCAACAAACGCATGATCCTGCACACCCATCTTGGCGAGCCGTTCTTCAATCTTCGGGTTCAGCTTGCCGGGCTGACTGATGCCGGAGAGGTCGCCCTTCACATCCGACATGAAGACCGGCACGCCTTGGCGGCTGAAATTTTCTGCCAGCACTTGCAGCGTGACCGTTTTGCCGGTGCCGGTGGCGCCGGTTATCACGCCGTGGCGATTGGCCATTTTGGGCAACAGAAAAACGTCGATCTCGGATTTTGCGATCAGCATGGGTTCGGCCATGGTTCAACTTTCTAAGTTTGGTTTATCAAACGGCTTTTGAACCACGGGGAACACGGGGTTCACGGGGAAACCCAAAAACAATTGCGCTTGAATCCTTTCGCCCGCCTGACGCAAGGTTAAATAAGACATCGTGCTGTTTTTCCCCGTGCTCCCCGTGGCCCCCGTGGTTAATCGCTTTTCTAATGATTAAGCATGCCGCAAATGGTAACATTGCACTGTTTTTTCTAGGAAGTTTCAAGCTATGGCCGGTCATTCCAAATGGGCAAATATTCAGCACCGCAAAGGGCGCCAAGACGCCAAGCGCGGCAAGGTTTTTACCCGCCTGATTAAAGAAATCACCGTGGCTGCCCGCATGGGCGGCGGTAACCCCAATGACAACCCGCGCCTGCGCCTCGCCATCGACAAAGGCAAAGCCGAAAACATGCCGGGTGACAACATCGACCGCGCCATCAAGCGCGGCACCGGCGAGCTGGAAGGCGTGACCTATGAAGAAGCACGCTACGAAGGGTATGGGGTAGGCGGCGCGACGGTGATGGTGGATTGCCTCACCGACAACAAAGTGCGCACGGTCGCCGATGTGCGCCACGCCTTCGCCAAGCACGGCGGCAATATGGGCACCGACGGCTGTGTCGCTTATCAGTTCAAGCACTGCGGGCAATTGGTTTTCGCACCCGGCACCTCTGAGGATAAAGTGATGGAAGCCGCCATCGACGCCGGTGCAGAAGACGTAATCACCAATGACGATGGCAGCATCGAAGTTATCAGCACCCCACACGATTTTCCTGCGGTGAAGGATGCGCTGGAAAAAGCCGGGTTGAAAGCCGAGATCGCGGAAGTCATCTACAAGCCCACGATGGAAACCGAACTCACCGGGGATGACGCGGTAAAAATGCAGAAATTGCTCGATGCGCTGGAGAGCTTGGATGATGTCCAAGAGGTCTTCACCAGCGCGGTTCTGGAGGAATAAGACAATCCGCATTCTCGGCATTGATCCCGGCTTACGCATCACAGGCTTCGGCTTGATCGACAAGACCGGCAAGCAACTCGCCTACGTCACCAGCGGCTGTATCCGCACCCCCGACGCCTCGCTGCCGGAGCGGCTCAAAACCATCCTCGACGGCCTCGCCGAAATCATTCAGCAACATCAACCCGAGCACGTCGCAGTCGAGCAGGTATTCGTCAATGTCAATCCCAAATCCACGCTGCTGCTGGGCCAAGCCAGGGGTGCGGCGATTTGCGCGGCGGTTTCCGCTAATCTGATCGTCGCCGAATACACTGCGCTGCAAGTGAAACAAGCCGTGGTCGGCAACGGCCATGCGGATAAAACCCAAGTTCAAGAGATGGTGAAGCGCCTACTGCAATTGGCCGGAACCCCCTCGCCCGATGCAGCCGATGCACTGGCGTGTGCAATCTGCCATGCACATGGCGGGTTGGGTTTGGGACAACTCTCAACCGCGGGCTATCGCGTGCGCAATGGCCGCTTGATCGGAGGTACACCATGATCGGACGCATTACCGGCGTCCTTGCCGAAAAACAACCGCCGCATGTGCTGGTGGATGTGGGCGGTATCGGCTACGAAATCGACGTGCCGATGAGCACCTTCTACAACCTGCCGGCAAGCGGTGAGCGCATCACGCTCTATACACATCTCACCATTCGTGAAGACGCGCATTTGCTCTATGGCTTCGGCACCGAGGCCGAGCGCCAAGCGTTTCGACAACTGCTCAAAGTCAGCGGCATCGGCGCTAAAACCGCGCTCTCGGTACTCTCCGGCATGAGCGTGACCGACCTCGCCAATGCAATCGCCGCACAGGAAACCGGACGCATCACCAAAGTGCCCGGCATCGGCAAAAAAACGGCGGAGCGTTTGCTGCTGGAATTACGCGACAAATTTTCGGCGGCGGTCGCCACGGTTACCACGACAGGCGCTGCCCCCTCCAGCGAGGCCGACATTCTCAATGCGCTTAATGCGCTTGGGTATAATGACAAGGAAGCGCTGTGGGCCGTGAAGCAATTGCCGGCGGAGGCCTCTGTGTCGGACGGGATTCGACAAGCGCTAAAGCTATTATCGAAGAGTTAGGCGTCGGGCGTCAGGATTCAGGCGTCAGGGGAAACAAGCGTGTCCAATGTTGTTCAATACTCCGATTTGAGCGTCTGGCAAAAGGCTATGAACTTAGTTGAAGAGATTTATCGTTTAACGCGATCTTTCCCCAAAGAAGAGCAATTTGGCCTAGTTTCGCAAATGCGCCGAGCCGCCATATCTATCCCATCGAACATCGCTGAAGGATATGGGCGTAAATCCACCAAAGCTTATGTCAACTATCTATCAATTTCGTATGGCTCGCTTTTGGAGTTAGAAACGCAAATTCAAATCGGGCAGCGTCTACTCTATTTGGATCGCCCTACTATGGAGAAACTGCTTGTGCAAACCAATGAAGTGGGACGTATGCTGAATGGCTTGCAGCAATCTTTAACACGACAATCTGTCGCCTGACGCCTGAAGCCTGAACCCATGATTGAAACCGATCGCCTCATCGCCCCAACCAATCTTTCCCCCCAGGAAGAAGCGGTCGAACGCGCGTTGCGCCCGAAGATGCTGGACGAATATGTGGGCCAGCAAAAAATACGCGAGCAACTCACGATCTTTATCCAGGCGGCGCGCCAGCGCAAAGAGGCCTTAGATCATGTGCTGTTGTTCGGGCCGCCGGGTTTAGGTAAGACCACGCTGGCGCATATTATCTCGCGCGAAATGGGCGTGAATCTGCGCCTGACTTCTGGCCCGGTGCTAGAGCGGGCGGGCGATTTGGCGGCGCTGCTGACTAACCTCGAACCAAACGATGTGCTATTCATCGACGAGATTCACCGCCTATCGCCGGTGGTGGAAGAAATCCTCTACCCCGCGCTGGAGGATTATCAGATCGACATCATGATCGGCGAAGGCCCGTCCGCACGCTCGGTCAAGCTCGATCTGCCGCCGTTTACGCTGGTCGGCGCCACCACCCGCGCCGGCATGCTGACCAATCCGCTGCGCGACCGCTTCGGCATCGTGGCGCGGCTGGAATTTTATTCACCGGCCGAATTGCAGCGCATCGTGACGCGCTCGTCAGGCTTACTCAATGTGCAGATTACCGATGAAGGCGCGTTTGAAATCGCGCGCCGCTCGCGCGGCACGCCGCGTATCGCCAACCGCTTGTTGCGGCGGGTGCGCGATTTTGCCGAGGTAAAGGCCGATGGTCATGTCACCCCTGAGGTCGCCGATGCGGCGCTGTCGATGCTGGATGTAGATAAAAGCGGCTTCGACATCATGGACCGCAAGCTGCTAGAAGCCGTACTCAGCAAATTCGGCGGCGGGCCGGTCGGGCTGGACAACCTGGCCGCCGCGATCGGCGAAGAGCGCGACACGATTGAAGATGTGCTGGAGCCTTTCCTGATCCAGCAAGGCTATCTGATGCGCACACCCCGCGGCCGCATCGCCACGCCCTTGGCGTATGAACATTTCGGCCTGAGCGCACCCGCGTCGGGCGCCAATCGCGATATGTGGGATAGCGCACAGTGAGCTTGGCGCAGGAACCCTATACTTTCTCATTTCCCGTGCGGGTGTATTACGAAGACACCGATTCGGGCGGGGTGGTTTATTACGCTAACTACTTAAGATTTTTGGAGCGCGCTCGCACCGAATGGCTGCGCGCAGCGGGTTTTGAGCAGCCTGATCTATTGCGTGACCATAATGTCATCTTTGTAGTGCGCTCAGTAGCGATAGAATATTTGCGTCCCGCGCAATTCAACGATGAGCTGACTGTCACCGTGCGCATGGAAAAGCTCGGGCGCAGCACGATTGAGGTATTCCAGACGGTTGAACGCGATGCACGACTGATCGAGGCAACGGTCAAAATCGTTTGCGTGGACGGTGCAAGCTTCAAGCCCGTCAGTATTCCACCCCATATTCGACAACCACTCGAAAGCTTGCAACCCGCATGAAAATCGAAGCGACGCCCGACTTTTCCTTTTTGACCATGATCGTGAATGCAAGCTTCATCGTGCAACTGGTGATGCTGTTGCTGCTGGTCGCCTCATTCATGTCTTGGCTGTTTATTTTCCAAAAGATGTTCACACTACGCATCGCGATCAAGCAGGCAGATGAATTCGAGAAAGAATTTTGGGGCGGCGCCGATCTCAATCATATTTTCCAGAACCTGACCTCGGGGCGCTTGACCCCACGCGGCATGGAAAAGATTTTCGAAGCCGGTTTTCGTGAATACACCAAACTCAAAAAACAATCCGGCATGGATATCAGTAGTGTCATGGATGGCACGCGCCGCGCCATGCGCGCCGCGTATCAACGCGAGGTGGATGCCTTGGAGCGCAAGCTCGCCTTCCTCGCCACCGTCGGTTCGGTCAGCCCGTATGTCGGCTTATTTGGCACGGTGTGGGGCATCATGAATTCATTCCGTGGCCTGGCCAATGTCGGGCAAGCCACGCTGGCGCATGTCGCCCCCGGCATCGCGGAAGCCTTGATCGCCACCGCCATGGGCCTGTTCGCCGCGATTCCCGCCGTGATCGCCTATAACCGCTACACCCACGACATCGACCGGCTGGCGATTCGCTATGAGAGCTTCATGGAAGAATTCTCGAATATTTTGCAGCG
>JBBTCZ010000008.1:13533-74520 GCA_038042985.1 Pseudomonadota bacterium
ATGCCTAGACAACGCCGCCTCATGAACCAAATCAACGTCGTGCCGTTTATCGACGTGATGCTGGTATTGCTCATCGTGTTCATGGTGGCGGCGCCGCTGATCAATCCGGGGCAGATCGAGTTACCGCAGGTGGGGCAGCAACTCAAAGCGCCGGTCGCGCCGCTGGAAGTCATCCTGCACGCGGACAAAAAATTGTTTCTGCGTGACCGCGAGCGGTCATCGGCCGAAACAGAAGTAGATCGCGCCAGCCTGGTGGAAGCAATCAAAGCAAAACAGGCCAAGAATCCTGAACAAGCAGTGGTCATCGCCGCTGATAAAGCCGTGCGTTATGAGGAAGTGCTGAAGGTGATGGATATTTTGAGCCAGAACCAAGTGAAGAAGGTGGGCCTGCTCGCCAAGCCCAATGCGAATTGATCGCGCCCGCAGCCAATCACTATCGTTTTCACTCGAGTGTGCTGGCCGTGCTGGTGCATGCGGCATTTTTCGCGCTTTTGATTTTTGGTATCACTTGGCAGGCGAAAGAACCCGCGGGCGTGGTAGTCGATTTGTGGTCGAGTTTGCCCGCACCGCCCGAAGCAAAGCCAGTCATCAAGCCGGTCGAGCCACCACCGCCCGCGCCGGAACCGGTGAAAAAAGTAACGCCCAAACCAGCGCCACCGGCGCCGGTAAAGACGCCGGATATCGCGCTGAAGGAAAAGCGCGTACAAGAAGAAAAGCGTAAACAGGAATTGGCGCATCAAGAAAAATTGAAACAGGAACAACAGAAGCAAGACCAACTGAAACAAGAGCAGGCCCGTTTGGCTGAAGTGGCGCGGCAAGAGAAAGCGCGTGACGAACAAGCAAAGCGCGAGCAAGTGCAACAAAACGCAGCGCTGCAATCGATTAAGAACGACTATACCGGACGCATTGAAAGTAAAATCCGTGGCAAGCTCAACAAATCGCTATGCGGTGATGGCAAGCCACAGCTCGAATTCGACATTGCACTGCTGCCCACCGGTCAATTGCGCGGCAATCCGATTTTGCGCAAGGGCAGCGGCCTTGCCGCCTGCGACAAGGCCGTAGAGAATGCGATATTGCAATCAGAGCCACTGCCCGTACCGCCGCAACCCGAAGCTTTTAGTTTCTTTCGGGAACTGCATCTGAAATTTAAACCTAACGAGTAAATCATGACGCGCACTCGCTTAAACATTTTTTTGTGGATAATGGCCTTGGCCCTGAGTTGCGCGGCTTTCAACGCCCGCGCCGCGCTGACCATTGAGATCACCGGCGGCGCGACACTGCAAATTCCCGTCGCCATTGCGCCCTTTACTGGTGAAGAGGCTTACCCGGACAAGCTGAGCCAGATCGTCGCCGCGGATTTGGCGCGCAGCGGCCTCTTCAAGCTGATCGACACCGCCGGCATGCCCATCCCACGCGGCCCGCAAGAGGTGCGCGTCGCGGATTGGAAAGCAAAAGGGACGGTGGCGCTGGCCATCGCCAACATCGTGGCGCAGCCCGGCGGCAAGTTGGATGTGCAATTCCGTCTGATCGATACCTTGCGCCAGGATCAAGTGGTGCAACTCGCCGGTTACAGCTTGCCGACCAGCCCCACGCAATTGCGCCTCACCGCACATCAAATCGCAGACATCATTTTCGAAAAACTGACCGGCGATCCGGGCGCATTTTCCACGCGCATTGCCTACATCACCAAGCGCGGCCCGGTATTTGACCTGCAAGTGGCGGATTCAGACGGCCACAACGCGCAAACCGTCTTCAGTTCGCGCGAACCGATCATTTCTCCCGTTTGGTCGCCCGATGGCGCGCGACTGGCCTATGTGGCCTTCGATCAAAAGAAACCCATCGTCTATGTGCAAAACCTGGCCACTGGGCAACGCCAGATTGCTGCCAACCTGAAAGGCAACAACAGCGCCCCCGCTTGGTCGCCGGACGGACGCCAAATTGCGGTGGTGCTCACGCGCGATGGTCACTCGCAAATATATTCGTCCAATGCCGACGGGACCGGGCTTAAACGCCTCAGCAACAGCGCGGGAATCGACACCGAGCCGAATTGGTCTCCCGATGGGAAATACCTGCTGTTCACCTCGGATCGCGGCGGCAGCCCGCAGATTTATCGCATGCCGTCTTACGGCGGCGAACCGGTGCGCCTCACCTTCGAGGGTAGCTATAATGTCTCGCCACGCTACAGTCCGGATGGAAAGTCGTTTGCCTTCATTCAACGCGAGGGGAGCCAGTTCCGCGTTGCAGTGCAGGACATCGTTTCCGGTCAGGTACAAGTGCTGACCAATAATGCGCAAGACGAGTCGCCGAGCTGGGCGCCAAACGGTAAAATGATTCTGTATGCCACCACTATTTTAGGCCGCGGCGTACTGTCAGCCGTTTCCAGTGACGGGCGCGTGAAACAAAAACTCTCGACCCAAGCCGGCGATGTGCGCGAGCCGGCATGGGGGCCTTTGATTAAACCCAAGCTTTAAATTCTGACCTTGCATTACTTTAAAAGGAGCAACCGCATGAAACGTGTTTACCTCTCTCTGATCGTTGCCAGCCTGCTTTCTGCCTGTGCGAGCGAGCCGCCGAAAACCCAGACCAGCGTGCCAGTCGAAGACCGCACGCAAACGTCTAAGACCACCACTCAGCCCGCTGACACCCGGCCGCTGACGCCGCCGGTGCAAACCGTCAGCCCGCTCAAGGACCCGAAAAACATTCTCTCCAAGCGCAGCGTGTTTTACGACTATGACAGTTTCGACGTGAAATCCGAATACAAGCCGATGATCGAGGCGCATGGCAAATACCTGGCCGACAATCCTAAAGCCAAGGTTTTCTTACAAGGCAACGCCGACGAACGTGGCAGCCGTGAATACAACATCTCGCTGGGCAACAAGCGCGCCGAGAGCGTACGCAAAATGCTCTCCGTGCTCGGCGCAAAAGAAGAGCAAATGGAAGCGGTGAGCTTCGGCGAAGAAAAGCCGCGCGCCGAGTGCCCGGAGGAATCGTGCTGGTCGCAAAATCGCCGCACCGACATCGTGTATCAGGGTGAGTGACATGCGCCGCGCCGGGCTAGGGCTGCTCTTGCTCGCCGTGAGCCATACGGCCGCGGCGGGCCTGTTCTCGGATGATGAGGCACACAAGCGAATCGAGGCGCTGCAGCAAGAGAATCAGCAATTGCAGCAGAAGCTGAAAGCCATGGACGAGCGCGTGACTAAACTCGATGCGACGCTGCGCGCGCAGGGCCTGCTCGATCTGCTGCAAAGTGTGGAGGCCATGAAGAACGACATGGCCAAGCTGCGCGGCCAAATCGAGGTCAACACCTACAACATCGACACCACGCAAAAACGCCAGAAAGATTTGTATGTCGATCTCGACAATCGGCTGCGCAAGCTAGAGCGCGTGGATGGCCCCGCCCCTAGTGCAACGCCCACACCTGGAGCCAGCACCGCCCCGGCCACGCCAGCGGCATCATCCGATCCGGCAGCCGAGAATCGCACTTACGAATCGGCTTTCAATCTGTTCAAGATCGGCAACTACCAAGCCGCGATCGCAGGTTTTCAAAATTTCCTGAAGACCTACCCTGCCAGCCCGCTGGCGGCGAATGCGCAATATTGGATCGGCAATTCCTACTCCGCGCTGAAGGATTACAAGAGCGCCATCGCCCAGCAGCAGAAGCTGATCCACACCTACCCCAGCAGCCCCAAAGTACCGGATGCGCTGCTCAATATCGCCAGCAGCCAAGCGGAGTTGGGGGATAAGGACAGCGCGAAAAAGTCATTGGAAGAAATCGTCGCCAAGCACCCGCTGAGCCCGGCGGCGGATACGGCGAAGAAGCGCTTAGCTAACTTGAAGTAAATCCAGAAAAGCAATTAACCACGGGGAGCACGGAGAAAGCTCAATAAGTTGCGTGATTGAACCTTTGCACCCAGCAGGCGAAAGAATTCAAGCGCAATAGTCTTTGGTTTTCCCCGTGAACCCCGTGTTCCCCGTGGTTCAAAAGCCGTTTTGGAAATATCTCTGAGGCAGCACGCATGACCACCGCCTACCTCACCCACCCCGACTGCCTGCGGCATGACATGGGCAGTCACCATCCCGAACAGCCGGCGCGGCTGACTGCAATAGAAGCCGCGCTGCAGGCGGCGGGGCTGTTGGAAAACCTGCATCGTCTCGAAGCCCACCCTGCCACACGTGAGCAGTTGCTGCGCGCGCACGATGCGGCCTACCTCGACGAAATCGAGCGCACTGCGCCCCACAGCGGGCTAGCCTTTCTCGATCCCGATACCGCTATGAACCCCTATTCGCTGTCCGCCGCGCTGCATGCGGCGGGCGCGTTGACGCAGGCGGTGGATTGCGTGATGCAAGGCGATGTGGCCAATGCCTTTTGTGCGGTACGCCCGCCCGGCCATCACGCCCTGCGCCAGCGCGCCATGGGATTTTGCATTTTCAACAACGTGGCGATCGGCGCCCGGCATGCGCTGGAGGCACATGGCTTAGAGCGCGTCGCCATTGTCGATTTCGATGTGCATCACGGCAATGGCACCGAAGACATCTTTCATGATGATCCGCGCGTGATGCTGTGCTCGAGCTTTCAACATCCCTACTATCCGTTCAGCGGCGCGGATTCGGGCAACGAGCACATCATCCCCCTGCCCCTCGCAGCGGGGTCAGGTGGGGAAGAATTTCGAAAGGCGTGGTTAGCGCAGGGACTGCCCGCACTGGAACGCTTTCAACCACAAATGATTTTTTTCTCTGCCGGTTTCGACGCGCACCGCGACGACCCGCTGGCGGGGCTCATGCTGGTAGAAGCAGATTTCGCCTGGATCACCGAACAAGTGATGCGCATCGCGGATCAATGCGCACAGGGGCGGGTGGTTTCTACGCTAGAGGGCGGCTACGAACTTGAAGCGCTCGGGCTCAGCGTGGTGGCGCATATTCAGGCTCTGAGTCAGCTTCGCGGGAATGACCGCACTAATAATTTTTGATTACTCTAAGCTACTGAGCCACCTGCTGACGCTGATACTCCCTACGTTTCATTTCGAGGTAATCATCCCGCTCTACTTCATACAACTGGCGGGCGTACTGCTCAGTGCCGTTATACCAATGCTGCAACCGTTTCTCTAACTGATCCTTGGGCGGTGTGGTCAACGCGGCAAGATAAGCATCGATCGCCAGGTAATAACGCATGGTATTGCGTTCCACCACACCACGTATCCCTTGAATATAAGTAGGTTGTCCATTGGGCAGTTTACCCGTGACGGTAAACCCGACCTTACTCCTGCCGATTGTTGCCAGGTAGGCTTGCATGGCAAGGCGGCCAGTTAGACCAAAGGCATAGGCATAGGTGACATGCAGAAAGGTGCGTCCATCTTTAAGCGATGTGGCTTCAATCCAGATGCGATAGTCATGAGTGCTCAAGGGTCCGTTTTCAGCATTGAGTTCCACTGCGAAATAATCCGGCGTCGTGATCACCCCGCGATAGTTGAATTCGAGACGATAGGCATCTCCCAGCGGCTGATAGTATTTCCTACCGAGATTTACGGAGAGGACGGTGCCGGCCTTGTTGCTGGAAGCATGACAATATTTGACATTGAAGTGCAGTAGAAGCACATCACACCAATGCGCCGGGTTGTTGAGCGCCGCGTTAACGGTGGCAAACGGATAATCGACCACGGCATAGATTTCGCCCTTCAAATCGTTCGAAGATTGCTCGGAAATAAGATAGAGCGCACGTTGAAACTGATTGTTCAGTAGCTGCTTGCCCAATTCCGTGTGCTTGGCACGTAGCGGTTCGGCGGACATATCCGGCTCGGTGGCAAAAGACTTCCCGGCTCCGAACCCTACGCCGCAGATAAGCACAAAAGCCGGCATCCATCGCAACGACAGTAAATGAGCATTTTTCGCCAGTTTCAAACGCAGCACCATCGCCTCGCAAGTGCCTAACATTCAGCTTAAAACCGCTCATGCGGCAGCAAATAACGCCATTGCCCAGGCGGCAATTTGGCCATCGACACGCGCCCGAGCCGGATGCGTTTCATGGCCATCACCTGTAGCCCAACCTTTTCACACATATGCGCGATCTGGCCAGATTGCACCCCCTTGAGGGCAAAGCGCAGCCGGGTTTCGTTTTGCCAGCTCACCTTGATCGAGGGCAGCGCGCGGCCATTAAAACTGAGTCCATGGCAGAGACGCTTGAGCCCATCGGGGGCAATCTCACCCGCGACCTCCACCACATATTCTTGCTCGATCTTGGCGGCATCGTCGATCAACTTGCGCGCCACGCGCCAGTCTTGGGTAAACACCAACAAGCCGCTCGCATTCGGCTCTAACGGCGTGCATGGCGTCAGCCGCACAAAGTGTTGCTTGAGCATGCGGATGCCGGAAGGATCGTCCGCCGCCCGCGTGTCGGCGCGAATCTGCTGCGCGGCGTCAGCATGCGAGCCCGTTGCCGGCGCTTGGTGAAACAAAATGGTCACCGGCTCAAGTGGGGTGAGACTCGCTTCGGGGTGGAGCGTCACCTCCTGCTGCGACACCATGAACTGCGGCTCTTCCACCACACGCCCATCCACCATCACCCAACCACCTGCGATATAAAGCTCGGCCTCCCGGCGTGAGCAGGCGATTAATTCGATAAGGCGTTTTGCGAGGCGGATGGGGTCTGACATGAGCGGCTCGACCTGAAAGCGAAGTACGCTATTGTAAACGTGTGGGGACGAATCGATTTCTATTTCGCGCAACGACGAATATCCCCTCTCCCCGCTCGCGGGGAGAGGGCTAGGGAGAGGGGCGATTTACCAACGTGTTTATTTTCATCTGCCGCCACCGAGTTAGAATTTTAGGAACCATCATCGGTAAAATGCAAACATGAGCGCCCCTAAAAAACCCGCAAGCCGCCCCAGCTTAGATGGCATCACCCTGGAGATGATCGTCACCCAACTATCCGAGCACATGGGCTGGGAAGCGATGGCTGCCGCCCTGCCAGTGCGCTGCTTCACGCACGACCCAAGTATTAAATCTAGTTTGAAATTTTTGCGTAGGACGCCGTGGGCAAGGAAGAAAGTGGAGGAGTTGTATTTGCAACAAGCTTCCCTCAAACCTGATTCTTCACGTAGGGATGGCTAACTATTGCGATAGACGAGAGTTGGGTAGAAGAATACAGTCAAGTGCCTGCCGGACTTGCAGCGGAGTACACTTAGCCACAAAATTGCATATACATACAATTGTATACAGTCATGGGGCGCCGAAATTACTATCATGCCCATGTGGCCGAACTGTTGAAGCCGTTCATTACAAATGCAGTTTCAAAAAAGTCACATTTGGTTATATTAAGGTGGATCATACGTTTATGCTGGTATGACGAATTGTATCTTGACCTGTGCTTCGACTATCCAATGGCTAGTATCGAATTCACTCGGTACGCACAACACCCGAACCTGAATTTTTTAATTCAATTAAATCCTACAATATTAGTTGGCGGACAAATATATGCAGACTTCCTTAATTGAGCTACCTTCAATTAGAGATGATGGGAGTGGCTATAATTATTTATTCAAACTGGCAGCAAATAT
This sequence comes from Pseudomonadota bacterium, assembly GCA_038042985.1. Taxonomy (GTDB): domain Bacteria; phylum Pseudomonadota; class Gammaproteobacteria; order Burkholderiales; family Thiobacteraceae; genus RBG-16-58-11. The sequence goes on from JBBTCZ010000008.1 coordinate 21,084, forward strand.
TATTGCTGATCCCCATAGACATTTTAATTTTAATTTTAAAAAATGCGCAATTCTAGATCAGAATGCAATTGCCATGCTCGGTGGATTGGCTAGATATGTAGATAGCCATAATACGATCGCCAATTCAGGACTAAGTGGAATAATCTTGCAAAAGTGTGGCGTGATGTTTCAAGTTGAAAGCATGAGCCAGATTATTAGTGAGCTACTGATAGAAAATAATTTTCTATCCCACTTTAGTAAAGAAAACTTTGATGGATACCCTGAGGGCGACTACATAGGTTACCGGCAGCATATGGAATATCTTGATGCGAATGCAATTGCGAGCCATTTAAATCATCAGTGGCTATCAGATGAGAAAATAAGCATAAGCCCCGATTTGAAAAATGCGATTGTAAGCAGAATATTTGAAATATTCATGAACGCTTATGGTCATGGCGTCGAAAGATGTAAGACGCCAGGTTTGGGGGTTATAAGTTGTGGCCGATATTACAAAAAAGAAAGCAAGCTAAAATTGACGGTGGTAGATTTTGGATGTGGAATAATTGAAAATATTAAGGCGCACTTAAAAAGCGACATTGATGACATAGCTGCAACGCGATGGGCGCTTGAAACTGGCAACTCCACCAAAACAGATAGTATGTATGAGCATATCCCACGGGGATTAGGATTCGGACTTTTGGCTGAATTTGTGTCTTTGAACAAGGGTGATCTCAGTGTATTTAGTAATTCATGTTGCGCGAAAGTTAGCGAAAACGGTAATTACGATGTTTCAAGAATGAAGACGCCCTTTAGTGGGACAATGGTCAATATTGCGATTAATTGTGATGGCAGGCATTACAAATTTATTTCAGATTCCGCAGGAACTGAGCAATATTTTTAGAGGTGGATGATGATTAAAATATTTGCGAAAGAAATCGTAGGCGAGAATGCAATATCGATGCAAAGCGGGAAGAATCTCTACGAAAGGCTTTTTAAACCATTGATGTCGGGTGAAGAAATTGAAGTCGACTTTAACGGGGTAGAACTTTTTGCGTCTCCTTTTTTTAATGCAAGTATTGGTTTTCTATTAAAGGATATTGAAGTATCCGCGCTGCAAAAAAAATTAAAGCTAACAAATTTGAGTACTGTTGGTCATCAATTATTAAATCATGTCATTTCAAATGCCATTAAATATTATGAAAAGGAAGCAAAGTCTGAAGAAGCAATGAAAATTATAATAAAAAATGTTGAAGAGAGCTAAATGCCACAGACTCTTGATTTAAATAAGCACAGTCCTATAAAGGATGAACTATATTTTGTCGATTCCAATGTGTGGTTTTGGACAACATACGTAACATCTAAACACATGGCTTTGCCGCAACCTCCTCAAGAATACCAAACATCTACTTATCCGGCTTTTTTGGAAAAGATTCTGAATGAAGGTGCGAAGCTTTGTCACTGCCCGCTTACCTTGGCAGAGCTTGCAAATGTTATCGAGAATACGGAATTGGATTTTTATAGAGAAGCTATCAACAATATCCATTTTGAAAAGAAAGCGTTTAGGCAAAAAAAAGATGCGCGGCAGACTGTCCTAAAGGAAATTGAAGTCGCTTGGGAAACCATGAATTCAATGTCTAAATGCCTGGATATTAAACTTGATTTAACGTTTTCTGAAAACAGTAGGAAAATTATGGCTGAAGGAACGGTTGATCCTTTTGATGCATTCTTTATACAAGTAATGAGGGATAATAAAATTGACTATGTTGTTACAGATGATCGTGACTTCTGCACAGTTAATAAGCAAATTGTAATAACTGCAAATCGCAAGGCTTTAAAGTAATTGTGAGTTTAACTTAATTGGGGCAATGCGGATTCGTGGGGGGATTACCCCACTACTACCGACTATTGCTTCCGACTCTTAGCAATCAAATCATAAGCAAGCTGCACTTCCTTCGCCTGCTCCGTCGCCACCGCGATCATATCTTCTGGCAGGCCTTGGCCGATTAATTTATCGGGATGATATTGGCTAATGAGTTTGCGATAAGCGCGTTTCACTTCTTGATCGCTACTTTCCTTGCTCACACCTAGGGCTTTATACGCGTCCTCCAGCGCGGTGGCTGAGCTGGCTTGGCCGCCCGAAAAGTGCGTCTGGTTTAAAACCATTTCCAGCATGTGCTGGAATGCGGCTTGGTCATAGCCAAGTTGACGCGCGATGTCGATGAGCAAGCGCTCTTCGGCTGAATCAATGCGGCCATCCGACAATGCCATCACGATCAGATAGACCAGCAACATTTGCTTGAGGCTATGCGTGTGGCCGCACACGGCCATGAATTGCTTTAAGGTCGGCTCAACCTCAAAGTCTGGGACGGTGCCGCGCTTAAAAAGCGCAATGCCTTGCTGTCTATGCTCCGCCGACATGCCCAGCTTTTGCATGAACTGTTCGACATGGGCAATTTCATCTTTGGATATATGGCCATCAGCTTTGGCCAGTTTGCCCATTAATATAAAAATAGTTTCAAGAAAAACCGTTTGACGATGGCCGCTGCTGAGCGGATTAACACCGCCAACGCCGTAAGCGCGAATACGGTCAACGATATTGCCTAAGACATAGCCAAGAAACGCACCGAAAATTCCGTAGAAGTAAAAGCCGATTAAGGCGCCAACGAGTCTGAACAAAATATCTCCTGCGATTGCGTTTGAAAGGATGGATTATAAACGCATGGGGTATGGGCTGAATTACCATGCATTGTATCGCCACGATCAATCAACTCTTTCGGCAACCAATAACGCCTACCAGCGCTACGGGTAACAAGCAGTAGAATCTCGCCAACTAACAACTTCGATACACCGCTATGCGCCCAAAACCACCGCCGAATTTCCTAGCAGGCTACCCTGCCGCCTTGGCAGAAGAAGTGCAGCGGCTGATCGAGCAAGGCCAGCTAGCCGATAGGCTATTGCAGAAATACCCGCTTGCGCACGCGGTACGCACTGACAAGGCGCTCTATGATTACGTACTTGAACTCAAAGGCGAATATCTGCGCAACGCCGGGCAACTGAGCAAGGTGGCGTTCGACAGCAAGCTGCATGTAATCCGCAATGCACTGGGCATGCATACCAGCATCTCGCGGGTGCAGGGCGCAAAACTCAAGTCAAAGCGTGAGATCAGGGTCGCGACCTTGTTCAAGGAGATGCCGCCTGAATTTTTGCGCATGATCGTTGTGCACGAACTGGCACACCTCAAGGAGCGCGAGCACGACAAGGCCTTCTATCAACTTTGCCTGCATATGGAACCTGATTATCACCAGTTGGAGTTTGATCTGCGGGCTTATTTGAGCTATCTCGAAGTGAGTGGGCAGCCGCTGTGGGCGGCGGCTAGTGTTGATACTGTGACGGCCTTGGACGAGTAGTCCCGCGAATCTTACTCCTCCCCTTTCAAGGGGGAGGTTGGGAGGGGGATGGGTCACTAGCGCGGCGACCAGTTCAACCCACCCCCATCCTAGCCTTCCCCCTTGAAGGGGGAAGGAATAATCGCTCAAATCAATCCTCCAGCGCGCGCACTTTCACTGTCTTGCCCTTCACCTTACCTGCCGATAATTTGCGCACGGCTACACTTGCGATGTCGCGCGCGACCGCGACATAGGTGGATTGATCGGTCACGGTGATCTTGCCGACTTGTTCGCGCGTGAAGCCCGCTTCGCCGGTGAGTGCGCCCAACACGTCGCCGGGGCGGATTTTTTCTTTGCGTCCGCCGAGTATCTGCAACGTGACCATCGGCGGCACTAGCGGTGCGTCATTGTCGTTTTCAAGCTCGGTCAGCGTGTGCCACTCTGGTTCGCTGCCCATCATCTGGGCGATGGCGGCAACGCGGCGCTTGTCGGAGGCGCTGCATAGGCTCAGCGCCCAGCCTTCCTGATCGGCGCGACCGGTGCGGCCGATGCGATGGATGTGGATTTCCGGATCGGGCGTGACATCGACATTGATGACCGCCTCGAGTTGCGCGATATCCAAGCCGCGCGCCGCTACATCGGTGGCCACCAGCACCGAGCAACTGCGGTTGGCGAACTGTATCAGCACTTGATCGCGTTCGCGTTGTTCCATGTCGCCATTCAAAGTCAGCGCGTGAAAGCCCTGCGCATGTAGCACTTCGAGCAAATCACGGCATTGCTGCTTGGTGTTGCAGAAGGCCAGCGTGCTGACCGGGCGGTAGTGCTTGAGCAAGATGCCGACGGCCTGCAAACGCTCTTCATGTTTTACCTCGTAGAATCGCTGGCGTATCTTGCTGGCCTCATGCTGCTCCAACAGTTTCACTTCCTGCGGATTGCGCAAGAACTGGCGCGCCAAGCGTGCGATGCCTTCGGGATAGGTGGCCGAGAATAGTAAGGTCTGGCGCTGCGCCGGGCAGCGCTTCGCTACATAGGCGATGTCGTCGTAAAAACCCATGTCCAACATACGATCGGCTTCGTCCAGCACCAGCGTGTTGAGCGCTTCCAGATTCAGGCTGCCGCGTTCCAGATGATCCATGATGCGGCCGGGCGTGCCGACGACGATGTGCGCGCCGTGCTCCAGGCTGGCCATCTGCGGGCGCATGGTGGTGCCGCCACACAGCGCAATCACCTTGATGTTGTCGGCAAATCGCGCCAGACGGCGGATCTCCTGCGTGACCTGATCCGCCAGCTCACGCGTGGGGCACAGCACCATGGCTTGCACCGCAAAGCGGCGCGGATTGAGCTTGGTGAGCAGGGCCAGCGCGAACGCAGCCGTCTTGCCGCTGCCGGTCTTGGCTTGCGCGATCAGGTCGTGCCCGGCGAGCGCAATCGGCAGGCTGGCTGCTTGGATCGGCGTCATCGTCAGGTATTCGAGCTGCTGCAATGTCGCCTGGATGCCGGGTGGTAGCGGCAGTTCGTTGAAAGAAGGCCCGGCAGTATTTTCTGCGGGTGGGGCGGCGGGCAGGATAATTTCGGTCATGGGTATTTTTCTCTCGGCAGAGCCGGGGTTCGCCTCCCCCTTTAACAAAGGGGGATTGAGGGGGATTTTAAAACGCTGGGAGCGGCGGCACTGTGCACAAATCCCCCCTCGCCCCCTTTTTCACCCGCAAGGGGTACGCCGGTGGGTGCCCCGCTGCTATGCAGCGACCCTTCCGCAGCCAAAGGGAGGGGAACAAGCTACCTAAAGCAAGACCAAACTATCGCGATGAATCAATTCCGCTTCGTCTACGTAGCCCAGGATGGTTTCGATTTCGCTGGAAGGTTTCTTGAGGATTTTGCGCGCTTCTTGCGCGCTGTAATTGACCAGGCCGCGCGCGATTTCAGCGCCGCTCGGATCGACGCAGGTGACGACTTCGCCGCGCTCGAATTCGCCCGACAGATCATGCACGCCAATCGGCAGCAGGCTTTTACCTTCTTCGCGCAGTGCGCGCGCAGCGCCGGCGTCGAGCATCAAGCGGCCACGCACTTGCAGATGATCGGCGAGCCATTTTTTGCGCGCCGCGACTTTGTTGGTTTCATCCGCGGTGAGCTGGGTGCCGATGGCTTCGCCTTGGGCCAGGCGCACCAATACATCCGGCTCGCGACCCCAAGCGATGATGGTGTGCGCCCCGCTGCGCGCGGCGCGTTTGGCGGCCAGGACTTTGGTCAGCATGCCGCCACGGCCCAGCGCGCTGCCGGCGCCACCGGCCATTTTCTCCAACTCGGCATCGCCTGCGTGCGCTTCTTGGATCAAGGTGGCACTCGGGTCTTTGCGCGGGTCGGCAGAATACAAACCCTTTTGATCGGTCATGATCACCAGCGCGTCGGCCTCGATCAGATTGGTGACCAAGGCGGCCAGGGTATCGTTGTCGCCGAATTTTATTTCATCGGTCACCACGGTGTCGTTCTCATTGATGATCGGGATCACATTAAGTGCGAGCAAGGTGCGCAGGGTGGAACGCGCATTAAGATAGCGTTTGCGGTCGGCCAAATCTTCGTGCGTCAACAAAATCTGTGCGGTATGGAGCTGGTGTTTGCGGAAGCAGGTTTCATACACCTGTACCAAGCCCATCTGCCCCACCGCTGCCGCTGCTTGTAATTCGTGCACTGCATGCGGGCGCTTTTTCCAGCCGAGGCGCTGCATGCCTTCCGCGATGGCGCCGCTGGAGACGAGCACCACCTGCTTGCCCATGGTTTTGAGGCGCGCAATTTGATCGGCCCATTGTGCAATGGCCACCGAGTCGAGCCCCTGGCCTTCGTTGGTGACCAGGCTACTGCCGACTTTCACGACCAGGCATTTAGATTTGGCGAGGATGGATTGCATGGCTACTTGTTCAAGGTGAAGGCGCAAAACCGCTATGGTAACTGAAGCTTAACTCTCTGCAGTAGGGGGCAGTGCTTCGTCTTCGCTTGCGAGTAAGGATTCGTCTTCGCTGCTTGGCTCGGGAGGTCTGACCTTATCGAGATAAGCCATGATCGCGTAAGTCAGTGCCTGACAGCCTTCACCGGTCAGGGCGGAGATGCTGAAGCTCTCCCCTTTCCACTTATAGCGCTTAATAAAATCCTTAACCCGCGCGGCGCGTTCGTCTTCCGCGATCATGTCGAGCTTATTCAGCACCAGCCAGCGTGGCTTGTCGTACAAAAGCTGGTCGTATTTGCGCAACTCTTCCACGATGGCTTTTGCCTCTTTGACCGGGTCGGTATTTTCGTCGAACGGCGCCAGATCCACGATATGCAGCAGCAAGCGCGTGCGCTGCAAGTGGCGCAGGAATTGGTGGCCGAGGCCAGCGCCTTCTGCCGCGCCTTCGATCAGACCGGGGATATCGGCGATGACGAAGCTGCGATTGTTGTCGACGCGCACCACGCCCAAATTCGGGTGCAACGTAGTAAAGGGATAGTCCGCAACTTTCGGCTTGGCCGCCGACACGGCGCGAATGAAAGTCGATTTACCCGCATTCGGCATACCGAGCAAACCCACATCGGCCAGCACTTTCAATTCAAGTTTGAATTGGAATTCTTGGCCAAGCTCGCCGCGCGTAAATTGTTTCGGCGCGCGGTTGGTGCTGGATTTGAAATGCAAATTGCCAATCCCACCTTGGCCGCCTTTGGCAATCAACACGCGCTGCCCGTCTTGCGCCAAATCGGCGACCACTTGATCGGTTTCTGTATCGGTGATCACCGTGCCGACAGGCATATGCAGCGTGATGTCTTCGCCTCCTGCGCCATAGCAATCCGCACCGCGCCCATTGCCGCCGCTCTTGGCTTTGTGCGTGCGTTGAAAGCGAAAATCGATCAGCGTATTGATATTGCGATCGGCGACCGCATACACGCTGCCGCCGCGCCCGCCGTCACCACCATCCGGCCCGCCTTTGGGAATGAATTTCTCGCGCCGGAACGAGGCGCAGCCATCTCCGCCATTGCCGGCTTGGACACGTATCAGGGCTTCATCGATGAATTTCATAATGGGCTACCAGAAACAAAAAGGCCCTATCTTGCGATAGGGCCCGTGGTTCGGTGTTGCGCGAACGGGCTTAGGCTGCAACCGGTTCGATGTTAACCATTTTGCGCTGTAGCGCGCCTTTAACCGCAAAGTTGACCTTGCCGTCCACTTTCGCGAACAAGGTGTGATCTTTGCCCATGCCGACGTTGTCGCCTGCGTGGAACTGGGTACCGCGCTGACGAATGATGATCTCGCCCGCATTCACCAATTGACCGCCGTAGCGCTTCACGCCCAGACGTTTGGCATGGGATTCGCGACCGTTACGGGAACTACCACCTGCTTTTTTATGTGCCATGGTTTATTTCCTTTACTTAGCCGATGCTCTGAATTTCGAGCTCGGTATAGTTTTGGCGATGACCCTGGTGCTTTTGATAATGCTTACGGCGACGCATTTTAAAAATCGTCACTTTCTTGCCGCGACCATGGGACAACACTTTGGCTTTGACGCTGGTACCGGACACCAAGGGGGTGCCCAGAGTCACGATGTCGCCGTCGGCAACCATCAAGACTTCCAGAACGATTTCGCTGCCAATGTCTGCCGGTATCTGTTCTACTTTCAATTTTTCGCCGGGGCTAACGCGATACTGCTTGCCACCAGTTTTTACGACCGCATACATGGGAAAATCTCCGTTAATTCAAATCGGAAAACCGCGCATTCTATTGTAAAAGCGGCTATCGGTCAAAGGTTTTCGCCTTGCCCGGCACGGGGGAGCCCCCCGCCATACCGAAATATATCTTTATATATCAATTAGTTGTATTTTAAAAGCTAGGGAAGCCAAAGGCGCAGCAGCTTAATGCACGCCTGTCAGCCCAACAATCAGCTCATCCTGCAACCAGGTGCGCAGGCTCTCGCCGGCCACAGTGGCAGCCTCTTGATCGGAAAACTGCTCGCTCAATGCGGCGCACACTGCCGCGAACGATGCGCCGCCATGCAACTGCGCCAGGGCGGCCTGCTCCACCACCTGAATGGTGCGGAAATGCGGCTGCCAGCCTTTGCGCCAAATCAGCAGCCAGCTGGGTTCGGGCAAGGCCTCGGCGGCGGGCGGCACTTGCTCTTGGTCGAGCGCGTGCCAAATGCTGACGGTGTTATAGCGTAAGGCGGCAATATAGAAGGTAGGTGCAAATTGGAAGCCTACGGTTTCCCAATCCTCCGGAGATAAACCGGCCAATTCCGTTAGCTGGAACGGCATGGCGTTGGGGCCGTCAAACGCGTGCCGCAACTGCCAATCGATTAGCGCCAACTCGGCTATGTCCGCGTCCTGCGGAAACTGCTCGGCTAAAAATTGGGGGAACTCCGCACCATGCCAGCGCAGGTTACGATGCTGGGGCGGATTGGCTTCAATGAAGGCGAGCGCTGACGCATCAAACGTGTCGTCGCCGAGATAGGTCCAAGTTTTTTCATAGGCGTCGCGCAGATTTTCCAGCAGCCGGACGCGATAGGCATTGTGATAGATGTTCAGGCGGTGATCGACGCTGATGCGTCCACCGTCGATCACTTCCTGCGCGATGCTGCTTGCCTGGTTGAGTAAATGGCCATGAAAGGCGATTTGCAAATCGGTCAATTCAAGCGTCTTCATGCCACCTCCGCCAATGCTTCCAGCGTCTCGGCGGCGATCGCACGCGCGCGATTCAATTCCGTAATTAATTCACTCAGCTCGGGGATGTGGTCATCGCGCTCGATCATGGTGGCCACTTCACCGAAACGCGAACAGGTGTAACGGTAGAGGTCCCATACCGGCTCGGCCACCGGGTGGTCGTGCGTATCCACGATGTAATCGCCGTGATCGCTATGGCCGGCCAGATGAATTTGTTGCACCCGCTCCACCGGCAAGTGATTCAGGAATTCAATCGCGTCGAAACCGTGATTGACGCTGCTGACGTAGATGTTGTTGACGTCGAGCAAGAGCAAGCAGTCGGCTTGTTCACAGACTTGGCGCAGGAATTCCCATTCGCTCATTTCGGAACTGCGATAGTCCAAATAGCTCGACACGTTTTCCAGCAGGATGCGCTGGCCCAGCGTGTCCTGCACTTGATTGACGTGCCGTACCACCAGTCGCAGCGCTTCTTCACTGTAAGGCAAGGGCAACAAATCATGCGAATTGCGGCCTTGCACGCCAGTCCAGCATAGATGATCCGAAATCCACATCGGCTTTGCATGCTGGGCCAGTGCTTTGAGCTCGACAAGGTATTGCGCATCCAAGCCATCGGTCGAACCGATCGACAAGGAAACGCCATGCATCGCTACCGGATAGCGCTCTAAGATGGCGTCGAGCATGGCCAGCGGCTTGCCGCCGGGGATCATGTAATTTTCTGAAATGATTTCCAGCCAATCGACCGCCTGCGGCTCGCGCAGGAAATCCGGATAATGCACGGGCCGCAGCCCCAGGCCAAAGCCCGGTGATTTTTTTCTGAGGTCAGAAGCGATGTGGTTCATAGATATAGGCCTTTTTTACCCTGCGTGTCTGCATCAAAACAATCAGGGTAAAAAATCCAGGCACAAGGCCTGGATTCCCTACTCATTACTTAACGCTAATTACTTAACGTCGGAAATTACGCCGCCCTTGGCCATGCAGTCCTTAGCCGCCATTGCCTTGAAGCCGTGGCCGCCGCAAGCGTTTTGACCTTTGCAGCTATGCTCAGCGGTTTTGCAATCGCTATTGCCTTTGCAGGAATGCGTACCATAGCAATGCACTTTGTCGCTGGCGCCAATGGCTGCGCCGCTGCTGCCTGCCGGCTGCTTGGTGCCGGCCGGTGCTGCGCCGGAATGGGCTGCGGCGAAAACGGGAGACATGGACAGGGCCATAACAGCCGCGAGGGAAGCCAGAGTTGCACCTTTAGATTGGATCGACATTTAGAACTCTCCTTAGTGAATAGAAACACGTTTTTAACATAAAGCCCGCAAATCGCAGACTTTGAGCCATCGGACGGAGCTACGACAGGCGTAGCTCCGGTGTAGGGCAACCAAACACATGAGCGTATGAAAAATTGCCTTACGCAGTAGTAGTCGAGGCGCGGCGGGCAACCTTACACGGGGGAGGAATATTTTTTAGGAGGGGTTGGCCCAGGCGAATGACTTAACGTTCATGCCTTTACTTCTGCATGCGGCCATTTCCAGTCACGAATCTCCGGCATATCCTGACCATGCGCGCGGATGTAATGCCAATGCTCGGTCAGTTTATCGTGCACGAATTGTTTGAGATACGCGGCCTTGTAGCCTAGCTTGGGCACGCGGTCGATCACATCCGAAACCAGGTGGAAGCGGTCGAGGTCATTGAGCACGGTCATATCGAATGGCGTGGTGGTCGTGCCTTCCTCCTTGTAGCCGCGCACGTGCAAGTTGGGGTGGTTGGTACGCCGGTAAGTGAGGCGGTGGATGAGCCACGGATAGCCGTGATAGGCGAAGATGATCGGCTTATCGGTGGTGAACAGCGTATCGAAATCACGATCGCAAAGCCCGTGCGGGTGCTCCTCCCTCTGCTGCAAGGTCATCAGGTCCACGACGTTGACGACCCGCACCTTGAGTTCCGGCAGGTGTTGGCGCAACAAATCCACGGCGGCCAGCGTTTCGAGCGTCGGCACATCGCCGGCACAGGCCATCACCACATCCGTTTCACCGTCCTGATCATTGCTCGCCCAGTCGAAGATACCGATCCCGGCGGCGCAATGTTTAATGGCGGCATCCATATCGAGCCATTGCGGCTCCATCTGTTTGCCGGCGACGATCACGTTGATCAGGTTGCACGAGCGCAGGCAGCGGTCGGTCACGCACAGCAGCGTGTTCGCATCCGGCGGCAGATACACGCGGATGACGTCGGCCTTCTTGTTCACCACATGATCGATGAAACCGGGGTCCTGGTGCGAGAAGCCGTTGTGATCCTGGCGCCAGACATGCGAAGTGAGCAGGTAATTGAGCGAGGCAATCGGCCGCCGCCACGGAATCTCGTTGCACACCTTGAGCCACTTGGCGTGCTGGTTGAACATCGAATCGATGATATGGATGAACGCCTCGTAGCACGAGAATAATCCGTGCCGGCCGGTGAGCAGATAGCCTTCGAGCCAGCCTTGGCAGGTGTGCTCGGAGAGAATTTCCATCACCCGCCCGTCCGGCGCCAGATGATCATCACCGGCCAAACGCTCGGCGAGCCAGGTGCGGTCGGTGATTTCGAACAGCGCACCGAGGCGGTTGGAGGCGGTTTCGTCCGGACCCACCACACGAAAGTTGCGCGCTTCAGCGTTAAGCTGCATCACATCGCGCAGCAGGTATCCCATGACTCGCGTCGCCTCGGCCGTGACCGCGCCGGGCTGCGACACCTGGACGGCGTAATCGCGAAAATCCGGCATGCGCAGATCATGCAGCAGCAATCCGCCGTTGGCGTGCGGGTTCGATCCCATGCGCCGCGAGCCCTTCGGTGCGAGTGCGGTAATTTCGGCACGCGGCGCACCGTGCGCATCGAATAATTCCTCGGGCCGGTAGCTCTTCATCCATTGCTCTAGCAACTGCAAATGCGCTGGGTTGCTGGTGTCCGCGAATGGCACTTGGTGCGAGCGCCAGGAACCTTCGGTCGGCTTGCCATCCACTTCCTTCGGCCCGGTCCAACCCTTGGGGGTTTTCAAAACAATCATCGGCCAGCGCGCACGTTCGGCCATGCCCTCGGTACGCGCCGCGTGCTGAATGGCGCGGATTTCTTCCATCACGACATCCAGCGTCGCCGCCATCTGGCGATGCATGGCTTCAGGTTCCGAACCTTCGACAAAGTACGGCTTATAACCGTAGCCCACGAACAGCGCTTCGAGTTCCGCATGCGGAATACGCGCGAGCACGGTGGGGTTGGCGATTTTGTAACTGTTGAGATGCAAGATCGGCAGCACCGCGCCATCGCCGACCGGATTGAGAAATTTATTCGAATGCCAGGCGGTGGCAAGTGGCCCGGTCTCCGCCTCGCCGTCACCCACCACGCAGGCGACAATCAGATCGGGATTGTCGAACGCCGCGCCGAAGGCATGCGACAGCGCGTAGCCGAGTTCGCCGCCCTCGTGGATCGAGCCGGGCACTTCGGCCGTGACATGGCTGCCGACGCCGCCGGGAAACGAGAACTGGCGGAACAAAAGCTGCATGCCCTCGGCGTCGCGTGAGATATTTGGATACTGCTCGCTGTAGCTGCCATCGAGCCAAGTGCTGGCGACCAGCGCCGGCCCGCCATGGCCGGGCCCGGCGATGTAGATCATGTTGAGGTCATGCTGGTTAATGATGCGGTTCAGATGCGCATAAATAAAGTTAAGACCCGGCGTCGTACCCCAGTGACCCAGCAGCCGCGGCTTGACATGCTCCGGCTGGAGCGGCGTCGCCAGCAGCGGATTGTCGAGCAGATAAATCTGCCCGACCGCGAGATAATTCGCCGCGCGCCACCAAGCATCGAGTAGTGTGAGTTCTTCAGATGTGGCTGCTGTTGCTTGCATGGTGTTGCTCCTAACTTATGCGGCCATGACGGTGATTGCTTCTTGGGCGAGGATGTGCGCTTCGTCCACCGGTATCACCCACGCCTGGATGCGACTGTCGGCCGTACTAATGCGGCCTTCACGGCCCGTGGTGGCAAGGTTTACGGCAGTATCGAGATGAATGCCGGCCCACTCCAACCCCTCGAGTATCCCCCCGCGCACAGCAGCCGCGTTCTCACCCACCCCACCACCAAAAAGAATAGCGTCCGCGCCGCCCAGCACCGCGAGATAGGCACCGAGATATTTGCGAGCGCGATAGCAATAGAGCGCGACAGCCAAGCGTGCGCGCGGATCATCCGTCGCAAGCAGCTTGCGCATGTCGGCGCTCAGCCCCGATACGCCCAGCAGCCCGGATTGATGATTAAGCAACTGCGCTGTCTCCTCGGCACTCAGTCCCTCCATGCGCTGCAAGAAAGTCACGAGTCCTGGATCAACGTCGCCGCTGCGTGTCGCCATCACCAAACCCTCCAGCGGCGAGAAGCCCATGGAGGTGTCGCGCGCGATGCCGCGCTCGCTTGCGGTAACCGAGCATCCGGCGCCGAGTTGGAAGGAAATAACGCGACCACCGCCCGCGACATCCGGACGCAGCGCCTGCCAGCGTCGGCACATCGCTTGGTGCGCCAAGCCATGGAACCCATAACGCCGCAAGCCGTGGCGTGCGCTGAGTTCCTGCGGCAAGGCATAGGTCGTGGCCACCGCCGGAAGTTGCGCATAAAAAGCCGTGTCGAATACCGCCACCTGCGGCACGTCCACGCCCAGCAACGAGCGACAGGAACGAATCCAAGTGAGCGCCAACGGATTGTGCAGGGGGGCTAAGGGCGCGATGCGTTCGATCTCGGCTTCAACCGCAGCATCTATCCTGCGCGAGGAAGTCAGGCGCGCGCCGCCATGCACCACGCGATGCGCCACCAGCTGCGGTTGCGCAACCGCGTGCTTCTCCATAAAAGCCTTCAGCCGCTCGATTGGGTCAGTTGCATCGGCTTCATAATGCGCCTCGCCACAAACGTGCAGACCCTTTGCGTCGGACGTGAAAGCCGCCAGCTTCAATGATGAACTGCCGGCGTTAACAGTCAGCACAACCATGTAGTTTTCCTTTTTCTAAAAACGCCTTGCTCAAGCACTAAGGCGCCGGGGCGTAAATCAGGCCGCGCCGCATCAGCGCCTTTTCGATTTCCACTGCGAAAAATACCACGCTGGACAGCGCCAGGCATAAACCAAGTTCGGCCAGGGTCAAGGGCTCGGTTTTGAAGATGGGATTAAGCACCGGCACATACAGCACCGCCATTTGCAGGGCGAAGGTAACGGCGATGGCGAGGAGCAGCATTTTGTTGCTAAACAGTCCTTGCGTGAACAGCGAGTCGCGCTCGGAACGAATCGCCAGCACGTGCCCCATTTGCGACAGCGTGAGCACGGTGAACACCATGCTCTGCCAATGCGCGGAGCCGGTGTGGTAGGCCCAGGCCTGGGTCAGCACGCACACCGCGCCCAGCAGCAAGCCCACCCAGAGCATGTGCTGCCAATTGCCGTGCGCGAAGATGCTCTCTTGCGGCGGACGCGGCGGGCGTTGCATGATGCCGCGCTCTTCCGGTTCCGCCGCCAGCGCCAGCCCCGGCAGGCCGTCGGTGAGCAAGTTGACCCACAGGATATGGATCGGCAGCAGCGGAATCGGCAATCCCATGAATGGCGCCAGGAACAGCGTCCACACTTCGCCGGCATTGCCGGTCATGTTGTATTTCACGAACTTGCGAATGTTGTCGTAGATGCGCCGGCCTTCGCGCACGGCGGAGACGATGGTGGCGAAATTGTCGTCGAGCAAGACCATATGCGCGGCTTCGCGCGCGACATCGGTGCCGCCTTTACCCATCGCCACGCCGATATCGGCGCGCTTCAAGGCCGGCGCATCGTTCACGCCGTCGCCGGTCATCGCCACGAATTCGCCTTTGTCTTGCAGCGCTTTGACGATTTTGATTTTCTGCTCGGGTGCGACGCGCGCATACACCCGCACCCGCTCCACATGCTCTTCGAATTCGGCCAGCGATAGTTGATCCAATTGCTGGCCGGTGAGCACTTCACCCTCGTCGCCGATGATGCCGAGGCGCTGCGCGATGGCGCGTGCGGTGGCCGGGTGGTCGCCGGTGATCATGACCGGCGTAATGCCCGCGGTACGGCACAAGGCCACGGCCTGCGCTGCCTCCGGCCGCGGCGGATCGATCAAACCGACCAGGCCGAGGAAAGTTAAGCCTTGCTCCACATCATCTGGCGCGAGAGAATCAGGCACTGCCGGCAATTCGCGATAAGCCAGCGCCAGCACACGCAGGCCTTGTGCCGCGAGTTCATCGGCGACCGCCAACACGGCGGCGGCATCGAAGGGTGATGCTAAGGCATTCATGCAACGCGGCAGCAAGGTTTCCGGCGCGCCTTTTACGTAAACGACCACGCCCTCGCTCTGTTCCTCCCCCTTGAAGGGGAGGGAGGTTGTGCGGTGGAGTGTTGCCATGCGCTTGCGGTCGGAGTCGAAGGGAATTTCCGCCACGCGCGGATAGCTGGCCGCCAAGCTGTCTTTATCGAAGCCCGCGCTGCGCGCCGCTTGGTACAGCGCTACCTCGGTCGGGTCGCCGAGGATCTTCTTGCCCGAGCCATGGCGCGCCGCATCGTTGCTGAGCGCCATGGCGCGCGCTAATGCAGTCCAGACTTCCGTCAATGCTACGGGAATTTTTTCGGCTATTTTCCCGTCTACCCAATAGCGCTCGACGCGCATGCGGTTCTCGGTCAGCGTGCCGGTTTTGTCGGCGCAAATAAAAGTCACCGAGCCCAAGGTCTCTACCGCCGGCAAGCGTCGGATCAAGGCATGGCGCCGCACCATTTTGTGCGCGCCGAGGGCGAGCGACACCGTCACCACCGCAGGCAAGGCTTCAGGTATCGCCGCCACCGCCAGACTCACGGCGGTGAGAAACATCAGCACCACCGGCTCGCCGCGCAGCACCCCCACCGTGAAAATAATCGCGCACAGTGCGATCACGGCGAGCGCCAGGCGCTGGCCGAATGCAGCCAAGCGTTTTTGCAGCGGCGTTTTTGCGTCGCCCGTCGCATGCAGCAGCGCGGCGATCCGCCCCAACTCGGTTTGCATAGCGGTGGCGACCACGATGCCCTCGGCCCTCCCGTAGCTGACGATGGTGCCCTTGTAGGCCATGTTGCGGCGATCGCCCAAGGGCAGATCGGCCTCTATCAAGACACCGGGGATTTTCTCAACTGGATGCGATTCGCCGGTAAGCGCAGCTTCTTCCACCTTCAACTGCGCCACCTCGATCAGGCGCAAATCGGCCGGCACGACATTGCCCGCCTCCAGCCACACCACATCACCCGGCACCAGTTGCGCGCCGGTAACGCTTTCCCATTGCCCGCCGCGGCGCACCCGCGCGCTGGCCGCCGCGAGGCGCTGCAATGCCGCCACGGCACGCTCGGCGCGGTACTCTTGGATAAAACCAATCACGGCATTGAGCAGCAAGATCACGACGATGGCGATGCTGTCCTGCGGCTCGCCCACGATGCCGGCGACAATCGCCGCCGCGATCAACACCAGGATCATGAAATCGGTGAATTGCGATACGAACATGACGAGCGGGCTGCGTCGGCGCTGTTCGATAATCTCGTTCGGACCGTATTGCGCCAAACTTTGCGCGACTTCATCGGGTGCGAGGCCTTGCGCCGGGTCGACACTTAGGCGCGCCGCAACCGACTCGGACGTCAGGGTGTGCCAAGGGGTGAGATCAGGCGCCATAGAAATACATATCTGTGTTGAGCAAAAGACGTGCAGCAAAAAACAGTTTAATTCAGTCTAGCAGATCGAGTAGCCGTCTCGCCGGCGTGGGCAGCGCCGCGTCGTGCGCATCAAAGCGATCCAGCCACATCGTGCCGGGGTGAAGTGCGTCGGGTTTGCTCACCCACACCACGAGCGGGCGAATCGTGAGCCGGAAATGCGTGAAGGTATGCACCAGCGGCGACAGCGGCGCGACGAGCGAAGCTTGTACGCCGAAGTGGGTTTGCAGATGGCGATTCAGCACCGCCTCGGGCGCGACTTCGGGAAAGCTCCACAAGCCGCCCCAGATGCCTTGGGCGGGACGCTTCTCCAATAGCACTTCATTGCCGCGCCGCAAAATCAGCATCACCGTTTCGCGCTCGGGAATGGTTTTCTTCAGTTTCGGGGTCGGTAGTTGCGCGATGCGATCATCGCGCCGCGCGACACATTGCTCACTCAGCGGGCAATCAGCGCAGCGCGGCTGGGCGCGCATGCATAGCGTCGCGCCCAGATCCATAAGCCCTTGGGTATAGCGTTCGATCTCGTCGTCTGGCAACAAGGATTCAGCCAGCGCCCACAGCTTTGCTTCCACGGCTTTGTCGCCGGTGAAACCTTCAATGCCAAAACAACGCGCCAATACTCGTTTCACATTGCCGTCAAGAATCGCCCCGCGCGCGCCAAACGCAAAAGCCGCAATCGCCGCTGCGGTGGAAGGTCCGATGCCGGGCAAGGCGGCGATGGCCGCAACGGCGTCGGGAAAAACCCCTTGATGCCGCGCCACAATCTGTCGCGCCGCCGCATGCAAATTGCGCGCACGCGCGTAATAGCCCAAGCCGCTCCAATGCCTCAGCACCCCATCCTCATCCGCCGCCGCCAAACTGGCGATACTGGGAAAATGCGTCATGAAGCGCTGATAGTAAGGAATGACGGTCGCAACCTGCGTCTGCTGCAACATGATTTCGGAGATCCAGATGCGATAGGGATCGCGCGTGTTCTGCCACGGCAGGTCGTGGCGGCCATGCTGGCGCTGCCAGGCAATGAGGCGGGAGGCGAAATCGAGCATGCCTTATTGTATCTTGACCACCGAACCCATTTGTATATACTTCATGTATATCCACGAAGGAACCCCCATGACCACCACACGCGTATTCAAATCCGGTCACAGCCAGGCCGTGCGCCTGCCGAAGGAATTTCGCTTCAACAGCAACGAGGTGGAAATTTTCCGGCGCGGCAACGAAGTCGTGCTACGTGAACGCCCGAGCACGGCCGAAAGCGTACTGGCGGTGCTGAACGCCTTCTCGGACGATTTCATGAGCGAGGATCGCGGTGAGACCGCGCCCCAAGAACGGGAAACACTGTGAGCGCTGCCCGCTATCTGCTCGATACCGATACCTGCATTTATCTCATCAAGAATAAGCCACCCACTATCGCCCGAAAACTGGCCAAGCTGCCCGCCGGCCACGCCGGCATTTCCGTCGTCACTTATGGTGAACTCTGGCGCGGCGTGCAAAAAAGCCAGCACATCGAGCGCAATGCCGAGGCCCTTGCAGCCCTGGTGACCGTCTTGCCGGTCCAAGCCCTGGCGATCGAAGCAGGACTTCACTATGGCGATATTCGCGCAACGCTGGAGCGCGCCGGCAAGCCCATCGGCAATAACGATCTCTGGATCGCTGCCCACGCCCGCGCCATGGGTTGGACACTGGTGACGAACAACGAACGGGAATTCTCCAGAGTAAGCGAGTTGCGCTTGCAAAACTGGGCGAAATAAACTTCAAGAGCAAATTAGCGGCCGAACAGCCCTTTGAGTTTTTCCTGCAATTTTTCTTTGGCCTTTTCTTTCACTTCGGTTTTTTTCTCATCGAGCTTAGCCTTGGCTGATTCTGCGGCCAGCGCACCCACATCAACCTTGTATTTGAGCGCATCGAATGAGCCAGTGACGCGCACCGGCACGGTGACGCCTTTCAGTTGCGCGCTTTCCTTGCCGCCTTGACCTTCGAGCGAGCCGACCACGCTGGCTTTTACTACATAGTCCATGGTGCCGGCGCCGATATTGATATCGCCGTTGCCAGCCAATCGCAGCAGCGGTGATTTTGCGGAGAGATCATCGTTGTGCGCGACGCCATGGTTAATGGCAAAGCTGGCCTTAAGTTCGCTAAAGTCGGTCTTTTCGGTAGCAGATGCGGCGTGGGTTTGGCTGTCGCTTTGCATACCCAGCTTAACCTGCGCGTTGCGCAAGGTGGATGCGATGTTGATACCCTTAATCGCGCCATCCTGCAAATTCACGGCGGCGCTGCCGTTGAGGGCTTTCTTCATGGCGCTGCTGGTCGCGCCTTGCGTGGTCACGTTGAGCGTGACATTGCCGCGCCCCTCGAGCAAGTCTTTATCCGCCATATCTTTGAGCAGCGGGCCGATGCTGATGCCGGATAAATTTTGTTGCACGGTAATTTTCGGGCTCGCGCTCGTGGTAGCGGACAGTGCGCCTTTCATGGCGCCTTGATACAGATTCGCCGACAAGGGATTCGCTTCTACTCGCCCGGCACCGGCCTTGAGATCGAGCCGGACATTGCTGGATTTTAGATTCGCCACTTTGAGCTGGCCGATTTTGACGCTGCCGCTGGCGTTGAGCGATTTCAAACTCGATAAATCAATCGGGCTGTCGGACTGGGATTTTTCTGCTTTTCCCTTGGCTGGTAGGTAGCGATCCAAATCCAGTTGATCGATATTGATATCGAAGTTGAAATGCGGATTGCTGAACTGGCTCATGCCGAGCTTGGCTTGGATGGTGCTGTCGTCGAGCTTGGCATTTAAGTTCGCGGCCGCTTGCTGTTTAACCATATCGCCGCGCGCATCGCCGCTTAGCACAAATTTCATGCCACTTTTGGAGAGCTTGGGATTGGCGACATCCAGATTGGCGATGAGCTTGGTGAGATTAAACGTTTGCGCGTCGAGGCTGCCGGCAAGGGGGCTGGTGAGCTTGCCCTTGATCTTGTTGTCGCCTTGCTTGCCGTCGATATCCAGACTCAGCTGACTCACGCTGAATTGCTTGGCGTTGCCGCTTAGATCGGGCAGGGTCAGCGTTACCGCCAGCTTGCCGTTTGCCTGCTCGATTTTGGCCTCTAGTGTGAGTTTCGATGCTTCCGCTTTCGACTCGGTCAAGATCAGTTTGGGCGCATTGAGTGAGATATCGAGTTTGTCCGCCGCGCGATTGCCTTTCAGGTCGAGCTTAACGCCCTTGAGTGCGAAGGCTTGGGTCTTGAGTTGGGCATCGATGTCGCCTTTGGCGCTGAGCTCCAAGTTCTTAATGCCTGCCGCTTCGCCACTCAGTTTCAAATTCAAATCATCCAGCGTGTAATGCTTTTCTTCCAGCGCGAACAAGAGGCCGCTTTTCACTTTCACATGCGCGGCGATTTTCGGGTTATCCCCCGTCACTTTGAAATCGAGTTCGATATCGGTGTGCGTGTTGTCCTTCAAGCGTCCGCTTTCCATTTCGAATTCAACGATGCTCAGTTTGCGCTTCGCCATGCGGTCATCAAAGCTGAGTGCGCCGCGTTTAATTTTCATGCCTTCAACATCGAATATGATTTGTTCTGATTTTTCTTTGCTCAATAAGTCGTCGATATTGGTGCTGCCGTCGGCATAGCGTATGAGGTTGGCGCGCACGCCCTCCACGCTGATCTTGTCTACCACCAGTTCATTTTTTAACAGCGGCAACCAGGCCACGAACAGCTTCACACTCTCCAGCGCCGCGAATTCCTGTGTGCTTTTATGCTCAGAAAGCGACGATTTGCCGAGATCCACACCGAGTTTGGGAAACAGCTTGAGCTTAATATCGCCGTCGATGGTGAGCGTGCGCTGTTTTTTTTCCTGCACCAGCTTGACGATTTGCGGTTTGAAAGCATTCGGATCGACCGTAAACGCAACGACGGCGAGCAGAATCGCAAACAAGGCAATCAGCCCAGCCACGCCGAACAATGCGAACTTCAAATATTGGGGGAAATATTTAGGCATGACACCCTCGGAGGAAAAGCGTGGAGCGGGCGATGGGGATCGAACCCACATCTAAAGCTTGGGAAGCTCTCGTTCTGCCATTGAACTACGCCCGCAGGGTCGTAAAGCGAGGCTAGTTTACAGCCAACCCGCACTCCCTGTCAGCCACAGTGCGGCCTGCATGAATGGCCGACAAAAAAACTGCCTAGAGATAAGACGCTTCTCTAGGCAGCCGTTTCAAAAAGAAGCAATTACTTCACTTGAATGCGGTAGAGGTAATCAATCAATGACAAAATACGTGTGCGCACAAATGCCTCTTGATCGTAATCTACATCTCTATATTGTTCGGCCGCTGCAATGCTGTATTCCCTGCCCCAGATGGGCATGTCACGCGAGCCGTGGGCCTTGACCACCTGCCTGCCATCGACCACTTCATACACGCGATTGATCGGGAAGACGCCCTTGTTATTCTTGGAGAGCACGGTCAAGTCGGGGATCTTGCTAATAAACTCTCGGTAAGGTCCATCGCCTTTGCCTGCGACACCATGACAGATAGCGCAATTGCCATCGTATTCCTTCTTGCCGCGGTCTGCTTTTTCACTCTTATCCGCGGCAAACGATACGCCCAAACTACCCAGCAGCATGGCGGCTAAAATAACTGTTCCAAATTTAAATGCCTTCATCGGGAGCCTCCTTTTAACTACGATTGAAACGCACAAAAAAATCATTTCTTATTAAATCAGTATAGATAGCCTCAATCGAAGCGCAAGTTGATTTGCGGCTGCATGCGGGTATATCGGCTGCGTGATAGAATTCCGCTTGGATTTTTGACAGAAGCAGCCCGTGATCACGCTTACAGTAAATGGTTCGCCGCAGCAGCTTGAGGCTCGGATCAACCTCGTCCAACTATTGGAAAATATGCAGCTAAGCGGCAAACGCGTTGCGGTAGAACGCAACGGCGAGATCGTGCCGCGCAGCCAATACGCGCAAGTCGAACTCCTGGACGGCGACCAACTCGAAATCGTTGTCGCAGTAGGCGGCGGCTAGTCCTCACCCTTTACCTCTCACACCTATCATGCACACACTCACTATCGCCGGTAAAACCTATTCCTCCCGCCTGCTCGTCGGCACCGGCAAATATAAAGACTTCGACGAAACCCGGCAGGCAGTGGATGCCAGCGGGGCACAGATCGTGACGGTAGCGATTCGCCGCACCAACCTCGGCCAAGACGCAAGCCAGCCTTCCCTGCTCGATGCGCTGCCGCCATCCAAGTACACCTACCTCCCCAACACAGCGGGCTGCTATACGGCTGATGATGCGATCCGCACCTTGCGCTTGGCGCGCGAATTGCTCGATGGCCATACGCTGGTGAAACTGGAAGTATTGGGCGACCCGAAAACGCTGTATCCAAATGTGGTGGAAACGCTGCGTGCGGCGGAGGTGCTGGTCAAAGACGGCTTCCAAGTCATGGTCTACACCTCGGACGACCCGATCATCGCCAAGCAATTGGAAGAAATCGGCTGCGTCGCGGTAATGCCCCTAGCCTCCTTGATCGGCTCCGGCATGGGCATTCTCAATCCGTGGAATTTGCAGATCATCATGGAACACGCGCAGGTGCCGATCATCGTCGATGCCGGCGTCGGCACCGCATCGGATGCCACCATCGCGATGGAATTAGGCTGCGACGCGGTGCTGATGAACACCGCCATCGCCCAGGCGCAAAATCCGGTGCTGATGGCCTCGGCCATGAAAAAAGCCGTGCAAGCCGGGCGCGAAGCTTATCTCGCCGGCCGCATGCCCAAGAAAATCTACACCGCCAGCCCCAGCTCGCCCACCAGCGGCGTTATCGGGACGTAAAAAAAGCGGGGCATGCCCCGCTCTTTCACCACCCCTGACGCCTGAATCCCGACGCCTGACGCCTAGCTTTACATTCCCAACCAACTCAGCATCTCCACATATTCCGGGGACAATTTCCCTGGATTATTTGGTAATACCGAGGAATTTCACCATCTCATCGTAATCCGAGACCTTGGCGGGTTCGAAATTCGTGAACGAACTGAATTTGAAGTAGTCCTGCCCATCCTTATCCGTGTGCGCCTTGAGCAAGGCTTGCGCCACGAGCTGCTTGGTAGCCGCCGGCAGGTCGCCACGCACGGCGAACGTCAGGTGCGGCACCCCCTTGCCTTGCAGCACCAGATTCAAGTTGTAGCCACGATTGGTCCAGACGTTGAAGAGTGAGCTATTGGCCACGCCCACGTCGATCAGCTTGTATTGCAGGGCATTGATCACGGCATTGGAATCGCTGTAATAGGTAATGCTTTTAAAGTAAGTGGCTGGATCGAATCCCATGCTTTTGATCTCGACCAGCGCGAGCTGGGTGATCATCGCGTCTTTCTCGTAAAACCCGATGCGCTTGCCCTTCATGTCTTCCGGGAAAGCAATATTGGCATCGGACAGCGCCATGAATGAACCCGAAAGCAAACCGGGGATTTTCGCTACCGGCTCGTAGCCGGCGGTCAAATTCGCTTTCATGATCATCGAGGGCGGCGCATACATGAAATGGAAACGCTTGGCCGCGGCTTTCTTCATGTAATCGTCGTAGGTCTTAACGGATTCCACGCGCACCGGCATCTTCAATACCTTGCTCAGGTAGGCGGTCAGCCCCTCGTAATCGCGCACGACTAGAATCGGATTTTTCACATAATCTTGCACGCCCAAGATGTAATAGTCGGCGGCGCGCGCCGGCATACACGTAAGCCACGTCAACACGGCTAGCAACATGACGCTTAGTTTCATTGTTATCTCCTATCGTTATTTTCATCACTGCCGACGAAGATTCGCCGCAATAATGCTTTGAAACCCGACAAAACCTCGTCTAAATGGCGTGTCGAGCTAATTACATGATGCTTAGCTATCGATGTCAAGCAAATCCCAGGCCAGCGCTGGCGCGGCATGCCTCGCCCCTACACCTTTAGATACTGCTCCGCGCGTGCCAGCCAACGCGCGAGGTGTTGGTCAGCGGCATCGGGCGCGTCGCGCAATAGCGCCTCGGCCAGCGTGCGCGCCTGCTCCAGCAAGGCCTGATCACGCTCGATATCGGCGATTTTGAGCATAGGCACCCCGCTTTGACGCGCACCGAGGAACTCGCCTGGGCCGCGCAGCGATAAATCCTGGCGCGCAATCTCAAACCCATCGGTTAGTTCATAGATAATCTTGAGCCGCGCTTTCGCCATATCCGACAGCGGCGGCGAAAAAAGCAGGATACAAGCGCTTTTTGCCGCACCGCGCCCGACCCGGCCGCGCAGTTGATGCAATTGCGCCAAGCCCATGCGCTCGGCGTGTTCGATCACCATCAGACTGGCGTTGGGCACGTCCACACCCACTTCGATCACGGTGGTCGCGACCAAGAGTTGAATCTCGCCCGCCTTGAACGCGGCCATGGTTTCGGCCTTCTCTTTCGACTTCATGCGGCCATGCACCAAGCCGACTTTGAGATCGGGGAAGGTGCTGCTCAACAACTGATAGGTATCGAGCGCGGTTTGTAATTGCAGCTTCTCGGATTCTTCAATCAGCGGGCACACCCAATATGCTTGACGGCCGGTTGCACACGCCGCGCGCACACGCTCGATTACTTCATCGCGGCGCGCGTCTTCCACCAGCTTGGTCACGATCGGCGTGCGCCCCGGCGGCAGCTCGTCGATCACTGACACATCGAGATCGGCGTAATAGCTCATCGACAGCGTGCGCGGGATCGGCGTCGCGCTCATCATGAGTTGATGTGGATTCACGCCTTTGTTATGCAGCGCCAGGCGTTGCTCCACGCCGAAGCGATGCTGTTCGTCGACCACCGCAAGACCGAGACGCGCGAAATTCACTTGCTCTTGAAACAAGGCATGAGTGCCGACCGCGAGCTGCGCCTCGCCGCTCGCGACCTGCGCCAGCATGGTGTC
Organism: Pseudomonadota bacterium; assembly: GCA_038042985.1. Classification (GTDB taxonomy): domain Bacteria; phylum Pseudomonadota; class Gammaproteobacteria; order Burkholderiales; family Thiobacteraceae; genus RBG-16-58-11. Next base: position 45,757 of record JBBTCZ010000008.1, read on the forward strand.
GCGCGCACGCTTGGGCACGCTGGCGGCGATCCACGCCACGGTGATACCCAGCGGGCTCAGCCATTCGTGCAGCTTGCGGTAATGCTGTTCGGCGAGAATTTCCGTTGGCGCCATCACCGCCGCCTGATAGCCGTTTTCGATCGCCTGCAAACACGCCAGGGCCGCCACGATGGTTTTGCCGCTGCCTACATCGCCTTGCAACAAACGCTGCATCGGGTGGCGCGCGCTCAAATCGCGGCTGATTTCATCAAAGGTGCGCTGCTGCGCGCCGGTCAAGGCAAAGGGCAGCGCCGCGCGCAAAGCCTGGGTTAATTTTTGTTTCGCCGGCAAGGCGGGCGCGATCAGATCATGCCGCCGCGCATAATGCCGGCGCATGGAGAGTTGCTGCGCCAATAGCTCGTCAAAGATCAGCCGCCGCCACGCCCAATGTTCACGTGTTTCCAATTCATTGAGTGGCGCATCCGGTGGGGGCTCATGCAAAAAACGCACACTGTCTTCGAAGCTGGCCATGTGTTGCTGCTGCAACACGGGAGCGGGCAGCGTGTCGTGCAAGTCGCTGCTTGCTAACGCACGGCCAATCAACTTGCGCAATGGCTCCTGGCCGAGACCGGCGGTAGTGGGATAGACCGGTGTGAGATTTTCCTTCAGCGGCACCCCCTCACGCACCACACGAATCTGCGGATGCACCATCTCTGGTCCTAAAAAACCCACGCGCAGCTCGCCCAACAGCCGCACCCGGCTGCCTTCGGCCAGCACTTTTTGTTGGCTGGGATAAAAATTTAAGAGGCGCACATACATCTCGCCGCTGCCGTCTTCTACCAGGCACACCAACTGGCGGCGCGGGCGGAAGCGTACCTCGGTGCGAACAACAGTGGCCTCGACCTGTGTTATTTGCCCATACGGCGCATGGGCAATGGGATAAATATGCGTCTCATCCACATAGCGCAGCGGTAAATGCAAGACGAAATCTAGATCACTGTGAATACCGAGTTTGGTGAGTTTGTCGCGCGTGGCCTTGGGAACAGCGTCGACGATAGCTGGCGCGTCTACTGCAGTGAGCGCCTCGCGCTTCAACCCTTACTCCTCACGCACCGATCACCATGACCGCGTCTGCCTCGACCAGCGCGCCGCGCGGCAATGAAGCTACACCGACAGCAGCGCGGGCAGGATAGGGTTCATGGAAATACTGCGCCATGATTTCGTTCACCTGGGCGAAGTGGGCAAGGTCGGTGAGAAACACATTCAGCTTCACGACATCGGCGAGCGTGCCGTTTGATGCCAGCGCCACGGCTTGCAGGTTTTTAAACACGCGATGAATTTGCTGCTCGATGCCCTCCACCAATTGCATGCTCGCGGGGTCAAGCCCAATTTGGCCCGAGAGGTACACGGTATTGCCGGCTTTTACCGCTTGAGAATAGGTGCCGATGGCCTGCGGGGCGTCGTTGGTTTTGATGATTTGTTTACTCATGCGTACTCCATTTATACAAAAAAGCTTTAAACCACGGGGGACACGGGGCACACGGGGAAAGCATCCAGCAAAATGAGTCTTTGGGTTTCCCCGTGCCCCCCGTGTTCCCCGTGGTTAATTGACCTTTTGCAATAAGCGCTATCCCTTCACCCGCGCAATCCGCACCACTTCCGGTATTTGTCTTAAGCCGCGCATGACCCGCGCCAAGTGGCTGCGGTCTTCGACTTGCAGCGTGAAAACCATGGAGGTATAGGCGCTGCCGTCTTCTTCTTCCATGCTCACGTTTTCGATATTGGAATTCTCGTTGGCGATTTCGGCCGCAACCTTGGCCAGCACGCCGCGCTGGTTGGCCGCCATGAGCTTGATTTTAACGTCGAACAGCTTCTTGGTTTCCGGGTCCCATTCCACGTCCACCCATTTATCCGGGTCGGCGCGAAATTGCGCGATCGCGGGACAATCATGGGTGTGAATGATGAGCCCTTTGCCCTTGTTGATCATGCCGAGAATCGGGTCACCGGGAATCGGCTGGCAGCATTGCGCGAATTGCACCGCCATGCCCTCGGTGCCGCGTATGGTGAGCGACCCCAGCGGTTTCTTCTCGGTGGACGGCGCTTCGCCCGAGGCGAGCAGGCGGCGCGCCACCACCAGATTCAAGCGCCGCCCCATGCCGATGTCGGCGAGTACTTCTTCCCGGCTCTTGGCGCCCAACTCGCGCAACAGTTCTACCCAGCGCGCATCCTCAATCGAGGCGGGCTCAACTTTAAGCGCGCGCAAAGCTTGATCCAGCAATCGCTCGCCTAATTCCGCCGCCTCTTTTGAATGCATGGTCTTGAGCGAATGCCGGATATGCGCGCGCGCTTTGCCGCTGACCACAAAATTCAGCCAAGCGGGATTGGGATGGGCATGCGGTGCGGTCACGATTTCCACCCGATCGCCGTTGCGCAGTTCGGTGCGCAAGGGCGCGAGTTCGTCGTTGATTTTGGCCGCCACGCAGCGATTGCCGATATCGGTGTGCACGCTATAGGCGAAATCGACTGCGGTCGCGCCGCGCGCCAGCGCCATGATCACGCCCTTGGGCGTGAATACATACACTTCGTCCGGAAACAGATCGACCTTGATGTGTTCCAGAAATTCGATCGCATCGCCACTTTCGCTTTGAATCTCGAGCAGACTTTGCAGCCATTGGTGGGTTTTTTTCTGCGCATCCTTGGCCGACTCTTCGCCGGTTTTGTACAACCAATGCGAGGCCACGCCGGCTTCGGCTATTTTGTGCATGTCCTGGGTGCGGATCTGCACTTCGAGCGGCGTGCCATAAGGGCCGAACAGGGTGGTGTGCAAGGATTGATAGCCGTTGGCCTTGGGAATGGCAATGTAGTCTTTGAATTTGCCCGGGATCGGCTTGTATAAGCCATGTAGTGCGCCCAACGCGAGATAGCAGGCCGGCACCTCTTTTACGATCACGCGAAAGCCGTAAATGTCATACACCTCGGAAAAAGTTAGCGACTTGCCCTGCATCTTTTTGTAGATGCTGTACAGGTGCTTCTCGCGCCCTTTTACCATGGCCTCGACGCCGGCATCCTTGAGCTTGTGTTGAATCGCCTCTTGCACCTTTTCCACCAAGGCGCGCCGGTTTCCGCGCGCGGCTTTTACCGCCGTGGCCAGCACCCGATAGCGTGTGGGATAGAGGTAACGAAACCCCAGGTCTTCCAACTCCCCATACACGCTATTGAGCCCCATGCGATTCGCGATCGGTGCATAAATCTCCAGGGTTTCCTTGGCGATGCGCTTGCGCTTGGGCGGCGCCATCGAATCCAGCGTGCGCATATTGTGCAGCCGGTCGGCGAGCTTGATCAGGATAACGCGCACATCGCGCGCCATCGCCAACAGCATTTTGCGGAAATTTTCGGCCTGGGCGTGAACTTCGGTTTGGAACTCGATGCGATCCAGCTTGGATACACCATCCACCAGATCAGCCACCGCTTTGCCGAACTGCTCGCCTACTTGCTGTTTCGTGGCGGGCGTATCCTCGACCACATCGTGCAGCAAAGCTGCCGCCAAAGCCTGGGCATCCAGATGCCATTTGGCGAGAAGTTTGGCTACCGCAACCGGGTGGGAGATGTAAGGATCGCCGCTTTTGCGGAATTGCCCTTCGTGGGCGGACTTGCTGAATTGATAGGCTTTTTCAACCAGCGCGATATCGTCTGGCTTGAGGTAGGTGATGTGTTCGGCGAGTTCGGCTAAGTGCATGATGCTCCTGCTCCAAAGCCTACCCGCCGCAAGCGTTAAGCCTGGCCTTTGTTGAGTACTTCCAAACCGACTTTGCCGAGTGCGATCTCGCGCAGCGCGATCACGGTCGGCTTGTCGCGGTTGATCTCGACCAGCGGCGTTGCGCCGTTGGCGATTTGACGCGCGCGCGCGGTAGCGGCCAGCGCCAATTCAAAGCGGTTGGGGATGTGTTTCATGCAATCGTCGACGGTAATGCGTGCCATGGGGGAACCTCTAACTCTTGGATATTGATCGGAATTACTTGAACAGGCTTTCGATCAGCGCACCGTTTTTCGCCATCTGTTTCGACAGTGTCAAACGACTCGCCTTCACCACCGCCTGCAGATCGACTGCTGCGGTAGCGAAATCGTCGTTAATAATAACATAATCAAATTCAGATACATGGCTCATATCCTCGCGCGCAGCCGCCAGACGACCAGCGATGATCTGCTCCGAATCCTGTCCCCGCCCGGTGAGCCGCTCGCGTAAGGCGGCGGGCGAAGGGGGGAGCACAAAAATCGAAATCGCCTGCGGCATGAGTTTTCTGACCTGCGCCGCGCCCTGCCAGTCGATTTCCAGCAAGATATCCATGCCCGTCGCAAGCTGGGCTTCGATCCAGCGCTGCGAAGTGCCGTAGCGGTTGCCGTACACCTCCGCGCTCTCGAGAAAATCGCCACGATTCAGTGTCGCCATGAAATCATCCATGGAAACAAAGTGGTAGTGCTCACCGTCCACTTCGCCCGGACGCGGTGCGCGCGTGGTGTAGGAAACGGAAAGCTTGACCTGCTGATCCGCCTCCAGCAGGGCTTTGACTAGACTGGTTTTACCCGCGCCGGAGGGCGCGGAGACGATAAAGACATTGCCTGACATTTAATACCTCACTCTATATTTTGTATCTGCTCGCGCATCTGATCGATCAACACTTTCATGTCCATCGAGGCTTGAGACATTTCCGCATCCACCGATTTCGAGCCGAGCGTGTTGGCTTCGCGGTTTAACTCTTGCATCAGGAAATCCAGGCGTTTGCCGGCGCCGCCGCCTTTGCCGAGAACGCGCTTTAATTCGGTCAGGTGCGCGGTGAGGCGTTCCAGCTCTTCATCCACATCGATTTTCTGCGCGAATAAGACAATCTCTTGGCGCATGCGATCGTCGTCGCTGCCGACCTCGGCATCTTTCAGCTTTTGGCGCAGCTTTTCCTGAAAATTGGCGACGATAGTGGCGGTTTTGGGCTTAATGCGGGCCACCAAGCCATCTATTTGCGCGGCGCGGTCGAGGATGATGTCCTTGAGTTTGGCGCCTTCGCGCGAACGGCTGGCGGCCAGATCGTCCAGCGCGCGGGTGAGCAGGGCCAGGACGGCGTCTTTCAAGACATCTTTGGATAACTCCTCCGAGGCGATCACGCCGGGCCAGCGCAGGATCTCGGCCACGCTGAGCGGGGGAGCTTCGGGGGCGCGTTCGCGCACTAGCTTATTCAGACTAAGCAGTTGATCGATTAGCCCGGAATTAACGCGGCTTAAACTTTCCGCCGTTATAGCCGCTGAAAAGCCTAGGCGGCAATCAATTTTGCCGCGTGCAAGGCGACTACCTATCAGCTCGCGTAGGCTGGGCTCGAGTCCACGCAGCTCGTCCATGATGCGGAATTGGATATCGAGATAACGGGAGTTAACCGACTTGATCTCTAGATTGATCGTGCCTTGGGGCAATTCCTGGCTCAGGGCTGCGTAGCCGGTCATGCTATAGATCATGATTCGCTTTCAAATTGAGGCAAGGCTTTACTTTATCGCAATAAATACCGAAAATAAAAGAACATTTATGAAAAAGTCAGATGCCCAGCCAAGCTAATCGAGCGCTCCCTAAGGCCTACCAACTCCAAAACTATAAGATAGCCAAACAGTTGTCGGGGGGGGGCTTTAGCATCGTTTATCTCGCTCATGACGAAAATGGCGTGCCGGTCGCCATTAAAGAGTATCTGCCCAGCCAGCTCGTATTGCGCGAAGAAGGCTCGCTGGTGCAAGCGACTACGGCGGAGAATCTGGCCACTTTCCGCTACGGCATGAAGTGCTTTTTCGAGGAAGGCCGCGCACTGGCCAAGATCAACCACCCCAATGTAGTGCGCGTAACCAATTTCTTCCGAGCGAATGAAACGGTGTACATGGTCATGCGCTACGAGCGCGGCAAGACCATGCAAGAAGAGATTCAATCGCGCAAACGCGTAATTCGCGAAAGTTTTATCCGCCGCGTATTCGCCGAGCTGCTGAATGGCTTGCGCGAAGTGCATACGCATAAGATTTTGCATCTCGATATCAAGCCGGCCAACATCTATATCCGCCTGGACGGCTCGCCGGTGCTGCTCGATTTCGGCGCCGCGCGGCAGACGCTGACCTTGGAAAAAACCAAACTTTCGCCCATGTACACGCCTGGCTTTGCCTCCCCCGAGCAGTACAAAAACCGCGACTTGCTCGGCCCCTGGACGGATATTTATAGTGTGGGCGCGACCATGTTTTCCTGCCTCGCCGGATTTGCGCCACAAGCCGCTGACCAGCGTTTGCAGAATGACAAGCTCGTATCGGCAAAAAAACTATGGGGCGGCCAATACTCGGATCGACTCTTGGAAATTATCGACTGGTGCTTGCAGCTCAATTATATGGACCGGCCGCAAAGCGTATTCCAGTTGCAAAAAGCTATCCTGGAACATTTCCCCGAGCCGCTGCCGAAAAAACCCAAGCTGTTTGACACGATTCGTCAAACCCTGAACAAAGAACTTTTTTAGAGTCCCCCGATGAAATTCGCCGTTTTCCAGCAAAGCCGCCAAGGCGGCCGCAAATACAACCAAGACCGCGTCGCGTATTCTTATAGTAAGGACGCCGTGCTGCTGGTCGTCGCCGACGGCATGGGGGGGCATTACCACGGCGAAGTCGCAGCGCAAATTACCGTGCAAATGATCGCCGACATGTTCCAGAAACACGCGCGGCCGCATATCAAAGACCCGCATCGCTTTCTCTCCTCTGCCATGATCAGCGGTCACGAAGCGATCTTGGACTACACCGCCAAACACCATCTGATGGAATCACCACGCACCACTTGCGTTGCCGCCATCGTGCAGCAGGACCATGCATACTGGGCGCATGTGGGTGACTCGCGACTCTATATGTTCCGCGGCATGCGCATGGTCACCCGCACCAAGGACCATTCCAAAGTACAGCAGATGTTCGATGAGGGGAAAATTTCCGAAGCGGAGTTGCACACCCACCCCGAGCGCAACAAAATTTATAACTGCTTAGGCGGTTTTCTGCCGCCGGACGTGGAGCTAGGCAAGCGCATGCCGATTCGCGACGGCGACACACTGATGCTTTGCTCGGATGGCGTATGGGGCGTGCTGTCGGAGGCGGAGATCGCCTCTATTCTCGACACCTACACCATCACGCGCGCCATCCCTGAGTTGCTCGATCATGCCGAATTCCGTGGCGGCGAAGAGGGTGACAACCTTACCGCTGTCGGCCTGACCTGGGGCGAGCCGCAAAAGCGCGGCTTGCATCAGGACACCGTCTCCACCGCACAAATGCCGCTGGCAGACGTCACCACCCGCCTCGATCCATTCAGCGTGCAACGCGACCCCGCCTCACGCCAACCGGTTACAGAGGACGACATCGAGCGCACCATCGCCGAAATTCAAACGGCGATTAAGAAATATTCTAAGTAGGCGTCGGGCGCCAGGGGTCAGGCGTCAGGAAAAAACTGGCTGGGTTATAATCCGCGGCATTGCTGCACAACCCCCTGACGCCAGTCGCCCGACCCCTGAAGCCTAAATATATGCGCCCCAGCCAACGCCAACCTGACCAACTGCGCACTGTGCGCATTACCCGCAACTACACCAAGCACGCCGAAGGTTCCGTGCTGATCGAATGCGGCGACACCAAAGTCATCTGCACCGCCAGCATTGTGGACAAAGTGCCGGGCTTTCTCAAAGGCAAGAACCAAGGCTGGCTCACCGCCGAATACGGCATGCTGCCGCGTTCCACCAACACCCGCATCGACCGCGAAGCCGCGCGCGGCAAGCAATCCGGCCGCACGCAGGAAATTCAGCGCCTGATCGGGCGTAGCCTCAGAGCCGTGGTGGATCTTTCCAAGCTCGGCGAACGCACCCTGCATATCGACTGCGATGTGATCCAGGCCGATGGCGGCACACGCACCGCCAGCATCACCGGCGCCTTTGTCGCGGTGCAGGATGCCGTGTCCTTCCTGCTCAAGCAAAAGCTCATTACTGAATCGCCGATCCGCGATCATGTCGCCGCCATATCGGTCGGCATTTCCGAAGGCACGCCGGTGCTCGATCTCGATTACATCGAAGATTCCAACTGCGACACCGACATGAATATCGTCATGACCGGCAGCGGCGGCTTCGTGGAAATCCAAGGCACGGCCGAAGGCGCGACCTTCTCCCATGCTGAGATGAATAGCTTGATCGCCCTGGCGGACAAAGGCATCCGTGAATTGGTCGCGGCGCAAAAAGCGGCTTTAGCGAGTTAGCGTTTATATGAAAAAACTGGTTATCGCTAGCAACAACCCCGGCAAGCTGCGCGAGATCGACCGCATCTTGCAGCCCTTGGGCCTGGAAGTCCTGCCGCAATCCGCATTCAACATTCCGGAGGCAGAAGAGCCCTATTGCACCTTCATCGAGAATTGTTTGACCAAGGCGCGCCATGCTTCCGAACTCGCCGGCCTACCCGCGCTGGCCGATGATTCCGGCATTTGCGTCGATGCGCTGAACGGCGCACCGGGCGTGTATTCCGCACGCTTCGCCGGTGAGCCAAAATCAGATCAGCGCAATAATGAAAAGATGATCGAGCTGTTAAAGCACGAAACCAACCGCAAGGCTCATTACTACTGCGTGATCGTGCTGGTGCGCCATCCGCATGACCCGCAGCCGATCATCGCGGAAGGTTCGTGGCACGGGGAGATCATCGACACGCCACGCGGCAGCGGCGGCTTCGGCTATGACCCCTATTTCCTCGTGCCAGAGCTGGGTCAAACCGGCGCCGAACTGCCGCCGGATGTAAAAAATGGCATGAGCCATCGCGGTAAGGCACTGGCCGAACTGGTCGAAAAGCTCAAGCTCGCGGATTTAATTCAAAGGTAAGACAGAGGCACACGGATAATTTTTCCGTGGCCCCCGGCAGTAAGCTTCATGCACATCACCCCACCTCAATCCCAGCACATCCCCCACTTTGACGCGCCGCCGCCGCTCGCGCTGTATGTGCATATTCCATGGTGCGTGCGCAAATGCCCCTACTGCGATTTCAATTCGCACGAGGCGCGCGAGGGCATTCCCGAGGACGCTTATATCGACGCGTTGACGCGCGACTTGGAAGCTGCGCTACCGGATGTGTGGGGACGGCGCGTGCACACTATTTTCTTTGGCGGTGGCACGCCCAGCCTGCTCTCGGCCGCGGCTTTGGACCGCCTGCTCACCACCCTGCGCACGCTGCTGCCGGTGGACCCGCTGGCGGAGATCACCCTCGAAGCCAACCCAGGCACCTTCGAAATAGAAAAGTTCCGCGGCTTTCGCGCAGCGGGGGTGAATCGACTCTCGATCGGCATCCAGAGTTTTAACTCGACGCACCTAAAAAGCTTAGGGCGGATTCATGATGAGCGTGAAGCGCGGCGCGCGGTGGATATTGCGTTGGAGACTTTCGAGAATGTGAACCTGGATTTGATGTATGCCTTGCCGGAGCAAAGCATCAAACAAGCCATCGCCGACATCGATATCGCGCGTGCTTACGGAGCGCAGCATCTCTCTGCCTATCACCTAACACTCGAACCCAATACCCTGTTCCACGCCCACCCGCCGCCGTTGCCGGATGACGACATCGCCGCCACGATGCAAATCGAGATCGAGGCACGACTCGCGGACAGCGGCTATGAGCACTATGAAACCTCGGCTTTTGCCCAGAAGCATCACGCCTGCCTGCACAATCTCAACTACTGGCACTTTGGCGACTATCTCGGCATCGGCGCCGGTGCGCACAGCAAGCTCACCGCCACGGATTGCGTGACGCGCAGCCTGCGCTACAAACAGCCCAAGGCGTACATAACGCAAGCGCTGGCGGGGAATGCAGTGCAGGAACAGCACGATATTGCCGCGCAGGATATGGGGTTCGAATTCATGATGAATGCGCTGCGTTTAAATGTGGGATTCCCACTCGCGCTATTTCAGACTCGCACCGGTTTGCCGCTCAACCTTGTGGAACGTCCACTGCAAACGGCGGAAGCGCGCGGCCTGATAACGCGCGATCTGACGCATATCCGTCCCACGCCACTCGGACAACGCTTTCTCAACGACCTACTTGAAATATTTTTGCAGCCACCCAAGTAAATTCATCGCACGCTACTTCACATTCTCGCGTATCCAGGCCAGCGTCACATCCACTGATCTTTCGGGTGCGTTCATATGCTCGGCATCGATCTCAACTTTCTTGAACTTCACCGCTGCCGGCATTAAGGTCTCGGCGCGTGCCGTCAACCCTTTCAATCCGGCCTCCTCAGCTGAGGGCGCGACCCAGAGGATATTGGTGCCTGGGAGAATTTTGCCGACATTGGCGGTGAAATTCATCGGGCCATTCGGATCGAAAAAATCCAGATAGACTTTCGCCGCCATTCTGATCTGCTTGGTGCGATTGCCCGTATTGAAGTCGTCAAACCCGGATTTCTCTTCGCCTTCACCCTTGGCTACCATTACCCTTGCTTTGGCGACGCTACCCGCGAACATCGCCGTCAAGCGCTCACCTTCTGGCGCATGGCCAGGCGCAATCGCGATGAAACCATCCACTGGCTTGCGCGTCACATAGTGCAAGCCACCTGCCGCGCCCAGGCTGTGACCTATCAGGACAATCTTGGTTGCGCCCTTGTCTTTGAGCGTCTGGATTGCGGCATCAATCTCGGTAACGAAACCATCTGCGCCTGTGTCGTATGCCCGGCGACCTGACCAGGGCATTTCAATGTTCTCGGTAAGGTAGCCGCTTCTCTCCATGCTGCGGGCAAATCCACTCAACTGGCTAGGGTTACCCCATTTGCCATGCATCACCACCACACCGATCTTGGGCTCGGCGACAGCCAAGCCCGCCAGCCCCACGCAGCACATAAAAACCACCAACCCGCGCACAATCAATCCGTTCATCATTTTTCTTCCTTTAAAAGTATGCGTCGCAGGATTACCATGGACAAATCCATTTTGCGCGAGACCTATCATGAACGCCACACCCGCCCCTTGCATCCTCGACCATCCCCCACCCGGCGCTAAACGCGAGGGCATCGGCATTCCCCAAGTCGCGCCGTTCAATCCCGCCGCATTTGAACAAGCCGTCACCGACTTGCTACGCGCATCCGGCGTATCGCCGGATAGCGTGCACACCGGCAAGACCGCCAAGCGCGTGCGTGAGTTGTGGGAAAAACGCTTGCTCGGCGGCTATGCCATCGACCCCGCCGACGCGCTGGGCGAAGGCTTCGCAGATGAGCGCGAAGACATGGTGGTAGTGCGCGGCATCGCCATCCACGGCGTGTGCCCGCATCACCTCGTCCCGTTTCGCGGTATCGCCCACGTCGCCTACATCCCCGGCGGACGCCTGCACGGCTTCGGCCGCATCGCGCGCATGGTCGATGCCATCGGCCACCGCTTCACCTATCAAGAATGGATGACGCGCGATATCAGTGAGGCGCTCATCACCCACGGCAAAGCCCTGGGTGCCGCGTGCGTAATTGAGGCGGAGCAATTGTGTTTGCTGCTGGGCGAAGACCGACGCGGGGATGAGCGGGTTTATACGCAAGCTTTTGCGGGCTTGCTGCAGGATGATGCGGCGAAGCGGGGGGAGTTTTTGCAGGCGATTAATCGGCGAGGGCCGTAAGCATTATAGCGGCGGAATTGGAAGTATTCCAATTTAGTCATACCAGTGGTAGCATTATTAGGCATACCAACGGACAACTCACCATGCTTGCCGAAAAAATCTCTATCTCGCTCGGGGCGGATACGCTCACTTTCGTGGAGCGCTTCAAAAAAACGCACGCCATGAAAAGCCGTTCGCAAGTCATCGAAACCGCGATTGCGCTGCTACAGGAAAAGGAACTGGAAAAATCCTACCGCCTCGCCGCACAGGAAGCGGATGCTGACTACGACATCACCATGTCGGATGGGCTCGTCGATGAAACGTGGTGAGATTTACTACGCAAACTTGAGCCCCGCGGTGGGTTCTGAGATCAATAAAAAACGCCCGGTCCTCATTGTCAGCAACGACGCTAACAATCGGGCTGCGTCCACCGTCACGGTTCTGCCCATCACCTCCAACATTACCAACATTTATCCTTTTGAAATCAAGTTGACCCGCGCTGACAGCGGCCTACCCAAGGACTCGAAGGCGCAGGCGCAGCAAATTCGCACGCTCTCAAAAGAACGTATTCCTGATGGGGCTATCGGCAAACTCGGCGCGGCCAAGATGCGTTTGGTTGAGGCAGCGATTCGTTTGCACTTGGGATTGAATGGATAGTTTGAGCGCACCCACCACGCTAATTCGCAGCTAAACCGTTTTAGATTTTTGCCACGCCACCAAGCCCGCCACCATCGCCTCATCTCCCGCCTCCGTCACAAACACCTTCTCCAAGCCCATCTCACGCGCCGCCTCGGCGATGCGCTCATGCGGCACGAACACAGGGGTTTTTTTAAGCCACTGTTGACCGAGCTTGCCGACCAGGTCGAACAAGTTGTGCAGCACTTCGCTGCTGGTGACGGTGATGGCGTGCAATTCATTGCGCGCCCACAGGTAGAGTAGCTTGCCGTTGTCGACCTGGGGCTTTTGGCGACGATAGCATTCCGCATATTCAAGCTGCGCGCCGCGTCGAGTTAGCCCGTCTCCCAGCAACTCGCGCCCGCCATCGCCGCGAAAAATCACGATACGTTTGTCTGTCACGGCTTGCAACTCGGGTAGTTCGAGCAGGGCTTCGCTATCGAATCGCTGTTGGGGCGTGATCACGTTTTTCACGCCAAATTGCGCCAGCACTTTGGCGCTGCCTTTGCCGATGGCGGCGATCTGTAGGCTGGCGGGCAATTTTCGTCGCGCGCGTATCAAGTTCATGGCTTTGTTGACGGCGTTCGGGCTGATGAAGATGGCGAGGTCGAATTGATCCAGTCGGTCGATGAGGGCATTGAGCGGCTGGAGATCGGGTATATCCACGATCTCCAGCGCGGGAAACAGAATGGGGTTGCCGCCGGCTTGGCGGATCAGATTGGCGAGATGTTCGGATTGATGCGCCGGGCGGGTGACGAGGATGCCTAAACCCGCGAGTGGGGCTTCTTTCACACCAACACTCCCAGTTCGGCGAGGATTTTGCCCGCACCTTGCGCGAGCAACTCTTCGGCTAAGGCGACGCCGATTTTTTCGGCATCGACTGGGCTACCAGTGAACGTCGCTTGTACGAAACGCTTACCTTCAAGATCAGCGACGAATCCGGTGAGGCTGAGTTGGCCGTTGAGTATTTGCGCATAACCGCCCAAGGGCGTTTGGCAGCTGCCCGCCAGACGGCGGCTCATGGCGCGCTCGGCACTGACGCAGGCGGCGGTGTCGGGGTGATTGAGCGGCGCCATCAGCTCGATCAAATCTACGCGATCAGCCAAACACTCGATGCCGATGGCGCCTTGGCCCGCAGCCGGCAGGCTCTCACTCGGCGCCAGGGTGGAGGCGATGCGCTCGCTCAGATCCAGACGCTTTAATCCCGCGGCCGCGAGCACGATGGCGGCGTATTGGCCTTCATCCAATTTGCGCAGCCGGGTTTGCACATTGCCGCGCAGCGGTGCGATGACCAAATGCGGGTAATGCGCTTTGAGCAGTGCTTGGCGGCGCAGACTGGAGGTGCCCACCACTGCGCCCGCAGGCAGATCGGCAAGTTGTTTGTAATCGTTAGAAACCAGCGCATCGCGCGGATCTTCTCGCTCGCCGATAGCGGCCAAGGTAAAGCCCTCGGGCAGATTCATCGGCACGTCTTTCATGGAATGGACGGCGATGTCGGCGCGACCTTCTTGCATGGCAACTTCCAGCTCTTTCACAAACAGGCCCTTGCCGCCGATTTTGGCCAGCGGTGTATCCAAAATTTGATCGCCGGTGGTGGTCATACCCAAGATGGACACATTCAGCTCCGGGTATAATGCGCGGGTTTTTTCCTGGATGTGTCGCGCCTGCCATAAGGCGAGCAAGCTTTCACGCGAGGCGATAACGAGTTTGGATAATTTGTTGGAACTCACTGGCAACCTGCTGTCTTAATTTAAGATTGGTAACGAATGGCCGTATGCGCGGCGGAGTCAAAAATATGAAACGACTGAAATATAGGGTGGGCTTTTTCGCGGCTATTTTAGCATGCTTGGCACTCGCGTCCGCGCACGCGGTAGAGCGCGGCGTACTGCCCTTGGCAACGGATTTATCCAAGGATGCCAAGCTGGCGCGGGATAAACGGATACCAATTTTGATTCTATTTTCCATGACTGGTTGCGTCTATTGCGACCGAGTGCGGGATGAGGTTTTGATCCCCACTACCCGCAACGCAGAGTACGACAATAAAGTCATTATGGTGGAGGTCGATTACAGCAATCTTTCCAAAATGATCGATTTCAATGGAAAAACCACGACTCAAGCTGCATTTGCCGCAAAAAACAGAATCGGGCTCACCCCAACAGTGAAGTTTTTCGATTCTCAGGGGCGCGAAGTGGCAGACCCGATTGTGGGTCTAGTGACGGTGGATTACTACGGTGGGTTTCTCGATCAAGCGATTGATGCTTCGATTGCAAAGATACGGCGTGATCAGCCTGTACTTTCATTCTGAACCAGACGCCTTGCGCGTCACCGCTTAAATTCCTTGATGATGTGCTGCTGACGCCGGCTCACTGGCAGGCGCTCTGCCATACCCCTAATACGCGCCACCCAGCCGCTGCCAGCGCCTTCCCCCTCTTCCGGATCGTGGTCAACGCGCTCGAAGCCTTCGATGTAAGCCCTGGCGAGCAGGCAGTTGCGGTGGATGCGCACGAAGCAATCCGCAAATTCTTGTTCCAATTTCACCAGCGATTCTTCCAGCAAATATTCCTTCTCCAGGGTGCGCACGGTCACATATTTCAGTTCGGCCTTTAAGAACACGACATCGGCCAGCGGCACCAGCAAGATGCGGCCCCGGTCGCCGATGGAAATATGCGTGCGCGCCTTGCCCGCCGCGCTTTTCAGCGCCTCCATGCGGGTGGCGGTAATGGCGCGAGCTTTTTGCAGGGCGGCGATCAGGCGTTCGGGGCGGATCGGCTTGAGCAGGTAGTCGATGGCGTTCACTTCGAACGCTTGGATCGCGTAATCGTCATAGGCGGTGGTGAAAATCACCGCCGGGGCCGGTTCCAGCTTGAGCAGATGTTCGGCGGTTTCAATGCCGTCCATGACCGGCATGCGGATGTCGAGCAGCAGCACGTGCGGCTTGCTGGCTTCGAGTAGCGCTATCGCTTCTTTACCGTTGGCCGCCTCGCCCACCACGGTGAGCGCCAGTGCCGCACTACTGTCGGACAGCACATCGCGCAGGCGGCGGCGGGCGGGCGCTTCGTCGTCCACGATCAAAATGCGCAAAGGGGTATCGCTCATGCTTTTTCCGCTTTCACATAGGGCAGCGTGATGTGCACCAGGTAGTGGCTGCCTTGCACTTCGCATTTCAGCCGCGCCTCGGCATCGAAATGCAGTTGCAGCCGCTCGCGGATATTTTGCATCGCCATTTTGTTGCCGGCGTGGTGCGAGCCTTCTTGCAGGTAGGGGTTTTTGATCACCAGATTGACTTGGTCGCGGCTGTGAAAGATGTTGACCGAAATCTCGCCCGGCTCGGCCGCCGGCTCGATGCCGTGGTACACCGCATTTTCCAACAGCGGTTGCAGGATCAAGGGCGGCACCATGGCGTCTTTCGGCATTTTATCGATGTGCCAGGCGATTTGCAGGCGATCGCCCAGGCGCAGATTTTCCAATTCCAGATACTGCCAGCAGAGATTGACTTCATCTTCCAGCCGCACCAGTTCGCGGTTTTCCTTCATCAACACCCGAAATAAATCGGCCAAATCCTGCAAGGCCCGTTCGGCGCGCTGCGGCTCGCTGCGCACCAAGCTCATCACGGCATTGATGCTGTTGAACAGAAAATGCGGGCGGATGCGGGCTTGCAGCGCTTGCAGCCGCGCCGCGCCGATGGCCGGGGAAAGGATGCGGCTGCGCATATTGAAATACACCAATAGCGTGGCGGTGGTCAGCCCAGTCAGCAACCAGGCGTGGTCGAGCCAGCCTGCGCCCTCAAACATAAAAATTCGGTTCAACAGCAGCACATGCACCGCCGTGACGCAGGCCAGCGCAATGGCCAGCACCGCCGCCACACCATAGTGATAAGGCAATCGCAGCAGTGGTTTTTTGAGCCCGCACAGCAGAGCCAGGCATAAGAGCAGCGCGGGTTGCATCATGAGCGAGACCTGTTGCAACTCGCCCCACACCGCGGCATAGCCCTGCACCCGCACCAGCGCCGCGGCCAGGCCCATGAGATTGACGATCACCAACACGCGCAGCATCACGCCCAGATTGCAGAAGTCCGGCAGCGTGACGGGGTAGGCATTATTTTGATTTATACTTGGCATCTGTCTATTGTGGTTAAGGCCTATTCCCGATGCAAGAAAAACAAAGCGGTAGCGCTTGGTCCGGGCGCTTTAGCGAGCCGGTGGACGAGTTGGTAAAACGCTTTACCGCGTCGGTCACCTTCGACCAGCGGCTGGCGTTGTTCGACATCCAGGGCTCCCTCGCCCACGCGCAAATGCTGGCCGAAGTGGGGCTATTATCAGAGACTGATCTCGGGAATATCCGGTTGGGCATGGAGCGCATCCGGGGCGAGATCGAGTCCGGCAAATTCAATTGGTCGGTCGATCAAGAAGATGTGCACATGAATATCGAGCGCCGGCTGACCGAACTGGCGGGCGATGCGGGTAAGCGCCTGCACACCGCCCGCAGCCGCAACGACCAGGTGGCGACCGACATCCGCCTTTACTTACGCGACGCCATCGACCGCTTGCTGGATCGCATCCGCGCGTTTCAACTCGCCCTGCTCGACTTGGCCGAAACGCATGCCGCAACCGTGATGCCTGGCTTCACTCATTTGCAAGTGGCGCAGCCGGTTACCTTCGGCCATCACCTCATGGCCTATTTCGAGATGCTCAAACGCGATGCGGGTCGGCTGGCCGATGCGCGCAAACGCGTGAACCAACTGCCCTTGGGCAGCGCGGCCTTGGCCGGCACCAGCTACCCGATTCAGCGCGAGCGGGTGGCAGCCTTGCTCGGCTTCGACGGCCTATGCGAAAACTCGCTCGACGCCGTATCCGACCGCGATTTTGCCATCGAGACGACCCACGCCTGCGCCTTGATCATGATCCATCTCTCGCGCTTTTCCGAAGAGCTGATTCTGTGGATGAGCCCGCGCTATGGCTTCATTCGGCTCGCCGACCGCTTTTGCACCGGCTCTTCCATCATGCCGCAGAAGCGCAATCCGGATGTGCCGGAATTGGTGCGTGGCAAAACCGGGCGCGTGATCGGCCATTTGATGGGTTTATTCACCCTAATGAAAGGCCAACCCTTGGCCTACAATAAGGATAACCAAGAGGATAAAGAACCGCTGTTCGATACCGTGGACACGGTGCTGGATAGCCTGACCCTGTATGCCGACATGATGGGCGGCCTCACAGTCAACGCGGAAGCGATGCGCGCCGCAGCACGCGAGGGTTTCGCCACCGCGACCGACTTGGCCGATTATTTGGTGAAAAAAGGCCTGCCGTTCCGCGATGCGCACGAAGCAGTGGCGCGCGCCGTGCGCCATGCCGAGGAAAAGCAGTGCGATTTGGCGGATCTGCCCTTGGGGACGCTCAAGCAATTCTCGGATTTGGTCGGCCCTGACGTATTTGAAGTGCTTACCCTGGAAGGCTCGCTGGCGAGCCGCAGCCATATTGGCGGCACCGCACCAGCGGCAGTGCGCGCCGCCATTCAGCGTGCCCGGGAAGCGCTCCAGTAAAGGATCATCATGGAATTTTTTACCCAAGCTTGGGTTGAAGGCTTCGCCCAGAAATGGAACGCCGATACCGAGATGGTCAAGCCTTTGGCTGAGACCGACTTCTGCGCCGTGCTCGCTTTTGGCTACCCCGGGCAAGAAACGCCCAGCATTTTGCTGGATGTCGTGAATGGCAAAGTGGAACGCGCCGGTCTGGTGAATAAGGTCGCGCAACTACCCGCCATCGATTGGGACCTGCGCGCCCTACCCGAGCAATGGCTGATGTGGCGATCCAAGCCGCTCACGCTTTCCGGCCTAGGCGTGGCGGTGCAAAACGGCCAGTTGCAATTCAAGGTTGGGGATTATCGCAAAATGATCCGCACCCCCGCCCTGGCCAACCCTTTCCTGCATTTTTTCAAGCTTCTCTGATCCAGGCTGTTATTTAATCGAATTATTGTGTTTCAGCTGAACGGTAGTTAGTCGTCTGCTGATTCCTTAATAGTTCGTGAATAGGATTGCCGAGCGGGCGCTCCGCGCAATGCATTACCGCATTACCGCCAGAAAATTGATATGAAAAAACCTGAGACCCCCGCTAACGAAACCGCTCGCGTAGCCGCCTTATGCGGCCTTGCCGTCTTGGATACGCCGGCGGAGGAGCGCTTCGATCGGATTACGCGTATTGCCCAACGGCATTTTCAGGTATCAATTGCATTGGTGAGCCTGGTCGATGCCGAGCGCCAATGGTTCAAATCGTGTCAGGGTTTGGGGGCAAGCGAAACGCCGCGCGACATTTCGTTTTGTGGCCATGCCATTCTGAGCGAAGACATTCTTTACATCCCGAATGCGTTGGACGATCCACGCTTCGCCGATAACCCCCTGGTGACCGGTGCACCGAATATCCGTTTCTACGCCGGCGCGCCTTTGCATGCGCCCGGTGGGGAGCGGGTGGGCACCTTGTGCATTATCGACGACAAGCCGCGGACGTTTAGCGCAGCGGAATTGACCGTCTTGCGCGACCTGGCGAACTGCGTCGAGGTCGAGCTTGAGCGCACCCACATCATCGAAGCCGCGCACGAAGCACACCGCTTTCAACAGATTCTCGACAAGGCGCGCGACATGATCTTCATGTTCGACGTTGATACCTTGCAATTCGTGTACCTGAACCAAGGCGCGGTGCAGAGCATGGGCTATACGCGTGAGGCGTTGCTGCAACTGCACCCCTATGACATCAAGCCGCAAATCCCCGAACCTGCGTTTCGCCAGTTGATCGCCCCGCTACTATCCGGTGAACGGGAGGCTTTGCAATTTGAAACACTGCACCGGCGCAAGGATGGTGTTGATTTTCCGGTGGAGATATATCTGCAACTGGTGCGCGAGGCGGAAGACGTGGGCCGCTTCGTGGCCATCGTGCGCGACATCGGCGCGCGTAAGCAGGCCGAAGCGGAATTGCGGGCCGTGACGGCCATGCGCCAGGCCATCCTCGACAGCGCCAATTTTTCCATCATCGCCACCGACACCGAGGGTGTGATCAGTGCCTTCAACAAAGGGGCGCAACGTATGCTGGGTTATACCGAAGCAGAAATGGTCGGCAAGCATACGCCCGCGATCCTGCACCTGCCGGATGAGGTGGCGGCGCAGGCGCTGGCGCTTTCCGCCGAGCTGGGAAAACCCGTCGAACCGGGGTTTGAGGTCTTTGTGGCCAGAACACGCGACGGCCGCGCGGACGAGAAAGAATGGACCTATGTGCGCACCGACGGCAGCACTTTTCCGGTGCTGTTGTCGGTGACCGCATTGTTCGACGATGCCGGTAAGATTTATGGCTATCTGGGTATCGGATCAGATCTCACGGAACGCAAGCACGTGGATAAAATGAAGCGCGAGTTCATCTCCACCGTGAGCCATGAATTGCGCACGCCGCTAACCTCGATTCGCGGCGCGCTGGGCCTGATGGCGGGCGGCGCCACCGGCGCCCTGCCGGACAAGGCCAAGGAACTGGTGAAGATCGCCAGCAACAACTGCGACCGGTTGGTGCGGCTGATCAACGATATCCTGGATATGGAGAAGATGGAGTCCGGTAAGATCGCGTTCGACATGCTGCCAGTCGATCTGCGGGCCCTGGTCGAAGAGGCCATTGCCGCGAATCAGGCGTATGCCGCGCAGCATCGGGTCAAGATTGCGGTCGAGGGTGAACTGCCGCCGGCTGAAATCGTTGGCGATCATGATCGTCTGATTCAGGTGCTGACCAATTTGTTGTCGAATGCGGCCAAGTTCACCTCGCCCGGCGGCACGGTGCATGTGTCCTTGGCCGAAACGCCGGACGGCGTGATGTTGCGGGTGCGCGATGAAGGGCCGGGCATTCCCGAGGAATTCCAGCCGCGCATTTTCCAAAAATTCAGCCAGGCCGATTCGTCCGATACGCGCAGCAAGGGTGGCTCTGGTCTAGGGCTCAGTATCGCCAAGACCATCGTCGAACATCATGGCGGCCAGATCGGCTTTGAAACCGTCGCCGGCCAGGGCGCAAGTTTCTGGGTGAGTTTGCCCGCCCAGCAGGCGGCTGAAGCAGGCGAACATCAGCCGGGACAAGTGCGGGTGCTGGTGGTGGAAGATGACCAAGAAGTGGCCAAACTGTTGCGCCTGATTCTGGAAGATGAGGGCTATGCCGTGGATGTTGCGTATAACCTCGCCCAGGCGCGCGAGCGCCTGGATGCGGGGCGTTATGCGGCGATGACCCTCGACCTGTTGCTGCCCGGGGAAAGCGGCATGTCTTTCGTGCGCGAATTGCGCGAGCGCCCCGAATCCGTTTTGTTGCCGATTGTCATGGTCTCGGCCGTGGTGGAACACGGGCGCAAGGAGCTGAATGGCGCCGCGGTGTCGGTGCTGGATTGGCTGGAAAAACCCATCGATGAAGAACGCCTGCTGAAGGCGGTCGCCGAGGCGGTGAAGGTGTCGGGCGGAAAGCGCCGTGTGCTGCATGTGGAGGACGATGCCGATATTGCGCGGATTTTGAGCGCCATGCTCGAAGGCGTGGCCGAAGTCGAATTGGCCTCTACTTTAAAACAGGCGCATGCTTGCCTGGACAGCAATGACTATGCCCTGGTGATCCTGGATATCAGTTTGCCGGATGGTTCCGGCCTGGGTTTGCTGCCGCGCCTGGGCCAGATCAGGCCGCCCATCCCGATCCTGGTGTTTTCGGCGCAGGAGTTGAATCTCCATGATTCCCAGCAAGGGTCGGCGACATTCATGAAATCGCGTACCGATATCGATAGCCTGGTGCGGGTGATTCGCACCAATCTCGCGGCTTGCGACAAGGATTTTGTGAAGTAAACCTTGATTTGAGGCAAGTCATCATGACCCAAACGCTCAGCAAGATTTTGTATGTGGAAGATGAAGACGATATCCGCACCATCGCGCAAATAGCGCTGGAAACCGTGGGCGGTTTTACACTCAAGTCATGCAACGGCGGCGCGCAGGCGGTAAATGAAGGTGCGGGCTTTGCCCCCGATCTGATTTTGCTCGATGTCATGATGCCGGGCATGGATGGCCCGACCACCCTGGCTGCGCTGCGCGAACAAGCTGCGCTCAAAGAGGTGCCGGTGATCTTCATGACTGCCAAAGTACAGCCAAGCGAAATTGCGCACTACCGCTCTCTGGGTGCGCTGGATGTGATCGCTAAACCCTTCGACCCGATGACCCTGGCCGACCAGGTGCGCGCCATCTGGAGCCGCGCGCATGGCTGAAACACAGGACAAGATTCTCGAACAACTGGCCGCGCTGCGCACGCGCTATGGCGCGGAGCTGCCCGCCAAGATCGCGCACATCCGCGCCAGATTCGATGCGCTGCGCTCGTTGTGGGATGCCGAGGGCTTGCGTACGTTACATCGTCTGACGCACAGCCTGACCGGATCCGGCGCCACGTTCGGCTATGCGGCAGTCAGTCAGGCCGCGCGCAAGATGGAGCAGAGCTTGAAAACCTGCATCGACTCAGGGAATCAAGCCGCACCGGAGGATTGGCCGGCATGGGAGCGGCAACTCGTCGAATTGGAAGGGGCGTCCCGCACCGCAGCCCCGGCAAGCACGCCCGTACCCGCGCCGATGTTGCGCCCTGCCGTCCTGACAGAACAGCGCCTGCTATTCGTGGTGGACGATGATACCGATCTGGCGCGCGAACAACGTTTGCAATATGAGCTTCATGGTTACACGGTGCGCGAATTTCACGGATTCGATGGCTTAGAACAGGCCATCCGCACCCAGTCGCCCCTGGCCATCATCATGGACATCATGTTTCCGGAAGGCGATTTGGCCGGCATCCACCATATCGCCCGGCTGCGCGCGGCGTTGGGGGCGTTGCCGCCGGTGATTTTTGCCTCGCAGCGCGAGGATATCCAGGCGCGGCTCGAGTCTGTACGCGCCGGTGCCGCCGCCTACTTCATCAAGCCCTTGGACTTGGCGGCAGTGTTGGAAACGATCGATCGCCTGACAGCGCCGCGCGACCCCGCCCCTTTCCGCATCTTGATTTTGGATGACGACGAGAGCCTGGCTTATCACAACGCCTTGCTGCTGCAGCGCGCAGGCATGGAGACGCGGGTGCTGACTGATCCCGCTGGCATTCTTGATGTGATGGGCGATTTTCAGCCAGAGCTAGTGTTGATGGATTTGTATCTGCCGGGCTGCACCGGCATCGAACTGGCGGCGGTGATTCGTCAGGATGCGGCCTATGTCGGCACGCCGATCATCTTTCTATCGGTTGAGACCGATATCGCCAAGCACCTGGAAGCGATGCGCGCCGGCGGCGACGATTTTCTGCTCAAACCCATCGAAGCGGCGCACCTGCTGGCTAGCGTCGAGGCGCGCGTACGCCGGGCGCGCACCATTACGTCGGTCATGATTCGCGACAGCCTTACCGGGCTGCTTAACCACACCGCAATTGAAGAGCAATTGGTGCGCGAACTGAGCCTGCAACAGCGTCATGCCAGCGTGCTATCCTATGCCATGATCGATCTGGATCACTTCAAGCAGGTAAATGACCGCTATGGCCATGCCATGGGCGACCGTGTGCTGCGCACCCTGTCGCGACTACTGCGCCAGCGCCTGCGCCAGACCGATTTGATTGGCCGCTACGGTGGCGAGGAATTCGTCGTGGTGCTGCCCGGCACCGATGCCCCGACTGCGGCCAGGATGCTGAATGAACTGCGCCAGGCTTTTTCCGCGATCCGGTTTTCAGCAGGGGGCAAGGAATTTTCAGCCACATTTAGCGCCGGCATCGCCAGCGCACCGCCGCACGTTGACGCCATCACGATCCAAAATAAGGCAGATCAGGCGCTGTATCGCGCCAAGAAAGCCGGCCGCAACCAAGTCCTGATTGCGGATCAAGAATAATTCATCCTCACTGCCTACTGCTAAAAGAGGCGCATGCCACAAACCTACCGTGTGCTGATATTGGAGGACGATGCCGATTTGGCCGAGGAGCTGCGGCTAAAGCTCGCGCAGCTCGGCTATACGGTGTCAGGCGTGACCGGCACTGGTAGCGAGGCGCTCGCCCTCGCCCATGCACAGCGCCCGGATGTGGCGCTGGTGGATATTGTGCTGCCAGGCGAGCTGGACGGCATTCAGGTCGCCGCGCGTTTTCTGCAGATGGGGATTCCCGTGGTGTATCTCACGGCCTATGCCGATGATGCACTGCTCGATCGCGCCAAGGTAACCGAACCTTATGGTTATATCGTTAAGCCCTATAACGAACGCGAACTGCATGCCAACTTGGCCATGGCTTTGTTCAAAGCCGACGCGGAGCGCCAAATCATCGAGCGCAATCAGCTCTATGCCACACTGTTCAGTTTTTGCGAAGCGGTATTGGGGGCGGACAGCCAGGGCCGGATTCTGCTGGTGAACGAAGCGGCAACTCACTTACTAAACCAGCCGCACGAAGCATTAATTGGGCGCGATATCGCCGAAGTGCTTCAGTTGAAAGATTTACGCACCGGCCGCCTGGTGACCTCGGAGCTGCTATACACCCTGGAAACGGAACACATGCTCCGCCGTGACGGCCTCAGCCTGCACACCGCCGATGGCGAAACCATCGATGTAGCCATCGGCGCCAGCCGCATTTTGACGCCGGAAGGTGAACGTCTGGGGTACGCGGTGCTGATCCTGGACACGACCGAGCGCAACCACATGCAGGCCGAGCTGTATAAATTATCCACGGCCGCCGAGCAGACCGCAGATGCCGTCATGATTACCAATCCTCAGGGCGAGATCGATTACGTTAACAAATCGTTCGAAGCCATGACCGGCTATACGCGCAAAGAAATGATGGGCGCCAAGCCATCGATCTTGCGCTCGGGCTACCATGAATCCACGTTTTACCAAGCAATGTGGGAAACGATATTAAGCGGAGAGCCGTTTCGGGAAGTCTTCATTAACCGCAAAAAAGATGGCTCGATTTACTATGAGGAAAAAACCATCACCCCCTTGCGCAACGCAACTGGGACGATCATTCATTTTCTCTCAGTGGGCAGTGATATCACCCGCCGCCTGCAAACTGAGGAGCGGCTGAATTATCTGGCTACGCACGATGTACAGACCGATTTGCCGAACCGGGTGTTGTTCCATGACCGTCTGGATCAGGCGTTGCTGCATACCTTGAAAGCCGGGCGCACGGTCGGTGTGTTGTTTCTCAATATCGACCGCTTGAAGGTGATCAACGAAACCCTTGGGCATAGCGTGGGCGATGCCTGTTTGAAGGAAATTGCCCAACGTTTGAGCGCGTGTCTGCGCCCGGGCGATACCGCGGCGCGCTTCGGCGGTGACGAATTTATCCTCCTGCTCGACAACGTGGCTTCGGTCGACGATGTGTCACTGGTGACGCGGCGTATCCTCGACGCCATTGCTGCGCCCATGCAATTGGAGGGGCGTGAGCTATTCGTCACTGCCAGCGTGGGGATCAGCCTCGCACCGCAAGACGCCACGACACGCGAAGATCTGGTGCGCGAAGCCGAGGCGGCCATGAACCGAACCAAGGCCGAGGGCAAGAACCGCTACCAATTCTTCACGCCGGACATGAATGCGCGCGCCTTTGAGCGGCTCAACATGGAAACAGCCCTGCGCCACGCGCTCGATCGGGGCGAATTCCGGCTGCATTACCAGCCCATCGTGGCATTAGCCGATAACCAAATCACGGGCTTCGAGGCCTTGTTGCGCTGGCAACATCCGGAGCTTGGATTAGTCATGCCTACCGATTTCATTCCTTTGCTGGAAGAAACCGGGGTGATCTTGCAGGTCGGCATGTGGGTGTTGGAAACCGCCTGCGTGCAGCAAGTGGTGTGGGAAAAGGAGAGCGGCAAGCCGATCACCATGGCGGTTAACGTGTCCCCAGTGCAACTGCAGCAGGATAATCTCATGCTCCATATGCAGGCTGCGCTGCAAGCAAGCCAGATTCGCGCGGATCGCTTGTTTCTGGAGGTGACCGAAGGGGTGTTGATGAAACAGATCGACAAAAGCGTGATCATGCTGCGTGAACTCGCCGGATGGGGGGTGAATATCGCCATCGACGATTTCGGCACCGGCTACTCCTCACTCAGCTATCTGACACGCCTGCCGGTGAATACGCTGAAGGTGGACCGCTCTTTTGTGCATGACGTGCCTGGCAATATCCATAACGCCAAGGTGACGCAGGGCATCGTGGCCCTGGGGCATAGCTTGGGAATGCGTACGGTCGGCGAAGGGGTGGAGACCACGATTCAAGAACAGTTCTTGCGCGAATTGGGGTGCGGCTACGCACAGGGGTTTCTCTTCGGAAAAGCGATGCCGCCGGCAGAAGGTTCTGCGCTGCTGGCAGGCGCAGGCTGATAAGGCAGCGCCCTATTGCGGCGTATGCAAGCGGCAAATCTGCCGCGTTTCCGGCACCGCCAGCCGATCATTAGTCAGCCCACAGTTGTAAATACGCGCGCTCTCCCGTTGCAGATGGACGCAGGTATTGCACACGCCGAAGGGCCGCTCGTTTTGCATGGCTTGCAGGTTACGCAGCGTTTCCAGCAACACCAGCACCGTGGTTTTAACCCGTGCCGGGCTCACATTCGCAGCGGCGGTTTGCCAAACGGGGGCAAGCTGAGCGTCTTTCATCAAGCGTTTGCCGGCGGCGGAAAGCTTGAGCCGCACCACCCGCTTATCCGCCTCATCCACATAGCGCGCGACCAAGCCTTTCCGATACAGCAGCAGCAGGCTTTGCGATACCGTGCCCTTGGTCAGGCCTAAGTATTCTGTCAGCGCCTGGGGGGTATTGCTGTAACGGTTAGCTTGTTTCAGGAAGCTCAGGGCTTGTAGATGCACCGGGTGCAGCCGGTACGTGCTGCCCACGCGGCGCATCTCGGCGCGGATCACATTGCCTAAACGTTCGGTCAATTCCAGTAGGGTGAAAGCGTTCTTGCGCATAAAACCCTCCAAAAGCCCGGCCAGGCGCAGCCGGATCAAAAATCGGTTTCGTTACGATACCATATTTGAGGCGACAGGCATCGGGATTCAGGCCTCAGGGCCGGGGGTGCCACTCACAGCGTTAGCTCAACTTAACGTCTTCCCCCGCCTGCTGGCTGGCGTAGGTGGAGAGCGATTGAAATAATTCCGAACCATCGCGGGTGTTAAGCCAGGCCGCGCCGTCCCAACGATAGTGATAGCCGCCCGATTTAGCCGCCACCCAGATTTCTTGCGCGGGGCCTTGGCGGTTGATGATGATTTTGCTGCCACCCTCGAATTCGAGGCTGAGAATGCCGCCTGCGGTTTCGTAATCGAGGTCGGCATCGCTCGCATCGAGCGCGGCCTCGATTTTGAGGAAGGTGGCGTCGACTAGCTGATTGAACTCGGTTTCGGTCATGATTTTTCCCTGATAAGATGCGGGTTCATTATTGTTTGTCGTGAACCCGATGCGCACTCTTCTCATCATATTGGCCCTTAGCCTCGGGCTGCAAGCTTGCGGTTTCAAAGGCCCGCTGGTGCTGCCCGCACCCGCTGCGCAATCCGCACCTAGTCAGACCACCCCTGCCCCAACGCCGAATCAGGATATAAAGCAGTGAACCCGTTCGAGTACCGTGCGGGACGCCTCCACGTGGAGGATGTCCCCTTAAGCGATATCGCCCAGGCGATCGGCACCCCGGCCTTTGTTTATTCGCGCCGCGCGCTAACCGAAGCATTCCAGCGCTTCGATTTGGCCTTTGCCGGTCAGCCACATTTGTTGTGTTATGCGGCCAAGGCGAATTCCAACTTGGCCATCCTCAACTTGTTCGCGCGCTTAGGCGCCGGGTTCGATATCGTCTCCGGCGGCGAATTGCGGCGCGTGCTGGCGGCAGGCGGTCAGGCAAATAAAGTGGTGTTCTCCGGCGTGGGCAAGACCGCCGCCGAAATGAAGCAGGCGCTGGAAGCGGGCATTCTGTGCTTCAACGTCGAGTCGGAAGCGGAGTTGGAGCGGCTCAACCAAGTCGCGGGCGAGGTCGGACGACGCGCGCCGGTCTCATTGCGCGTGAACCCCAATGTCGATCCGAAGACGCATCCCTATATTTCCACTGGCCTCAAAGAGAGTAAGTTTGGGGTTGAGTACGGTGCAGCATTTGATCTTTACCGCCGTGCTGCCGCGATGCCCCATATCTTCGTTACCGGCATCGACTGCCATATCGGCTCGCAGATTACCGAAGTGGAACCCTTCATCGACGCGTTGGATAAAGTACTGTCTTTGGTGGATCGGCTGGCAGAGGCGGATATCCCGCTCGCGCACCTGGATCTGGGCGGCGGCGTGGGGATCCGCTACCAGGACGAGACGCCCATTGAACTCGATCATTACGCCCAAGCAATTCTGTCGCGTTTGACCGGGCGCAATTTGAAACTGCTGCTCGAACCCGGTCGCGCCTTGGTCGGCAATGCCGCCTTGTTGTTGACCCAGGTCGAATATCTCAAGCTGGGCGAAGGCAAGAGTTTCGCCATCGTCGATGCCGCGATGAACGATCTGATGCGCCCGGCGCTGTACGATGCTTACCATGACATCCTGCCGGTGGCGCCGCATTCCGGCACCCAGCGTGCGTACGACGTCGTCGGCCCGGTGTGCGAAAGTGGTGATTTTCTCGGGAAAAACCGCTATTTGACGCTGGAAGCAGGCGACTTGCTAGCGGTGATGTCGGCCGGCGCCTACGGCATGAGCATGAGCTCCAACTACAACACCCGGCCGCGCGCAGCGGAGGTGATGGTGGACGGCGAGCAGCTATTTTTGGTGCGCAGACGTGAGGAAATCGACCAGCTGTACGCTTTGGAAGGTGTTTTACCCCCCACTCTGTGAAAAAAATGTCGCATTCTCGCGACAATTTTATTTTTTTTCGTCAATCAGTATCGACTCAAAACTATCTCTCGAATCCCGCTCTGGATGGGCAATTCGAGGCGACACCCCCTCCCGTAAATTGGTTTCGTATCAATACTAAAGTTTTTAAGTCCTTATCCGATAACAAAAATGTGCGGGGTATCGCACTAAAGCACTTGTGCGTGATTACGGTGTGCAATACATTTCGCGTCACCAAGTGGCATTGCTCTCAATTGAGTCACGAAAAGTAAGAGTTGCGCGTGAGTCAATTGCGGGTCAAAGGCAGTTTAGGGTGCCACTGCGGGAGTGCAGACCTTGTGGTTGTGCGCATTAATTGCTTCTCGTCACTAACTGAAAAGGAGTTTGACCATGGCAACATCCAAGAAACCAGCGGCTAAGAAAAAGCCGGCTGCTAAAAAAGCGGCAGCTAAGAAACCAGCTGCTAAAAAGAAGCCTGTAGCCAAAAAAGCGGCTGCTAAGAAGCCCGTAGCCAAAAAAGCGGCTGCTAAAAAGAAGCCTGCCGCCAAGAAGAAACCGGCTGCTAAAAAGGCTGCTGCTAAGAAGCCTGCTGCTAAGAAGAAGCCTGCTGCTAAAAAGGCTGCTGCTAAGAAGCCTGCTGCTAAGAAGAAGCCTGCTGCTA
>JBBTCZ010000008.1:74620-78001 GCA_038042985.1 Pseudomonadota bacterium
GCTGCTAAAAAGGCTGCTGCTAAGAAGCCTGCTGCTAAGAAGAAGCCTGCTGCTAAAAAGGCTGCTGCTAAGAAGCCTGCTGCTAAAAAAGCTGCTGCTAAGAAGAAGCCTGCTGCTAAGAAGAAGCCTGCTGCTAAAAAGGCTGCTGCGAAAAAGCCCGCAGCAAAAAAGCCCGCTAAGAAGGCCGCCGCTAAGAAGCCTGCTGCTAAAAAAGCTGCGCCGAAAATGGCGGCTCCGGCTCCTATCGCTCCGGTTATTCCGAAGCCGATGGCAACCGTGGCATCTCTGCTTAAGTAATACTAAGCGAGTTAAAGCCTTCGGGCGGATGGGGGAACCCATCCGCTTTTTTCATTTGTGTGGGGCGAAATTGGTCGGCGAAGTTGGAGCGGAGGGCGGCGCCACGCGCTTTCTGGCCTGCGCCCATACCACGAGCCGGTACCCCAGCAATAAGGCCAGCACGAGCGCATAGAGCGCAGGCTGCGTGATATCTTTCTTGACCAACCACCAGTAATGCACCACGCCGCCGATACCGATCAGGTACACCAGCCGATGCAGTTGCTGCCAGCGCCGCCCCAGACGCCGCATCATGGCGTTGGTTGAGGTCAGCGCAAGCGGTATTAG
Organism: Pseudomonadota bacterium; assembly: GCA_038042985.1. Classification (GTDB taxonomy): domain Bacteria; phylum Pseudomonadota; class Gammaproteobacteria; order Burkholderiales; family Thiobacteraceae; genus RBG-16-58-11. The sequence goes on from JBBTCZ010000008.1 coordinate 75,242, forward strand.
CAACACAAAACAAGCGAATCCCACCGTGATGAAGGGGCGCTTCTTGATGTCTTTCAAGATCGACGCCAGCTCAAAAAACTGATCCAACCAAATATAGGTCGTAAAGTGTAGGCAGACGTAGAAGAAGGCGAATAGCCCGAGCATGCGCCGGACGCGGATCAAGGCCTTGTATCCCGTGAGCCGTCGGAGCGGGGTAATCGAAAGCGTGATCAGCAGCAAGACCAAGGTCCAGGTGCCGGTGGAGCGGGTAACGAACTCGATCGGATTAGCCCCCAGCCCGCCGTTGAAGGCGAGCCATATGAGGCGGCCAAGGGGGATCAGGCAAACAAAGAATAAAGCGACTTTAGCCACGTGCGTACCTGTGGCTAAAAGAATTTACGCAAATCCATCCCCGCATACATGGACGCCACTTGCTCGCCGTAGCCATTAAACGGCAGGGTTTTGCGCTTGAGGAATTCGCCGATACGGCGCTCTTTGGCTTGGCTCCAACGCGGGTGATCTACATCCGGGTTCACGTTGGAAAAGAAACCGTATTCATTCGGCGTGGCGCGCATCCAGGACGAGATTGGCGCTTTTTCCACCAGGCGAATGCGCACGATAGATTTCGCGCTTTTAAATCCATATTTCCATGGCACAGCCAAGCGCAGTGGTGCACCATTTTGGTTTGGCAGCACTTCCCCGTACAGACCCACCACCATCAACGTCAAGGGATGCTGCGCCTCGTCCAAGCGCAACCCCTCCACATACGGCCAATCCAACACGGGGGAGCGTTGCCCCGGCATGCGCTTGGGGTCGTTAAGCGTGGTGAATTCAACAAACTTGGCGCTCCCAGTTGGCTCAACGCGCTTCAGGATTTCATTCAAGGGAAATCCGATCCAAGGAATCACCATCGACCAGCCTTCTACGCAGCGCAGACGATACACGCGCTCCTCCAGCGGTAGCTTGAGCAAGTCATCCATGTCGAAGGTGGTTGGGCGCTTTACCAACCCTTCCACCGTTACCGTCCAGGGCCGAGGCACGAAATTGCGCGCCTGGATAGCCGGGCTGGCCTTGTCGGTTCCGAATTCGTAAAAGTTGTTGTAAGTGGTGATGTCGTTAAGGGGCGTGAGTGCTTCGTCCACGGTATAGGTGGATTTTTTGACGCCTGGCAGCTTGGCAGCGGCATCCGCCCGTAGCGGCAGCGCGGCAAGCGCACTCATCGCTGCAGCGCCTTTAATAAACTCGCGCCGCTGGTGATAAATCGCGGGGTCGGTGATTTCCGAGGGTTTGATGTCGGCAGGACGGCGGATCAGCATGGTTGGCTCCTTTGCCGATTGGTCGGGGATGTGGGGGAAAGCTTACAGGGTTGGAGCGTGATCTCGGAAAGGAAGTTCACCCCGGGGCCGGGGGTGAATATGAAACAAGCGGTGGATGGCCTAAGGGTTCAACTGCCGGTAAACCGTCTCGGCCACTTTGAGCAAACCCGCCTTGGGTAAATCGCCCGATAGCGCATAGCCGAAATCGCTGTCGATCCAGTAAAACACACTGACGCCATTTTCTTTGGCAAAGCGGAATGCGGTTTCAGAGGCGCGTGCATGCTCGCGTTTCACATACAGCGTCAAGCGCTGGCCGCGAATGTCCTGGTACATGAACTGCGCCGCCGGCCCGGCTTCGCTCGGGAGCAAGCGGCCGCCCATCAGCTCGAATCCGGCGCTGGATAAATGCGGGGCGCGAACATCGCCGCCCAGACGCTTCGACAGCCAATTGACCAAGTGCGCTTCCTGCTTCGCGCTCACCTCGACCGGGTGCAACACTTCCGGCACAAAGGCGACATGCGCGAATGCGGCCTGCTTCGACAGCGCCATCGGCCCCATGGCGGGCGCGGTCACACCGCGCAGCCCATAGCCCAAGACCAAGCCCAGCGCCAGGGTGCTAACCATGGCCGCAACACGCTGCCATTGCGGATTGGAGCGTGGACGCTGCCTGCGTTGCATCGCGGCGGGCAGCGGCTCATCCAGTGTCGGATCGAATAGAGCATGCAATGTCTGGTTCTGTTTGCGATAAGCCTCAACCCGCGCCAAAGCTTGCGGGTTGGCGCCAAGGTAAGCCGCGATCTCGGCATTGCGCGCCGGGTCGAGTTGCCCATCTACATAGGCATGTAAATCTTGTTCGCTCATATTCATTTCACTCTCCGCAGCGTGGTTTGCGCCGTGCCGGATAAGGCGAGCCGCAGCCGTTCGCGGCCACGCGCCAAACGCGACATAACGGTGCCGATTGGGATATTCAGCACCTTGGCCACTTCTTCATATTTCAATTCTTCCAATCCGATCAGCAGCAGCACCTCACGATATTCCGTCGGCAGCTGGGTTAGCGCACTGGCTAGGTCGCGTACTTCCAAAGACCGCTCTTGATTGCCCGTCACCGCAATCTCGATCGGATCCTCCGGCATCTGCTCTTCCGGGCGTCGAGCGCGATGATCGATCTGGTTGATATGCACATTGTGCATGATGGAAAACAACCAAGCGCGCAGATCCGAGCCGCGCCGCCACAAGCTAAATTTTGACCAGGCGCGCTCCAACGTGTCCTGCACCAAATCATCGGCGCGATTCGTGTCGCCCGTCAGCGCGCGCGCGTAGCGGCGCAAACGGGGAATGTGGGTTTCGATTTGGTGGTCAGTGGTCATAAGGTCAAGCCGAAAATCGTTGAGACCCCACTGGTGTTGACTGTCGGGGCCCCTGTGCACCGCCGAGTAGCGCAGCCATGCCGGGGGTAGTCGGCGAG
>JBBTCZ010000009.1:0-49372 GCA_038042985.1 Pseudomonadota bacterium
GGCCGATGACGTACTGGACCTCTTGGCCGAGGAGATGTCGGAACTAGCCAAGGTCGCGCCGCGCGAGCAGGCGCACGAGGCCCAAATCAGAGTTTGATCAAGTATCAGCACTGGTGCGGCGTGGGGCTAGACGGCGCAGACGCAGCCCTGCGCAGTAGGGCCGTCACTCATCCTGAAACACGCTATCAGTCGGCATGATGAGCTTCATGCGTGGGATGCGCGCCGGGCAATTTCCAAAGACTTGTTCTACCGTGACTTGTATGTAGCGTTGGGCGAGCGGCCACAACTCGGCGTAGGTATGGCGATCTTCGATGATGCTTGCGCGGCCATTAATGCGCACCCGGAGCCGCGATTCGAAATCGATAAACAGCATGCCGATCTGTCCGTTCACCAGAATATTGCCCAGGGAGTTGAAGAAATTGTTTCCGCTGTAATCGGGGAATATCAGCGTCTTGGTGTCCAACGCTTTGACCAGCGCATAGGGGCGGCCCGAGGCATTGTATTCGCGTCCGCGAAAGCTGCAATCGCACTCGCCATGCTGATTGGCGGTGGCGATGAAAAAGAACGGCAGCGATTCCACAAACGCCGCCATCCCGGCAGGGATTGATGCCCGAAATAGGGCATCGAAGTTGCGCGCGTTCCAGAAGTCTTCCACGCCAAATCGTTTGTGTGCGGCTCTTTCGCCCTCGTGAGCCGATGCTTTATTGCTACTCAGGTCGTCACGCATTTGCATATCCAGTCGACTCGACAGTTTTTCGATCGTGCTGCGCGGGCGCATCTCTTTCGAGGTGTATCCCGCGCCCTCACGCTTTGTTCACATCACTTGGATTGCGCTTTCCAATTGATATTGGCCCGCGCCACCATGGCATCGGGACTCTTCAGCCACATTTCGCGCGTGTTTAAATCCGCGTGGTCGTAGAACACGTACAGCTTGCCCTTGTAAATTTCGTAGGCCGTCGGTTCCACATCGACTTTGGCATTCAGCTCTGCCATCGCCCAAGCACACCAACCGTTGAATGCAGGAATGTATTTTTCTGGATTGGCACGGAAGCGATCTCGATTGGCATCGCTTGCAAAGCGATAGGTCACCCCATTGTGCTTTAGGTCGCGTTTGACGAAGCCTTTTGCGGGTTTGCCGCCGCCTTCCGGGAAGTAGGCCACGGGGTCGAAGCCCCCCAAGGCGACGCCCAAACCCAGCGTGTCATAGCGTTCTTGAAGGGATTGAGTCGTGGCCGCTTGTGCGGAAATACTGGATAAAAAAGGCAGAACCAGCAGGCTGGCAATCATCAGGGTTTTGGTGAATTTCATTTTGAATCTCCTTAAAAATTGATTTGGAAAAATGGCTGTCTCGGCGCTCGCCGACACGATTCGTAGATTAGGAGATTGATTAAACATTAACAATGACACTAATATGCATATTACTGTTAACGAATAAGGTAATAATAATGCAGCCAGACCGATTTACTGCGATGACGTACTTTGTGCGCATTGTGGAAAGAGGGAGTTTGACCGGCGCTGCGCGCGATCTGGGCAAAACCCTGCCTGCCTTGAGCCGTTCTTTGCGTGCGTTGGAGGAAAGGCTCGGCGCCCGCTTGCTGACCCGAACCACGCGCGCCATTTCATTGACCGAGTTTGGCCAACAATATTACGAGCATTGCCGCCGCATTCTGCGCGATGTCGATGAGGCCGAAGGCTTGGCCGGCGAGGCTGGGCAAGTCGCGCAGGGGCTCATGCGCATCACGGCGCCGCTCTTGTTCGGGCGACTGCATGTAGCGCCCTTGGTCGCGCCGTTCTTGGCCGCACATCCGCGGGTGCAAATCGATCTGCAACTCACCGACAGCATTGTCTCGATGGTGGATGATGGGATCGATCTCTCGATCCGAATCGGAGATTTGCACGATTCATCACTGGTGGCGATTCCACTAGGCCACGTCGGACGAGTGGTGTGTGCCGCGCCAAGTTATTGGGTGGCGCATGGCAAGCTGCAACACCCACAGGATCTCAAGCAACATCACTGTTTAACATTCCGCGGTTTAAATCAGGAGCGCGGCTGGCTGTTTCGCGTGGAGGGAGAAGAACGCTATTGGCCGATCAACACCGCTTATTTCTGCAATGAGGGTTCAGCCGTGATCAGCGTGGCACGCGATGGCGGCGGCATCGCGCAGATGATGTCTTACCAAGTAGCCGCCGATATTGCCGCAGGCAAGCTCACGCCAGCGTTGGAAGAATATGCGCCGCATCCTCTGCCGGTCCACGCGGTGTATCCAGGGGGCCGACTGCTGCCCGCCAAGGTGCGAGCTTTGCTGGACGAGTGGGTGCCCAAGCTTAGGGCGGTACTGAGCAGTGTTGACCCGGTGTAGAAAAAACGGATTGGCACCACGCCATATTATTTCGGCACTTCCTGCCATGTGCGCTGTGGTTCATTAAAACGGCAGCACCAAGCTCGGCGCGGCTTCCAAAATCACGCGCCGAAAATCATCTTGAATCCGTTTTAACGCCGCCTCGGTGTCTCCTTCGAAGCGCAGCACAATCACCGGGGTGGTGTTGGATGGCCGCGCTAAACCAAACCCGTCGGGGTATTCCACGCGCAGGCCATCGAGTTTGATGACTTCGTCGGCGCCGGTGAATTTAGCGGTTTGCTGGAGTTTGTTCATCAGGGTGTAGTGCTCGCCCTCGGCCATGGTGATGTTGAGTTCAGGGGTATTAACGGTATCGGGCAGGCCGTGCAGGGTGGCGTTGATGTCGGCTTGCTTGGAGAGATATTCGAGCATGCGGCAGCCGGCGTAGAGGCCGTCGTCGAAGCCATACCAGCGCTCCTTGAAGAAGATGTGGCCGCTCATTTCGCCGGCGAGCAGGGCGCCGGTTTCTTTCATTTTGGCTTTGATGAAGGAGTGGCCGGTTTTCCACAGCAGGGGTTTGCCGCCGCGCTCTTTGATCCAAGCGAAGAGTTTGCGTGTGGATTTCACATCGAAGATGATTTCGGCGCCGGGGTTGCGCGAGAGTACGTCGGCGGCGAACAACATCAATTGCCGATCCGGGAAAATGATTCGGCCGTCTTTGGTGACGATGCCGAGGCGGTCGCCGTCACCGTCAAAGGCGAGGCCGATTTCGGCATCAGAATCCGCGAGCGCTTTGATCAGGTCTTGCAGGTTTTTGGGTTGTGAGGGGTCGGGATGATGGTTAGGGAAATTACCATCCACTTCGCAGAACAACTCGGTGACTTCGCAGCCGAGCCCACGGAATAAGGCGGGGGCATAAGCGCCAGGTACGCCGTTGCCACAGTCGATAATGATTTTCATCGGCCGAGCAAGTTTGACGTCGGACAGAATTCGATCGATGTATTGCTGCGCAATAGCTTGTTGCGAATAGCTGCCGCTGCCGTGAGCAAGATCATTCTTTTCGAGCCGTTCGCGCAACTTTTGAATCGTTTCCCCGGCCAAGGTCTCGCCGCCCAGCACCATTTTCAGGCCGTTGTAATCGGGGGGGTTGTGGCTGCCGGTGACCATGACCGCCGAGTTGGTTTTCAGTTCATACGCGGCGAAATAGGTCATGGGGGTGGCCACCATGCCGACATCGATCACATTGATGCCGGCCTTCTGGATGCCGCGCGCCAGCGCTTGTGAAAGCTCTGGGCCGGATAAACGGCCATCGCGGCCGATCACGATGGCTTGTTGCTTGCGCGCTACCGCTTCGGAGCCGATGGCGTGGCCAATGGCTTCGGTGATTTCCGGGGTGAGGGTTTTGCCCACGATGCCGCGAATGTCGTAAGCCTTGAAGATTTCTTTGGGATAGGTCGTCATGCGAGGTCCTTGGTGAATTTATATTTTGATTATGCCGCGATTAATGTGACTAAACCACCTTGCCGAGGCGCGAAAAATCAGCGGACGCGCATCGCCTAGTGCAGTAGCGGGTTGGTTTTTGCGGTCTGGGTGCCGGGATTGGGCGAGGCATGGTGTGACACCATGTGCCAACCTTGCGCGCTGAGGCGGAAGATATTAGTAGCGGACATGGGGGCGACACGATTGCCGCTGGCAACATCGATATGCTCATTGAGCAGGTGGATCGACAAGTTATCTGTTGTATAAATCTGCACCTTTTCCAGTGAGAAACGCATGGCCACGCCGCCGGAAAGAATCTCGCGCCAGCTATCGATCACCGTGCTGCGTCCATTCAGCGCCGGCCCCATGGGGTGAATGCAGACAATATCTTCCGCGTCGTCCCACACCGCCATCATGGCTTCGAGATCATTGGCCTCGAATGCGCGGTAAAACGCCATCTCGGCTTCTTCGGCACTGGTAAAGGGGGGCAGGGTCATTTGCATGGATGCGGCGCTAGGCGCTTTAAAGTGCTAGCGATATAATGGATATTCTTGTCCTGATATTGCTGCATGATGACACTTCCTATCGCGTTATTGGAAAAATATAGCAAGCCGGGTCCGCGCTATACCTCGTATCCGACCGCACCCTATTTTACGGAGGGCTTCGGAGAAAAGGAATGGCGCGAGGAATTAGCGCAAACCCAGGCCAGTGGCCGCGATTTATCGCTGTATGTCCACATCCCTTTCTGCGACACCCTGTGTTACTACTGTGGCTGCAATATGGTCGCCACGCGCGACTATTCCAAGGCGTGCAACTACTTGGATTTTTTGCTGCGCGAGATTGATCTAGTCGCTGCATTGAGCGCGAAGGATCGTGTGGTGCGGCAATTGCATTGGGGTGGCGGCACGCCAACCTACCTGAAGCCTACGGACATCGCGCGCTTGGCGACGCACATTCATGAACGTTTCAATTTTGCGCCAAAAGTTGAGGCGGGGTGTGAAGTCGATCCGCGCGATTTGACGCGCGAGCATGTGGTGGCCTTGCGTGCCGCCGGATTCAACCGGCTCAGCGTCGGTGTGCAGGATCTGGATGAGCGCGTACAGCGCGCGGTCAATCGGATTCAGCCTGAGGCCATGATTCGAGACGCAATTGGGTGGATGCGGGAAGCGGGCTTTGCCAGCATCAACGTTGATCTCATGGTGGGGCTGCCGAACCAGACTTTGGAGAGTTTTACACACACCCTCGAGCGCGTGATCGAGATGGCCCCCGATCGGTTGGCGGTATTTGGCTACGCGCACGTGCCGTGGATGAAAAAACACCAAAAACTCATCAATGAGCAGGAATTGCCCAGCTTTCCTGTGCGACTGGGCTTGCAAATGCTGGTGCACGATAAACTGGCCGAGGCCGGCTATGTCTATATCGGCATGGATCATTTCGCCAAACCTGATGACGAGCTGGTGCGGGCGCAACGCAATAAGACGCTCTACCGCAACTTCCAGGGCTATACCACGCATAAGAATAGCGACATCTATGCCTTCGGTGCTTCCGCCATTAGCCAAACCGATGACGTGTACGCCCAGAATTTGAAACGGCTGGCTGACTATCAGGGCCGCGTCGATGCGGGACACTTGCCGATCGATCGTGGCTTGCGCATCTCGCGCGAGGATAAAATTCGGCGTGACGCCATAACCCGCATCATGTGCGATTTGGCCTTGGAGCGACAAACCTTTGCGCAGGAATGGGACATCGACTTCGACACCTTCTTCCGTGCGGGAATCGTCTCACTCGGAGAGCTTGAACAGGATGGCTTAGTGCGCTTGTCCCCGGCGCGCATCGAAGTCACTGAGCTCGGCCGCTTCTTTCTGCGCAATATCGCAATGTGCTTTGACGTGTATCTGTCCGCGGCTGAGCAAGCACAGCCGCGCTATTCAAAAACGATTTAGCTGAATACCTGGCGCACTTTCTGCGTCGCTCCCCGATCTTCCTCCTGTTTTATCCCAACCCAGTCTGCGTCTAGCAACACATCGGAAAGTTTGGGCGTCAGCCCTACAGTTTCGAAAAGGCTTGCCGATACTTTCCCCATCTGAAGCCGATTGTTTGCTGCGCAAAGACCGGACTATGCAACAGTCTTCCGGCCTAAGTGATTTTGAAATAAACATTATTTTGGACTTCAGAAACCCGAACCACTATTGAGAAAACGGAATGAATGCACTTATCACAATGATTGGCGGCATAGTTCTTGGCGGGGCACTCTCGGCGCTGTTCTTTCGCATGGTCTATGTAAGACGCCTGCAAGCCGAATGGCAAACGGCGCGCGTGCAATTGCAGGATCAGCTAGTCGGCAAAGTATCGGCTGATGAATTAGATGCGCTTAGCGCCAGCCATGATGCTCAGCTCCATGAGATGCGCGCGGCGCACGCATCGCAGCTGCAGGAAATGAAAGCCGCCCAAAGCGAAAGCCAGCAATTGTTGAATTCAACCAGCCAAGGATTTGAGGAACGCATTCGTGAGTTAGAGCAAGCGCTTTCCCACTATCAAAGTAATGCGGGATCTTGCAAGATCGAATTGAAAAAGGATGTATCCGGTTTGTTGACTATTCTTTCCACGCTGAATCGCTGGGATGACGAAATGTCCAAACTGATGCAGCAGAACACGCACATGCTAAAACAAAACCGTGAGTTCTCCGACATTGTTAAGCAAACCGTCATTCTTGCATTGAATGCCTCGATCGAGGCAGCGCGCGCCGGAGAAGCGGGTCGCGGTTTTGCGGTGGTCGCTGATGAAGTGCGGTCACTGGCGACGCGCGCAGAAGGTTTCAGTGCGAATTACCGAGATAGCCTATACAAGAATGACCTGGTGACAACCGCGACATTCCAAGATATTCAAGCGAGCGGAAAAATGATCCTCACCGCCGTGCACGCGCTTGATTCCAGACTCAATAAACTCGACGCGCTTTCGTAACGATGATCTCACAGCGCGCAAAAACCGGATTTGAGAGTTTGCTGAATCGTTGCTTGGAAGATTCATTGCGGACAGAGGCTCATCCGGACTGGAAGATGGCGCCGGTGACTGAGCCAAACGAGATCGGGATGCAGCGCTTTATTATGCTCACTGTCTCGTCCTATGACTTCAGGTTGATGGTGCTGCTGCATTTTTCCTACGATGAAGCGTCTACTCAATATGTCGCAGATAGCCTGAAACTGGGCGCTGCCGAATTGCCCCAGACCCAGTATTACGATTTCCTCGCGGAGGTGGGCAACAATTTCTGTGGCTCATTCAAGCGAGAGCTGGGCCAATACTTTCCTTACCTGGGCATGTCCACGCCCAACCAGTTGGGTTGGGAGAGTTTGAAGCACGTAAAAAGTTGGCCAATTGATCACGATATACACATCAAGGCGCAGACAGAAGAGGGCACCCAATTTTACGGCAGCCTTTATGTTTCATCTTTTGGCGAACTGGATTTTGAAATGATCCAGCAGTCAAAGAGCGATGAAGTGGTAGAGATGGGCGCTTTGGAGCTGTTCTGAAGCGCCCTGAATAACCTGAAAGAGAGAGATAGACAGAATGCAAGCATCAGCGCAAATGAGTGTGATTACCCGGCCGAGCAACGCCGAGCACGATGTGCTCAGCAAAGTCATTGTGGTAGAACACGATCCCAAAATTTTAGCTGAATTTAAATCGTTTTTTGAGGAATGCAATCTGGTCGGCTATCGTGCGAATCTTGAAAATGCATCCTCCATCCTCGGGTCCAACATCGATTTAGGCGCGGTCTTTCTGGCGGAGGCGGACAGCGATGGCCACGATTGCTTTGACTTGGTTAAAGCGATTCATAAAGTGCGCTCCGACTTGCCGATTCTTATTCGCTTATTACCAGGGCACGCCCCGGAAGACTTGCCCTCGGACGTTATGAAATGTTTGGCAGGTGTCTTCGCTTATGGTGATTACGCGCGTGCCAAGGAATTGATCGAAACCTTTTTGTTTAGCCGGCATTATCCGACCGAGTTTGTTTCCGAGATGAAGGCGATGACGCTTGCTGCGCTCAAGGCCAGTTTCAAAGAAATGGATGTTGACGTCGAGCAGCCCTACATCGTTAAGGACAAGCTGATTTACGGCGAGTTGTTCAGCTTGATTCCCCTGGAAAGTAATTGGTGCCGGGGATATATGACGATCCAGACCGAAGAAGAAGCAATGATGGATATGATCCATGCCAAGAAATCTTCGGTCAATACGCCTGAACCGACTTTTATCCATGTCAATGCCGTATTAGGCGAGCTGTCAAATATGATCTGGGGCAGCTTTAAAAACAAGTATGGAATCAAAGATCAACAGGACACTCTCGGGCAAGTCCGGGTGGAAATACCGATTATCGTAAACCACCTGCGGAAATACATTTCCTTCGGCACCGATGATCCGCAACTCTGCTTCAAATACAAAGTCAGCGATCCTGAGGGCAAGCTTGCTTCCAGCTTCGTCTATCAGAAATTTGTCTTTAGTCTCGATTGGGCGCCGGAAAAATACGCCGAATCGAACCAGAGCGTAAACGAACTCGTCAGCAGTGGCGAGTTGGAATTATTTTAAGCATTTAACTGAAGGAACAACATCATGGCACAAGTGCTGGTAGTGGACGATTCGGACGCGGTACGCAGTGAGGTGAGTGGGTTTTTGACCAAAAACGGCATCACGGTAGCGACCGCAGTGGATGGTAAGGATGGCTTGGTGAAAATTAAGAGCAATCCTGACGTCAAACTAATCTTTGCCGACGTCAACATGCCCAATATGGACGGGTTGACCATGGTCGAGAAAATTCGATCGGAGGTCGGCAACAAGACGGTCAACATCATCATGCTGACTACCGAGAGCGACGCCAGCATGAAGGAGCGCGGCAAGGCGGCCGGCATCAAGGGTTGGATCGTCAAGCCTTTCAATGGCGCAAACGTGCTGGATGCGGTTAAAAAGATGGTGGCGTGATTTGATGCCGTCAAGTCATCAGCGCTTTTACCAGGGTAGGAAACAGTTGTTTTGTTTTTTGTTTAGCTAGAATATCTGGGAGATTAAGTCATGTTTATATTCACCATACGCAAGAAGATCTGGATCAGTTTTGGCATCTTGGTCGCATTGCTGATAGCGGTCGGCTTTATTTCCCACGATAGCCTGCAGTCCAATAAAGACAAGCTCGCCACGCTAGTGAAAGAGGTTCAGCCGGCGATGGAGCAGTCACTCAAAATAGTCGACCAGTTGGATCGTGCCTCCGCCTCGCTTGGCTTTTATTTGTTGAGTAAGGAAGAGTTGCACAAGAAAGACTATCTCAACAATATGAGCAAGATATCCGAGTCGGTGAAAACGCTGGCGGGTATGCAAGCTGTTAAGAGCGATCCCGCAACGCTGACGATGGTGAAGGGGGTTGAGGAAGGACTCGTCAAGCTACAAGGCTACAAGGATCGGATGCTGGTCTATGCGACCAATGATGTTAAAAATGTACCGGCGATTGGCTTCGCTGGTACTGAAGTAAACCCGCGCGCTCAAACTATCTTGCAAAACCTGCAAGAAATGATGCAGTCGGAAAGTAGCGAAAAAGTCAGCGAGGAACGCCGCCAATTATTGCTGGATATTTTTTCGCTGCGCACGAATTTTTCCAGCTCGTTAAATGAGTTGCGACTGTTTCTGGCGTTTCGCGCGGAAACGAATAAAGTGAATTTTAAAACCTATGTCGAGCTGGCCGAGAACGACCTCGTTAAGCTCAACAAATACAATCAAGATATGCTGACTTTTGAGCAGCAGCCCGCTTTGGAAAATATCAACAAGGTCTATAAGGATTGGCGCGTTGCCGCTGACAAGCTGATACAAATACATGGTGCGGAGGATTGGCGGCAAGACGCTTTCGTCATTCGCAAAGAGTTGTCGCCGCTGGTGGTGCAAATCCAGGACCGGCTCAATGCTTTGGTGAAAAACCAACAGGAATCGACTTTACGGAACAGCAACCAGCTCACGGAGCAGGTTCAAAAAACGCAGACCAAGGTGGGCGGTCTCATCATTGCCGGCCTGGTCTCTGCGCTCTTGATCGGTTTTTTCCTGGCCCGTGCGATCACGAAGCCGATCGACACCTTGAAAGGAAATGCGTATCAACTGGCGCACGGCAAGCTTGATCTCGAAATTGATACTAGCCGTAAGGACGAGTTGGGTAGTTTGGCGCAGAGTTTCGCGGACATGCGGGACGCGATCGTGAAAAAGATCGGTGATCTAAAAACGCTTAATCAAACGGGTGAGTCGCTGACTTCGATGCACGATCCTCTCAAGGTGCTGGAGCATGCGCTCATGGTGATGCGCGAGCAGACGGATGTCGAGTGGGGTTCGGTCTATTTATACAACCAGGAAAGAGAGCAGCTTGAAGTTGCATCCTATTACCCGCCTCGGAATGAGGAGATGGAGCGCACCGCCCGGACCTTTAAATTAGGTGAAGGGATCGCCGGCTTGGCCGCAAAAGAAAGGCATATTATTTACATCCCCGATACGTCCAAAGGCGAGTCATTCGAAGCTAAACCGGGCGATGATACTTCCCCCCGCGCCATCGTCAGCGTGCCGATGCTCGACAATGAAGACATCTTTGGTGTGATGAACTTTTGTGGTCATGTTGGACAAGTCAAGTTCAGTGATTCTGATCAGGAGTTCGCGCAAACGCTTGCCCGTATGGCCGTGGTTAGCTTCAAGAATATTCAGATGCTGCATGTCATCGAGGAGCAAAACCGGACTCTGGAGCAGAAAGTCGAAGAACGCACCGCGCAGTTGCGGCAAAAAACCAACGACATCAATAATATGATGCAAAACATGCACCAGGGTATTTTCACCATCTTGCCTGGCGGAAAGATTCATCCGGAGTACTCGGCTTTTCTGGAGAGTATCGTCGAGTCGAAAAATATCGCCAATGCAGGTGTAATGGATCTGCTTTTCAGCAATACCGCCCTCGGCGGCAATGCCTTGTCACAGATTTCGGCAGCGCTGGACGCGATTCTCGGCGAGGACGAAATGATGTTCGACTTCAACCGCCATTGCCTAGTCAAGGAATTCACCAAGACCATGCCGAATGGCAAGACGAAGATCATGGAGCTCGATTGGGATCCGATTATCAGCGAATCCGGTAGCATCGAAAAATTGATGGTCACGGTACGCGATGTGACCGATCTGCGCGGCTTGCAGGCCGAAGCCGAGAAGCAAAAATGGGAGCTTGATGTTATCGGACAAATATTGGCTGTCGCCGCCGAAAAATTCGTTTCCTTTGTGAGAGACGCCTATCGTTTCGCCGATGAGAATGAGCAGCTCATTTTGGGAACCAGCGAACCCTCCGCGGAAACGATCGCCACGCTTTTCCGCAATATGCACACTATTAAAGGTAACGCACGTACCTATGGGTTTACCGCGATTACAGATGTGGCCCATGCGGCGGAGAGCACTTACGATGAAATGCGTAAGCAAGGTGCGGCGGCTTGGGATAAGGACAAGATGTTGGCCGAACTGAAAGAAACGCGCCGGCTGGTGCAGACTTACGAAACCATCTACAAAGAAAAGCTCGCTGGCAATACCGCCGCAGGCATGTTTGTTGAGGAGGGCCTGCTTGAAAAGCTCAAGCTCATTCTTGATAACTTTAACGATCAAGACGTCAATAGTTTGCGCAAGGCGCTCAAGGACGTCAAAGCGGTGACCAGCGCTATCGGCACTGAGTCTATGGAATCACTATTGGACGCGATTATCCGTTCCATGCCTGAACTGGCCCAGCAGTTGGGCAAATCTGCGCCCCATGTCGTTATCGAAGATCACAATATTCGATTCGTCCAGGATATTGGGCCGGTCATCAAGAACGTGTTTACCCACAGCTTCCGCAATGCAATCGATCATGGCCTCGAAACGACCGAGGAACGGAAAGCAAGCGGCAAACCGGACTTTGGAACCATTACTGTCAAGGTCAGCGAGGAAAACGACGAGGTTGTGCTTTCCATTTCGGATGATGGCCGCGGCTTGGCGGTAAGAAAACTCAAAGACCGTGCGATTAAAAATGGCTTGCTGGATGCGAAAGGCGAGGTTTCTGCGCAAGTATTGTCTGAGTTGATTTTTCAGTCGGGCATGTCCACCGCCGATAATGTCAGCGATATTTCCGGCCGGGGTGTAGGCATGGATGCGATTCGACAATTCGTAGAAAAAGCGGGCGGCAAGATTGAGATCCGCTTTAACCAAGAACCGAAGAAGGATAGCGAATTCTTGTCCTTCATTTCACGCATCACCTTACCGGCGTCCTGCACTAAAAAGGTCGCCTGACATCTCCATCGAATAACGGCTAAGGGGTTGCTCCCTTAGCCGTTTTTTTTGGGTTCAAGCAAGGCCAGTACATGATCCGGCGAGATGTTGAGCAAGCAGTTCAAGTGCCCGAGCGGGCATTCGCGTTTGAAGCACGGGCTACAGCTCAAATTGAGACTCACGATACGCGCTTTGTCAGACAAGGGTGGCGTAAAACCGGGGCTGCTTGAGCCATAAATCGCGACCAGCGGTTTATCCAGCGCAGCGGCGACATGCATCAAGCCGGAATCATTGGTGACCACAGCCGTGGCACAGCCCAGTAAATCCACCGCCTCATCGAGCGAAGTTTGTCCGCACAAATTGCGGCAGGCGTGATTGCTTATTTGCTCGATGCTTGCACCTATCGCTTGATCCTTATTCGAACCGATTAGCCATATTTGATAACCACGCTGTTGCAGCGCTTGCGCAAGGTTAGCGAAATGCGCCGCAGGCCAACGTTTGGCCGGCCCATATTCGGCGCCGGGGCAGAGCGCGATAACAGGTTGCGCTAGGGTTAATCCCAGCTTCGTTAGCGTTGCCGCTTGTTGTGTTTGGTTGATGCTCAAGCGTGGATGGGGCACAGGGCGCGTGAGGGCTCGGCCACGTGTTTCGGCCAGTAGCGCGAAACGATCCACCATCAAAGGATAAGCCGACTCATCCAATGGTCGCGCATCGTTTAACAAGCCGTAGCGAAATTCGCCGACAAAGCCGGTGCGCAAGGGAATGCGCGCAAAAAAAGGAATCAGCGCCGACTTGAGCGAGTTGGGTAAAACAATGACTTGATCGTAGTGATGCGTGCGCAATTTGCGCGCCGCGCTTATTCGGTCAAACAAACGCAACTGGCCATGACCAAACGGATTGTCGATGACCGCGTTGATTTCCCGCATGCGGCGCAATACCGGAGCTACCCAGGGCGGTGCATAGGCGTCGATCGTTGCACCGGGAAAGCGCTGCTTAAGCCGCATGAACAGCGGCTGGGCCATGACGGCGTCGCCGACCCAGGCGGGGGCGATGATGAGGATGTTGGTCACGAATGTGTTGCTAGGAACAGATGCTCGCGTCGTTAGTTAAAGCATCATTTCAATGATGAGAGGTTATGGGGCCGCCCTTGAGTTTGTACATCGTGCCGCAATAAGGGCAAAGCGCTTCGCCTTTTTTCTCGATTGGCAAATACACGCGCGGATGGGCGTTCCACAGCGCCATCTCCGGCGTGGGGCAGTGCAAGGGCAATTGCTCGGCGCTGACTTCGACGTAACGTTGGGTATTTTCTTTTGTCTCCGCCATCTTCATTCCTCTCTAACGGGCATGGCAATGGCCATCCCAATATTGAAATTTACCATGCCCATTTCCCCCTCTCCTAACTCTCCCCCGCAAGCGGGGGAGAGGGACTTAGACTCGCTGCGCGAGTTTCATTTTACGTAGGTGAGCCAGTCTTTGTGTTTGGTATCTCTGCCCTTCACGCAATCGAAGAACATGGTTTGCAGTTGAGTCGTGACCGGGCCACGTTTGCCTTCGCCGATGGCACGGTTGTCAAGTTCGCGGATCGGCGTCACTTCGGCGGCGGTACCGGTGAAGAAGGCCTCATCGGCGCTATAGACTTCGTCGCGCGTGATGCGCTTCTCTACTACCGGCAGGCCGATCTCATTGGCGAGTGTGATGATGGTGTCGCGGGTGATGCCTTCCAATGCCGAGGTAAGGTCTGGCGTGTAAAGCTTGCCATTGCGAATCATGAAAACATTTTCGCCCGAACCTTCCGCGACGAAGCCATCGACGTCGAGCAGCAGCGCTTCATCATAGCCATCCTGCGCCGCTTCCTGGTGCGCGAGGATGGAATTTATGTAGTTGCCATTGGCCTTCGCTTTGCACATGGTGATGTTCACATGATGCCGCGCGAAGGACGAAGTTTTAACCCGAATGCCTTTTTCCAGCGCCTCTTGGCCGAGGTAGGTGCCCCAAGTCCATGCGGCGACGATGACGTGCGTGGACAGGGTCTTGGCCGAGATGCCCATGGCTTCCGAGCCGAAGAACGCCATCGGGCGCAGGTAGCCGGATTCGAGCTTGTTGTCGCGCACCGCGGCGAGTTGTGCATCCGAAATGGTTTTCTTGTCATAGGGCATTTTCATGCCGAGGATATGCGCCGAGCGGAACAAGCGGTCGGTGTGCTCCTTCAAACGGAAAATCGCCGTGCCTTGATCGGTTTTATAGGCGCGCACGCCTTCGAACACCCCCATGCCATAGTGCAGGGTGTGGGTCAGAACATGGGTGGTGGCGTCGCGCCACGGCACCATTTTGCCGTCGTACCAAATTACGCCGTCGCGGTCCGACATCGACATAAGCAGAACTCCAAGGGGTGATTTCGAAAACGGATATTGTAGCTGATTTTAGCGGCGCGCCGAATGCACGGAAGAAGCACATGAACCACGGGGGACACGGGGGACACGGGGGACACGGGGAAATCTGTTCTAGTATTCCCCGTGCCCCCCGTGGTTAGAAAAATTTGGAAGGCGCTTAACCGAAGCGGCCGGTGATGTAGTCTTCAGTCTGCTTCTTGGCGGGCGTCACAAACAAGTTGTTGGTGACGCCGAATTCGATCAGCTCGCCAATGTACATAAAGGCGGTGAAGTCGGACACGCGTGCCGCTTGTTGCATGTTGTGGGTGACGATGAGAATAGTGACTTTACTCTTGAGCTCTGAGATCAGCTCCTCAATGCTGGCGGTGGCGATCGGGTCGAGTGCGGAAGTCGGTTCGTCGAACAGCATGATTTCAGGATCGGTGGCGAGCGCGCGGGCAATGCACAGGCGTTGCTGCTGGCCACCGGAAAGATTGAAAGCCAAATCATTCAGCCGATGCTTGACTTCATCCCACAGCGCTGCGTCACGCAGGGCTTCTTCCACCTTGTCGTCCAACGAGCGTTTGCTGCGTGAACCGCGTACGCGCAGGCCATAGGCGACATTTTCGTAAATCGATTTGGGGAAAGGATTGGGCTTCTGAAACACCATGCTGATACGCATGCGCACTTCGATCGGATCGACCTTGGCCCCGAGAATGTTGGTGTTGTCCGGTTGCAGGACAATTTTGCCTTGGTAGCGGTTACCGGGATACAGGTCATGCATGCGATTGAAGCAGCGCAGGAAGGTGGATTTGCCGCAGCCAGATGGGCCGATCAGCGCGGTGACGCGCTTGTCGGCGATTGGCATGTTGATGTTCTTTAGCGCTTGAAAAGCGCCATAGAAGAAGCTCAGGTCCTTGGCCTCTGCTTTCGGTTTGACGACCATGCCCTCCACATCTTTAACTTCATTCAGGGCGGATGTTTCAGCCAGTTCTACCATTTGATATTCCTTCGGATCCGATAGCGCAGGTAAATTGCCAATGCGTTCATGAGTAGCGTCATACCCAACAGCACCATGCCGGCTGCTGCTGCGTTGAATTGAAAATCCTGTTCCGGACGGGAGGTCCAGCTGAACATTTGGATCGGCATCACTGTGAAGGGCGCCATGATCCAATCAAAAGAGATGTAGGGGAATTCGCCTTTAATGGGTGAATCCGGCAGGAAGGCGATGAAGGTCAAAGCGCCGATGGTGATGATGGGTGCCGTCTCGCCGATCGCGCGCGACAGGCCGATGATCACACCCGTCAAAATGCCGCCGGTGGAATAGGGTAAGACGTGGTCATGCACCACTTGCCAGCGCGTGGAGCCCACGGCGTAAGCGGCCTCACGGATAGCTTGCGGAATAGAACGGATCGCCTCCCGCGTGGCGACAATCACCACCGGCAAGATCAGCAAGGCCAGAGTGAGGCCGGCGGCGAGAATGCTTTGCCCCAAGCCGAATTTGTATACGAATAAGCCCAAGGCTAGCAGGCCATACACGATGGAAGGCACGCCGGCAAGATTGGTGACATTGATCTCGATAATGGCGGTGAACCAGTTTTTGGCTGCGTACTCTTCCAGATAGATTCCGGCGGCGACCCCGATCGGTACCGCCGAGACGGCGGTCACCAGCATGACTAAAGTAGTGCCGACCCAGGCTGAAAGAATGCCCGCCGACCCGGCCCGGCGCGAGGGGAAGGAAGTGTAGAAATCCCACGACAATAAACGCGGTGCGCCATCGATCGCCAGATTGGCGAACAACACGATAAGCGTGGTGACGCCCACCAACATGGAAATCAAACCCACGATGGCGAATACCTTGTCCCAGATCTTATGTGTTTTGATCAGGGCGCGAATTTCTTGGATGTGCTGTTCGTTAGGTGCGGTCATTTTAGTAACGCTCCCGGAAGCGACGGGTGAGCAAGAACCCCATGATATTAAATGCCAGCGTCATGAATATGAGCGTTAATCCCACCGCGAAGATGGTCTGGTAGCCAATGCTGCCATGGGGCAGATCACCCAAGCTCACTTGCACAATATAAGCGGTCATCGTTTCTGCCGGTTCCATCGGGTTCCACGTCATATTCGCCTGCATGCCGGCGGCCACCGCGACCACCATGGTTTCGCCCATGGCGCGTGAGATGCCTAAAATGTAAGCTGCCGCGATGCCCGAGAATGCGGCGGGCGTGACGACGCGAAATGCAGTTTGAAATCGCGTTGCGCCCATGGCGTAGGAGGCTTCGCGCATGTGCATCGGCACCGCATGCATGGCGTCTTCGCTGAGTGAAGAAACATAAGGGATGATCATGATGCCCATGACCAAACCGGCCGAGAGCATGTTAAAACCAGGCAAGTTGGGCAGAATGGTGCTTTGCAACAAGGGCGTAACGAACACCAGCGCAAAATAGCCAAACACGATGGTGGGCACTGCACCGAGTAATTCCAAGAAGGGTTTGACGATCTCGCGCACTTTGTGTGAGGCAAATTCGCTCAAATAAATAGCAATAATGGTGCCGAGCGGAATCGCGACCGAGAGTGCAACGCCAGTGGTCACCAGCGTACCCGACACCAAGGGCATGATGCCGTAATGGGCATCGTCGAACAGCGGCGTCCATTGCGTGTCGGTCAGAAAATCCTTGAGCGAGACATGCTGAAAAAATGGGATGGATTCGTAAACCAGAATTACAACGATCGCGAGCGTCGTCAAAACCGCGAGGCAGGCGGAAAGAAATAAAATGAATTCGATAATGCGTTCGCGCAGGTGCCGCGAAAAGCGGAACGCCAGACGAGAACTGACAGGAAGGGAGAAATCTTCGTTCATTATTTGAGCCGGGCTATTCATTAATATGAACCCCTGAATTATTCAGTGTTGTATAGGGTTCGGAGTTAACCCGCATAGATTACCTTCAGGACCGGTTCCCCGGCAAACAAAATCGGGGTGGCATAGGGCCACCCCGATGATTTTGCTGCGTTTTTTTAGTGTTTACCTTCGCGCTTGAGCAACTCTTCGATCAGCACACCCACTTCCGCTTCACCGCCGAAACCGGTGCCGAGCTTGCGCTTGGCGAAATTATCAGACGCCAGCTTATAAGCTGAATCGGGCAGGGGTACATATTTGACTTCGGCCACGAGTTTGGGCGCTTGCTTCAGGTAATACTGGATGAATTCCTTGACTTCGGGACGGTCGTACGCTTTGTCCGAGACATAGATGAAGATCGGGCGCGACAGTGGCTGGTAGGAGCCGTTCTTGACCGTTTCAATCGAAACTGCGACCGGTGCTTTTCCCTCTTTTTCTGCTACCGGCACCGCCCTCAGCTTTTTCTGGTTTTCCAAGTAATACGCCAGACCGAAATAACCGATGCCGTTTTTATCGCGCGATACACCTTGCACCAGCACATTGTCGTCTTCCGAGGCGGTGTAATCGCCGCGGCTGGATTTGGCTTTACCCACAATCGCTTCGGTGAAGTAGTCGAAAGTGCCGGAATCGGCGCCCGGGCCAAACAATTTGATCGGCGCATCGGGCCAGGCCGGATTGACCTGATTCCACTTGGTAACGACGCCTTGGGAGGCGGGTTCCCAGATTTTTTTCAATTCGGCTACGGTGATGCTTTTGGCCCAGGTGTTTTGTGGATTCACCACCACGGTGATGCCTTCGTAAGCTACGGGTAACTCGACATATTTAATGCCGGCTTGGGCGCAGGCTTCCATTTCTTTTTTCAGGATCGGGCGCGAGGCGTCGGAAATATCGGTTTCGCCGCGGCAGAATTTTTTGAAACCGCCGCCGGTGCCGGAAATGCCCACCGTGACTTTGATCGCGCCTTTCTTGGCTTTCTGGAACTCTTCGGCTACCGCTTCGGTAATCGGGTATACCGTGCTGGAACCGTCAATCTTGATAATTTGATCGGCGGCGCTCGCCATCGGCGCAAATCCGCCGAGGGCACCAGCGACACAGGCGGTTAAGGCGAGTTGTTTGAAAAAATTACGTTGAAACATTTGGGCTACCTCCATCAGTTTGGGGATTTACGTTGCTACGGCGTGCATACTAGCCGTCGATTGTTACTGAATTGTGACAATTCAAAATTCAGCATAGCTCATTGATTAACAGGGGTTTGGGATTGACCCGTTAAAGGTAACTCGCTAACATGCACCCCTTTGCGAATACGGGGAAAGCTATGCGCGAGCGGATGGTTGTTGGCAACTGGAAGCTGCACGGCAGTTTGATCAGCAACAAGACCCTGCTGGATGAAATTGTGACAGGCATGGCAGGGGTCAAAGGCGTACATTGCGCTGTTTGCGTCCCTTTTCCCTATATTTTTCAAGTGCAATTCGCGCTGCAAGGCGGTGAAATTGTGTGGGGCGCGCAAAATGTGAGCCAGCATGAAAAAGGCGCCTATACCGGGGAAGTGTCGGCAAGCATGCTACGCGATCTCGGTTGCAGTATTGTGATTGTTGGCCATTCAGAGCGTCGTGCTTTGTATGGCGAGGACGATGCGATGGTGGCGGAAAAGTTTGTCGCCGCACAGAAAGGCGGGCTGATCCCCATTTTGTGTGTAGGTGAGACGCTGGAAGAGCGCGAAAAAGGCATTACCGCCAATGTCGTGGAGCGCCAGCTGCAAGCCGTGGTGGATAAGGCGGGAATGGAAGGCTTTGGCCGCTGCGTGATCGCGTATGAGCCGGTGTGGGCGATTGGCACCGGCAAGACCGCGACGCCGCAACAGGCGCAAGAAGTGCATGCTTATATTCGTGCTTTACTATCTGAGCAGAATAAGGGCTTGTCCGAAAACATTATGATTTTGTATGGCGGCAGCGTGAAAGCGTCGAATGCGGCCGAACTGTTCGCGATGCCGGATATCGACGGTGGTTTGATCGGCGGCGCGTCGTTGGATGCCAATGAATTCGTCTCAATTTGCAAAGCAGCCGCTCAGGTTGCATAAGGTTTAATCATGGAAACTCTGGTCTGGATAGTACATATCATTGCGTCGCTGGCGGTGATCGGCATGGTCTTGCTGCAGCATGGGAAAGGCGCGGACATGGGCGCGGCGTTTGGCAGCGGATCGTCCGGCAGCCTCTTTGGCGCATCAGGCTCGGCCAATTTCTTGAGCCGCGCCACCGCCGTCGCGGTGACTGTTTTCTTCTTGACCAGCATGGGGCTGACCTATTTTGCCTTTGCTAAACAGCATGCACCGATGACGGTGAAGGAACTAACGCCTGCCCAGTCCCAGGCTCCAGCAGCGCCGCAGCAACCTGCAGCACCGAGTGGTTCCAAGGCTAAAGATATTCCCAATTAATAGCCCTTAAAAAGCTTTGCCGACGTGGTGGAATTGGTAGACACGCCGTCTTGAGGGGGCGGTGGCGCAAGCCGTGCGAGTTCGAGTCTCGCCGTCGGCACCATTAATGAACGTTATGTGAGAATAAGTTAAAATAATCACATAAGTTAATGATTTATAAAAATAAAATCTAGTGCCAGGAGCTTGACACCGAGTTCTGATGGCAACTAGACTGAGCACTCAAAATAACAATTCACTAGTCGCAAAGTAACGACGGTTTTATTGGCGCGCTGGTCTCAATATCAGCCGGGAGTGGACCAGTCGGGAGTGGAGGAGAGTGCTGGAGAATTATTTCCCCGTTTTGCTGTTCGTCGTCGTTGGCTTGGCCGTCGGCGTCATCGCCATGGGCATGGGATTTTTGCTAGGCCCACATCGCCCTGATAGTGCAAAACTTTCCCCCTACGAATGCGGTTTTGAAGCGTTTGAAGACGCGCGCATGAAATTCGATGTGCGTTACTACCTCGTCGCCATTTTGTTCATCCTGTTTGATTTGGAAATTGCATTTCTTTTCCCCTGGGCCGTGGTGCTGGAAGAGATCGGTCTCTTCGGCTACGTCGCCATGATGGTGTTCCTGGGCATCTTGGTGGTCGGTTTCATCTATGAATGGAAGAAGGGTGCCTTGGAATGGGAATAGAAGGCGTCTTCGAGAAGGGGTTTATTACTACCACGGTCGATTCCGTGGTGAATTGGACCCGCACCGGTTCTTTGTGGCCCATGACTTTCGGCTTAGCCTGCTGCGCCGTGGAAATGATGCAAGCCGGCGCCTCGCGCTATGATCTGGATCGCTTCGGCATCGTGTTCCGCCCCAGCCCACGTCAATCCGATCTGATGATCGTTGCCGGTACCTTGTGCAACAAAATGGCGCCCGCCTTGCGCAAGGTGTACGACCAGATGGCCGAGCCGCGCTGGGTGATGTCTATGGGATCGTGTGCGAACGGCGGGGGGTATTACCATTATTCCTATTCCGTCGTGCGCGGTTGCGACCGCATCGTGCCGGTCGATGTATATGTACCCGGGTGTCCGCCGACTGCTGAAGCTTTGCTTTATGGTTTGGTGCAGCTTCAAAACAAAATCAAACGCACCAATACCATTGCGCGTTAACCCTAAAGCCCCGCATGAACGCTAAGCTTCAAGCCATTTCCGCGCGTCTCGATACTTTGCTCGAAGGCATCGATTTCACGCTCCAGGAGCATGTGGGTGAGCTGACCCTGGTGCTGCCGCGCGCCGACATGCTGCCAGTATTGAAACGATTGCGAGACGACTACGATTTGCGCTTCGAGCAACTGATCGATGTGTGCGGCGTGGATTATCAGAGTTACGGTGATGGCGCCTGGAGCGGCAAACGTTTTGCCGCCGTGTATCATTTGCTGTCGGTCAGTAAAAATCAGCGCCTGCGCGTGCGTGTGTTCGCCGAGGATGATGACTTCCCCATAGTGGATTCGGTCATTGAGCTTTGGCCGGCCGCCAATTGGTTTGAGCGCGAGGCATTCGATCTCTTCGGCCTCATATTCGAAGGCCACCCGGATTTGCGCCGCATTCTCACCGACTATGGTTTTGTCGGGCATCCCTTCCGCAAAGATTTTCCGCTGACGGGTTATGTTGAGATGCGCTATGACCCGGATCAGAAGCGCGTTGTCTATCAGCCGGTTTCAATCGAGGAACGTGAAATTGTCCCGCGCACGATTCGGGAAGGCTCTTTCAATGGCTGAGATTCGCAACTACACGCTTAACTTCGGCCCGCAACACCCCGCCGCGCATGGCGTGCTGCGTCTGGTGCTGGAGTTGGATGGCGAAGTGATTGAGCGCGCTGATCCGCACGTCGGCCTATTGCATCGCGCCACGGAAAAGCTCGCGGAAAATAAGACCTTCATTCAATCCGTCCCATACATGGACCGTCTCGATTACGTGTCCATGATGTGCAACGAGCACGCCTATGTGATGGCGATCGAGAAGCTGCTGCAACTCGACGTGCCGGAGCGCGCGCAATACATTCGCGTGATGTTCGACGAGATCACCCGTTTGCTGAATCACTTGTTATGGCTCGGTGCGCATGCGCTTGACGTTGGCGCGATGACGGTGTTCCTCTACGCTTTCCGCGAGCGTGAAGATTTGATGGATTGCTATGAGGCGGCGTCCGGCGCGCGGCTGCATGCGGCGTATTACCGTCCGGGCGGGGTGTATCGCGATCTGCCGGATCAGATGCCGCAGTATCAAACGTCGAAAATTCGCAACGCGCGCGATATCTGCAAGCTCAACGAGAATCGCCAAGGCTCGCTGCTGGATTTCATCGACGATTTTACCCAGCGCTTTCCGACCTACGTCGACGAGTATGAGACCCTGCTCACCGACAACCGCATTTGGAAGCAGCGTCTGGTCGGCATCGGCGTGGTGACGCCGGAACGCGCGCAGGCGCTGGGCTTTACCGGACCCATGCTGCGCGGTTCGGGCATCGCGTGGGATTTGCGCAAGAAGCAGCCGTATGAAGTATACGATCGCATGGATTTCGATATCCCGGTCGGCGTCAATGGGGATTGTTACGACCGCTACTTGGTGCGCATGGAAGAGATGCGTCAATCCAACAATATTATTAAGCAATGCGTGGCATGGCTGCGCCAGAACCCCGGCCCGGTGATCACCGACAATCACAAGATTGCGCCCCCGTCGCGGCTGGATATGAAATCCAATATGGAAGAGTTGATCCATCACTTCAAGCTCTTCACCGAAGGTTTCCATGTGCCTGCCGGCGAATGCTATGCCGCCATCGAGCATCCCAAGGGCGAGTTCGGTATTTATTTGGTCTCGGATGGCGCCAACAAGCCCTACCGCATGAAAATCCGCGCGCCCGGTTTCGCGCATCTGGCGGCCTTGGATGAAATGGCGCGTGGGCACATGATTGCCGATGTGGTGGCGATTATCGGCACGCAAGATATTGTGTTTGGGGAAATTGATCGATGACGCTGTCCGTAGAATCCTTGGCGAAGATCGACCGCGAAATTGCCAAATATCCAGCCGATCAAAAGCAGTCGGCGGTGATGTCGGCGTTGCGCATTGCGCAGCAGGAAAAAGGCTGGCTTGCCAGTGACACGATCCAGTTCGTGGCGGATTATCTCGGCATGCCACACATCGCGGCATATGAAGTGGCGACTTTTTATAACATGTATGACACGCAGCAACGCGGCAAACATAAGCTGGTGATTTGCACCAATTTACCGTGCCGTGTCACCTGGCAGCTAGATGTGGGCGAGTACTTGAAGCAGAAGCTCGAAATTAATTATGGCGAAACCACCGAAGACGGAAAGTTCACCCTGATCGAGGGCGAGTGCATGGGTGCTTGTGGCGATGCGCCGGTGATGATTGTAAATAACCACCGTATGTGCAGTTTCATGACGCCTGAAAAAGTTGACCAACTGTTGGCTGAGTTGGAATAAGTATGTCGGAAAAAATCATCCTCAATACGCTGGACCATCCCGAACCGGGCACGCTCGCCAACTACGAGCACGTCGGCGGTTATCAGGCGTTGAAGAAAATTTTGGCGGAAAACATCACTGCGGAAGCGATTATCGCAGAGGTGAAAACCTCCGGCCTACGTGGTCGGGGCGGTGCAGGGTTTCCAACTGGCCTCAAGTGGAGTTTTCTGCCGCGTCATTTCGCAGGGGATAAATACATCGTCTGCAATAGCGATGAAGGCGAACCAGGCACCTATAAAGATCGCGACATCCTGCGCTACAACCCGCACAGTGTGATTGAAGGCATGATCATTGCTGGGTACACGCTGGGCGCACAGCGCGGTTATAACTATATCCACGGCGAAATCTGGGATATGTACGAACATTTCGAGCACGCGCTGGACGAGGCACGTGCGGCTGGCTATCTTGGCCAAAACATTTTACGCAGCAGTTTTAGCTTTGAGCTCAACGCGCATCATGGCTTTGGCGCATATATTTGTGGCGAAGAGACCGCATTGCTTGAATCGCTTGAAGGCAAAAAAGGGCAGCCCCGTTTCAAGCCGCCGTTCCCAGCCAGCTTTGGCTTGTATGGCCGCCCCACAGTCATTAACAACACCGAGACCTTTGCCAATATTCCATACATCGTGCGCAATGGCGGTCAGAAATTTTTAGAACTCGGCAAGCCGAATAATGGCGGCACCAAGATTTTTTCTATCACCGGTCAGATCAACAAACCGGGCAATTACGAAATTCCGCTCGGCACACCGTTTTCCGATCTCCTTGAAATGGCAGGTGGTATGCGCGCTGGACGCACCATGAAAGCGTGTATTCCTGGCGGTTCGTCGGTGCCTGTGTTGCCCGCCGAGGTGATGATGGCCTGCACCATGGATTACGATTCGCTCGCCAAGGCGGGTTCGATGCTCGGCGCTGGCTCCGTCATCATTCTGGACGATACGGTGTGCATGGTGCGCGCGCTGGAGCGCTTATCGTATTTCTATTTTGAGGAATCATGCGGCCAATGTACGCCTTGCCGCGAAGGAACCGGTTGGTTGTACCGTGTCGTACAGCGCATCGCGCATGGCAAGGGCCGTATTGAAGACTTGGATTTGCTAACCGATGTGTCCAAAAATATTAGCGGACGTACGATCTGCGCTTTAGGAGACGCCGCCGCCACGCCGGTTCTTAGTTTCATCAAACATTACCGCCACGAGTTCGAGCATCACATCGAACACAAGCGTCCCATCGACGGGTGTCACTAGCATGTTGCATATCGAAATTGACGGCCAGCAAGTAGAGGTGCCCGAAGGCAGCACGGTGATGGATGCTGCCGACAAGCTCGGCATTTATATTCCGCGTTTTTGCTACCACCGCAAACTGTCGGTCGCCGCCAATTGCCGCATGTGTTTGGTGGATGTGGAGAAAGCGCCCAAGCCGCTGCCCGCATGCGCCACGCCGGTCACCGACGGCATGAAGGTGGCCAGCAGTTCCGATAAGGCCAAGCGCGCGCAACAAGGGGTGATGGAATTCCTGCTGATCAATCATCCGCTCGATTGCCCGATTTGCGACCAAGGCGGCGAGTGCCAGTTGCAAGACTTGGCCGTGGGTTACGGTTGCAGCAGCTCGCGCTACACCGAAGAAAAGCGCGTGGTGGTGAACAAGAATTTGGGCCCACTCATCGCCACCGACATGACGCGCTGCATTCACTGCACGCGCTGCGTGCGCTTCGGCCAGGAAATCGGCGGCGTCATGGAATTGGGCCAAGCGGCGCGCGGTGAACATTCCGAAATCATGCCGTTCATCTCGCAGACGGTCGATTCCGAGATTTCCGGCAACATGATCGATCTGTGCCCGGTCGGCGCGCTGACTTCGAAGCCGTTCCGCTACACCGCGCGTACCTGGGAATTGAGCCGCCGCCCCTCGATCAGTCCGCACGATGGTTTGGGCGCCAACCTGTCGCTGCACATTAAGCAAGATCGGGTGATGCGTGTGCTGCCACGCGAAAACGAAGCCGTGAACGAGTGCTGGCTGGCGGACCGGGATCGCTTCTCCTATGAAGCGCTGAACAGCGCCGAGCGTTTGACCGTGCCCATGGTGAAGCAAGGCGGCCAGTGGCGCGAAACCGATTGGCAGACCGCGCTTGAATATGTGGCCAACGGCTTGGCCGATATCAAGGCCAAGCATGGCGCGGAAGCGATCGGCGCGCTCGCCACGCCGCATAGCACGCTGGAAGAACTTTATCTGCTGCAAAAACTGACGCGCGCACTCGGCAGCGGCAACGTCGATCACCGCTTGCGCCAATCCGATTTCAGCGCCGATGCGGAATTAAGCGGGGCGCCTTGGTTGGGGCAGCCCGTCGAAGCGTTGGCGGAAACCGGTGCCATGCTGATTGTCGGCAGCACGCTGCGCAAAGAACAACCGCTGCTCGCGCATCGGCTGCGTCAAGCCGTGAAGCGCGGCGGTCAACTGAATTTGATCAACCCGGTAGACGATGATCTGCTGTGTGCGGTGGCCAACAAGGCCATTGTGGCGCCTGGCGCGATGGTGAATGCCTTGGCGCAAGTGGCGAAAGCCGCGGCGCAACAAAAGGGCGTGGAGCTGGGCGCGGCTTATCGTGATGCGCTGGCGAACGTGACGCCCAATGCTGCAGCACAAGCGATCGCGACCAGTCTATGTGCTGGAAAAAACGTCACGATTTTGCTCGGCAATCTGGCGCAGCATCATCCGCAAGCTGCGACCTTGCATAGCTTAGGTCTGGAGCTGGCGCGCGTGCTGGGTGCGAAATTCGGCTTTCTGGGCGAGGCGGCGAATAGCGTTGGCGCTTATGTTGCGGGCGCGTGGCCCAAAGGCGGTGGCTTGAATGCGGCGCAGATGTTGGCTCAACCTCGCAAGGCCTATGTGCTGCTGAACGTGGAAGCGGAACTCGATAGCCACGATCCGCAACAAGCCATGAACGCCATGATGGCGGCGGATATGGTGGTGGTGATGTCCGCGTTCAAACACTTGGCCTTGGACTACGCCGATGTGATGCTGCCGATTGCGCCGTTCACCGAAACTTCCGGCACCTACATCAACACCGAGGGCCGCGTGCAGTCGTTCAATGCCGTGGTGAAACCGCAGGGGGAAACCCGTCCGGCGTGGAAAGTATTGCGCGTGCTCGGTAATCTGTTGCATTTGCCTGGCTTCGAATACAACAGCACCGAGGATGTACGCAGTGAACTGCTTGCGGGCGGCGAACCCACGCTGAGCAATGCCCTCAAGCAAGCGGTGTTGGCCGATATCAGCGTGAAAGCGCATGGCATCGAACGCACCATAGAACGTATTGGGGAAGTACCGATTTATCAGTCCGATGCCATTGTGCGCCGTGCCCCGGCATTGCAGGCTGCCAAGGATGCGCAAGCGCCGCGGGCTTGGGCGAATACCGGCTTAATGCAGCGCCTCGGCTTGAATGAGGGCGATATGATTTTGCTCAAACAAGGTGCAGGCCAAACGCAATTGCCCGTGGCGCGTGATGATCGCCTGCCGGATAACTGCGTGCGCGTCGCTGCGGCCCATCCCATGACCGCCGCGCTCGGCGGAATGTTCGATGCCATTTCGGTGACACGCGCATGATGGAATTTTTCCTTCCTTACTATCAAAGCTGGTTCGGCCCGGTGTGGGGCCCGCAAATTTTCACTTTCGTGAAGACCATGCTGTTGATCGTCTCGATCACCTTGCCGCTGATGCTGTGCGTGGCCTACCTGACTTATGCCGAGCGCAAAATTATCGGCTACATGCAGATCCGCATCGGCCCCAACCGCGTTGGCCCCAAGGGTTGGCTGCAACCGATCGCCGATGCCCTGAAGCTGATGTTCAAGGAAATCATTATCCCCAGCGGCGCCAACAAATTCCTGTTCCTGCTCGCACCGATTTTGGTGCTCGCACCGGCGCTCGCCGCCTGGGCGGTGATGCCTTTCAGCGCCGAGATGGTGCTGGCCAATGTGGATGCGAGCCTGCTCTACATCATGGCGATCACTTCGATGGGCGTGTACGGCGTGGTGGTGGCGGGCTGGGCCTCCAATTCCAAATACGCTTTCCTCGGCGCCATGCGCTCGGCGGCACAGATCGTATCGTATGAGATTGCCATGGGATTTGCCCTGGTGGGCGTGTTGATGGCGGCGCAGAGCTTGAATCTGGTCGAAATCGTGCGCGGCCAGGCTGGCGGCGTGATGCATTGGTATTTCTTGCCACTCTTCCCCTTGTTTATCGTGTATTTGATCGCCGGCGTGGCGGAGACCAACCGCGCGCCGTTCGACGTGGCCGAGGGCGAATCAGAAATCGTGGCCGGCTTCCATGTCGAATATTCGGGCATGGCGTTCGCGGTTTTCTTCCTGGCGGAATACGCCAACATGATTTTGGTGGCGACACTGACCGCCGTCATGTTCTTGGGCGGCTGGTTATCGCCGGTTGGATTCCTGCCGGATGGTTTCCCCTGGCTGTTTGCCAAGACCGGCTTTGTCTTATTCCTGTTCTTGTGGTTCCGCGCCACATTCCCGCGTTATCGCTACGATCAGATCATGCGTCTCGGCTGGAAAGTGTTTATCCCCATCACCCTGATTTGGATCGTGGTGATCGGCGCGGCCATGCAAACCCCTTACGGTTATCTCTTCCACTGAGGCCCCGGAGATGATGACGCGCATGAAAGATTTTTTCGCCAGCTTCCTGCTCCTCGAGTTGTTGAAGGGCATGCAGCTGACCGGCCGCCATTTGTTCGCGCGCAAAATCACCGTGCAGTATCCGGATGAAAAGACGCCGATGAGCCCGCGCTTCCGTGGCTTGCACGCGCTGCGCCGCTATCCGAACGGTGAAGAGCGCTGCATTGCCTGCAAGCTGTGCGAAGCGGTATGCCCGGCGCTGGCGATCACCATCGAATCCGAACAGCGCGATGACGGCACGCGCCGCACCACGCGCTACGACATCGATTTAACCAAATGCATCTTCTGCGGCTTCTGCGAAGAATCGTGCCCGGTGGATTCCATTGTGGAGACGCGCATCTTCGAATACCACGGCGAGAAGCGCGGTGACTTGTATTTCACCAAGCCGATGCTGTTGGCGGTCGGGGATAAGTACGAAGACATGATTGCCCAGGATCGGGCGGATGATGCGAAGTATCGATAAATTTAGCCACAGCATGCTCTGCGGAAAAAGGTTTTTAAAAGCACATGAATTTTGAACCATTCGTTTTCTACTTATTCTCAGCGATCCTGCTGTTCGCCGGCATGCGTGTGATCACCGCGCGCAATCCGGTGCATGCGGCGCTGTTCTTGGTGCTGGCGTTTTTTACCGCCGCGGGTTTGTGGTTGCTGCTGGAAGCGGAGTTTCTCGCCATCACTTTGGTGCTGGTGTATGTAGGCGCGGTGATGGTGCTGTTCTTGTTCGTGGTGATGATGTTGGACATCAATCTCGACAAGCTGCGCGAGGGGTTTTGGGATTATCTGCCGTTAGCCGGGATCGTTTCCGTGCTGATGGTGCTGGAGATGGTGGTCATCCTGGGTGGCAAGCATTTCGGCCTCAAGCAAATGCCGGCCCCGGTGGCGCATGGCCCCGAATACAGCAACACCAAGGAATTGGGCCGCTTGCTCTACACCGAATATGTTTACCCATTCGAGATCGCCGCGGTGATTTTGTTGGTGGCAATCGTGGCGGCGATTGCGCTCACCATGCGTCGGCGTAAGAACACCAAGTATCAAAACCCGGCGGAGCAAGTGCGGGTGAAACGTGCAGACCGGGTGCGCCTGGTATCGATGCCGGCGGATAACTCGGCTCGTGAGAAAACAGAAGAGAAAGCAGAATAAAGGTGAAACCAGCGTGATCTCCCTGTCCCATTACCTCATCCTCGGCGGCATTTTATTCGCCATCAGCGTGTTGGGGATTTTCCTCAACCGTAAGAACGTCATCATTCTGCTGATGGCGATCGAACTCATGCTGCTCGCGGTGAATATGAATTTCGTCGCCTTCGCGCATTACCTGGGCGATATGGCAGGGCAGGTATTCGTGTTCTTCATTCTGACGGTGGCGGCAGCCGAATCCGCAATCGGGCTGGCGATTCTGGTGGTGCTGTTCCGCAATCTGCGCACCATCAATGTGGACGATCTCGATCACCTCAAGGGCTAAGCGGAAATGAAGATGCTCGACATGCAAACCTTATACATGACCGTGCCGCTGGCCCCACTCGTAGGCGCAGTACTCGCGGGCTTGTTCGGCTGGTTGATCGGCCGCACCTGGTCGCATCGCATCACGATCCTCGGCGTGGCGGTTTCTTGCGTGGCCTCGTATCAAGTGTTTCAAGACGTGCAGTTGGGGCATACCTTTAACGGTGCGATTTACACCTGGCTCACCAGCGGCGGCATGAACTTCGAGATCGGTTTCCTGATCGACAAGCTCTCCGCCATGATGATGCTGGTGGTGACTTTCGTCTCGCTCATGGTGCACATCTACACCATCGGCTATATGAGCGAGGACCCCGGTTACCAGCGCTTCTTCAGCTACATCTCTTTGTTCACTTTCTCCATGCTGATGCTGGTGATGTCGAACAACTTTGTGCAATTGTTCTTCGGCTGGGAGGCCGTGGGCCTGGTGTCGTATCTGCTGATCGGCTTCTGGTACACCAAGCCGACCGCCATTTACGCCAATCTAAAAGCGTTCCTGGTCAACCGCGTCGGCGATTTCGGTTTTCTGCTGGGCATCGGTCTGGTGCTGGCTTATGCCGGTTCGCTCGATTACGCCCAAGTGTTCGGTCAAGCCGGGGCCTTGGCTGGGCAGACGATCAAACTGATTCCGGGCCAGGAATGGTCGCTCATCACGGTAATTTGCATTTTGCTCTTCATCGGCGCCATGGGTAAATCGGCGCAGTTCCCGCTGCATGTGTGGCTGCCGGATTCGATGGAAGGCCCGACGCCGATTTCTGCGCTGATTCATGCCGCGACCATGGTGACCGCCGGTATTTTCATGGTGGCGCGCATGTCGCCCTTGTTCGAGTTATCCGACACCGCCTTGTCGTTCGTGCTGGTGATCGGCGCAATCACCGCTTTGTTCATGGGCTTTCTGGGCATTATCCAAAACGACATCAAGCGCGTGGTGGCGTACTCGACGCTATCGCAGTTGGGCTATATGACCGTGGCGCTGGGCGCCTCGGCTTATTCGGTCGCGATTTTCCATCTAATGACGCATGCCTTTTTCAAAGCCTTGCTGTTCCTCGCCGCCGGCTCGGTGATTATCGCCATGCATCACGAACAAGACATTCGCAAAATGGGCGGCCTGCGCAAATACATGCCGATCACTTGGATTACCTCGCTCGTCGGTTCGCTGGCGCTGATCGGCACGCCTTTCTTTTCCGGCTTCTATTCCAAAGATTCGATTATCGAAGCAGTGGGTGCCTCGCACTTGGCAGGTTCCGGCTTCGCCTACTTTGCCGTGGTGGCGGGGGTATTCGTGACGGCGTTCTACTCCTTCCGCATGTATTTCCTGGTGTTCCACGGCAAGGAGCGCTTCCCCGTGCAGGATGTGGAACACGCACATCACGATGACGAACATGGCCACGGCGGCACGCCGCATGAAACGCCCTGGGTAGTGTGGCTGCCCTTGGTGTTGCTGGCGATCCCCTCCGTGTTCATCGGTTATTTCACCGTGGGGCCGATTGTTGATGGCAATTGGTTCGGCAACGCGATCCAGGTGTCCGAAGCGCATCCGGCAATGAAGGAGTTATCCGAACATTTCCACGATGCCTGGTCGATGGCTGCCCACTCAGTCGGCACGCTGGTGTTCTGGTTGGCATTGGGCGGTGTGGTGACGGCCTATCTGCTGTATATGGTGTTCACCGAATGGCCGGCCAAAATCGCCGCACGCTTTTCCATCATTTACGCCATCCTCGAGCGCAAATATGGTTTTGACGAGTTCTACAGTTGGTTCTTCGCCGGCGGCGCGCGCCGCATCGGCAGCGGCTTGTGGAAGCAGGGCGATGAACGCGTGATCGATGGCTGGTTGGTGAACGGCACCGCTAAGCTCATCGGCCGGTTTTCGGGCGTGGTTCGACAATTTCAGTCCGGTTACATTTACCACTATGCATTTGCGATGCTGATCGGCGTGTTCGTGCTGATTACCTGGTTTGTGAAGGTATAGATTTTAGGCGTCAGGGGTCGGGCGTCAGGCTTCAGGTGTATTGCCTGAATAATAAAATAGGAAAACTATGCTGTTTGGAATGCCGCTTCTAAGTCTGGTCATCTGGCTGCCGATTTTCTTCGGTGTGGCGGTGCTCGTCACCGGCGACCGCAATGCCTTCGCCGCGCGCTGGTTGGCGCTGATTGGCGCGGTATTGGGCTTCATCGCTTCGATTCCGCTCTACACCCAATTCAATCTCGTCAGCCCCGGCATGCAGTTCGTGGAACTTGCGCCGTGGATCGAGACTTTCAAAATCAACTACCATTTGGGCGTGGATGGCATCTCGGTGCTGTTCATTCTGTTGACCAGTTTCACCACGGTGCTGGTGGTGATCGCCGGGTGGAAAGTGATCGAGGTGAACGTCGCGCAATACATGGCGGCCTTCCTCATCATGTCCGGCCTGATGATTGGCGTATTCGCCGCGCTCGACGCGATTTTGTTTTACGTGTTTTGGGAAGCGATGCTGATCCCGATGTTCCTCGCGATCGGCGTGTGGGGTGGGGCGCGCCGGGTCTACGCCAGCATCAAGTTCTTCCTGTACACCTTGCTCGGCTCGTTGTTGATGCTGGTGGCCTTCATCTATCTGTATCTGAAGACCGGCCATTTCGAAATTCTGAAATATCACGAACTCTCGCTCAGCCTTAAGGAGCAGGTGCTGATCTTCCTCGCCTTCTTCACCGCGTTCGCGGTCAAGGTGCCGATGTGGCCGGTGCATACCTGGTTGCCGGATGCGCACGTCGAGGCGCCCACCGGCGGCTCGGTGGTGCTGGCGGCCATCATGTTGAAGCTGGGCGCGTATGGTTTCTTACGCTTCTCGCTGCCAATCGCGCCGGATGGCAGCCACTTCCTGTCCGGATTTATGATCACGCTGTCACTGATCGCGGTGGTGTATATCGGTCTGGTGGCGTTGGTGCAAACCGATATGAAGAAGCTAATCGCTTATTCATCGATTTCGCATATGGGTTTCGTCACGCTCGGCTTTTTCATTTTCAACGCGCTCGGCATGGAAGGCGCGTTGGTGCAGATGATTTCGCATGGTTTCATTTCCGGCGCGCTGTTCCTATGCGTCGGCGTGATGTACGACCGGGTGCATTCACGCAACATTTCCGACTACGGTGGGGTGGCCAACAAGATGCCGATGTTCGCAGCCTTCTTCGTATTGTTCGCCATGGCCAACTCCGGCTTGCCGGCGACCAGCGGCTTCGTCGGTGAATTCATGGTCATCATGGGTGCGATCAAAGTTAATTTCTGGTACGCCTTCCTCGCCGCGACCACGCTGATCTTCGGCGCGGCTTATACCTTGTGGATGGTGAAGCGCGTGGTGTTCGGCGCGGTGGGCAACGATCATGTGGAACACATGCAAGACATTTCCGCGCGCGAGTTTTTAGTGTTGGCGCTGTTGGCGGTCGCGGTGCTGGCGATGGGTGTCTATCCCAAGCCCTTCACCGAAGTGATGCATGTCTCGGTCAACAATCTGCTCGCCCATGTGGCGTTGAGCAAATGCGGCGCGTGCGCCTGGTGAAGATGAGTAAACCATGAATTTTATTCTGACCGATCTATTGCCAGTTTTGCCCGAAGTGTTCGTGTTGACCATGGCCTGCACGATCCTACTGCTGGATTTGTTTCTCGCCGATGATTTGCGTTATGTCAGCTACGGCCTGAGCTTGTTGACCCTGGTGGGCGCGGCGGTGATCACCGTTGCCACTTTCAACACCATGCCGGTGCTCGCCTTCAGCAATTTGTTCGTGGATGACACCTTCTCCGACCTGCTCAAGCTCATGTTGTATCTCGCGGTGGCGGTGGTCCTGATTTATTCGCGCAGCTACATTAAAACCCGTGATTTATATCGCGGCGAATTTTTTGTGCTAGTGCTGTTTGCCCTGCTCGGCATGATGGTGATGGTGTCGGCCAGCCATTTCCTCACGCTTTATCTCGGTTTGGAATTGCTCTCGCTCAGCCTGTACGCCTTGGTCGCCTTGCAGCGCGATTCGCGCAATGCCACCGAGGCAGCGATGAAATATTTCGTACTGGGTGCGCTCGCCTCCGGCATGCTGCTCTACGGCATGTCGATGATCTACGGCGCGACCGGCAATCTGGAACTCGCCAAGGTAGCGGCGACCATTCCGAGTCTCGATCATCTCGACACAGTGTTGGTATTCGGCTTGGTGTTCGTGGTGGCCGGCTTGGCCTTCAAGCTCGGTGTGGTGCCGTTCCATATGTGGATTCCGGATGTGTATCACGGCGCCCCGACGGCGGTAACCTTGTTCATCGGCTCGGCGCCGAAGATCGCCGCGTTCGCATTTGTGATGCGGCTCTTGGTTGACGGCTTGGGCGGTCTGGTTGCGGATTGGCAGCCGATGCTGGTGCTGATGGCCATGCTTTCGATGGCGATCGGTAATATCGCCGCCATCGCTCAGACTAATTTGAAACGTATGCTGGCGTATTCGACCATTTCGCATATGGGTTTTCTGTTGCTGGGTTTCCTCGCCGGCAGCGAAAACGGCTATAGCTCGGCCATGTTCTACGTGCTGATTTATGTACTGATGAGCCTGGGTGGCTTCGGCATGATTTTGCTGCTTTCGCGCGCCGGGTTCGAGGCAGATCAGTTGGAAGATTTCAAAGGCCTCAATCGCCGCAGCCCGTGGTATGCCTTCATGATGCTGCTGCTGATGGTGTCCATGGCCGGCATTCCACCTACCGTGGGCTTCTTTGCCAAGCTCTCCGTGCTGCAAGCCGCGTTGCAAGCCGGCTATCTGTGGCTGGTGGTATTCGCGGTGCTGATGTCGGTGATCGGCGCGTTCTACTACTTGCGCATCGTTAAGCTGATGTATTTTGATGAGCCGACCGATACCGCGCCGATTGCATCGCATGCCGACATGCGCGTGCTGCTTAGTGTTAACGGCCTAGCGGTGCTTGCGCTGGGTATTCTGCCCCAGCCGCTCATGGCGCTGTGTTCCCACGCCATAAAGCAAATGCTATAAAAAAAGCCCATTCGGCTTGCACCGAATGGGCTTTAGTTTCTCAACTACGTAATTGAATTACGCTGCTTTCATGTATTTCGCTTTGGCTGCTTTCGCTTCTTTCGCCTGCTCCGGGTCATACGCCATGCCTGACCAGAGCATCTGATACGCAATCTCTTCGTTACCGTTTTCGCACAGATCCAGTACGCGCTGAAACAGCGGTTGGAAAGTGTCGCTGCGATGCGACGCTTCGTGCTGCTCCATGGTTTGCCAGAAGGTGACGATCAGCGCTTCTTTGCCTTTCAGCGGGCTCACCACGGTTTGGCCCACGGTCGAGCCCTCATTCGAGATCGCACCGGTATTCATCATCACAAAGCCGCCGACAAAGCCGGTTTCGGAGTGAAAGGTTTTCACGTTTTCACACAACTCCGCCACGCGCTCTTCCAGGTCTTCTACGCTATATTCAGACTTCAGAATCACGCGGTTTACGGTCACAATCCCATCGGGGGCAAAACCAGAAATCAAGCTGCTCATTTTTCGACTCCTTTAGTAAATTAGTTAAAACTAATATATAAGTCCCTAAAAAAGCTCGATAATTTGCCAACAATTAGTTGACTAATTCAATCAAGCATGTAAAAAAGTATATCATTAATTACTTAAATGGCAAGATAAAAAATATGGAAAATAAAGACCTGACTGAACACAAAATTAATTCCGAGGTGGTGTACAGCGGCCGGCTGCTGCACGTACGGCGGGATGAGGTGCGCTTACCCGATGGCAACACCTCGGTGCGCGAATACATTACACATCCGGGTGCGGTAGTCATCATTCCCATCGCAGACAATGGTGACCTGATTTTGGAGCGTCAACACCGCTATCCCTTGCACCGTGACTTCATTGAGCTACCCGCTGGCAAGATCGACACAGGTGAGGAAACCTTGGCGTGCGCCCAGCGTGAGTTGTTGGAAGAGACCGGCTATAGCGCGCGTGATTGGCAATATGTCACGACCGTCTATCCCTGCATCGGCTACACCGACGAGCGCTTGGTGTATTACTTGGCGCGCGGCTTGGAATACAGCGGCCATCAGCCGGATGAAGACGAATTCCTGGAAATCTTTCAGCTGCCCTTCGCGCAGGCGATGCAGATGATTAAAAGCGGCGAAATCTGTGAGGCGAAGACCGTGGTCGGATTATTCTGGCTGGAGAAAGTGTTGAAAGGGGAGTGGTCCTTGTCCGAGTAAGTAGACTTGGCTGCGTGTAATCGTGTGGTCTATGCTTAGCTTTTAACTCTGCTTAATTATAAAGAAGGAGAATAGAACCATGCGTCAATCCATTCTGGCGATTTCTTTACTTGCCTTGTCTGCGCCGACAATAGCCGCCGATGCACCGGTGGTGGTCAAAATCCCACGCCTCACCATGGAAGCCGCGCAGAAGATGGCGCAGGCCGCAGTCGTCGCCTGCCGCAAGCAGGGCATCCAGATCGGCGTCACCGTGGTGGATCGCAGTGGAGACCCGATGATCGTGTTGCGCGATACGCTCGCGGCTCGTCTGACGCTTGAAGCCAGTCGGCAGAAAGCCTATACCGCAGTAAATTTCAACGCCACCCTGTCCTCCATGAAGGGCCGTTTCACCGATCCGTTCTCAGTGGCCAAGGTCGAGGGCTTGGTGTTCTCGGCGGGTGGCATCCCCATTTCGGCGATAGGTAACATCGTGGGGGCGATCGGTGTTTCCGGCGCGCCGACCGGCGAACAGGATGAAGCGTGCGCGGCGGAAGGTTTAAAAGCCATCGAGTTGGATCTGGAATCGGCCGAGCTCTAAATGCCAGCGCGGTTTTCCGCCGGCATCGTCCCGGTGCGCCGGGAAGGCGATGCTTGGCGGTGGTTGCTGTTGCGCGCCTACGCCAACTGGGATTTTCCCAAAGGTACGGTAGAGCCGGGTGAGACGCCGCTCGCCGCCGCTCTGCGCGAAACGGCGGAAGAGGCGGGGTTAACCGATCTCAATTTCCGTTGGGGCGAAGTGTATTGCGAAACCGCGCCCTATAGTCGCGGCAAAGTGGCGCGCTACTACCTGGCGGAAACCATGCGACAAGTTATCACCCTGCCGATCTCGCCTGAACTGGGAAGGCCGGAGCACGACGAATGGCGTTGGGTTGATTTTGATCAAGCGCGTGTGATCTTACCGCCGCGCTTGCAGCCGATCCTGGCGTGGGCCGGCAAAATTATTCTCGACTGATATGCGCCCCCTATTGCAGCCTGCGCTCGTCAACGATCCGTTCGGCGATCCGGGTTTATTTGTGGATTTCCTGTTCGAGCGGCGCGCGCTGCTGTTCGACTTGGGCGACATCCGCGCCTTGCCGCCGCGCAAGCTGTTGCGCATCTCAGATATATTCGTCTCTCACTGCCACATGGATCATTTCATCGGCTTCGATTGGCTTCTGCGCATCTGCTTGGGGCGGGATCGTGGCGTGCGGCTATATGGCCCGCCGGGTTTTCTCGATCAAGTCGAAGCCAAGCTCGCCGCTTACACCTGGAATTTGGTGCATCGCTACGAAAACGATTTCGCGCTCAGCGTCACCGAAGTGGCGGAGGATGGCTGCGCGCGCCGCGCCCATTTTCACGTGCACCAGGCTTTTCGCCGCGAAGCGGAAGCGCGCATTCAACTTGACGCGGGCGTGCTGCTCGACGAGGCGGGCTTTCGCGTGCGCTATGCCATATTGGATCATGGCACCCCCTGCCTCGCATTTGCCGTGGAAGAGAAGCAGCATGTGAACGTCTGGAAAAATCGCCTGGAAGAAATGGGCGTATCAGTCGGACCTTGGTTACAGCGATTGAAACACGCCGCACTCGACGGCACGCCGGATACGCAAGTGTTCACAGCGCCCCATGGACGGCGCTTCACCCTGGGTGAGTTGAAAGCCTGCTGCCTGCACTTTGTGCCCGGCCTCAAGCTCGCCTATGTCACCGATGTGGTACAGAGCGCGACCAACGCCCAGCGCATCATCGATCTGGCGCGAGACGCTGACATGCTCTTCATCGAAAGCGTGTTTCTCGACGAGCATGCCGAGCGCGCCGCGGAAAAGAAACATCTTACCGCCGGCCAAGCCGGTCGCTTGGCGCGCGCGGCAGGCGTCAAGCAGGCGATCCCGTTTCACTTCTCGCCGATCTACCGCGAGCGGGCCGCGGAATTGGAAGCGGAGCTGCTGCACGCTTTTCAAACCGCATCCGCGAGTGGCTGAACCATGCGCGTCCACATCGGCACCTCAGGCTGGGTCTATCCGCATTGGCGCGGCCGGTTTTATCCGAGCGGCTTGCCCGAGCCGCGCTGGCTGGACTATTACGCGAGCCATTTCGCCAGCGTTGAAGTGAATAACAGCTTCTACCGCTTACCTACCAGGGAGATGTTCGCCGCCTGGCGTGCGCAGACGCCGGCGGGGTTCGTGTTCGCGGTCAAGGCGAACCGCTATATCACGCACATGAAGAAGCTGAAAGAACCGGCGCAGATCTTGCCGCCGCTGTGGGAGGCGGTATCGGGGCTGGGCGAAAAACAAGGCCCGCTGCTGTTCCAACTGCCGCCAAATTGGCGGCTGGATTTCGGCCGGCTCAAGGCTTTCCTGGAGGCATTGCCCCACGGCATTCAAGTCGCGTTCGAGTTGCGCGATGCAAGGTGGCACACGGCGGCCGTACTTGATCTCTTATCTGATTTTAACGCCGCATTCTGTGTCTTCGATCTTGGCGGCTGGCAAAGCCCGCGCACGGTCACTGCGGATTTCGCTTATGTGCGCTTGCATGGCCCGGAAGCCGCGTACCGCGGCCGTTATGGGCGCGACGCTTTGCTTGATTGGGCGAATTGGCTGAATCACCTGCAGGTAAATGCCGCCTACGTTTATTTCGATAATG
The DNA here is from genome assembly GCA_038042985.1 of Pseudomonadota bacterium. GTDB lineage: Bacteria > Pseudomonadota > Gammaproteobacteria > Burkholderiales > Thiobacteraceae > RBG-16-58-11. The sequence goes on from JBBTCZ010000009.1 coordinate 38,332, forward strand.
ATCAGGCGGCCTATGCCGTGCAAGATGCGATGGAATTGAAGGCGCTGCTACCCAGTTGAAGGGCAGGCCTCAATCTTGAATTATTATTAGCCGGGTAGCGAACCAAAAATTTTTGTCTAACCTATACTTCAATTTGAGCGTAGCAGGAGGAACCAAAATGATAAGGAATCCACGTACCCGGCGCGCCAGTGCAATTATCCTGATCGTGCTCGGAGCAATACTGATGTTTCTCGCGCCGGAAGTCTGGCAGGGCGCGCTGTTGCTTGCCTTGGGTGTGGTGCTGGAGTTGGCCGGCATCGCGCTGGAGCACAAGGCCAAAAAGACTTCTTAAGCGCTGCACCTTCGTGCCTATATTGAAAGTAGAACAACATTTAAATAAACGGACATTGCAATCTTGAGCCCAAGCCCAACCAAGAAGAAAGCCGCGCCAAGCCGCCGGCCAAGCCAGAAAAAAGTCAGCCTCTATAAGACCGGTTTGGGGCCGTTGTCGGTTGCTGATTTATATACCTGCTGCGATCTATCCAGTTTGGCGTTTGCCACGACCGAGGAATTGCCTGATCTGCCCGGCATGCTCGGCCAAGCGCGCGCGGCTGATGCGCTGGAATTCGGCCTCTCCATCCAGCGCGAAGGCTATAACTTGTTCGTCATGGGGCCGGCTGGCATGGGCAAACGCTCGCTGGTGATGAATCTGTTAAAAGCAGAAGCGGCGCGCGGCCCGATCCCGAGTGATTGGGTCTACGTGCATAATTTTGAGCAACCGCATAAGCCGAACGCGATCAAGTTTCCACCGGGTAAAGCCCTTGAGTTTAAAAACGATATGCGGCATTTGATCGATGATTTGCTCGCCGCCATCCCCGCTGTTTTTGCAAGCGATGACTATCATGCTCAGCTTGAGAAGATCGATAACGAATTCAACGAGCGCGAAGAAAAAGCATTTAACGAGTTGTACGAAGAGGCGCAGCAGCAAGAGATTGTGCTGCTGCGCACCCCGAGCGGATTTACCCTGGCGCCGGCCAAAAAAGGCGAAGCGATTACGCCTGAAGAGTTCGAAAAGCTACCGGATGAGGACAAGACGCGCATCACGCAAGTACTCGAAACATTACAAGAGCAATTGCAGAAGATGATTCGCCAAGCGCCGCAGTGGCGCCGCGATAAACGCAATCGGGTTCGCGCCTTGAATCGGGAATTTTCCATGATTGCGGTAGAACATCTGATTAATGAAGTCAAAGAGAAGTACCAATCGCTTCCCGAAACGATCGTCTATCTGGAGGCGGTGCAAGCGGACCTGATCGAAAACGCGGATGACTTTCGCAAGCCGCAAGAAAGCCAAACCCTATTCGATATGCCTCTGGGTTCCGCGTTTCGCCGCTATCAGGTGAACGTGCTGGTGGATCACAGCGCCACCCAGGGCGCACCCGTGATTGTGCCTGATCATCCCAGTTACCCGAACTTGGTCGGACGCATCGAACATATCGAGCACTTGGGCGCGCTGGTAACGGACTTTTCCTTGATCAAGCCGGGTGCGTTGCATCAAGCCACGGGCGGCTATTTGGTGCTGGATGCACACAAGCTGCTGACCCAGCCGTTTGCATGGGATGGCCTCAAGCGCGCCATGCGTGCGCATCAAACACGCATCGATTCGCTGGGGCAGATGCTCTCGCTGGTGAGCACGGTCTCGCTGGAACCGGAGCCGATCCCGCTCGATGTGAAGGTGATTCTGCTCGGCGAGCGTCTGCTGTATTACCTGTTGTACGAATACGATCCGGATTTTCGTGAGCTATTCAAAGTTGCAGCCGATTTCGAGGAAGAAATTCCGCGCTCGGATGAAACCGCGCAATTGTATGCGCAAGTGATCGCTACCCTGGCGCGCAAGGAAAGCCTGCTGCCGTTCCAGCGTGAAGCGTGCGGCCGGCTCATCGAGCAGGCGGCGCGGGAAGCAGGGGATGCCGAACGGCTTTCCGCGCACATGCAAGATTTGCAAGACCTGATGCGCGAGGCGGATTACCTGGCGCGCCGCGATGCGCAGACCACCGTGCCCGCCATGGCGGTGCAAGCCGCAATCGATGCGCGCAAACGCCGAGCCGAGCGCCTACGCTTGCTCATGCAGGAGGACATCTTGCGCGAAATCAAGCGCATTGATACCAGCGGCGCCAAGGTTGGCCAAGTGAATGGCCTGTCGGTGATTGAAATCGGCGACACGGCTTTTGCCCATCCGACGCGCCTCACCGCTACCGTGCGGCTGGGCGAGGGCGAGGTGATCGATATCGAGCGCGAGATAGAGCTGGGCGGCGCGATTCATTCGAAAGGGGTGTTGATTTTGTCCTCTTTTCTCGCCACGCGTTATGCGAGCAATTTGCCGCTCTCGTTGTCGGCGAGCCTAGCGTTCGAGCAAACCTATGGCATGGTCGAAGGCGATTCCGCCTCCATGGCCGAATTGTGCGCGCTGCTTTCCGCCATTGCCGATGTGCCGATCAATCAATCGCGTGCGATAACCGGATCGGTGGATCAATTCGGCCGGATGCAAGCGATCGGCGCGGTGAATGAAAAGATTGAAGGCTTTTTTGATATTTGCCTGGCACGCGGCCTGAGTGGCGAGCAAGGCGTGCTGATTCCGCGCGATAACCGCAAACATTTAATGCTACGCGCGGACGTAGTGGCAGCCTGTGCCGAAGGCAAGTTTCATATTTGGGCGGTGAGCGATGTCGATGAAGCAATCGAGTTGCTGACCGGCGTCCCCGCCGGCGCGCCGGATGAGCAGGGTACAGTGCCGGCCGGCAGCATGAATTACCTGGTGGCGTCGCGCTTGCTGGAGCTGTCTGCCTTGCGTCAGATGTATCGCGGCAAGCCCGCGCCACCGCGCCGCCCGAGAAAGAAAAAAAAGTAATGCTGCTTTTATTTTATTAGCACTTGCAAAGCGATGGCATTGGTGGAAAATTAACGCTTAGTTTACGAAAGGGACGCAGCATGACTCAGATCATTCCCGAAACGCGGCCGGACTACGACAAAACCCGCATTATCGAGCGACCGGATGGCTTTTATTGGGTGAACCAGGAAACCGAAGAACAATACGGACCCTTCACCTCACTCGTGGAAGCAGCGCAGGACATGGAGTACAACGCCACGACCGCAATGGAAGTGGGTGAAACGCTGCAAGAAGTCGAGGAAGAAATCGGCATCAACGACTGGATCGATCCGGATACCGGCGAGCCGGCGGAAGAAACCGTTACCCATATTGAAGATCATTGAGTGTGTCAGGCATGTAGTGGAGGAGTACTCTGTTATCCAACATTGGATGACGAAAATCGCTGAATTGATTCCCTCTCCCACTGGTGGGAGAGGGGAGTTAGCGGGCACTATAAAGCCGCGCTCACCCGCTTAGCTTGCGGCCCTTCGCTCGCGGCTTCCTCCAGGTAGCTTACCGGCATGCCGGTTTCGAGCTGCTGAAAAGTGGGATGCACCACATTCTCCGCACTAAAATAAAGCTCACGCCCATCTGGGGCTTCGATGAAGCCGTAGCCCTCTTCCGGGGATAAGCGGAGAATCTGGCCGCGATTTTCCGGCTCATGCGCCTTGATTTCGCCACGCTGACGCCGCGCATAGTCCTCCACTTGCCGTTTCGCCACGTCGAAGGCATCCCGCAACGCTACATAGACATCCTCATGATGGTCACGGTTGATGACGATTTCGCTCCCCGGCACGGTCAGGTCGATGCGCACGGTGAATTCTTTCCCCTTGTGCTTATGTTTGGCGGGCATCTCCACCACCACGCGGCAACCCATGATATGCGGATAGAAAAGATCGAGCTTTTCCGCTTTTTCGCGGATGGCCGCTTCCAAAGCGTCGGATTGCGGGATGTCGCACACAGTGATCTGTAAAGGCAATTTCATGATATTGACTCCATGACTGATGTGATGAGTAGGAAAGAATGGTTCTTGCCGCCTTACACTTTCAATATAGATAATTTTCAAGGAATGGGCGGGCTGAAGAGCGAGAAATAGCCGGGGAGCTAGCGTTCAAATTCCATTAACTTGTTTTTTTCGTGGACTGTAAGCGTGCCAGCAGATACTCGGCAGCCTGTTCGATGCCGATAGGCGCTATCGGTGTGGGCCGTGCGCCGCAAGCCAGATCCCAGATCGCCTCGCCAAAATCGCCATGCTCGAATTGCTCGCGGCTGATGCCGACCGCGCGGCTGTGTTGATGTAGCCACGCCACCAGGCACGGTTCTTCCGGCCAATCCGGGCGCTCCACGTACAGCAGTGGCGTGCCGGCGGCAGCGGCTTCGACAAACGTGCCATACCCGGATTTGGTCATCACGCAATCACAGGAGGCGATGAGATCGCTGAACTCCATATCGATGCTTTCCAACGAGATGGCATCCATGCGTTGCAGTCCGGCGTCCTGCGGCACGACCCACAGTAGATCGGGGTGATGCGGCCAAGTCATCGGTGACAAGTGCAGAGGCATGCCGCCCATCGCCACCAGCACCAAGCGGGCATTGGCATGCAAACCCAATGCGCGATGCAATTGTGTGCGCTGATGTTGGCCCTGGCGTGCAATGGGATCAATCGGAATGAGATTGTTAAGACCCGGCATATCCATGCCAGGCGTGACGCGCAAAAACCCCTCGGCGCTACTGTAGGCGGCCAACATCTGTTCGCGCATCGGCCCTGCATCCGGCGCATCGGCACAGTAGGGATAAAAAATCTCCGCCCAGTTGAGTGAGCACAAAGCGGTGGCGGGGAGGTGGGCGCGCGCGGCGGCGGCCAAAGCGAGATAGGAAATATTCGCCAGCACCCAATCGGGCTGATGTTGCGCGAGCAACTGCGCATAGTCGTTCACCTGCGACTCCCAATCGGCATGGAATGCGCGATAGCGCGCCAGGCTAGCCGCCCGATCCACATCCAACGCGCTTTTCATGGTGAGACCGAAATCGCTGGCGCTGGGGATATGTTCAAAATCACCCTGAATGCGCAGCGCCAAACGCTCGCGCGGCAAGCCGCAGCGAATCGTGAGCTGCAGCACGGGCAGCCTTGCGCGCAGCGCATTGATTACCGGCGCGGTTTGCGCCAGATGCCCGAAGCCGTGCGAGGAAATGTCGACGAAAAGATGAGGTGTCAAAGCGGTACTATCTGAGCCCACTGGTTGCGAAACATATATCCAACGAATTCACTTTCTGCGAATTTCATCAATCGCGCGCAACAGCGCCATTTCCATATTTAGTTCGGCCAACAGTTTGTTGTAGTCTTCGGGAGAGGGGCCTTGCGCCATGGCTTCCCGGGCGCGCTCCATGGCGGCTTGCGCCGCAGCTTTGTCCAAGTCCTTGGTGCGCATTACGGTATCGGCCAATATCGTGATGATGCTCGGCTGGATCTCGACGAATCCGGATGAGACAAAAAAGGATTGCTCAATTTCGAACTCGTTCGCAAAGCGCACCAGCCCGGGCCGCAGTCGGGTTACCAAGGGTGTGTGTCGGGCGAGGGCGCAGATTTCCCCGGCTTCGGCGGGGATCACTACCTTTGTCACCGGCCCCGAAAAGATCAGCGCTTCGGCGCTGACAATATCAAGATGGGTAGTTAGCGGCATTGATTCTTACTTTCACTCGGCTTACCGGATCGTAGAGGAGTTTGTCATTTGTCACAGACAGGCAGGTGGCAGCGGGACATAATGTAAATGAAAAGGGCGCTAGACCAGCCCCACTTCCACCGCAGACGGCAAGTGGCTAGGATAACAAAGAGGAGCACCGGCGGCGCGCTATTTCCAAGCTGGTGCGCTTTAAAGCTTAAGTTCTGATGCTATTTCGTAAGAGAGATTCCGTCGTGACCTCATTAGTTTGGGTATTTAAGCCGTGACCGCAATATGGGGTATCAATGTGCATGTGCACGCTAGAAAACAACAACGATAAATATCTAGGTATCCTGACTTAAAAAGCCTACCCTCTTTTAACATTGGCGATTTTAAAGGCCTGCTATGTTAATGGGTATTAATGAACATCATAAGGTGCTCCTTAAGAGGTACCCCTAAAAAAATGCTGCATTTAACAAATATTTCTTGAGTAAATTATTTTTTGCATTAGTATAAAAAGACAATAAGGTCCTCTTAATAAGACACAAATAATATTGTGTATTTTGGAGCTAATAAAAATGTCACTACAAGCCTGCAACAAAACACTCTTCAGTACCCTCGCCGCATCCCTTTTTCTTAGCTTTTCACCTAATGCATTGGCTGTCGATGCCGATGCAGCACAGGCGCTTATCAAAACCAGTAAATGCAGTAAATGCCACAGCGTAGACAAGAAGAAGGACGGCCCCCCCTTCAAGGAAACCGCCAAGAAGTACAAGGAAAAGTATAAGGATAAGGCCGAGGCGGAGCAGAAACTCTACATCCACCTAACGACCAACCCCAAGGTAAAGGTTGACGGCAAGGAAGAAGAGCACGATTCCTTGAAGACCAAGAACGAGGCGGAGATCCGCAACGTTGTTCAGTGGATCCTGTCGCTATAAACGCTTTTTAAGGGGGGGTGGCCATGTTCAAGAAAGCGTGGGAGGCATTAAATCGGAGTTGCACCACCTGCACTAGGATTAGGCTGGGTGTGGGGGTCGCGCTGGTCGCGTTGCTGGTCGCTGGGGTGTTCATGGCAGCTGGCGCCGCAGGGCTGGCCTGGACCAACACCGAGGGCTTTTGCATTTCATGTCATGAAATGCGCGACAACGTCTACGCCGAGTACAAGGACACCATTCACGACAAGAATCGCAGCGGCGTACGCGCCATCTGTTCCGATTGTCATGTACCGCGCCAGCCGGGTGCGATGATGAAGCGCAAGGTGGAAGCGACTTTCGAGCTATACGGACACTTCATCAGCGGCGTGATTGACACCAAGGCGAAATTCGAGACACACCGCGCCGAGATGGCACAAAAGGTATGGACCCGCATGAAGAAAACCGACTCGCTTGAATGCCGCAATTGCCATCATGAGGATGCGATGAGCAGCGACAAGCAAACCGAGAAGGCACAGAGCCGTCACGCAAAAGGCAAGAAAGAAGGGCTAACCTGCATCGATTGTCATTATGGTATTGCGCATCAGGAACCGGCCGGACCCGGACCGCAGGAATTAAAAGTGGGCAGTGCTAAAAAATAATAACAAATAGAAGAGCGATGGCAACGGCCACGCTCTTTTTTTAAGGGGAGTAGCGTTCGATGAAACACCTTAAGCATTCGTTTGCCATCCTGCTGCAGGGCCTTGTCATGGCGCTTGGCATCACCATGGTTTCTCAAGTTGCCATGGCGCAGGAGGCTGTCAAGGCAGCGCCCAAGGACATCGTGCTCAAGGGCGACGCCAAATGCACGCGTTGCCATGACGAGAGTGAGGAATATCCTGTCCTATCCATCGGCAAAACCAAGCACGGCACCGTCGCCGACAAGCGTACGCCGACCTGTACCAGTTGCCACGGCGAGAGTGAGACCCACATCAGCAAACCCGAAGGCGTGAAGGAGCGGCCGAAACCTGAACGGGTCTTCGGCAAAAAATCAGTCACTTCTCCAGAGGAACAGAACAAGACCTGCTTGACCTGTCACCAGGGCGGCAAGCGCATCCACTGGTCCGGCAGCACCCATGCCAGCCGTGACACCACCTGCACTTCCTGCCATCAGGTGCATACAGGCCACGACAAGGTGCGCGACAAGCTCACTCAGTCGGAAGTGTGCTTCACCTGTCACAAGGAACAGCGCGCGCAGATCAACCGGCCGTCGCACCATCCGATCAAGGAGGGCAAGGTCGCCTGCTCCGATTGCCACAATCCCCACGGCTCGGCGGGAGAGAAAATGATGGTGCGGGACAATGTGAACGACACCTGCTACACCTGCCATATGGAAAAACGCGGGCCGTTCGTCCGCAGCCACCAGCCAGTGACCGAGGACTGCTCGATCTGTCATAACCCTCACGGCACGACCACGCCCAACCTGCTCAAGTCGCGCGCGCCGTTCCTGTGCCAGCAGTGCCATGAGCCGACCAGCCATCGCGGCGGCGTCGCATCGCTCACCGGCACCAGCACCGGTGCGAACACCGCGGCACGTGGCTGTCTGAACTGTCATACCAACATCCATGGCACCAACAATCCGGCGAATATCTCGAACGAACGTACCTTCCGGCGCTGATTAGAGTCTAGGAGATTGACCATGAACTCGCGTACACACTCAGTTTTTCCGCTTACAGCAACCGCTGCCGCATTGCTCGCCGCTTTCGGGTCGGCGGGGGCGGCAGAAGACGATGAGATCACTCAACTCACCAAACCGGAAAGCACGGTTAGTGTCGGCGCCGGCTATGTAGACAGCGATGGCGCGCGCTTCGGCCAATACACCGGGATGCACAAGAGCGGTGGCTATGGCCTGTTCGACGTGGACATCCTCAAGCGCGACGAGGCCACCGGAACCTGGTTCAAGCTCAATGGTCGAAATCTCGGACTAGATAATCGTGAACTGAAGCTCGAACATAACCGCCAGGGTGACTGGGGCTATTCCATCGACTTCAGCCAAACGCCGCGCTACGAACCGTATACGGTGAACACCGCCGTGACCGGCATCGGCAGCGCGAATCTGACGATTCCCGCAGTATCGACCGCCGGCACTCCCACGCAGTTGCAGACCAAGCGCGAAGCTATCGGCTTCGGCTTCAGCAAGGTGCTGCCAGGTAACTGGGATGTGCAGGTGCGTTTTCGCAACGAAGAGAAAGACGGGGAGCGCCTGTTCGCCCGCGGCACGACCGGAGGGACAGGGCGATTCGAGTTCACGCCGGAGCCTATCCATTCCACCACCCGGCAATATGAGGCTACTGTTGGCTATACTGGGGAGCGGTTGCAGCTCTCGGGGGGTTATTACGGCACCACGTATGACAACAAGAACACAGCGCTGAACTTCACAGGCGGTCATGCCGACCTCGCCACCTTCAACCCGATCGCGCTACCGCCCGATAATCAGTCGCACCAATTGCATCTATCCGGCGGCTACAATTTTACGACCACCACACGCAGCACCTTCAAGGTCGCCTACACTAAAGCGACTCAGAATGATGCTTTCATCACTGGTGCCAACGTTCCGCTCGCACCCGGAATCGGCGCTAATCTGGCCGGCCGCGTCGATACGACCCTGGTGCAAGCAGGCATCACAGCCCGACCAATGCCCAAGCTCTCGCTGCTTGCCAATCTGCGCTACGAGGATCGGGATGATCGCACCCCGGTACGCCTGTACAACACGTTAGCAACCGGTACTTCCACATTTAACGGCGAAAACGAGCCCCGTTCCATCAAGAAGACCAGCGGCAAACTCGAAGCCAGCTATGCCTTGCCTATGAATTTTCGCCTGACCGGCGGCCTTGATTACGAGGAGAAGGACCGTAGCGCATCGCCGGTTCGAATCGTCAGCCATCGGGACAAGACCGACGAGACCTCATATCGCGTCGAATTGCGCCACACCATGTCCGAGACCGTGACCGGCGCACTGGCCTATGTGCATAGCGACCGCGGTGGCTCGGATTTTTTAACCACGGTATTGAACAACGGCACCGCCGGCAGCAACCTCATTGCCCCGATCCATCTCGCCGACCGCAAGCGGGACAAGGTGCGCCTGTCGGTGAATTGGACCCCGACCGAGCAACTGGGGTTGCAGTTCATGTTGGAGGAGGCACAAGACAAATATAGCCCGCGGAATGGGTTGGACCTTGGGCCACAGAAAGGCAAGGCGCAGAATTATTCCGTTGACGCCTCCTATACCTTCTCCGAGAAGTGGCAGGCGATGGCGTGGGCTTCCCACAACGATAACCGCATGGACCAAACATCTGCGGTCAGCGCTTCTGCCGCACAAATCTGGGCCGCTGCACTACGGAACCGTGGCGATGCTTTTGGCTTAGGCGTGCAGGGCAAGCCAAACTCGCGGCTGGAAATCGGTGCCGACCTGAGCCATTCTAATATCACCGATGAATACCGGCAGGAGGCGGTCACTGGCACGGCGAGAACTTCGTTGCCGGAGGTTTCGACCAAGCTGACCAGCCTAAAGCTGTTCGGGAAGTACGCGCTACAGAAGAATGCGGGTCTGCGCCTCGATTACATCTATGACCGCTTCAACACCAACGACTGGACTTGGACGACCTGGACCTACATCGACGGCACGACGTTGACCCAAAGCCCGACCCAGACGGTCAATTTCCTCGGCATCTCGTATTACTACAAGTGGCAATAACGCCTGGTCCGGCCGCACCTTTGTGCGGGGAATAAAGTGTGATTTAAATCGCACCCTGCCAAAAGACAACGTCCTGCGAGTTCGGGGCGCATTAGTGAAAGCATAACGAGTTGCACGAGCGAAGCCAGGACAAAAACGTTTAGTGCAGGATTAACTATCATAAAGGCGGGGAGTGAACTATGAAACGTTTTATGGGGATATTTGCGTTTTTCCTGGGATGCATGGTGTTCGGGCCAACTTGGGCGGCATCGCTGGAAGGCGCCAGCAAGCCGATAGCACGCACCACAGGCAAGCAATGTGTGGAATGCCATGAATCGGAGGCCAAGACGCATATTTATCACGGCGATTGCGCGTCCTGCCACATAGGAGCGGAAGCCCACTCCAAGGCGGAGAAACCGAAGACCGTCAAGATAGGCAAACCCGTTTCGGCTCAGTGCCTGAGTTGTCACGAGACAGACAAGCGGCGCATGCATTTTTCCATCGCCGAGCACAACAAAGCCGGCATTCAGTGCACCGATTGCCACGGCATGCACGCGCCCAAGATCAAATCGTTGAATGCGGCAATGGAAAAGGGGGGCAAGACCGTAGCGCTGTGTTCCACCTGCCATCAGGACGTAATGGCGCGATTCAGTATGACGTCGCATCACCCGGTCAAGGAGGGCGGCGCCACCTGCACCGGTTGCCATGACCCCCACGCATCGAAGCAAGCAACGCTGGGCGCCAAAACCGCGCAATGCACCAAATGCCACCAGGCCGTGCGCGGGCCGCACGCCTTCGAGCATCCGCCTGTCGCGGAAGACTGCACCACCTGCCA
>JBBTCZ010000010.1:0-58068 GCA_038042985.1 Pseudomonadota bacterium
TGGTGTCGAGCGTGGCGAAGAGTTTGTTTTCGACCAGCACCTCGCTGCCGGTGAGTGCGCGCATCAGGGTGGACTTGCCCGCGTTCGTGTAGCCGACGAGCGCCACGTTGGCGATGCCCTGGCGCCCTTGCCGCCGCGCGCGCTGCGTCTTGCGCTCGACGTCCATCGCGGCGATCTCCAACTGCAGTTCGGCGATGCGGTCGCGGATCTTGCGTTTATCCAGCTCGGTGTGCGACTCGCCGACGCCGCGGCCGCCGGTGCCGCTGCGCTGCCGTCCTTGCGGCCCCGCAAGCTTCGCTGCTTCGCGCAGGCGCGGCGCCATGTAGCCGAGGCGCGCGATTTCCACCTGGGCGCGCGCGGCGCGGGAGCTGGCATGACGTTGAAAGATTTCGAGGATGACCATGGTGCGATCCATCACCTCGCAGCCGACTTCATTTTCTAGATTGCGCGCCTGCGACGGCGATATTTCGTGATCGACGAAGACGGCATCGATCTCGCCTGCCTTGGGGTCGGAGGCGGCGTGTAGCGTTCTTTCCGGCTCGGCGGGCTCGGCTTCCTTGTCCACGAAGGCGCGTATCTCCTCCCGCTTGCCGACGCCCAGGTAGGCCGTCGAATCGAAGCTGGTGCGCTTCTGCGTGAAGGTGGCGGCGATCTCGTAGCCCAGTGTCTTGGCCAGATCGCGCAGCTCGGCCAACGATGACTCGAACTCGACGTCGCTCACGTTCGGCAGTTGCACGGCCGCCACGATGGCGGATTTTGGCTTTGCTTTGACTTCTTTGGGGACTTCTTTTCGCATGCGGGGATGGCTTCTCGGTGATGGGCTCTGGGATGGACGAAGCCGCATAGTATAGTGCCTGCTTACATCGAATGACCGCAAAAACCTGTTGGTTCAAGCTGTCGATACAGACCCTAGCCCATCCACCGCATCATCAGCGGCACGAGCAGCGCTGTCATCAAGCCATTCAAACCCATCGCCAACCCTGAAAACGCGCCCGCCATTTCACTGATCTGAAACGCACGCGCGGTGCCGATGCCGTGTGAAGTTAAGCCAATCGCAAAGCCTTTGATGCTGTCGTCGCGGCAGCGCACTTTGTCCAAGAGTAGCTTACCCGCCATTGCGCCGAGGATGCCGGTGAGCACGACGAAGACTGCGGTGAGCGAAGGCAGGCCGCCGATTTTTTCGGTGATGCCCATGGCGATGGGCATGGTGGCGGATTTGGGGGCGAGCGAGAGCGCGACTTCACGCGTGCCGCCGAGCAGGCGCGCGATCCAGTAGGCGCTCAAGATCGCCGTGGTGGAGCCGATGACGAGTGCGGCCAGCAGCGGCAGCGCCATTTTTTTCACGCGATCAAAATGCAGGTAAAGCGGAATCGCCAGCGCCACGGTGGCCGGGCCGAGTAGAAAGTGTACAAATTGTGCACCGTCGAAATACGTGGTGTAAGGCGTACCGGTGAGATTTAACAGGATGACCAAGGCGGTCACCGCCAAGGCGACGGGATTGGCTAGTGGGTGAAAATTGAATCGCTGCGACACCCAGTTGGCCGCTTGATAGGCGATGAGCGTGACCGTGAGCCATAAGAGCGGGCTGGCGGCGAGATAGACCCAGATGTGGGTGAGCTTGGTGGTCACGCTGCGTTTTCTCGGTCTTTACGTCGGAGCAGGGCACGCAGTACGAGCGCGGTCACAATCAAGGTGAGCATGGTGCTGACGATGAGGCTGGCGAGAATGGGCAGCCACTCTTGCGCCAGACGCGGGAGATAGAGCATCACCCCCACGCCGCCAGGAATGAACAAGATGGAAAGATGACTCAGGATATTGTTGGCGGTGCGCCGTATCTCATCCGGCGCGGAACCGCGCAGCACGAGTGCCGCGAGCAGCAGCGCCATGCCAATCACCGGCCCTGGCACGGGTAAAGATAAGGCCTGCGCCAGCACTTCACCGGCAAGTTGAAACAGCAGCAGAATGGTGATGGCGCCTAGCATGCGGTCTCCTTCCGGTTTGCGTCTGACAATGGATGGGATTAGCTATCCCCACCCCAGCCCTCCCCTTGCATGCAAGGGGAGGGAGTACGACGACTACTCAGGCTCGCGATACCGATCCGGCGTGAGCTTGACCCACTCGTTTTCTTTTAACACCACTTCGTATTGCGCCCAATTTGCGAATTCATTTTTTGCTAGGGTGGCGCTTTTGCGCCGGTCGGGGCCGGCGACGATTTTAAAGGTCACGCTGCCATCGCCATGCTCGCGCGTAACTTGGCGCACTGCCCAACGGTTGCCGTAGATGCCATTGCTGTAGCAAGCACCGTATTTGATTGAAGATGCATCCATGTTCACCTAGTTGCATTGTGACCGCTGCGGCAGTTCTGGACAAGATTGGCTACCGCTCAGTCAGATCAGCGACGAGGCCTCAACAACGCTGTTGACGATTCGAACAAGGGGCGCACTATTAATTGTGAAAATATCATTATTTATCAATGATTTCTAATTTTAATTTGTGGTGGCATGGAGGTTGCATTAACACCAGCAAGATCAATCTACTGAAGCGAACCCATGCATCAATATCATCTGACGCAGCACATCACCCTCGCGATCAAGCGCTGCCATCAACCGCTCAAGTGGTTTGCCGGCAAGACTAACCGGCTCGCGCTGTATAGCCTGTGTCTGCTGGGGCTTGAATTCAATTTTTACGTGGCGCGTGATTGGCGCTACTCGGCTTTGGATTCATTCGAAGAGTAAGAACGCGATATCCAGTTTGCGACGGATTCACCCCGCTCGGTGAGCCGCCGTGCCGGGTCGCACAACGCCTCCTCAAGCGTCACCTCCTCGCTGACCACACTGAAACATCCCAGGAATTTTTGTTCCAACAAGACGCGGCTCTCCGCCTCAATGACACCTGAGAGCAAGATCGCCGGCACCCGCGCCGCCTGTGCGTGATTCGCCGCCACTAGGGGTAATTTTCCATGCAGGGTTTGTGCGTCGGATTTACCTTCGCCGGTGATGAGCCAATCGGCGTCGCGCAGCCGTGCATCGAGTTGCATCCATTCGCACACCACTTCTGCCCCCGGGCGACGTTTAGCCCCCAGCAACATCAGCGCATAGCCCAGGCCACCTGCTGCGCCAGCGCCGGCTTGTTGCGACACGGCGCAACCCGCCCAGGCATCGCATAAGCGCGCGAGATGCGCGATGGCTGCATCGAACGCCGCCGCTTGCGCCGCTTGCACGCCCTTTTGCGGGCCGAATACCGCTGTCGCACCCGCCGGCCCACATAAGGGATGATCGACATCGGTCAGCACGGTGATATCGCATGCGGCCAGCCGTGCATCAAGTACTGCGAAATCGATTCGATCTAAAACCATCAACCCATTCGGACTCGGCTCAATGGTATTGCCAGCAGCATCCAATAGCCGCACGCCAAGCGCTACGAGCAAGCCCGCGCCGCCGTCATTGGTGCTGCTGCCGCCCAAGCCGATCAGGAAGCGCCGCACGCCCTGATCCAAACACAGCCGCAACAGCTCGCCCAAACCCCGCGTCGTGCGCTCGGCAACGTCGATCCGCGCTTGGGCGAGGCTGACGACTTGCGCTGCCTCCAGCACCGCAGTCGTTTCATGCGCTTCCGTCAACAAACCATAGCTCGCTTCAATCAGATCGCCGTTCGCATCGCTCACCTGAGCTGTCTTGCGCTCGCCCTGGGTCGCGAACAACAGCACATCCAGCGTTCCCTCGCCGCCATCGGCGAGCGGCAGGCATTGTGTGATCGCATCGGGCAAGGCACGCTGGATACCAGCTTCGATAGCGCGTGCGGCGGCTAAGGCGCTAAGCGTGCCTTTGAAAGAATCGGGGGCGATGAGGATTTTCAAGCGACGACATTGCGCGGCTGGCCCGCGACAAACGCTTCGATGTTATCTACCAGTTGATCGGCGAGGATCTGCATCGCTTGACGGCTGCCCCAGGCAACATGCGGCGTGAGAATAAAATTGGGCAGCTTGAGATCGAGCAAACGATTGCCTTCGCGCGGCGGCTCCACCCCCAGCACGTCGAAGCCCGCGCCGGCGATGCGGCCTGAGACCAAGGCTGTTTCCAGCGCCGCCTCATCCACCAGATTGCCGCGCGCAGTGTTGATCAAAATTGTGCTGCGTTTCATCATTTCAAATTCGCGCGTGGAAATCATGTGCCGCGTCGCATCATTCAACGGCGAATGCAGCGTGATGACATCACTCTCTGCGATCACGGTATCGTAATCGGTGTAGCCCACGCGCACCACGCTGGCGCCCTTGTGCTCAGCCACCAACACCCGCATGCCGAAGGCTTCGGCAAGCTTCTGCACCGCTTTGCCTAAGCCGCCATAGCCGACGATGCCGAGGGTGCTGCCGTAGAGATCGTTGATCGGCTGGGTAAACAAACAAAATTGGTCGGCTTGCTGCCATAGTCCGTTTTCCACATCCTGACGCCACGCCAGCAGATTGCGGCGCAGCGCCAGCATCAGCATGAACACATGCTCTGGCAAGGTATGCACGGCGTAATTGCGGATATTCGACACCACGATGCCGTGCGCGCGGCAATAAGCGAGATCGATGTTGTCGGTGCCGGTGGCGGCGGCGGCGATCATTTTAAGCTGCGGTGTTTGCGCCAAGGTCTCGCCTGAAAGCTTCACTTTGTTGGTAATCGCAATGGTTGCGTCTTTTAAATGCGCCAACACTTGCTCGGGCTTGGTCTGCTCGAAGTCTTGCCAGTGATGCGCAAAGCTGGGCGTGCGCATATTGGCGATCAGGCTTTTGCGGTCGAGAAATACGATGTGTTGGGTCATAGGAAACCTTTTAAAACTTTAGCGCTCGACTCCAGAGATTCGCTCAACCACCTTCATTACCGCTGCCGAATCCAACTCAGCATCGCCTGTCCCCATCAGCGCGTTCATGTGCTGCATCACCAGCGCTGCGGCCGGGAGTGCTAAGCCCAGTTCTTTTGCGGTCTGCATCACGATGTTCAAGTCTTTCTGATGCAGTTTGGTCTTAAAGCCGGGCTGGTAGTTGTTGTCGAGCATGCGCTTGCCGTGCACTTCGAGAATGCGGCTGCCGGCGAAGCCGCCCATCAGCGCGTCGCGCACCTTGCCTGCATCCACTCCATTTTTGCGCGCGAAGGTGAGTGCTTCGGCCACGGCTTCGATGGTAACTGCCACCACGATTTGGTTGCAGGCTTTAGCCACTTGCCCCGCGCCGTTGTCGCCCACCAATACGATATTTTTGCCCATGGCTTCGAACAACGGCTTCACGCGCTCGAATACATCGGGCTTACCACCGACCATGATCGAGAGCGTGGCGTTGATCGCGCCAACATCGCCGCCGGAGACGGGTGCATCCAACATATCTACGCCGCGCGCCTTCAGATCTTCCGCAAAGCGCCGGGTCGCGGGGGGAGAGATGGTGCTCATATCCACCACCACCGAACCCGGCTTCGCGCCTTGCGCTACGCCGCCCGCGGCGAACAACACTTGTTCTACATCCTGCGTATCGGACACCATGATGAAGGTGACATCGGCTTGCGCTGCCGCATCGGCTGCGCTGGCGCAGGCTGTGCAGCCTGCTTGCGCCAGTGGCGTCATGGATTCGGGGCGTCGCCCATGCACGAATACAGTGTGTCCGGCTTTTTGCAGATTAAGCGCCATGGGGCGGCCCATGATGCCGAGTCCGATAAATGCGACGTTCATGCTTATCTCCTTGATGGACAGCCAAATGTAGGGTGGGTTAGCGTTTTTCGCGTAACCCACCAAGCGTTGCGCAGCAACACAACGCATTTTTTAATGAGTGCCTGACGGCACATCCGGTGGGTTACGGCACAAACTGCGTGCCTAACCCACCCTACATTATTTATACAACACCGACGGCAACCACATGCCAATCGCGGGCCACATATACAGCAACGCCATCGCCAGCACTTGGATCGCCATGAAGGGCATCATGCCGGCGAAGATTTGATTCAGCGTGACATGCGGCGGCGCGACGCCTTTTAAATAAAACGCCGCCATCGCCACCGGCGGCGAGAGGAAAGCGGTCTGCAAGTTGAGCGCTACCAGCAAGCCGAAGAACAATGGATCAATATTGAAATGCGCGAGCAGCGGGATGAAGATCGGCATGAAAATCACGATGATCTCGGTCCATTCCAGCGGCCAGCCCAGGATGAAGATAATGAACTGGGACAGCAGCAGGAATTGCACCGGCGTCATGTTGAGCGAAAGCACCCATTGCTCGACGATATTCTGCCCGCCCAAGAGTGCGAAAGCGGCGGAAAAAATACTCGAGCCGACGAACAGCCAGCACACCATGGCCGATGTTTTAGCGGTTAAAAAAGAGGATTCTCTGATCGTGGGCAGGAGGCCAACTTGCAGCACCGCTGCTACGCACCACACCCCGATCGCGCTCATGGATAACCATCCTATCCACGCTGGTGGACCCGCATGCAGCACTTCGGCCTTGAACAAGATGAACCACACCACCGACACGCCAAACAAAATCCAAAGCGGAATCCACAGCGGTAACACCTTGCGCTGCAACGCTTTAGTTTTACCGATGAAGTAATAGACCGCGGCCAGCACGAAGCCGCCGAATGAGCCAATCGCCGCCGCCTCGGTTGGCGTCGCCAAGCCGAACACGATAGTGCCGAGCACAGCGAGAATCATCACAGCGAGCGGGAAGAACGAAGTGAGCAGCATTTTAAAAATTTCTAGCCGCGTGAAAGTGAACATGGCATACAGCAGCGCAAGCAATGCGCTACCCACGCTGAACACGATCCAGAATGTAGCCGGCGTGGGAAGGCGCTGCCAGTCGGTGCTGGGTGCTGGCTTTGATACCAGTTTGGCAGCGGGCGCAGCGGCAGGCGCGGGCTGAGGTGCAGCGTTCTGCGATTCTTTTACACCTTCTGCGGGCGGTTCTTGCAAACCTTCTGCGGGTGGCTCCTGTACACCCTCTGCCGGGGGTTCCTGCACGCCGTCGGCTTGCGCTTCACGCGCAACCGGTGCGCTGGCTGATTGATCCATCAGCGTGCCCATTTCTTGCAACCCCGAGGTATCAGTCGCCAGATCTGGCTTGGTCAGCGAATGCCAGGTCAAACCCATGATCACGGCAAACACAATGGCCGGCAGCAACGCGGTGCTTAATTCGCGTACGACTTTTCTGGTGGGGATAGTCGCATCGCGTTTGCTCGTGAGTGCGCGCAGTAAGGCAGGCATGGCGCGGTTGCCGAAAGTCGCGGCGATGGATGCACTATGCGCGGGCAAGGTAACTTGACGCTCGCTCTCAGGCAGCGGCGGCGCTAATTCCGGCTTCCACTTTGCCATCAGGATCACGTAGCCTACATAGAGTAGTGCGAGCATGAGGCCAGGGAAAAATGCGCCCGCGTACAGTTTCACTACCGACACGCCAGCGGTGGCGCCATAGACGATGAGCATCACCGAAGGCGGAATGAGAATCCCCAGGCAACCACCTGCGGTAATCACGCCCGCCGTCAGCTTGACGTTGTAACCCGCACGCAGCATCGCGGGCAAAGCGAGCAGCCCCATCAGTGTCACCACCGCGCCGACGATGCCGGTAGCGGTGGCGAATATCGCGCAGGTGACGAGCGTGGCCACCGCGAGTGAGCCCGGTACGCGCGCCAACGCTAAGTGCAAGCTTTTGAATAGCTTCTCAATCAAGTTCGCGCGCTCGACCAAATAGCCCATGAATACGAATAAGGGAATGGAGATCAACACGTCGTTGGTCATCACGCCGTAAGTGCGCTGCACCATCAGATCGAGGGTCTGTTGGATGGCGATATCCGGGTTGACGCTGCGATAGGCGAGCCAGGCGAAGATCATGCCCATGCCCATGAGCGTAAAGGCGGTGGGGAAGCCGAGCATGATCGTCACCACCACCAGCCCCAGCATCAAGAGACCCAGATGACCATTGGTCAAGTTGGTCCAGGGCATGAACACGGCCACGGCGATCAAAATAATCGCCATCAGCGCGAAGCCAAAACGGAGTTCTTTCTTCACGATTTACCCCCCTGCTTCACGACATACTGATCGAGTTGGGCGATGTCTTCGTCCTTCACATTGACCATTTCCTTGAGTTTATCCACGTCTACTTCTTCCACATCCTGTACGCGCGAAGGCCAAACACCGTCACGCAAGCAGATGACGCAGCGCGCGATTTCCACCAGGCCTTGCACCAGCAGAAAAAACGCCGCCAGCGGAATGATAAATTTAAAGGGGTAAAGCGGTAGCGGTTCGGGGCTGAAGGTTTGCTCGTGAATGGCCAGCGACTCGTTAGCGTAAGTCCAGCCCGCATAGGCCATGGCAAAAATGCCCGGCAAGAAAAAAACGATGTACAGCGTGAGATCAATTGTCGCTTGGGTGCGCGGTGCGAAAAAGCCATACAGCACGTCGCCTCGGACATGCCCGCTAGTGGCCAGGGTGTACGCACCCGCCATCATGAACAGCACGCCGTAGAGCATGATCTGCGCATCGAGCACCCAAGCGTGCGGCGTATTCAGCAGGTAGCGCGAGAACACTTCCCATGAAATGAGCAACGTCAGGCCGACGATGCTCCAAGAAAAAAAATGGCCAGCGAAGCTGCTGACCCGATCGACGAAAAGCAGTATTTTTTGCATTTACGCATTCCTATGATGGTAGGGGTCGGGCATGCCCGACCCGCTATCGATACCGGGCGATATCGGGCGAGGCATGCCTCGCCCCTACATGCCTGGAATTAGGCTTTCTTCTTGCCGAAGTAGTGGTTGTAGGCCATTTTATAATCCACGTTGGTATCGTTCTGCCAACGGGCGGCGCGGCCCGCGAAAGCGCGCATGGAATCCATCACTTTCTTGAATGCGGGATTCTCGGCCATCTTCGCCTCCGTGATCTTATCCCAGGACGCCAATTGAGCTTGCAAGATCGCATCCGGCGTCTTGTAGAACTTGACGCCTTTTTTCTCGCTCATGTCGATGTAATCCTTGGAGTAGCGATCAATCGCCTTCCACGACATATCGGCCGAGGAGGCTTCCACGGCGTACTTGATGATGGCTTTCAATTCGCCTGGAAGCGTATCGTATTTTTTCTTATTGAACAGGATTTCAAACTGCTCGCTAGGCTGATGGAAACTTTGCAGCATGCAGATCTTGGCCACATCCGGGAAACCCAGCAAGTTATCGCTCGATGCATTGTTGAATTCGGCTGCATCGAGCAGGCCGCGATCCAGCGCCGGCACGATCTCGCCACCGGGCAACGGATTCACCGCCGCGCCCATGTCTTTGAACACGTCCACGGCCAAGCCCACGGTACGAAACTTCAGCCCCTTCATATCTGCCGCTTTAGTCACAGGCTTCTTGAACCAACCCAGCGGTTGCGTGGGCATCGGGCCATACAGCATGGAAACCACATCCATATTCATGCTCTTGTACACATCTTCCAACAACTCTTTGCCGCCGCCGTAATAGTGCCACGCCAGCACCATGTTCGCGTCCATGCCGAAGGCGGGGCCGGAACCCCACAAGGCTACGGCGGAGTTTTTGCCGTACCAGTAAGCCACCACGCCATGGCCGCCATCGAGCGTGCCTTTGCTCACGGCATCGAGCAGATCAAATGCCTTCACCACTGCGCCCGCAGGCAGCACCTCGATCTTGAGGCTGCCGCCGGACATGTCGTTTACTTTTTTGGAAAAGTCCACGGCGTATTCATGGAAGATATCTTTTGCCGGCCAAGTGCTTTGAAAGCGCAGGCTGATCGGCGCGGCCGCTTTGCTGATCGTCGGGAAGCCAAGCGCCGCCGCGCCAGTGGCGGTGGCCGCCGCTGCGCCGAGGAACTTACGACGGCTGACTTTGGTTTCAGGGTGGGCTGCTGCGGATGGTTTATTGCTGTCTTGCTTGCTCATGGTTGTCTCCTTAACTCTTGTTTAAAGCACGAGGGGGTTCACATCTTTACAACTACCACTACCAGCACCTAATTTCGTATTATGAAAATTACTACTACGTTGTGATAAAGCTTAGTCCCCATCAGGGATAATTTCAACCCTTCAGTTGTTTGCTACATAGTTGGCATGGCAAGGCCGCTGGTAGCGGCGTCCGGATCGGACGGCCAGCGGCTGGTCACCGCCTTGGTGCAAGTATAAAACCATACACCTTCCATGCCGTGCATGTGCAAATCACCAAATAAAGAAGCCTTCCAGCCGCCGAAAGAAAAGAACGCCATTGGCACCGGAATCGGCACGTTGATGCCGACCATGCCGACTTCTATTTCGTTTTCGAAGCGCCGCGCCGCCGCACCGGAACGGGTAAAAATCGCCGTGCCATTGCCGTAAGGGTTGCGGTTGACGAGTGTGATCGCCTCATCCAAATTCGCCGCGCGCAAGACGATCAATACCGGCCCGAAAATTTCTTCGCGATAAATTTCCATCTCCGGCGTCACCTGGTCGAACAGGGTCGGGCCGACAAAGAATCCCTGCTCGCACCCCGGCACCCGAATGCCGCGCCCATCCAACAAGAGCGTCGCGCCTTGCGCCACTCCGCTATCGATCAGGCCGACAATGCGATCGCGATGCGCGCTTGAAATCACCGGCCCCATATCCATGCCCGCCACCTGACCCGAGCCGATTTTGAGTTTTGCTGCTAGGGCCTTGAGCTTGGCAACCAAGGCATCTCCCGCCTCCCCCACCGCCACCACGGTGGAAATCGCCATGCAGCGCTCTCCCGCCGAACCATAAGCCGCGCCGATCAAAGCATCGGCAGTGAAATCCAGATCGGCATCCGGCATCACCACAGCGTGATTTTTCGCACCGCCCAAGGCTTGCACGCGCTTGCCATGGCGCGCCGCGGTTTCATAAATATATTTCGCCACCGGCGTCGAACCGACAAACGACACCGCGCGCACATCCGGGTGCGTGAGCAAGGCATCCACGGCTTCTTTATCGCCGGTCACCACGTTCAATACGCCATCGGGTAAACCGGCGGCTTTAAATAACTCGGCCATGCGCAAGCTACAAGAGGGGACTTTCTCCGAGGGTTTCAGCACGAAAGTATTGCCGCAGGCGATCGACACCGGAAACATCCACAGCGGCACCATCACCGGAAAATTAAACGGCGTGATCCCGGCGCACACCCCCACCGGCTGCAACAGCGAATGACAATCCACGCCACGACCGACATCCTCCGCATGCTCGCCTTTAAGCAAATGCGGCACACCGCAGGCGAATTCGATCACCTCAATCCCGCGCTGCACCGACCCCGCCGCATCCGCCAAGGTCTTGCCATGCTCTTCGGATGCGAGCCGCGCCAACTCGTCACGATGCTGCTCCATCAATTCGCGAAAGCGCGTGAGAATGCGCGCCCGGCGTAAGGGCGTGGTCGCACGCCAACCCGGCAGGGCCGCCTTGGCCGCAGCGACTGCGCGCGCCACATCGTTCGCATCGGCCAATGCAACGCGCCGAATGAGCTCGCCGGTCGCGGGATTGAAAATTTCGGCAGAACGCGTGCTTTGCGCTTGCTCGACACGGCCATTTATCCAAAGTTGTAAATTTTGCATACGCGCTCTCTGATTTAACTGACTAACACAATCAACACCCGCGCCGGGCCATGCGCGCCCAGTGTCACGGTCTGTTCGATATCCGCCGTACGCGACGGACCGGATATGAAGTTCACCGCGCGCGGTAAGCTGCCGCGCTCGCGCCGCAGCAAATCCCACGCATCTTCCATGGTGGCGACGATGCGCGCGCTATCCAGCACGGCAATATGCGTCTCGGGCAGCAAGCTGGTCGCGGCCGGCGTATGTGCGCCGGAGAGCAACATCAGCGTGCCGGTTTCAGCTATCGCGCAAAACGCGCCGGTGATGCCGACTGCGTCGTCCGCGCTGGCGGGTTGGGCCGCGACCACGATGCGCGCGGCGATCCAATCCCATTCCAGAAAATCCGGCCAGCACAGCGCATGATTCCCCAAGTTATTTTCTGCTAAATAGTGCGCGATGGTGTGCGGTATCTCATTGCGGGCATCGACGCGTAGCACTTGGCTAGACAAAGCTTGCGCTTGTTCGATAAAACGACTGACTAAATTCGCCACCGGCGCCGGTTGTGGGCCACGCACAGGGTTGGCGATGATGCGCTCCACTTCCGGCACTACGGCGTGGGCTTGGGCGGATCGGATGCGTTGCAGAATGTTTTCGCGCGCACTCATGATTTGTCTCGCTTGCGGTATAAATCGCGGAAGGTTTGACCGGCAGGCGCGGGCAAATCGCGTTCACGTGTCCACACACCGGGCAGCCAGGTCAGCCGACCCTTGGCGCCGCCCAACCAAGCCAAGACACGGCTCATCAGCCCGGTGTAACGCGCATACCAAATAGGACGCAAGGCAAGCCATGCCCAAACCGCCAGCACTTTGCGCTCAAGCCACGGCCTCAAATTGGCTTGGTGCTGCTGATGACGCACTTCGCGCAATAGATCCGGCAAGGGAATGCTCACTGGGCACACCACTGCGCACGCGCCGCATAAAGTCGAGGCGTTAGGCAGCGGCAAGGTGGCGGCGAGCCCGGCAAAACTCGGCGTGAGCACCGAACCCATCGGCCCTGGATACACCCAGCCGTAGGCGTGGCCGCCGACATTCTGATACACCGGGCAATGGTTCATGCACGCGCCGCAACGAATGCAGCGCAGCATGGCTTGTAGTTTTGTTCCCAGCATTTTGCTGCGGCCATTGTCGAGCAGCACGATATGGAAATGCTCGGGGCCATCGCTCTCGTCCGCTGCCTTCGCACCGGTGAGCACCGATACATAGTTGGTGATGTCTTGCCCCGTGGCGGAACGCGGCAGTAAGCGAATCAAGGTCGTCGCGTCTTCCAGCGTCGGCACCACTTTTTCGATGCCGGTGAGCGCCACATGCACGCGCGGCAGCGTGGTGGACAGGCGGCCATTACCTTCGTTGGTAACGATCAGCGCCGAGCCGGTCTCGGCGATGAGAAAATTCGCGCCGGAAATGCCCATATCGGCGGAGATGAAATGCGGGCGCAGAATCTCGCGCGCCTCTTGGCACAACTCGGCAATGCCGGTTTTGCGCGGCAAGTGGTGATGAAGCTCGAACAAATCCGAGACTTCATCCCTGGTTTTGTGCAGCACGGGCGCAACGATGTGCGACGGCGGCTCATGCGCGAGCTGCAATATGTACTCGCCCAGATCGGTTTCGATCACCTGCACCCCTGCCGCTTCCAGCGCATCGTTGAGGCCGCACTCCTCGCTCACCATGGATTTGGATTTGACCGCCTTTTTCACGTTGTACTGTCGCGCAAGGTCGCAGATGATGCGATTGGCTTCCGCTGCGGTTTCTGCCCAGTGTACGATCGCGCCGCGCCGTTGCGCCTCTTGCTCGAAGCGGATCAGCCATTGATCGAGATTGGCCAGCACTTGATCGCGAATGGCCGTGGCGCGACTGCGCACCGCCTCGAAATCCTCCAAGTGCGAGATCGCCTCGCGTCGAGCACCGACGAAGCGGGGTTCAATATTTTTCAGCGCGCCTTGCAAAATTTTGTTTTTCAAACTCTTGCCGGCATTGCGCTGAAATTTGAGCGAGCTTACTTGCATGGCACGTGCCCCTCTTCACCGGCCAGCACTTCGGCGATGTGCAGCACACGCGTGGCCTGGTCGCCGATGCGCCGCAAGCGGCCCTCGATATTCAGCAAGCAACCCAAATCACCCGCCACCACGGTATTCGCGCCGCTGGCATGAATATGACGCGCTTTGTTGTCGGCCATGCGGCTGGAAATCTCATCGAATTTGACCGAGAACGCGCCGCCGAAACCGCAGCAGGTCTCGCATTGCGCCATTTCCTTCAGCGTCACATTGGGTAGCTGCGCCAGCAAGGTACGCGGCTGTTGCTTCACCCTCAGCTCGCGCAGGCCGGAGCAGGAATCGTGATAAGTGAGATTGCCGCTGAAACTGCCCGGCACATCTTGCAGCTTGGCGATATTGACCAAGAAATCGGTCAACTCATAGGTGCGCGCGGCCAAGGCGCGCACGCGGCACGCCGGCTCGGAATCATCGGGGAAAAGCGTTGGGTAATGCACGCGAATCATGCCGGCACAGGAACCGGAGGGCACCACGACATAATCACAATCAGCGAATTCAAGCGTGAGTTTGATCGCCAACTCGCGCGCGGCCGTATGATCACCCGCGTTATAACCGGGCTGGCCGCAGCACGTTTGATGCTCCGGCACGATCACGTCGCAACCCGCATGCGCTAACAGCCGCAGCGTGGCAAAACCGATCGATGGCCGCATTAAATCAACAAGACAGGTAACAAAGAGTCCGACGCGCATGATGATCAGGAGTGGATTGTCGATTCAGTGTACGCCGGGCTTGTGCTTTTGAAAATATGGAATAGAATTTTGTAATATGAAATTTTGGAAAACACCCAATGGCCGAAACAGACACTAAATCCTCGATTCAAGTCATCGACCGCATGATGACCCTGCTCGATTTACTCGCCGGCCATACCCAGCCGGTCAGTCTGAAATTGCTGGCGCAGCAGGCGGCCCTGCATCCTTCCAGCGCACACCGCATTCTGAATGTGATGGTGGGCAAAGGCTTAGTAGACAAACTCGACGGCGGCACCTATCGCCTGGGCTTAAAGCTGTTGGAATTAGGCAATCTGGTGCGCGCCCGCCTCGATATCCGGCGCGAGGCGTTGCCTTATATGCAATCGCTGCACCAAGACATCGGCGAAACGGTCAACCTCAGCCTGCGCCAAGGCGACGAAATGGTGTACGTGGAACGCACCGCGAGCGGCCAATCGATGATGCGCGTGGTGCAATTGGTCGGCGCGCGCGCGCCGCTGCATATCACCGCTGTCGGCAAAGTATTTCTCGCCGACGCAGGAGATGAGGCCGCGCTGGACTACGCTAAACGCACCGGTCTGCCGGCCTACACCGAGCACACCATTACCCAACCCCAAGCACTGTGCGAGGCGCTGGCCAAGATTCGCAAAAACGGCTACGCATTCGACGATGAAGAAGCGGAAAAAGGCGTGGCCTGCATCGGCGCCGGCATCCGCGACGCGGAAGGCAAGCTGATCGCGGGCCTGTCGATCTCGGCCCCGGTGGATCGGCACGATAAAAGCTGGCCAAAAAAAGTGAAGGCGGCGGCGGAGCAAATCTCCCATGCGCTGGGCTATCGCGCGAAATAAGCGCCCTGCTGACTAAACTTTTTTTTCGCGCAGCGCGACAACACAGCTATCGATGGCGCTTCCCAAGTTTTCAGCGAACTTGCTATCGCGCGGCACGATGTAGTTCGGATCGACATTGCGCTTGAACGGCGGCTGCTTGGAAGAGGAAAGCAGAATCGCCTGCATATCCTGGTTGCCGCGCGCGCTCATGCGCACTGCTGCGACCAGGGCCAGGCCATTCAGCACCTTTACTTCCAAGCCGGTAATCAGCAGATGGTATTTTTGCTGGAGCAGGTGTTCTAGCGCTTGATAGCCATTATCCATGACCGTTACCTGCACCGGATAGCGCTTCATGATTTCGGTGCAGAGTTTGATATTGACCTTGGACGTTTCTACGATCAGCACGCTATATCGATCGCCCAGCAACTGGGTGCGCAGCACACCCAACTCTTCTTCGATATCATTAAAGTGTTCGCCCCCCGCCTGCGCCTGGTCGCGCGCTTTGCGCATCAGCTCGATATGCGCCAAACACCGATCGGACATTTCGCGCGGCAGTTTCGCCGGGGTAATCGAGAGCTGGTTTAAATGCTCTTCAAGTTGGTGGCAAATCTTTGAGAGGATGGGCAGCCCATACGTGCCGGCACTGCCTTTGAGGGAGTGCACCTTGCGGTAAGCCCGTTCGAACACATCGGAAAAATGTTCAACACGGTCCAGCGCCAGCAGATCGGATTCGAGATCGCCCAGCTTGGCGTCCAACTCGGCAAGATACTTCTCGCGCAATTGGCGCAGCATGGCTTGCACGTCGGGTAGGGGTTTGGCGGAGGAGTCGGCCATAGTGAATTCAAGGGAGAATCAGGCAATACCCGTACTTATCGACCACATTCAAAGAAAATTTAGCCCCATTTCGATTCGGTACTGCCTAAAATAAAACAGCCCATCCGAATAAGGGATGGGCTGTCACCTAACTGCCGCTTAGGCAATTATTTCCAGCTAGCGCCCTCATATTTTCCACCCGCAGCCAGCGTCAGCGCCTTGCGAATCGCCTCCGGGGAATCCATGATTCTCATAAAACTATTTTCGCCCATCATCGACAGATCCGGGAAGCTAGCCGCAATCCGGAACCGCGCATACAGCGCATAGGCCTTGTTGCCCGACACAAGAATTTCGTAGGGCAAATGGGCGGTCGATCGCACATCTTTAAAATCGACCTCGCTCATGATGTATTTGTCGTCCATAAACTTATCGGCGTCGGTTTTACCCTTCATCGCCACCCCGAACACGGTCTCTTTCTTGCCCGGAATATCGATGCGATAAACTTTGGTCACGCCGGCCGCGCCTGCGGCAAGATTCGCTTCGACCGTTTTCACCGCATCTTCATAACTCTTATGCTCAGCCAATTCACTCGGCTCATTGAAATATTCCATGCCGAACATGTAGTGGTATTTGCGCAGCTTGGCAGGCGTCAACCCTTTCGCGCCGAACTCCTCGACGCGCCCCAGTGCTTTGCCCATGCTTGCCGACACCCCCTTCAGGTCGCCCGCCATGCGATAAGCGTTAGCCATGTAAACCGGATTGGTGTATGCCACCTGCACGTCATTGCCCATCTTAGTCACCGACACCCGCTGCATCGCGCCAAACCCCCCGTGCGTTGATTTTGCGGCGTTCGCCTTCAATTCATCGTTGGTCACCACGATCACCGTTGCATTGGGATAGGGTGAATAGGCGCCTACCACCGTAAAGCCCTCGGCCGTCAACGCTGCCTTAGCCGCTTCGGCTTTCTCCGCCACTGAACCCGCACTTTTTGACCCCAGCACAAAGGGTTTGAGCACATCATCATCCGCCGCCAGCGCCAAACCGCTTGTGCATACCAGGGCAAACAGTGCGATAAACATCTGCTTGAGAAATTTAAACATTCCAGCCTCCTTTGTTTATTGAATCCAGCGATGAAATTCTGTGGTGAACCGAACCCTACAATGCACGAAATAGTAGTAGATAAGTACTATCAAGAAAACTCATTCGATACTACCCGAGTTCAGAACAAAGAAAAAGGGCTGAAACGGTAAAGCTTCAGCCCTTTTTAAGCGTGCCTGAGATAAGCATGGCTTTATACATCGCGCAGCGCAGTAGACTTATGTCGCCATGTTTAGAACGCGCTGAATTTCTCCCACTTCCCCCCGGCCACCGCGGTGAGCATTTCCGCCGTCGTGTCGGGATGATCCGAGATCGACATAAAGGTGCCCATGCCCAGCGTCGGCCAGCCCAGGGCCGTGCGGTAGCGGCCATACAGCGCCGAGACCTTGCCGTTGACAATGACGATCTCCCACGGCAGCGCCGCGATGTGATCGGAACCGACTTTCTTCACCCACCAGCCTTCGCCATGTTTGGCGTCATTCATCGCGACGCCGAACACCGCGATCTTTTTGTCCGCCATGATCACTTCATACACCTTGCCGGTATGCGCCACGCCCTTGGCGAGATTGTCTTGCACCGTCTTCACCGCCACCTCGAATGAGGCATGGGTTTTGAGCTCGTTCTTGTCGGAATCGAAACGCTCCATGCCGATCATGTAGCGGTAGCTAAGCAAGTCGGCGGCATCCACATCACCGCCAAAACCCTTGCCCGCGCCCAAGGCCTTGCCGAGCTTTTCCAGTACCGCTTTCGCAGCACTTTCGGCTTTGGAATAATCCTTGCGGTAATAAGCGCGGTACCAGTATTCCGGGTTGATGTACGTCACCGTACCGTCGCTCTTCACGCCCACGCGAATGCCCGCACCGATAATCGCCATGCCCCCCATATTGCGAATCGCGTCGAGCAAGCCTTTATCGGTCACCACCACCACTCCGTGGCCGGGAACACCCCCCGGCGTGTGTCGCCCCACCACATTGAAACCTTCCGCTTGCAGCTTAACCTCCACTGCGGTCATCACCGACTTCAGATCGGCGCCAGGCACTTTGTTGGCTTGGATATACGGGGATAGCGCCAGCGCGAACGGCGGCCAAAGTAAAAAGCAAACCAAGACGAAGAGTCGTTTCATTTTAATCTTCCATGAGAAATGGAATCTTACCCGAACGGGCAAAAGAAAAAGGGCTGAAACGGTTAAGTTTCAGCCCTATGCAGAGTACCAGAGGTACGCCTATGGTTTAGAACTTCACGCCGTAGGAGACACCCAGGGAATTTTGATACATCCGGTTTTTAATAGTGTTGGTTCCTGCAACTTCGCCAGCAAACGCATGCATGTAGGCGACCGAAACTTCACCTTTGTTAGCAAGCGTCCAAGTCCCGCCAAGGGTAACGTGATCTTCCACAACCGCAGGTGCGAGGATATTGAACTGAGTTTCACTGCCATTGTATGGAGCATCACCATGGTTCCAGCCCGCACGCAAGGTCAGGCTCTTGTCGACTTCATACGACACACCAAGCTTGTACACGGTCTGATCTTGCCAGCCGAAACCAGCGCCGTTATTGGTGCCAAGCGCGCCCCCCTCCGCTGCTCCATTCGCAATGGCTTTAATTGATCCATACTGAATGCGCATTAAATCAACTACAGCAGTTAACTTGGGCGTAATTTTAGCAGCGGCACCAACACCAAAATTCGCGGGAATATCGAAGTCACCTTGTTCAGCAAAGAGCCCTCTGTACTTATCAAACTTACCCATGTGGGTACGGCTTTGGTAAGTAGCGCCCAACGTCAAATCATCATTCAGCTTACCCGTCCAACCGATACGTGCGCCATAACCCCAAGAGTCATCGTAGCCTCTGTCGGTAAGGTTGGCAGAGTCACTCGACTGTCCTGCGAAGTTGCTTAGCCCAGTCGCCTTGAAGCGTTGATAAGCCAGATTCACCGCAATGCCGATAGAATGAGCATCGTTGATTTTAAAAGAGAAGGTTGGGGAAATAAAGAGCTGCGATAAATCAACGCCTACAGGAACACCACTCGTTCCAAAAGCAAACGCACCAGCCGTGGCATTGTAAGAGTTGTACTTAGTATTCATCCCGCCATTGCCAAACACCGAAACGCCGAGCGACATATTCTTGTTCAGCATTTTGTTGTAGCCAAACTCAGGAATAAAGAAGTCTTTCTTGCCATCTCCGTCGTGAGTGACGGCCCCGGTCACTGATTCACGCGTCGGACGGAACCAATCCACACCCACATCCAAGCGATCACCGACCAGCACCATATTCGCCGGGTTTGTGGCTGCTGCCAAAGAGTCTTGACCAAACGCGATTCCCGCGCCGCCCATACCCTTGGCCTTCATACCGTAGCCATGAGAAAAATAACCGTTCGTGGCAAATGCGGCGCCGGAAACGGTTGCCAGACCCACAACAGCCAGCGCGCCGGCCAATTTTTTAATAC
Organism: Pseudomonadota bacterium; assembly: GCA_038042985.1. Classification (GTDB taxonomy): domain Bacteria; phylum Pseudomonadota; class Gammaproteobacteria; order Burkholderiales; family Thiobacteraceae; genus RBG-16-58-11. The sequence goes on from JBBTCZ010000010.1 coordinate 19,516, forward strand.
GCATCGGGAGTTCTCCTTTGGTTTGTACTTTATAAAAAACTAAACTTCTACGCTGGATTCTAGCGTTTTGTGGTGGAGATCATACAACAAGCTTTTATTTACGGGCAAACTTTCTAGTCCGAATGGACTATCCAGCGCTAAGTTTGTTGCAAATTTGCAACAAATCTCATTCGTCATCATAGATTACCGACTGTCCGTGTATTTGGCGTCGAACGCCAACAACATCCATCTCATTGAGCGCAAAAGGAAATGACAGGATATCGGAGGGCGGGGAATCACCATAAGGACGATTGCACGCCGAGACATCATTTTCCTTTCCTGGGCAACCGGAGGTTTGAAAGGGTTTACCGCTTTGAATTAGTGCGTTCAGCTCGCTTTCGGGCAAACCGAAGCCCACGAGCCGACCCTGCCCGTCAAATGCCATGCGTTCGATGCGCCCTCCCGCATAGTCGATGATGAAGCGCGCCAGTTGTACCCGGCGCCATTGGGCGCGATCCACTGCTGGCCAATCCTCCATCAATGAACCCTGCTCGGGGAAGAAGGCGAATAGATGGTTGTGCCCCCCCATATCTTTAATGCGCTGGCAGACTTCGAGCAGCTCGCGCTCGGTCTCGCCCATGCCGCAAATCAAATGTGCGCCGAAGCGCTCAGATCCGAATACCTCCGCCGCCCATTCAATGGCTTGCCAGTATTTTTCCCAGCGATGCGGGCTGTCCACGGTCTTACCGCGGGTGCGTTCGAAGATCGCGGGGGTGACCGCATCCAGCGCCACGGTAAAAATCTCCGCGCCTAATCGCCTCATTTCGATCAGATCGGTCTTTTCCATCGTGGTGGGGTTGGAAAGGATGGACACCGGAATATGCGGTAGCACTGCCACCCATTTTTTTAACAGCACGAAAGTATCGGCATCCGAATTCGGATGCGTGATCATGGAAATACACATGCGCTGGAATTGGCCCTTGTCGGCGCCGGCGCGCACGCGCTCGATCACCTCGTCGTAGTGTGCGGTGGGCCAATCGACGCGGATGAAATTGCGGTCGGCGTAATCGCGCGCCTCCTCCCGATGCCGCGCCAAGCCGCAGTACGCGCAATTGGCGCGGCAGCCTTCGGGATAGGTCACGAGCAGGTTCAAGCAATGGGTACAAGCCGTGCGATACATCTGGCCGGGAATCAAGCCGAGCGTGATCGCCGCTGCGGTGCTCATCTGCACATACTCGGGCGAGCGCATCGCCGGTGTTTTGGCGTGATAGTCGGGGCGGTAGAAATTAATTGGCTGCTCGGGATGATTCATCGTGTTAATCCTGTCTATTCTGCAAAATATTCCGGAAACGCAATCCAACCCTTGCGATGCATCCCATCCTCACACGCGGCGAGGGTATGCCAGTGCTGATTGAGCCACTGTCTGCGCGCCATTGCACGTGCGAGGCTCATTTCGAAATGGTCTCTCATCTCAGCTTCGAATTCATTTAGCGCATCAGCCTCGTTGGCCAGCAAGAAACGCGCAGCCGCTTGGCCCGCGCACTCACCGGAAACAAGCGCAGCGGCAATACCCGCGCCGGTAATCGGATGCGTCAGCCCCGCCGCATCACCCACGAATAGTGTTTTATCCACCACTAAGCGCGTTCGCAATCCTCCCACAGGGATCAAGCCGCCAGTCAACGACAGGATGGTAGCCCCTACTACCCCTTGATCAACTAAGCGGGCGTGCAATGCATCTAAGGGTTGCTTCAAATCATGCGTGTAGTCCTTATCCGCCCCCAAGCCCAGATTCGCGCAATCTCCTTTGGGGAACAACCAGGCATAGCCGCCCGGATATTCGTCGGAAAGCCAAATATCCGTATCGGCATAAGGTTGCAGCAGGGGCACCGTGTATTGCCGGGTAAATACCGTTTCCAAGGGTGGCAACCCTAATTGCGATGCGACAGTGGAGTAAGGGCCATCGGCGGCGATCAACAAGCGGTACATTATTTCACGCTCACCCTCAGGCGTTTGGATAAGCGCAATCGAATGCTGCGCATCGAGCCGCAGCAGGCGGCTGGCCAAACACAATTCCGCGCCTTGCGCTTCAGCCTCTCGCGCCAGCGCTTGATCGAACGCCGCACGGTCGATCATCAAGCCCGGAAAAGCCACCGTCTCAGTCACACCCGAGGGCAGATAATTTTTCATGCCGGCGATGCGCTGCACCAAGACGTTCTCGGCTTGGGCGTATTTACCCAAGGGCAGCGGAATAAACTCGGCGCATTGTACGGGCACGCCCACGTGCGCCTTACGCTCCACCGCCAGCACCGACAAGCCGGCACGCGCCGCCGCCGCTGCCGCCGCACCGCCCGCCGGGCCAAGGCCAATCACCAAGACATCGACGTGCGTCTGCTTGCTCACGGCACGCTGACCTGTGGTTCGAATTGACTCAGCGCCGACTGGATCACCGCGACAAAATCCTCCGGCTGCAAACCCAGCATATCGACTTCACGCTCGGCAAAAAACGCGTGCACACGACGCTTACAGTCGGCCACATCGGTATCGCGCAAGGCCGCTTCTAGGTCCACAATCACCCGCTTGGGGCTCACGAAAAAATCACCGGAGAACCAGACCTGTTTGATGCGTTGACGCGCACGATCGTAAGCCACGCTGGCACGCACCAGACCACCAGGAAATTTTTGCACCGCTTCCACAATCGGCACATCGGCTTGCGGGCGATGCAACATATGCACCCAATCTTCGGTATCGATTTCCGCCAAGGCAGTGTCGAAACGCGCCTGCTCAACTGGAGATATATTCCCCGCTTCGAAGGCCACACCGAATTCGTCGGCGAATGCCTGGATCATTGCCGCCTGTATGTCTTGCATCTCCGGGGCATGACCGAGCAAATCGGCCAAATTCGCCACCCGCTCACGCGCCGAGGCGATCGCCTTGTCCGATAGCTTCTCCACCGGAATGCGTAGCACGCGTAGCATTTTTTCCACATCGAATCGGATCAGCAGCGTGCCTTGGAACATCAGCGCATCGCCATCGAAGGCGCCGCCGGTACCGGAAATTTTCCGGCCATCGACTTCGATGTCATTGCGCGGACGGAATTGGGCGTCCACCCCCAGGGCTTGTATGCCTCGAGCCGCCGCTTCGCAGATGCGGCGCGTGATCGCTTGCATATCCGCCGTGCCGAGATCCCGCTTGTGTAAATACAATTCCCAGCCAAGCTGCGTCTCGTCGAAATAAATCGCCCCGCCACCGGTGATGCGGCGCTGAATATCGATGCCCTGTACGCGGCAGTAATCCAGATTGATCTCTTGCTCAGCGCTCTGATGAAAACCCAATAAGGCAGAAGGATGGAAGCGCAGAAAACGCAGCGAGCTCGGCATCTCGTCGGCTTGTCGCGCTTCGAGCAAGGCACGGTTAAGCGCGATATTCTCTGCCGCGCGGCGCAGGCCGGTATCGATAACACGCCAAGTAGGTTTCATCGCGCCAGCTCCACTGCGCGGATGATTTTGATATCCAGTGGCCTGCGCTGAGCACGCTCAAACTCGATCACTTTCTGCACATCCACTTGCAAGCCCGCATCCTCGGTATCGATCGCCATCACTTCATCTCCCACGGCGATGGAGCAGCAAGCCGGCGTCACGCGCACTTCACGCCCCAATCGGGCCGCCAACTCGACCATGCCGTCGGCGGGATGCGCGATACCGTTCAGCCCAGCCATCACGGCGTAAGCATCGATTTGGCTTTTCACGCGGCCGGCAGGGCGCGCGCAGCCTAACAGCAAAGGCGCATCACGCATCGCGGCGCGTGCATCCAGAAAGAAGCGGCCCACCTCATGTGCGTCGGGCGTGGCAAACGGCCGGTCTTGCGGGGCGTAGTGCGGCATCACCACCACCAGCACCAACGCATCGGGCCGATGGCGTTTGACGATATCGAGCGCGTGCCACTCGCCGAGGAAATGGCCGTAATGCAAGCCGAGCACAATGTGCGGCACGACCTTCATGTTGGTCGCCACCAGATATTCGAGCGAGCGCTCGAAATCATCCACGCTGCGGCGCAAATGGTAGACCTGAGTGAGGGTGTCTTGCGCGCCGATCACATCCATCATCGCCACATCGATACCGGCGTCTTCCATGCGGCGTGCGATGTCGAGATCAACCAAGGCGGTATGCAGGGCTATCTTGAATGCGGGGAAGGTATCTTTGATGCGGCGAATCGTCGAATAATATGGACCGTATTCCACTTCGTTGCGGTGATTCGAGCCGCCGGTGAGCAGCATGCCTTGGGCACCGAGTTCGACCTGCTGATTCACCACGCGCCACAAATCTTGCGGCGTACGCGCCGGAATCATCGGTTCCAGGATTTTTGCCTTGCAGTGATCGCAGGCCAGTTTGCATTCGCCGCCGGTAATCGACACTGCGGGCCACGACTGCTTGCCACACCCTTTAATTTCAGATGAGGCGTAAGCCTTAAAGGTGGGGGTATAAAAATTGATGCGCGATGTACTGGCATGTTCCGCGCGTCGCGCCATTTGCGTGATCAAGCCGGTATCAAGCGCAACTTCTTCCAGCGGTTCGATTTGCCGCAAGACATCCAACCAATCACTCATCCCCCACCCCCTGACGCCTGAATCCTGACGCCCGACGCCTGCCACTCAGCAGCCGCCAAAACCATCCGCATTCATTTTGGCTTCGAATGCCGGCCCGATCTCAGCGCCGCTGATCAAACTTTTGCTTTCTTCCGCCCAGTGGGCCGGCTTGATTTTCGCCATCCAGCCCGCGTCGTAGGGGTCCTCATTCACCAGGGCCGGCTTGGCGCTTACCGCTTCATTGATCTCGATCAATTCGCCGCCGACAGGGGCCTTGACTGGACCCACCCATTTGCCTGATTCCACGGTGCAGACCGTTTTGTTTTGTTCGATTTGCTTGCCGAGTTTCTTCGGCGTGGCGGCGACCAGTTGCCCGGCCAAGGCGCAGGCATAGGACGTCATGCCGAGGGTGACCACCCCATCCGCACCGATACGCGCCCAGACGTTGCCATCGACGTGATAATACAAATCGTCCGGCAAATTGCAGCCGCGTACGTTTGCCATCTTGTTATCCCCACTCGCGATTAATCGGATTCATTTTACACCCATCGCTTGCCGCAATTGACTGCACCACTACGCACGAAAGGGGTTCTCTGCCCCCGAAATGATTAACGGCCAAGCGGGTTACCCTCGCTTGGCCGTTAAGGTGCTGCTGTGACAGGTATTAAATATACAAGCAAATATCGCTATCGCCGGCGAATTCGAGGAAGGAAGCGGCGCCGACAAAATCAAGACCGTCGATGAATTCGCTATGCTCAAATCCGAATAGCTCCACCGTCATCTGGCAGGCGACGAATTTCACATCCGCCTCGATGCACAGGCCGCGTAAATCTTCAATCGAGGCAACCCCGCAGTTTTTGATGGTCTGCTTCATCAAGGTCGTGGCCAGCACTTCAAAGCCTGGGACGTTTGCTTGAATGATGTTCGGTATGTTCCAGTTAATGTCTTTGAACCACTTGGGGCCAAATGGCATTTTCATCGGCATGCCGGGATTACCCAGGGGGCTTATTTTGAGGCCGCTCACATCCTTGCGTAGCATTTGCAATCCGTAAAAAGTACAAAATACTTGTACTTCATAGTCCAGCGCTGCTGCAGTCGATGCCAGAATCAGTGGTGGATAGGCCCAATCGAGCGTGCCTTTGGTCGCGATGATCGCGAGTTTCTTAGCCATGTAAATCTCCTTCAAAATTGCGGATTAATTGCCCCGCTCGCGTCTATCCAACAGCGTAAAACTTATTTTTTATTATTATTTCTTCTTCATGAAGAAGGTGAACTCGCCGCCTGCTTCGGCTGACGAAACCAACTCGTTGCCGGTTTGCTTGGCAAACGCTTGCATGTCTTTCACCGAACCGGGATCGGTCGCGATGACTTTTAGTACTTGGCCGCTGGTCAATTCGGCCAGGCCTTTCTTGGTGCGCAGAATCGGCAGCGGGCAATTCAGGCCACGAGCATCCAGTTCTTTATCGAAATTCATTTCCATCTCCTAATTAAAATAAGTCAAACGGTAAAAAACGAGCATTTTGATCTACTTGCCACCCACACGCAACTCAAGCCGCCGCCAGCGCCAGCCCGGCTTGCGCCCAGCCCATGACACCGCCGCGCAGGTTATACACATTCTCGAATCCCTTTTGCGCCAAGAAGGCACAGGCCTGGGCCGATCGCGCACCGCTGCGGCAGATCAACACCACTGGCTTTGCATTCTCCAGTTTATCCGCCATGAGGGGCAGCATGTGCAGGGGCAGATGTTTGGCGCCCTGGATCGAACCCTGCGCGAATTCAACATCCGTGCGCACGTCAATCATCACCACTTCACCGCCCGCTTGCATTTGTTGCAAGCCAAAGGCATCGACTTCTTTAATAGACATTCCGAACATGCTTCTACTCCGTGATGAGTAAATTAGCGAATAATAATATATCGAAGGTGGCCCCGGCGCAATGCCTGATTTCCGTTCTTAACAACGCTGGCTGCCGTGGTAGAGATTGACCACATGCCTTGCCTCGGCGAAAAACAACCAGCGCTCGGCGACCAAGCCAGCTAAAGCCAAGCCGACAGTCAATACACTTAAGGTAAGTGAAGGCTTACCTGAGGTCAAAATTAAGAGTGCCAGCGGGGCGATAAACCCAATGACAAAAACAAAAAGTTTCAGCGCCAGCGCGTATTCCCGCGCCAATTGAAAGCCAAATTCCTGGGTCAAAAAGGTGCCATGCGTATGGCCGGCATCCAACAGCCGTACTTGGGCGCGGGTAAATCCGGTCGCGGTTTGGATGCTGGGTCCCGCACCCGGCTCGGCGATCCAGAAATAATAAATCGCCTTTAGCAAGCCGGCGATGATCAGCATGCTGCCCGCAAGATAGGCGAACGGTTGCAAGTCCAGCCCCGCCCAAGCCGCCACCGCCAGCAATATCAAGGCACCGGAAAAATTGCCCAGCGCTAAATAATTCGCCGGCACCAGCGGCGTATTCCACTGCCGGATCGTTTTCAAGCAACCATAAATCATGCCGGTGCTAAAAACCGTAACCCACGCCAGCAAGGTCGCCACCAAGCCCAGCAGCACGCGCAACAGTTCCAGATTGGACAGACTGAACCAGCTTAAAACCAGATAAGCGAATGCCACTGGGAAGAAAACCACCGAGAACACGCCCTCACGCGACAGCCACGAGGTGCGAAAACGGCTAAACGCACGCCAAGCATTTTTCGGGTTCGCCAGGTGCAACACCGAGGACAGCAAGCCGCCGATAATGAAAAAGAAGGCGATCGCGCCCGTGACCGCAATTTGTTCGCCCGACAGGCCACCGCCCAGTTTCAATAGGTCGGCAAAATACAACAGCGCGAATAAGCCGAAGCCCGCGCCGGAACTGACCGTGAAAAAAATAACGCTAAACGCTGGATGCATGGTGTCACCAAAACCTAAATGGACAGGATTTACCGCTTAACAATCTTATTCGCCAGGTTCTTCAACCGTTCCTTAAAACCAGGCTTGCCCATATTCTCGGTCGGAATCGGCGTCGCCTTGCGCGGCGGCAAGTAATGGTTGGTCGGGTTGTAGCCCAACTCCGGCATCAGTTGATAGCCTTCGCGTTCGCGCACCCGTTGGCTCACCGCCGACTCGGGATCATCCAAATCACCGAACATGCGCGCATGCGTCGGGCAGGTCAGCACACACGCGGGCTGGCGCTCTTCGAAGGGAAGTTGCGTGTCGTAAATACGATCCACGCATAAGGTGCATTTCTTCATCGTGCCGGATTCGCGATCCAATTCACGCGCGCCGTAAGGGCACGCCCACGAGCAGTAGTTGCAACCCATGCACTTGTCTTGATCCACCAGCACGATGCCGTCTTCCGCGCGCTTATAGGAAGCCCCCGTGGGGCACACCGTGACGCACGCCGCATCTTCGCAGTGCATGCACGACATGGGGAAGTTGATGGTTTTACTGTGCGGATAGTCGCCCACTTCGTAGTGGCGAATGCGGTTAAACCACACGCCGGATGGCTCCGCGCCATAGGGTTGATAGTCGGTCAGCGGCGCGGTGGTGCCGGAGGCATTCCACTCCTTGCATGCCACCGCGCAGGCGTGGCAGCCGACGCAGACATCCAGATCAATCACTAAACCTAATCGCATGCTTTATTCCGTATCGGTGCGGGTGCTGTAACGCAGCACATTCGGCCGCTCGCCGTCGTCGTGCGGCAGCGGTTTGATGGCGGGGAATTCCGGCCAGCTACCGACTTCGCCTAGCGCGGCTTTGTAGATTTTGACGCGCAAATCAAACCACGCCGCTTGGCCGGTAACCGGATCGGAGTTGGTAATGCGCCGTTCGCCCTGCTTCTCCGGCAACAATTCGGAAATCAGGTGATTGAGCAGGAAGCCCTTCTTCGCTTCCGATGCCTCCGGCTTCAGACCCCAGGCGCCGCCTTGCTTGCCGATGGCGTTCCAGGTCCACACCGTGTTTTCTTCGCAGCCTTCCATGGTTTTCAATTGGCAGCGAATCTTACCGTTGTGCGACTCGACCCAAATCCAATCGTCGTCTTTCAAGCCCATGCGCTCGGCCTTGCCGCGATTCATATACATATAGTTTTGCGCGAGCAACTGACGCAGCCATACGTTTTGCGAATCCCAGGAGTGGTACATCAGCATCGGGCGTTGGGTGAGCGCGTAGAACGGATATTCCGCTTCATTCACGCGCTGCTGTTCCAACGGCTGATACCACAGCGGCAGCGGATCGAAATATTTCACCAAGCGGTCGCGGTCGGTTTGGTTCTTAGGCTGCGGCCCGTCGTACAAGCCTTGCCCCGCGAGGCGAAACTTTTGCAGCGGCTCGGAATAAAACTGCATGATGATCGGCTCGGCTTTACCCACGAAGCCGACCTCCGCCGCCACCTCCAAATAATCTTTGTTGGCAAAGCGGTTGTATTTCATGTTGTCCGGCCAGTGGTGGGCGAAGAACGATTCGTTCTCGATGTACTTTTCCCACTGCTTCGGGTTTGGTTCGCCTTTGAGCGATTTGTCGCCGTCCTTGCCGCGCCAGCCAGCGAGAAAACCCACGCCCGGGCTGCGTTCGTAATTGACGATGAAGTCCGGGTAGTTCTTGAATTTACGCGTGCCGTCTTTGTTGGTGAACGCGGGAAATTTCAAGCGCGAGGCCAATTCCACCAGCACTTCTTGCCACGGTTTCACATCGCGATCGAGTTCCACGATGGGATAACGAATCGCATCCGCCGCCGCATCCGGTTCGGAGATCGGGCGATCCAGGAGCGAAATGCAGTCGTGGCGCTCAAGGTAAGTCGTATCGGGCAAAACCAAGTCGGCGAAATTCACCGTTTCGGAGTGATACGCATCCACCATCACCAGGAAGGGAATCTTGTACTGACCGGGCTCTTCCGGATCTTCCTCGACCAGCATCTCTTGCACGCTCTTGGTGTTCATCGACGAATTCCACGCCATATTCGCCATGAACAAAATCAGGGTATCAATCGCATACGGGTCGTGATTGGTCGCATTGGTAATCACCATATGCATCAGCCCGTGCGAGGCGATCGGCGTCTCCCACGAATACGCTTTGTCGATGCGCAGCGGATTGCCGTCATGGTCAATCACCAAATCTTCGGGCCGCGTCGGAAAGCCCAAGGGCGGACGCGACAGCGGGGTATTCGGCGCGTGGATAATGTCGATATTATTTTCCGGCACCTGGTGCGGCGGAATCGGCTTCGGATACGGCGCCCGTGCGCGGAAATTGCCTGGGCCGTCGAGTGCGCCCAGCAGCATTTGAATCAGATGAATCGCACGGCAAGCATGGAAGCCGTTGGAGTGCGCAGAGATACCGCGCATGGCATACATCGCCACGGGGCGGCCGATCACCTTATCGTGCTTGCGGCCCCAGATGTCGGTCCATTCGATATCGAGTTCGACCGTTTCCTTGAACGCGACATGCGCCATTTCCAGCGCCATACGTTCGATGGCATCGGCCGGCACGCCGCATTCGGCGGCGACATTTTCCGGGGCATAGCGCTCGTCCAGATAGCGCTCGGCCATGAGTTGCATCGAGGTCTTCAGCGGGCGGCCGTCGGGCGCGACAAATTCGCCGAACACAGCAGGCGCGATATCGGCGTCCAGCGCGCTGACGAATGCTTGTTTTTCCAAATCCCACACCAGCGGGTTGCCTGCCTCATCGCGCAGGAACAGGCCGTCGCCCATCTTGCCCGGCGTCTGCACCACCATCCACGGCGCATTGGTGTAGCGCACTAAAAATTCCCAATCGAACAATTCGCGCGACAACAGCACATGCACGACCGACATGGCCAGCAGCCCATCCATGCCGGGCTTGATTGGAATCCATTCATCGGCAATGGCCGAATAGCCGGTGCGTACCGGGTTGATCGACACGAATTTACCGCCGTGGCGCTTGAGCTTTTCCAGGCCGATCTTGATGGGGTTTGAAGAGTGATCTTCAGCCACGCCCCACATGACGAAATATTTGGCGTAATCCCAATCCGGCGCGCCGAATTCCCAGAACGAAAAGCCGATGGTGTACAAACCCGCCGCCGCCATATTCACCGAACAGAAGCCGCCATGCGCCGCCCAGTTCGGCGTGCCGAATTGCTGCGCCCAGAGACCGGTCAGCGCCTGCATCTGGTCGCGCCCGGTGAAGAACGCCAATTTAGAAGGATCGGTAGACCGAATCAGATCGAGCCGATCGGTCAGTAGATCGAGTGCCTGCTCCCACTCGATTTCGACGAATTCGCCCGTACCGCGATGGCTGCCCGGCTTGCGCATTAAGGGTTTGGAGAGCTTGGCGCGCGAATACTGCTTCATGATCCCGGCCGAACCCTTGGCGCACAACACGCCCTGATTGGTCGGGTGATTGCGATTACCCTGGATAAAGCGCACTTTGCCCGCTTCCAGGGTGACTTTGATGCCACAACGGCAAGCACACATATAACAAGTGGTGAATTTCACCGCTTGCTGGTCATGATTTTCAATTTTTATGGTCGCAGCGCTCATAAATTCTTTACAGGATAGACCGTTCTTATGCCAAGAACCGGTACGTTATTACATCATAAATTACTAATATATCTACCAAAAATAAAAGCGAGAGTGCTCGCTTGGGGTTTATTCCGTACCTAACGCCCGCCTAAAACAGATGCATCGACACCTTAAGGACGGCGGATTTTCCTTTGAAATCACATTCCTAGCAAGGCAGATTTTCTGATCATGCAATAAACATTGCTAATTGAACCTGACGCTGAGCGCCCGCCAGGCGGCAAATCAGCTTAGGCAACATAAACGCAATGGTCAGCATCAGGGGCATCACAAGAAAATGAGTAAACATGATCATCATGACGACTAAGCGCACATATAAAAGGCCCGAATCACCGGCCTTTTATATTTCCACGCTCACACTGAATTCAAATGGATGGTGCCGCTTGTCGGATTCGAACTGACGACCTACCGCTTACAAGGCGGTTGCTCTACCCCTGAGCTAAAGCGGCATCGGCGACATTATATAGTAGCGACATCAGAATAAAAAACAGCCGCACGAAATCCGAAGACTTCAAGTGCAGCTATTTACTTACTTAACAGTGATGCTTGATTCCATCTAAGACGCTTTGTAAACCGAAGGTCGGAGGTTCGATTCCCCTCAGCCGCACCAAGATACAATCCTACGTTATCCAAAGCAGGCCGGTAAACTCGATAGAGTAAGGGTTACCGGCCTTTTCTTTGCCCATAGTCAATCTAAGCTAAATGCTGCAAAACCTGGCCCGCGATATATTAACGATTGACGTTAATAACGCAATTCGTTATCATTAGCCATGATCATTAGCTTCGTAGGCAAACCGACTGCAGCTATCTTTCAAGGCAAGCCGGTCTTGTCCCTGCCAAGACCGATGCAGAAAGTTGCACTGAGAAAGCTCTTGCAATTGGATGCAGCGCGAGACATTTCCGACATGCGCGTTCCACCAGGCAATCGGCTGGAGCAGTTAAAGGGTAGCCGCGCAGGGCAATGGAGCATCCGCATCAACGATCAGTGGCGCATCTGTTTCAAGTGGGATGACAAAAATGCACATGAAGTCGAGATTGTGGACTATCACTAGGAGAGATTGAATTATGGCTATCATCAAACGCGAAGACTTGGGCCGGACGGATTTTTCCGGTGTCGTTGGCCGTGGCCGCCTGCCTGACATTCATCCAGGCGAGATTCTGAACGAGGATTTCTTGGGACCGCTGGGGGTGTCACAATACCGGCTTGCCCAAGCAGTCTCAGTTCCGCCACGCCGGATCAATGAAATCGTGCATGGCAAGCGGGCTATCTCCGCCGATACCGCTTTGCGTCTGGCGCGGTACTTCGGCACTACCCCGGACTTCTGGATCAACCTGCAAGCACAATATGACTTGCGCCAAGCCGAAAAGTCGTTGAAGCAGGTAATGGATAAGATCGAGCCGTTAGAACTGGCTGCGTAGTTCTTACCCATCACGGTGCGGTTCAATCGGCAAGGGTAAGCGGAATATCCGACCCGGTTTTGCGCAACGTGACATGCTTTGTACCACCACGCCAATGGCGGCCGGCCTAAAGCAGGTCAACCCGCTATCTGACGCGCTTGGCGATACTCCACTTCCAAGCTGCCACCCACCGCCTTCCACTGCTGGATTTCCTCTTCGAGCAAGGTTTCGGTGAGCGGGCTGTCGGCGAGCCATTGTGGATCGATGATTAAGCGCAGGGCGCTACCCTCACGTTGATAGTGCAGTGCAGTCTGATCCGGATCGCGCCGATTGCGGCAGAGTAGGACAGCTAGGCGCAAGATCGCAATTAATTCCCAGCATTCTTCCTCAATCGCTTGCTCCTTAAGCGCTTTGACTAAGCCGCCGCGATGCGTGCGCGCCAAACGCGAGAGCCGCGCTTGATCAGTTTTAGAAAAACCCGGCATGTCGGCATTGCCCAGGATGTAGGCGGAATGCTTGTGGTAACCGGCATGCGCGATGGTAATCCCCACTTCATGCAGACGCGCCGCCCAGATCAGCAAGCGCCGGGCGCTTTCCACATCCTGCGTGAGATGCACGGCGACTTGATCGAACAGGGCCAAGGCCAGCGCTTCCACCCGCGCGGCTTGTACGGTATCCACATGATAACGGCGCATGAATTGCGTAACGGTCGCATCGCGCTGGTCGTGGTGATGAAAGCGGCCGAATAAATCGAGTAGCACGCCTTCGCGCAGCGCGCCGCCGGTCACAGCCATCTGCTCAATCTTGAGCTCGGCGAAAATGCCGGCCATGATACTGAAACCACCCGGCAAGACCGGAATGCGCTCTCCTTGCAGGCCTGGTAGCGACAAGGCTTTTACCTCACCGGCTTTCACTAGAAGCGCACGCAACTTCTCGATGCCGAGCGCGGTAATGCCGCCATCGCTCCAGCCATTCTGCTGCATGATGTCGGCCAGCGCACGCGCCGTGCCGGAAGAGCCCACGGCCTCCTGCCATGCGCCGGCGGAGAATCGGCTGGCGATGACTTGAACTTGCGCGCGCGCAGCCAACTCGGCTTTTTGCAGTGCGCCTTTACCGATTTTGCCATCAGGAAAATAGCGCTGCGAAAAACTCACGCAGCCCATGTAGAGACTTTCCATCTCCAACGGATCGAAACCTTGCCCGATAATGAATTCGGTCGAGCCACCGCCAATATCCACCACCAAACGTTTGGCGGCCGAAATCGGCAGGCCGCGCGAGACACCCAGATAAATCAAACGCGCTTCCTCGTGCCCGGCGATGATATCGATCGGGAAACCTAGCGCAGCTTCCGCTGCCTGGATGAAGGTGCGGGCATTTTTGGCGATGCGAAAGGTATTGGTGCCCACTACGCGCACCGCCTCGCGCGGCAAATCGCGCAAGCGTTCGTTGAAGCGCTTGAGACAAGCGAGCGCGCGTGCTTGTGCGGCCGGATCAAGCTGATTGTCGTCCGTCAGCCCGGCGGCCAGACGCACGGATTCCTTGAGCGAATCGAGGGGGTAAATTTGATCGTCAATAATGCGCGCGACCTGGAGCCGGAAACTATTTGAGCCCAGATCGACCGCGGCGATGATGTCGTGCGCTGGCAAGGCGGTCTCAGCCAACTAGCGAGACACTTCCTTTTCTATTTCTTCCACACTGGTATGGCGCACATCCTTGCCTTTGACCATGTACACCACATACTCGGACATGTTTTTGGCGTGGTCGCCCATGCGCTCGATGGCTTTGGCGGCGAAAATAATTTCGATAAACATGGAAATCGAGCGCGGGTCTTCCATCATGTAGGTGACGAGATGGCGCAGCACCATGCGGTATTCTTCATCCACCGACTCATCGAGCCGCGCAATTTGCGTCGCGTTGCTCGCTTCCAGGCGGGCGAAGCCGTCCAGCGCCTTGCGCAGCATATCCAGCACGATGGTCGTCATGTGCTTGATTTCGGTGAAGCGCGGCGAGACGATGCGATCGGTTTCATAGATCAGCTTCGCCATGCGCGCGACCTTGGAGGCCTCGTCGCCGATGCGCTCCAGATCGGTGATGGTTTTAATCACCGTCAACAGCATGCGCAGATCGCGCGCGGTCGGCTGGCGGCGCGCGATGATCATGCTGCACTCTTCGTCCAGCGCAACTTCCAACGCATTCACCCGATGGTCGTTGGCCATCACGGTATTCGCCAACTCCACATTACCCGAGGCGAGTGCTTCCATGGCATTGATGATCTGCTCTTCGACCAAACCGCCCATTTGCAGCACACGGGCACGCACCGCTTCTAATTCCTGGTCGAACTGTTTTGAAATATGCTCAGGCATTGCCTTCTCCCGCTAGTGAAACTTTTAGACTATAGAGCCGCATTATTGCACTTTTATGGCACAGCGCTAATGCGTCTTTAATACCGTGACTCCGTTCGGCGTGCCCATCAGGAACACATCCGCCGGGCGCCGCGCAAACAAGCCATTGGTCACCACGCCGGTAATCTGGTTGATCGCGGTTTCCAACTCCACCGGATTCATGATTTCCAGATTATGCACATCCAAGATGACGTTGCCGTTATCCGTGGTAAACCCCTCGCGCAACTTGGGCTGGCCGCCTAGGCGCACCAACTCGCGCGCCACATAGCTGCGCGCCATCGGGATCACTTCCACCGGCAGCGGAAATTTTCCCAGCATGCCGACCAGCTTGCTCTCGTCGGCGATGCACACGAATTTTCTGGCGCATGCGGCCACGATTTTCTCGCGCGTTAGCGCGCCGCCGCCGCCTTTGATCATGTGCATATGCTCGGTAATCTCATCTGCGCCATCCACATATACCGGCATCTCGCCCACGGAATTCAGATCCAGCACGGCGATGCCGTGGCTTTTCAAGCGCTGCGCAGTGGCCTCGCTGCTTGCGACTGCGCCGTCAATTTTGTGTTTAATCTTGGCCAAAGCATCAATGAAGTGGTTGGCGGTGGAACCGGTGCCCACGCCGATGATGCCAAGCTCGACATTAGCTTCGACATACTCGATGGCGGCGATGGCCGTAGCTTTTTTCATTTCGTCTTGCGTCATGGTGTTCTTCTTAAATATCGTCATAAAGCCGACAGGATAGCGCCTAAGGCGGATTTTCTCAATTAGAATAGGGGTTTTAGCGCGCTTAACAAAAAAATGACCACGCCCGATTACCTGAAAAAAATCCTCACCAGCCGCGTTTACGAGGTTGCGCTGGAAAGCCCGCTCGACGTAGCGCCCGTGCTCTCGCAACGACTCGGCAATACCGTGCTGCTCAAACGCGAAGACATGCAAAGCGTGTTCTCCTTCAAGCTGCGCGGCGCCTACAACAAAATGGCGCATCTACCGCCGGCTGCATTGAAGCGCGGCGTGATCGCCGCTTCCGCCGGCAACCATGCCCAAGGCGTGGCGCTCGCCGCGCAGCGCCTCGGTTGCAATGCCACCATCGTCATGCCCGCCACCACGCCGCAGATCAAAGTGTTGGCCGTGAAGAATCGCGGTGCGAAAGTCATCCTGCATGGCGACTCCTACGACGAGGCCTACCACCACGCGCGCACCCTGGAAAAGAAACACAAGCTCACCTTCGTCCACCCTTACGACGACCCGGATGTGATCGCCGGCCAAGGCACGGTCGGCATGGAAATCCTGCGCCAACACGGCGAGGCGATCCACGCCATCTTCGTGCCGGTGGGCGGCGGCGGCTTGATCGCCGGCATCGCCGCCTATGTCAAAGCCTTGCGGCCGGAAATCAAAATCATCGGCGTCGAACCATCGGATGCCGACGCCATGTACCGCTCGCTCAAGAAAAAAGAACGCGTGCTGCTCACCCAGGTGGGATTGTTCGCGGATGGCGTGGCCGTGAAGCAAGTGGGCGAAGAAACGTTCCGCCTGTGCAAAAAATTCGTGGATGAAATCGTGCTGGTGGATACGGATGAAATCTGCGCCGCGATCAAAGACGTGTTCAACGATACGCGCTCCATCCTGGAACCGGCGGGCGCGCTCAGCATCGCGGGGGCCAAGGCCTATGCCACACGCCACAAACTCAAGGATAAAACCTTGGTCGCCATCGCCAGCGGCGCCAATATGAATTTCGATCGCCTGCGCCACGTCGCGGAGCGCGCCGAATTGGGCGAGCAGCGCGAAGGCATCCTCGCCGTCACCATCCCCGAGACGCCGGGCAGCTTCAAGAAATTCTGCACCCTGCTCGGGCCGCGCAACATCACCGAATTCAACTATCGCTTCGCCGACCCGAAAGTGGCGCACGTATTCGCGGGTATTGAAGTACAAGAACGCGGCGACATTAACCACCTCGTCACCGCACTGAAAAAAGTCGGCATCACCGCACTCGACCTCACCGACAACGAAATGGCCAAGCTGCACATCCGCCACCTAGTCGGCGGCCGCGCCCCCCTTGCTCAAAACGAACTGCTCTACCGCTTCGAATTCCCCGAACGCCCCGGCGCGCTGATGAAATTCCTGAATAGCATGAGCAAAGGCTGGAACATCAGCCTATTCCACTACCGAAACCACGGCACCGACTACGGCCGCGTCCTGGTCGGCATCCAAGTCCCGCCGAAAGAAAAGCCCGCATTTCAAGCGTTCTTGGATAAGCTGGGCTACGCGTATTGGGATGAGAGCACGAACCCGGCGTATAAGTTGTTTTTGGGGTGAGCCGGGACGTGTAGCGCCTGCATCCTGCCGGCATGCAAGCAGGATGCTTGCGCTACAAAAACCCGAATTGTCCAATTTGTTCGGGCTAATACTGGCACTCTTTGAATCTAAGGTTGTTCGGTTTTTCGAGGCTCTACCGTTGCTTACAAGGCATGGCGGAGCCAGCATGGCAACATGCTATCTTCAGGCGTAGAATTTCTTGGAGTTGCAAATCTAAAGAGGTGAACCATGGCCACACCAAAACAAGCCGCCCAAGCGTTGATCGAGCATTTACCCGACCAAGCAACTTGGGACGACATCATGTATGAGTTGTACGTGAAGCAGAAAATTGAGGCGGGGCTCAAAGCCGTGGCCGAAGGCCGCACTGTCCCACACGATGAGGTCAAGCGACGGCTACTCGATAAAAAACAGCGCGCATGAGGCTTGCCTGGTCGGATGTCGCCGAGGCTGACCTCGACGAACTCTACGATTACATCGCGCGCGACGTTCCTTACTACGCCGAGCAATTCGTTGATCGGCTGATCGATGCAGTCTGCGTATTAAAAGATCATCCAAGGCTCGGGCGGCAAGTGCCTGAGGCAGATACGCGCGAAGACGTACGGGAACTCATTTTCCAAGGCTATCGCATCATCTATCTTATCGAAACCGGGCAGGTATATATCTTGGCCGTCATCCACGGCAGTCGGGATTTGGCAGGTCGAGCAGCGAAACCGTGGGATGTCGGGTAAACCATAGCGCACCCATCTAATAACCCAACAACCAAAGCTTGACCCCTTTTTCCTTCTGCTTATGTTCTGACGCTATTGTTTGCGGGGGAATAATATCCAATATCGAACCGCAGATTTGCTTCTAAGTAGGCCAAAAAGCGTACTAGAATCGGTATTCTCGGAATATTGCACCACCAAGTCTCCGTCCTGGTTTTTCGCCAACAAAGAGGTCGTGTGAAACTGGACAGAGTTGCCTTCGGCCCGGTTCACACCTTTCTCGCTAAATCGTAGCCAGCCATCCTCGCAATTTACTTCCTTTACTGATGATCTAGCAGCCCCCCCAACACAATCGTCACTTCGATACGTTGATTATTGACAATACCGAAGGTGGCAAATTTTTCTGCGTTAGGCTGATATGCTGCGGCGGGCAACGGGACTTGCAAAATATAATTTAGCGTACCTAGAAAACTGGGATCCTCAGGAACCACTTTTCCAATCAGATAATATTGGCCCGCTACTCCCATGCATCCTTCGTGATTTTGTTTCGCAACGTGTCCCCACTCCCTGGGCATTCCGTCTGACAATGGTTCCTCTGGACTTGCAGCAGCTACCATCGAAAATAGGGTGAGAAGGAGCCCACACAAGACAAGCAAACTAGTCACTGTCAACCTACTTTCTTATACATTTATTCAAAGCAGCGATCGCAAGAAAAGGAGTCACAAGAAAAGGAGCAAAAAGGAGTCAGGTCTTGCCTTTTGCCTTCCCCCGCCCGCCAATAATGCGACTCACCCGAGAATAATGTAGCCCGAAGTGCGCACCAATTTCCTTCATCCCATAGCCGCCGCTGGCATAGGCTTGCGCAATCGCTTCGTCTCGATTCGGGTATATTCGGTCGTAATGTGTCAGCGCCTTCGGTATTTTCCTGCGTTGCGCGGCGGGAACTTCGCTCAAATCCTGTTCTGTATCTACCTGGCGATTCATTTTCTCGACAAACGCTTCCGTGCCGAGATATATCTGATTCCGTAGGCTTGCCCAAGGGGATGGCTGATTTTTCCCTGCCGCAACGAAAACACGATAGGCTTCCACCGCCTGTGCGCGGTGCCGGCCGAAAGCGGAGAGGATCGAGGTTGTCGTCAGCCACGGCGGGGAGTCTGTCTGATCTGATGTGGCCCGGTAGCTGCTCCAGGGCCAATCCTTGGCGCTGCGCACCATCTCGGCGCGCACCGGGTTAAGCACGATGTAGCGCGCCAATTCAAGTAAATAACTTTCCTTTTGCACGATGATGGCTTTATAGCGCCCCTGGAACACATGCCCTACCCGCCCATGCTTGCGATTGAAGCGCTGCGTGTACACGCCGTTCAACTGCCGCATCCCTTTCGATAGATTACCATCCGGCGTCTCTACCAGCAGGTGGTAATGGTTGTCCATCAAGCAATAAGCGTGAATCACCCAGTTAAACCGGTCGAGCGTTTCAGACAGCACCTCCAGAAACAGCTCCCTGTCGGAATCGCTTAGATAAATATCCTCACGCCCATCCCCACGTGAGGTGACGTGGTACAGACCATGCGCAAATTCGATTCGGAGCGGGCGGGACATAGTGAAATCATATCAGGAAATCGAGGTTGGCAAAAGACAAGACCTGACCCCTTTTTTCGGACCCCTTTTTTCGTGACCCCTTTTTTCGCGTTTGTCCCGTGACTTCTCTGCAACGGGCTGAGATTAAAGCGCGCTTGGAGGGGATGTCAAATGTAAGGCCTGACCCTAATTGGAATTAATTGTGAATTGTAATTGTGTAATTGTGTGCCCCTTGACGCTTTACTTTGGTGAAGCCTTTTGGGCAAACACGTATTGCTTTCCGTCCTGATTTTTAATGATAACTACGGCCGTATAAACCACACCTTGACCAAGAAAGCCATTGTGGCTAAACCACGCTAGTGGGTAGAGGCCCGTTCCCGCATTTGCGAAAAACGTAAATAACAGCTTGAGCTGGGATCCTACCATCTCACCGCGCCTCTCAAAGCGATAAAATCTATATTCATACGAGATAACACTTTTGTCTCTCGCTCCTGCCAAACTCACTTTTACACGCCCAACATTCTCCGTAAGCGATTTGGGTTCCGAAAAACCAATCGCTAGATTCTTGCCAATGTATATACAATGTTCTTCGTCGCCCTGTTCCTTATGTACCACTTTCTCCGGCACATCAAAAAAAATAAAATCTTTATTCCCAAGTGCCGTTGTAATTAGGGCTTTTTCCTCTAAGGACCATACGTTATCCTGCTTCTTGTCTGGGCATGCAAAGCCTTGTGGAGGAGACGAACTTCCATCCGCACTCGCGATCGAAAAAAACTCCGCGAGCGCAATGATCAGCATCGTTATCATGTTTCGCATCACTGTGGCCCCACGTAAAAACTTTTCCCATAATACTGGTGATTAGGGTTCGTTTCCCTATACCAAAAACGTGGAAGTTGGCCTGTTGCCCTCCGGAATGCGTTCTCGTTCACTTGTACATTACCCACACGATAGGCAGACCCGCAACCGGCGGCCTGGCCTCCATAATCACAAAATGACCCACCCCATATGGTATGACCGAGTTCATGAGCGAATCCATTCACGCGCCCCCCGTTATAATTAATACTCATACCGCCAATTCGCGCACTGGGGCCATCAGCTCCTTGTTCAGGATAGACGGTCAACACCCCCTCTTGGGAAAAAATATTTGCTCCCCTTCGGGTGTGAATAAAACTATCGATCTCCTCTCGTACAAGTTCTGGACGCCCATCATGGTACCTATATGACTCTTCCGGGGAATTAAACATTTCTGCATCTTGCGAACTAAACTGAACGCGCAATCTTACCACCGGATTTTCGACCCGCTGCGCATCAATCGCGTAACGAGTTGCGCTATATACGGCGTAACTCACCACCGCATTTAACGCCCCATCCCCACAACTTCCACCGCTGATCTTCCCTGCCGCACATCCGGCAATGACCGACCCCATAAAACCATAGGCGTTACCAACCGTGCCAATCGCGCCTGCAACTGCACCGCGCCCACAACTACCACCGCCTGCCGCAGCACTCGCACAACCAATAGCGCCATTAATAGCCGCCGCTTTAGCGACGTTATCCCAGATGATGCCGTCGGCCCCGTTTAGCGGATAGTTCACACTCGTCTGGTAACTGAGATATCCGCCAATGCCGCCAACAACAGCACCGGTCAGTCCACCTGATTTATAACCTTGATACGCCCCTACCGCCGCGCTGCAGTAACCCGCACAACCATATGCATCTGCGACTGCAGCGATAACACGGACGACAGTGCCACGAATCTTCGTCCACAAAGAGAACCCGGATGGATCGGTATAACTCAGTGGATTATTAAGAGTGTAGCTATACCTATTAAAGCTCTGAGCATTTCCTGGAAACTGTATGTACGGGTCAGCCGACATAAACCGCGCCAAGATCGGATCATAAATCCGCCCATTCATATGCACGAGCCCGACATCGCTCAAATGCTCATGCCCGGTGAAGCCATGATGCGTGGCATCCGCATCGCCCGCCAGCAAGAGACGTTTGCCCCAGGGATCAAACGCATAGCGCGCCACGACCATGGCGGCATCGTCGGTCACCGCGACGATGGAGCCGATGTGGTCTTGGTGGAAGTAGCTGGTCTTAGGCGCGGCCGCGCTGCTGGTGGTGTAGACGCCCACCACGCCGGCGGCACCATAGATGTAGTGTTTGTATTCGGTGACGCTGCCTTTGACTTCTTTCTCGAAATGCATGCCCGCATCGATGCGCGGGTTGAGGTAGATCATGGTCTCGCTGGACGAGATTTGACGGATGCGGGTGTGGTCGGCGTCGTAGATGAAGTTGACGCTGGCAGCCCCCTGCGTAATCTGGCTCGGCTGGTTGTAGCTGGTGTAGGTGACGGTGCGCCCTGCCCCGCTTATCAGGTTGCCATTGGCGTCGTAGACGTAGGTAGCGCCACCGCCAGCACTTGCCTTGCCTGCTTTGTCCCAGGTGGCGCGACCACCGTAGAGGGTGAAGGCCATGCCGTTGAGGCTCTTGCCTTCTAAGCCGACGGCGCTGGCGGGGACTTCGAGTTTGACCCATTGCCCGCCAGGCGGCAGCGCGCCCATGTAGCGGCGGCTATTCGTGCCATTCACTCCCCAGCCTATGCTGTCAGCACCCCAATAAGCGCGATGCTCCCAGCCGCCGTCGTTCCACTGCAACATGACTTCGCTCGGCATGTTGGCGGGATCGAGATACACATAAGCAAAGAGAGTGTCGCCTGTGGCAACAGCGAGCTTGGCTGTTGCGCCGGTAAAGTAATGCTGATGCGTACCCGCCTTGATGGCGGATTGGTGCGCCTTGGCGCCAGCAAAAGGCGCGGGGCTACCCGTTACCCAAGTCCACGACTCATCTCCAGTAGGGGCCGCACCAGCAGGGAGGGCATCGTCCACCCAAATGGTTTCGGTAATTAGACTGCTTGTCACCTGCGTCACCGCATGCGGCTTGGCGCCATAGGTGTAGTTGCCAACATCGCTCTTGTTGGTGATGTTGCCGATGGAGTCGTAGGCGACCGTCGTCGTGACTCCCCCTTGGGTAGCGGTGGTCAGGCGATTGAGCCCATCGTAGCTGAAGGTCTCGGTGAAACCGGCCACGCTGTCGAAGCGCGCAGTGAGGTTGCCCAAAGCATCGAAAGTGAAGCTCTGGTTTTGTACCACGGCCACGCCATTGGTGTTGATGGCTTGCACGCGCCCGGTGCTGGCGGTGTAGGTGCGGGTGGTGGTGAGGCCATTGCCCAGGGTTTCGTTTAGCACATGGCCATCGGCGTCTTTGGCGTTGCCTTTCCAGAACAGGGCGCTGGTGGCGTTGTTTCTCACTTCACTCAGGTAGCCGTAGGCGTTGTAGACGTTCTTGACCGCGACGCCGGTGGGATAGGTGAGCACGCTGACCCGGCCATAGGCGTCGTAAGTTTTACTGACGTTGTAGGTGGTGTCGATGGTGCTGGTCTCAGAGGAGACGCGACCTAAGCTATCGTAGGTGTAGACGCGCAAGAAGCCGTTATCACTCGAGACCTGCTTGAGTTTGCCCACGCCTTTGGTGGCGGTGTCGTAGACCCAGGTGCTCACTAGATCCGGCTCGCTGCGGCTGAGCATGCGACCTAAGAGGTCATAAGTCATGTTGACGATTTGTAGTTTGGCGTCTTTTTGTTGAATCAGCTCGCCCAGCACATTGTAGGTGTAGGTCCAACTGCCCATGTCAGGATCGACCATGCCGATCTTGCGGCCGCGCGCGTCATAAATGAGCGTGGTTTGGTTGCCTTTTGGATCGGTGGTCTTGGTGAGATTGCCGAAGGGGTCGTATTGGTAGGTGATGACGTTGCCGAGGTTGTCGCTAACGCTGACGAGTTGGCCTTGGCTATTTTTGGTTTTGGTTTCGGTTTGAGCGAGGGAGTTGGTGGTAACAACGGTAAGGCCGTTGTAGCTGATCTGTTTAGTGCTGTTGTCGGGCGCGGTTTCTTGAATGGCGCGGCCCAGGGCATCGTAGTGCAGGTAGGAATACAGCGGGCTATCGCCTGAATAATAGGGTTTGGTGACGCGATCCACGCGGCCAAAGCTATCGTAGTAGGTGTCTTTGGTGACGAGGCGGCCATCGAAGCCTTGCACTTGCACGCGAATCTCGCGATTGAGCATGTCGAAATAGGCATAGCTGATCGGTGTGCCCGCCGTGGTGGTGGCGACGTAATACTTGGCGAAGCTGGGACAGGTGGCGTCGCACAAGTTGTACGCCACATTGGTCTGCGTGGCGTCGGCGCGGGTTTCGTTGATCTTGCGTCCGAAGCCGTCATAGCTCCAGGTGGTGGTGAGGCCGTTGGGGCCGGTGAGGGTGGCGGCTTTGCCGAAGCGCGCGTCGTAGGTGCCGGTGTCGCTGTGGTTAAGGGCATTGGTGGTGGTGATGGGGAATTGGCCGCGTGCGTCATAGACGCTGGAGGTGGTGCGCGAGGCGATGCCGCTGCCGGATACGGTGACGCTGAGTTTGTTGCCGTAGCCATCGTAGCTGTAGTCGGTTTGCAGGCGCAGGGCGGCGATATTGGGCTCGATCACTTCTTGGGTGAGCAGGCCATTGGTCGCGTGGTAGGCAAAGCTGGAGGTGCGGGTGAGCGTGCCTGCGGCGGGCGTTGCGCTGGTGACACTGGCCAGGGTTAAGCGCCCGAGCAGCCAATTGGTGCTGTCGTTGGTGTAGGTGTTGGCGGTGGTTTTGCTATAGCCGTCGCCGGTGCTGACGACGATTTGCGTGGGGTTGCCAAAGCTGTCGTATTGGTTGGTGGTGGTGACGGTGGTGACGAGGCTGCCGTTTAGCTCGTAGCTGGATTCGACACTTTGCGTGAGTTGTACGGCATAGCGTGTGCCACCGAGGGCGACGGCAGTATAGGCGTTTTGCGCTTGGTTTAATAGCGTGCCGTTTATTTTTTTGGTGCTGAGCGTAGGCAAGCCGGTGTAAGGATAGTCTTGGCGATATTCGTTGTGGGTGACGATGCCGGTTTGCGGATCGGTCGTATCCATAGTGCGAAAGCCCAACATGCCGCGCCCATCTTGGCTGGCTTTCATGCCGGAATATTTATAGTTGAGCGAATAGCTGCCGCCGATGCCATCACTGGTGCTGCTCGCAGATACGACATAGATCGGGGCTTGGATGTCGAGGGTGGGGTAGGTAGAGCCGGGTTCTTTGGTGTATACGGTGTTGTCGGTTAGGGGTTTGTAGGTGATTGAGGTAACTGCGCCTTGGCCGGTGGTGATGGTGGTTAAGAGATCAGGAGCGAAAGTAGACGAGAGTCCTGCCTTGAAGCTCGCGGTTCCATCTCTTAAATAAGCAAGATCTGGCTTACCGTCACCGTTGATATCGGCCCAGTAGTGCGCATGATACCCACCAGAAGAGACTGTACCAAAGGTTTGAGTACCGAATACACCATCTCCGCCAAGCGTGCCGTTTGCTCCCTGCCCGCTCAGCGCAACTCGCCACGTCGCAGTGCCATCTTGAAAGTAAACAATATCCGGCTTTCCATCACCATCAATGTCTAACGGAAACAACTGGTGCCCACCTCCATAGCTCGAAATACCTTGGGTGGTCGTGCCCCATACACTGTCTATAGCAAAGGAGCTTCCGGTACTGAGCAATACGCGAAAGATTGATCCGCTTCCAGCTTGGTAGTAGACCAAATCGGCTTTGCCGTCGCCATTGGCATCGACCAAGCGCGGGCCGTCCCCAGTGTCCCACTTGACACCTTGCGTATTACTACCCCAAGCAGTATCGGAACCGAGGGACGTGCTGGTGCTTAACATGATGCGCCAAGTCGATGTGCCATCTTGCTGATATACAAGATCGGCCTTCCCGTCGCCGTTTACATCGGCCCAGTAGTGCGCATGATATCCACCAACTGAAACTGTACCGAAGTTTTGCTTACCCAATACAATATCTGGGCCAAGAGTGTTACCTGTTCCTTGTGAGCTTAACGCCCCACGCCAGGTGGCTGTGCCATCTTGCAAATAGACAATATCTGGCTTCCCATCGCCATCAATATCGGGAAAAAAGAATTGGTGATTTCCACCGTAACTGGATATGCCTTGGGTAGTGGTGGCCCAAATGTTGTCTGTAGCAAAGGAAGTTCCTGTACTCAAGAGTACGCGAAAAACCGCGCCAGATCCGGCTTGGTAGTACACCACATCGGCCATACCATCGGCGTTCACATCAATTAGGCGTGGGCCATCACCTGTATCCCATTTAATGCCTTGAGTACTGTTGCCCCACACGGTATCAGTGCCAAGGGATGTACCATTACTTAACATGACATGCCAAGTTGAAGTACTGGCTTGCAAGTAAACGAAATCCGCCCGACCATCACCATTCACATCACCCCAAAAATTTCCTCCGCTTTGCCAAGTCATACCTGTAGTGTATGAGCCGATATCGGGATCAGTGCCGAAACCACTATTTCCGTCCTGGTACGATAACGTGGACGGAGATAAACAAACCCCATCTCCAGCACACTCCGTCAGAGTCGCTAAGCGCGAGCGCTGCGTTGCCGTACTCTGGTTGTAAACCAGCCTGTATTCTCTGGTAAGAGTAGTTCCCGCATAACTCAACACCTTCGTCATCCGCACCGTGGTCTTCATCAACGATCCAGCATGATAAGCAGGCGCAACATCAGGCCGCGCCTCATACACAAACTGCACGGAGTTATAAGGCGTCAGCCCCTTGCTCGCATTCCCGGTGTAATCAATCCGCGTCGGATAAAACTGGCCGTTGGCGTTGTCTTCCAGATAGGTCAGAGTGAGATAGTTGCCCACGGTGTCTTGCACTTTATTCAGCGCCCACACGAATGCACTGCTCTTGCCTTGCGCCTCGATTCGGGAATCGTTTGTGACGCCGTATTCCATCACCTGCCCGCTCTTGGTCCAGACTTTGAAATAGGCGGGGCCGGTGCCTGCCGTGCCATAGCTGATGATGCGGCTATAGGATTCGCGCTCGGTGCGGTATTCGGCGCCATCGGCGCCGTAGACGCCGCCGATGACGATTAAGCGTTGGCCGTCTAAACAGAAGCGGTCATTGGCGTCGAAATTCACCGCGCCGCGCACGCCGTCTTGGGCCAGGGTTTGCGGGCAGCGGCTGATGCTGGATAAGCCGCCGAGCGACAAGCCCATGCCAAGGAGGCCGTTGCCGCCTTGGCTGTTGTAAGAAAGCGAAAGGCTGGGTTGCATGCCCGCTGTGCCGGGCGGTACAGCGAGGGGGAGGGTGTAATTGGCGGAGCCGGATTCGGATACTTGGAATTGCCCTTGGGTGGCGCCGACCGGGCTGGTGGCGGCAAACGCCGGAAGGATAAATAACGATGTAGCGAGGAAGCTAAAAAGCGCGGCCCCAAAGCGCAACCAATTCCTAAGACCGCGACAAGTTAAAATTGCGCGAACGCGCTCAACGATACGAGAAATCATGCTCATGCTTCCTCCCTGGATGCAGCAGGTGATCGATTGATATTTGTTTAGTAAGCGGCTACGGGGGAAATCCGAGCGCTTTTTTAGAATAATGTCTTATGACAATCAGATTTGTCAATATAATTGTATTTTGTGTTACACACGCCACACGCCGTTATTTCCCTAGCAGTCTGCCGAATTTATTTAACGCACCGTCGCCCTAACCTGCCTTATCCAAACCGTCTTCGCATTCACAAACTCATGTATCCCATGATGCGATAACTCGCGCCCAAACCCCGACGCCTTCACCCCGCCAAATGGCAAACGCGGATCCGATTTCACTATGCCGTTGATGAAAGTGCAGCCCGCCTGAATCTGCGTGGCCAACGCTTCGGCACGCGCCACGTCTTTGCACCAAATCGACGAGCCCAAGCCAAACTTGGTTTCATTCGCGATTTGCATCGCGTGCGCTTCGCTCTCGGCGCGGATCACGATCGCAACCGGGCCGAAGAGTTCTTCATGATAGGCGCGGGTCTTGGCGGTGACGTGATCGAGAATCGACGGTGGGTAATAAAAACCTTCGCGCGCATCCGGCTGGCAGCCGGTGAGTGCAGTAGCGCCCTGGGCGATGGAGTCGGTGACTTGTTGATGCAAGGTTTCGCGCAAATCAAGCCGAGCCATGGGGCCGATTTGGGTCGCGTCTGCCGTCGGGTCGCCGAGCGTCAGCGCTTCGGTTTTCGTTTTGAATTCATGTAAAAATGCCTCGGCGATTTCCGGCACCAGGATGAAACGCTTGGCGGCGATGCAGGATTGACCGCAATTCATGAAGCGCGACGCCACTGCCATATTGCTGGTGAAATCCAAATCCGCATCACGCAACACGATGAATGGATCGGAGCCGCCCAACTCCAACACGCATTTTTTCAAATGCTGCCCGGCAGCGGCGGCCACTTTGCGCCCGGCGGCTTCGGAACCAGTGAGGGTGACCGCCTGCACATGCGGGCTCGCGATCACATCCACCACTTGATCTACTTCGATCATCAGGGTGGTGAAAAGCCCTTCCGGTAAACCGCTGTCATGGAAGATCGTCTCTATCATTTGCGCACATTGCGGCACGTTGGAGGCATGCTTCAACACCACGGCGTTGCCCGCCATCAATGCCGGGGCAGCCGCGCGGAATACTTGCCAGAAGGGGAAATTCCACGGCATGACCGCGAGCACCACGCCCAGCGGGTAATGCGCAACATAGCTTTTGCCCGCATCCGATTCCACCAGTTCGGGCTTTAAGAAGGATTCGGCGTACTCAGCGTAATAATCGCAGCCCCCGGCGCACTTTTCAACTTCGGCGCGGGATTCGCGCAACAGTTTGCCCATTTCCTGGGTGATCAACGCAGCGTATTGATCGCGATGCACGCGGAGATGAATGGCCACGTCACGTAATATTTCGGCACGGTGAGTGAACGATGTTTGCGCCCAAGCTGTCTGTACATCGTGAGTTTTTTCCAAGGCGAGGGCTAATCGATGACTGTCCCAACTCGGGTAAGTATGCATGACCTTATTGACGCTCGGGTTGAGGCTCACGTAGGGCATTGTGTTATCCTTATTGCTGGCGCAACACCGCGCCACAGGCCTTAATATAGCAGGTATGTTCAGAATCTTTCAGGGCCTCGGCATGCCGCGCATCACGCAATTTACCGCCGCCCTTTTCATCGCGCTCCAATTTATTTTCGTCCCCGCATTCGCCGCGCCGGACGACGATTTTCTTGCTGCGCGCGATGCTTTCAACGCGCGCAATTCCGCGCGCCTCGATCAGTATGCCAACAAATTGCAGGAACATTCGCTCGCACCGTTTGTACGGTATTGGCAACTCTCGCTCAATCTCGATGCCGCAAAACCAGAAGAAGTGAAAGCCTTTTTGGATGGTTATAGCGATGTTTACGTTTCTGATCGCCTGCGTGCCGACTGGCTGAAGGCCTTGGGTAAACAAAAGCAATGGACGCTGTTTCAAACCGAACTCCCACTCTTAATAAACGAAGACGCGGAAATCACCTGCTATCAACTGCAAGCGCGCCTAGCGCTGTTACCCACCGACAAAGCGCCCTTAACCGAGGCCAAGCGCATCTGGTTTTCCGCCTCCGATCTGGCCACCAGTTGCAATCCGCTGTTCGAGCAACTCGCCGATGAAGAATTACTGAGTGTGGACGACGTGTTCGCGCGCCTGCGCCTGGCTTTGGAAGCGGGCAATGTGAGCGTCGCACGCTATGTCACGCAATATCTGCCCAGCAAATACCAAAGCGGCGTGAAAGCGTTGGAAACGGTCGCCAGCAATCCATCGCATTTCTTGGAAAAGCGCAGCTATGACCTATCCACGCGCGGCGGGCGCGAGATGGTGCTGTTCGCCATTCACCGCATCGCGCGCACCGACCCGGAGCAGGCGATTCATCGCTGGGAATCAATCAAGTCACAGTTCAGCCCCGAAGAACAAGCCTACGTCGCAGGGCAAATCGCGTTGCATCTGGCACGCCGGCATGAACCCAACGCACTGGCTTGGTTCGGTTATGCGAAGGATGCGCCGCTCTCTGATTTTCAGTTGGGATGGAAAGCACGCGCCGCGATGCGCGCGCAAGATTGGAATGCCTTGCTCTCCGCCATCGCCTGGATGAATGAGGCCGAAAAGCGCCGCCCCGAATGGCGCTATTGGTATGCGCGCGCGTTGAAATCCCTGGGCCGGCCGGTCGCGGCGGATGAGCAATTCGCCGTCTTATCGCGCGAGCATCATTTTTATGGCCAGCTTGCGAGCGAGGAATTAGGCGCGATCATCGGCCCGACATTGGCGACTTACAAACCGACGGAAGATGAAATCAAAACCATCGCTATCAACCCCGCCTTGCAACGCGCGCTGGCCTTGTACCGACTCAATCTGCGCCTCGAAGGCGTGCGCGAATGGACCTGGGCCATTCGCAAATTCGACGACAAACAACTGCTCGCGGCGGCGGAATTGGCGCGCCGCAATGAGCTCTATGACCGCGCCATCAATACCGCCGATCGCACCCAGCAATTGCATGATTTCAGCTTGCGCTATCCCTCGCCGCATCGCGAGACGATGCAGGGCTATACCAAATCACTCAATCTGGATGATGCCTGGGTGTATGGCCTGGTGCGGCAAGAAAGCCGCTTCGTGCAAGTCGCCAAATCCAGCGTCGGCGCATCGGGCATGATGCAGCTGATGCCCGCCACCGCCAAATGGGTCGCGAAAAAGCTCGGCATGAAAAGTTTCAGCCTCGGTGTAGTGACCAAACTCGACACCAACTTCGCGCTCGGCACGTATTACATGAAGCATGTGCTGGATACCTTGAGCGGCAGCCCGGTGCTCGCTACCGCCGCCTACAATGCCGGCCCCGGCCGCGCGCGCAAGTGGCAAGAGTTGAAGCCGATGGAAGCCGCCGCCTATGTCGAATCCATCCCCTTCAACGAAACCCGCGACTATGTGAAGAAGGTGATGAGCAACAGCGCCTACTACGCGGCGCGCTTCGGCGACCCGCTCACTTCACTCAAGAAGCGACTGGGCATCATTCCTGGCAAATCGAAGGAAGAGTTGCCGAGCGACGAGCCTTAGTACTCGCTCCATGCACACCCGCAAGCGTTGGGATATTTTCTGCACGGTCGTCGATAACTACGGCGACATCGGCGTGTGCTGGCGGCTCGCGCGCCAACTCGCCGCGGAGCATGGCTTGACGGTGCGGCTGTGGGTGGACGATCTGGAGAGCTTCGCCAAACTCGCTCCCCAGCTCAACCCGCAACAAGATCAGCAACAACTCAATAATGTGGAAATTCAGCGCTGGCGCACCCCCTTCCCGCAGACGACACCGGCTGAAGTGGTGATTGAAGCCTTCGCCTGCCATTTGCCGGAGAACCATATCGCCGCCATGGCGGCGCAAGCCACCCAACCGGTTTGGATCAACCTGGAATACCTTAGCGCGGAAGACTGGGTGGAAGATCACCACAGCCTGGCGTCACCCCATCCTCGGCTGCCGCTGACAAAATATTTCTATTTCCCCGGCTTCTCGGCGAATACTGGGGGCTTGATTCGAGAGGCGGGGCTCATTACGGCGCGTGATGCATTCCAGAACAACCCCAGCGCGCACACCGAATGGTGGCGCGGACTGGGCGCGGAGCCGGCGCCGAATGCGCTCAAGGTTTCCCTATTCGCCTATCCCGTAGCGCCCGTCGCGCCCCTATTGCAGGCTTGGATCCGCTCGGCCACGCCGATATTTTGCGCGCTGCCGGAAACGCCGCTCTCCGCTGCCATCGCCCAAGCCCTGGAGGTAACCCCGATACGCGCCGGAACCCGCATCGTGCGCGGCAACCTGACCCTGGCCGGTATCCCGTTTCTGGCCCAGGAAGCGTATGACCGGCTGCTGTGGGCATGCGATCTGAATTTCGTGCGCGGCGAGGATTCATTCGTGCGCGCCCAATGGGCCGCCAAGCCCTTGGTATGGCAGATCTACCCCCAACACGATGCCGCGCATGAAGCAAAATTGGAGGCATTTATCACCCGCTACGGCGCGGCGGCGCTGGCCGGCCTTTGGCGCAGTTGGAACGGCCGGGGCGACCCAGCGGATGCTTGGCCCGCCTTCGCCGCCGCCCTGCCAGACTTGGCCGCCCACGCCCGGCATTGGGCCATTGCCCATTCCAAGCTGCCCGATTTGGCCGCGAATCTGGTGAAATTTAGCCAAAACCCGTTATAATGCGCGGCTTTTCCCAATCTGTTTTTTAGGTGCCGTATGAAACTCGCAACAGAACTGCGCCCTGGCAACGTTGTCATGATCGGCAACGATGCGATGGTGGTGCAAAAAGCCGATTACACCCGCTCTGGCCGCAACGCCTCCGTGGTGAAACTGAAAATGAAAAACCTGCTCACCGGTTCAGGCAGTGAAACCGTGTACAAAGCCGACGATAAATTCGACACCGTGTCGCTGGAGCGCAAGGAAGCGACCTACTCCTACTTTGCCGACCCGATGTATGTGTTCATGGACACTGAATACGAGCAGCATGAAGTCGAAAAGGATAATCTAGGCGAGTCGATCAACTATCTCGAAGACGGCATGCCAGTCGAAGTCGTGTTCTATCAGGGCAAGGCGCTGTCGGTCGAAATGCCCACCTCGGTGGTACGCGAAATTATCTACACCGAACCTGCCGTGCGCGGCGACACCTCGGGCAAGGTGCTGAAACCCGCTAAACTCTCCACCGGTTTTGAAATCCAGGTGCCCTTGTTCTGCGCGACCGGTGACAAAATTGAGATCGACACCCGCACCCACGAGTATCGACGCCGCGTTAACGCATAAGGCGCGTCGCGCCAATTAAAACGGGGCCATCAGGCCCCGTTTTTTATTCCTGCTATTTTTTCCCTCAGCGCAGTATCGTCGCAACGCTTCCAGCCGCCGTTTATATTCTGCTTACCAAAGGGAATTGCTCGGGGTGAAAAATAGATTCAACCGCCAAATCGATATCCAACTCAGGCCAGTAAAGATGATCTAAGGAAAGTAACTCAACATTCAACAGCTTCCCAATGGGCGCATCTTTGAACCAAGGAAACTGTTCGAATGATAGAAGCACTTCCTGGTTGCGAATCAGCAGCCAGAACCCGTGTTTCGAAACATTGGTGACTTCAACTTCCGAAGTGTTCGCGCCAAGCGTTGCGGATGTCATTTTCATGCTCCCGAATAAGTCGAAGCGCTGCATTTAATTCCGACTGAGATAAACCATGGCTTTGCGCCACTTCAATTTCCGGTTCAATCCAGCATTTTGCTTCGCCATTTTGCCCATAGACGTGGACATGCATTCTCGGTTCCTCTCGCGAAAAGAAATAGAACCGGAAACCACCACCCCGAAATACCGTTGGGCTCATAGCGAAACTATACGCTTAAGCTTTGCAAGGCGGAACCGTACTCACCGCGCCTGCTGCACCTGCCGCAAACGCTGTTCAACAAACGCTTGCAGATCTGGTGCAAGCGCATTGCTGGCGCGCGCGCGTGTATAAGCTTGCTCCGCTTCGGCATAGCGTTTTTCCGCTTGCAGGGAGATGCCCAAGCCCATGAGCCAATTGGCTTGATTGGGGTGGGTTTTGAGCGCTGCTTGAAACTGAATAATTGCATCTGCGTGACGACCCACACGCTGTAACAGCGCGGCATGAAAACCATGGTACTCACCCTGGTTGCCGGCTTGGGGCGCGTATTTTTCCAGCGTCGCCAGCGCCGCCGCTTGATCGCCGCGCTCGAATTGCACGCGCGCCAAGGACATCGCTTGGGATGCGGGCGCAATATTCAATTGCAGCCCTTCTTGCAGTAATTGCTCAGCTTGGCCATAACGCTTGGCCTCGACATGGATCCCCAACAACACTTGGCGCGCGCTCAAGTTACGCGGGTCGAGGCGCAAGATTTCCTCCAGCGCGGCTTGCGCGTCCGACATCCGCCCTTGAGAAATGAGCGACAAGGCCTCACGGTATCGGTTTTCCGTGCGCTGTTCCTTGGAGACTTGTTTGTAGCCTGCGGCATTGACGGGCTCCGCGCTGGGTTTGGTATTGGCCACCGCTTGCGGCTTGTCTGTCTGAAAGGTTGTCGGCTCGTTTTTCGCACTGGCAAGATGCTTGGCGCCAGCGGATTTTGCTTCGACGGGTTTCACCGGCTGCGCTTGGGGAGCCGGCTCCTCAGGTGCCGGCAGCACCGCTTCAAGCACCGGTGTGGGTAATGGCTTGAGGCTATCGGTGGGCTTCAGTTGCGGTAGGGTGATTTCCCTTTGCGCTGGTTGCGATATTGCCACCGCTGGGAGAGGTGCATCCGGCTTTTTTTTCCAAGTCCTTGCAACTTGCCAGCCCAACCCGCCGAGCAGCACTGCCAACCCGACGATCAACACCACGATCCATGGTCGACGCGACATGGCAGGCAAGCGCGCTGGCACCGCGCGCACGAGACCCGGCATGCGCTTTTGCACCGCATCGTCGTGGCGCTCCTCCAACTCTTGCAGCATGCGATTGATTACGCTCATCGCAGCAGCGCCCAACTACTGATCCCCAGGCCTACGCCTAGTAGCGCCAACCCAGCCCACAGCCAGCGTGTCCGATGCTCGGGCCTGGCTGCCGGCGTATCAGACGCCGCGATGCGGATATGTTTTTCTTCCACCTGCTGCCTACCCTCGCCGAACACCAGCAGCAGTGACTTGTGGCAAATGATATTCACCAGTCGCGGCACACCGCCGCTGGCGCGATACAACGCAGCGAGTGCGCCCTTGCTGAACAAAGTGCCGCCTTGCTGGCCCGCCACAGTCAGGCGATGTGCGACGTAATAATCCAACTCATCACGCGACAGCGGCTGCAACTCATAATGAAAAGCGATACGCTGTTTGAGTTGGCGCAATGAAGGCAACTCAAGCTTCTCATTCAATTCCGGCTGACCAAACAGCACCACTTGAATCAGCTTGCGCTTCTCGGTTTCCAGATTGGATAACAGACGCAAGGCTTCCAACGTCTCCAGCGGCATCGCTTGCGCTTCATCCAGACACACCAGCACGCGCTTGCCTTGGCGCGCGAAATCGAGCATGGCCAGCGTCAGCGCTTTCAGCATTAAGTGCTGATCGAGATCGCGCCGAACTTTGAGATCCAACTCTTCGGCCAACGCGATCAGCAGCGTGCGTGGCTCAAGATAAGGGTTAGGGATATACGCCGTGACAAAGCTCTCGTCCAGGCTGGCGAGAAATTTACGGCAGAGCAGGGTCTTGCCGGTACCGACTTCACCTGTGATCTTGATGAAGCCCTCGCCATTCTTGGCAGCGATGAGCAAGGTGTTGAGCGCTTCCTGAAACACGCCTGAGGCGAAGGAAAACGTGGTGTCGGGGGTAATCGAAAAAGGCGCTTCGCGCAGCCCGAAGTGTTTGTTGTACATAGCTCCTGCCCACAAGGGTTGCGGGCATTATACCGAGTTTAGGCGCGCACGCAGGCGTCTATTGCGCGGGCACGTACTGATCTTGAATGCGCTGAATATGGCGCTGCGACTCAAGAATATTCTGCGACCAGGCCTCATTGCCCTTCACCACCGTCGGCTTGAGCAGAATGATCAATTCCCGTTTACTGATGCTGCGATTGGTATGCCGGAATAGATTGCCGACCACCGGCACTTCACCCACGCCAGGAATTTGCGAGTTGTCGGAGATGGACGCCGAACGCATCAAGCCACCAATCGCGACCACTTGGCCGTCTTGCGCGCGCACGATGCTGTCGGTTTCACTTACCGAACTCGATGCCAGTGGCAGGCTCAGTGTGCCGGATGAACCGAGGTTGATATCTTTGCTCTTCGTCGTGACATCGCTCACCGAGGGATGAATATGCAGGGTGATATTGTTGTTCTCATCGATCTGCGGCGTCACGTCGAGTGCGATGCCGGAGAAGAAAGGTTGTAGCGTCACGGTCGGGCTGGAGGTGGTGGCGGTGCCAGTGGTGGTGCTGGTGCTGACATTGGTGACAAAGAATTCGTCGGTACCGACTTTCAGCACGGCTTTTTGATTGTTCAAGGTTGCAATACGCGGGCTGGACAGTACCGACACCGTGCCCTGCGTTTCTAAGAATTCGAGCAGCGCTGCGAAACTGGATGTGCGAAATGCCAAGCCGAATAAGCCGCCGGTGGTGGCGCCGGCGGCAGTCGCCAGCCCCCCACCGAGTAAGCCGGATAAAGTGGTATCGGCCACCAACGTGCCTCCGGGGATATTCACTTTGCCCGGATTCGTGCCGACGCCGCCGCGAAACAGATCACCCTTGCCGAAGCCGGCCCAATTGATACCGGATTGGAAGTCATCGTTCAGCTTCACCTCGATGATCTTGGCTTCCAGAATCACTTGCCGATCCACGGATATCTGCGTGGCGCGCAAAAATTGCTCTACCGAGCGCAGTTCATTCGGCATGGCTTTAATCACCACCACGCCGGATTGGGGGCTAACCACGAGGCTACGGCCATTGCCTTCGCCCACGATCACCGCTAAGGCCACTTTTAATTCGCTCCAAAAATCGCTGTTGGAGGTCGTGGATATTTTGCTGCTTTGCAGCGAAGTCGCTGTGCTGGAAGGCGAAGTACTCGCACCAGTCGACGAAGTGCTACCGGGCGTGCTGCTGCTGATCGAACCCGAGGTCACGTTGATTTCCGACGTGCCCTTGCGCAAGGAGGTCAGATAATTTACTTGAAACACCCGCGTTTGCAACGTCAAGGGCTGCACGAAAATACGTGGCCCATCCAACTTGTAGTCGTAGCCATACAACTCGCGAATCGCCTCCAGCGCCTCGATCACGGTCACATCTTTCAAATTCACTGTGATTGATCCCGCCACCTCGGGGTGCACCAGCATGCTGTAGCGCGTGCCGGAAATGATGCCGAGGAATACTTGGCTGGCCGGCGCGTTGCTCACCACCAAATCGAATTTTTGTTCAACGATACGCGCGCCGTTTTTCGGCATATCAATTTTGAGCGGCGGTAGCAATGCTTGGCTCACCGCATCGGGCGCGGCGGGTTTGGCACTTGAGCGCGCGGCTTGCGCCATTTCCTCGTTAATTTGATCCAAGGTGGTGGGTCGCTTCTCGGGCGGGGTCTGGCAGCCCGCCGCCAACAGCAGCAGTATCAAGCCCAGTCTTTTCATTTGATTTCCTTCCGTAACATGCAACTCGCACAGCGAGCCTAAGTCCCTCTCTCCCACTTGTGGAAGAGAGCAAGGAGAGAGGGCAACGAACCTAGTGAAGCTCATTTCACTGCACCACTCTTGCCATGATCTTTACTCACCTTCGCCTTCGTTTTTGCCTGCGGCTTAGATTTGATTTGGTCAGATACAGATGGATTCTTCTCCACCTCTGGGAAAAGCTTAAGCGTCTGCACGCCTTCCGGACCGCGCAGCAGCACGCGATCTTCGTCGATACTGATCACGATGGCGTCACCCACTTTGCCGCCGACTTTGACCGTTTGCCCGCTGATGATCGCTAAACGCTTGCCGTCGAGGGTGCGGATCACCTGCAATGCGGGACCGCTCGGCACCACTACTGGGGTCGTCTCATCCACCCCGCCGGGCGGACGTGTCGGGTCGGGCAAACTCTCTGCCTGTACGGCCCCACCCAAAATCGGCAAGAGCAGGATCATCAATAACAAACTCAGACGGATAACCATGTCTTATCCAAACTCAAGGTATAAACCGTCAAGGTGAGGCGGGAAATTGGATAGGTCTGCGCCGACAAATTCACGCCGCCCCAATACATGCGCCAGGACAGTTGCTCCAATTCCGCAAGATAGCCCACCAAATCCGCATAGCTGCCCTCGACACTGATCTCCACGCCATGCTTATACAACCCCAAGTCATTCGTCGTGGATTTTTCCTTGGACTTCGCCTCAGTTTTCAAAGGCTGCTCGGCGGGCTTACCGGCATCCGTCAGCGGACTGGCGGCAAGCGTTTTGATGCTCACCAAGGTCAAGCGCGGATTGCGCCCCAGCAAATCACGCAGCACCTGTGTCATCTGATCCGGTGTAACCAGACCCTGCTTTACGCTCGACAGCTCGGCATAAGCGCTTTTACGTTTGGCATTCAGATCGGCCAGCCGCAGCTTGTTTGGTAAATCGGGATCATTTTTCGACGCTTCGGCCAGCGCTTGCATTTGCGCCTCCAGCGCTTGCGTCTGCGCCTGGGCTTGTACGAGTTTTTGCGTAAGTAACTTTTGCTTCGTGCTAAAAGGATCAATCGCACTGGTCACCACCAGCGCCACTAAGGTGACCGCCAGCATGGCAAATATCATCAAGCGCTCGCGCAGGCTCATGGCGTCGATGCGCTCAGCCAGTTGCTTCAGCCGCGCTTTCATTTAGCTTCCTTCAACGCGGATTGCAAGGTGAATTCGATATAGCGCGGCATGACGCCGGGCTTGCCGTCTTTCGTCGTGAGGGCCACCGGTTGGCGCATTTCCAGCATGGCGAATTTACGCCCTTGCATGGCTTGCTCGCCGCCTAAGCGATGAATGTAATCCGGCACCAAGCCTGGCTTGAGCGTACGCCCGCTAATCGCCATCTCGCTCCCGCTGGCAGAAAACCCGGTCAGCCACACGCCTTCCACCGCTTGCCGTGCCAGCGCCTTGAGGTAGGGCGAAAAGCCACTCGCACTGACTAAGCTGCCTTGCTTTAACGCGGCCTGCACTTCCGCTAGTGCCAGCAACTCAGCCTCAGCTTGCTTGATGCTCGCTTCCAACTCGGCGCTCTTTTGGCGCGGACCGAATTGCTGCGAAATGCGTGTTAACCTTGCCTGCACCGCCTCTTGGCGCTTGCTAGCTTGCTCCGTTTCCATCTGCAAACTTGCCACCTGATATCGCGCATAGCCATATACCGCAGCCAAACCCAGCGCGATCAAGCCCAGTGCCTGCGCCATGGTGCGCGCCGAAAAAATTTTCTTCTGCTTGAGCAGCAGCGGGTTATAAAGATTGATCTGCTGGCTCACAGCGCGATCTCCTCATGCCGCAGCGACGCACCAAGCGTCAGAAAAAATCGGGCTTGATTGTTGGGCGCGCCCACCGCCGGCACACGCGAAAAATCGAACACGTCATTTAGATCCAGCACCGAAACCGAAACATACAGATTGCTCGCGAGATAAGCGCGCAAAG